>CAJLPX010000004.1 GCA_905208635.1 uncultured Collinsella sp. | reverse complement strand
AGCGGGGGCTCCTGTCGTTTCCGTGCCCCTGGATTGGGTCATAGTGTCTGTCGTTTCCAAAACATCGATGTAGTCGTAATGGACGTTCTTGTTTAAAGGTGGCACTTGGGGACGTTCCTTTTGTGCCGGCAGTTGGGGACACTCCTTGCACCAGGGCGCGGTTTGTTCGCTGGCATTGCCAAATCTTTGGTGTTCTCCAGACCCTGTGGGCAAAAAATGCCAAATATGAGTACTGTTGCTGCTGTAGTGCCATATTGCTCCCACAAAATAATGGACATAAAAGTAAATATGTTCATTAACGCTAGTACATATAAGCCTGATACAGAGCTGATTGAGCAATGTGGAGGTGCATACAAGCTACAAGAGCGGTGTTTTGGGTCGTTTTGGCTGTTACTAAAAAGGTGACAGTACTCATATTTGCCATTTTTTGTCCACGGGGCCTTGAGGGGGGCGTCAATCAGGTCCCAGGGGAGGCGGTTCGAGGGCTGCAAAACAAAAACGGGGACGCAGATTGTCCTGCGTCCCCGTTCTCGGGCGTTATTCGTTCCCTGTGGCAGAATTTACGCCGCTTCGTCGAACTGCGAATTGTACAGGTCGGCGTAGAAGCCGCCCTGGGCGAGCAGTTCGTCGTGTGTGCCCTTCTCGACGATGTCGCCGTCGCGGATCACCAAGATCACGTCGGCGTTACGGATCGTGGACAGGCGGTGCGCGATGACAAAGCTTGTACGGCCTTGCATCAGCGCATCCATGGCGCGCTGAATGAGCTCCTCGGTACGGGTATCGACGTTGGAAGTCGCCTCGTCTAGAATCAGCGCCGGGCGGTCGGCCAAAATGGCACGGGCGATGGTCACGAGCTGGCGCTGACCCTGCGACAGGTTAGTGCCCTCCTCGTTGATCATAAAGTCGTAGCCACCGGCGAGCGTATGGATAAAGTGGTCGCAGCGTGCGGCGCGTGCGGCGGCTTCGACTTCGGCATCGCTCGCATCGGGGCGTCCGTAGCGAATGTTCTCGCGAATGGTGCCGTTAAACAGCCAGGTATCCTGCAGCACCATGGCAAACTCGCCGCGCAGTGCCGCGCGGTCCCAGTCGCGCACGTCGATGCCCTCGACGCGCAGCGAACCGCCGTCCACGTCGTAGAAGCGCTGCAGCAGCTTGATGAGCGTGGTCTTGCCAGCGCCGGTGGGACCGACGATGGCGATGGTCTGACCGGGCTGCGCCTCACAGCTAAAGTCGTGGATGATGGTCTTGTCCGGCGTGTAGCCAAACTTGACGTGGTCGAACTCCACGTGACCGGGGCGCTTCTCGGGAATCTGCGCGTCGGCCTTCTGCTCCTCCTCGGCCGCGGCCAGGAACTCAAAGACGCGCTCGGTGGCGGCGGCCATCGACTGCATCGTGTTGCTCACGTTGCCCAGCTGCTGCACGGGTTGCGTAAAGTTGCGAACGTACTGGATAAAGCTCTGGATGTCGCCGGGCGTGGCGTTGCCGGTCAGCGCGAGCTGCGCACCCACCACGACGACGCCCACGTAGCCCATGTTGCCCACCAGACTCATAAGCGGCATCATCAGGCCCGACAGGAACTGCGAGCGCCAGCCGCTAATAAAGAGGCGGTCGTTTTGACGGTCGAACTCCTCGATTGAGGCCTCGGCGCGGTCGAACACCTGAATGACATTCTGGCCGGCAAAGTCCTCCTCGATAATGCCGTTGACGGCGCCCAGGACTTGCTGTTGCTCGCGGAAGTACGGCTGCGAGAAGTGAATCATCACGGTCAGGATAATCGCGGCTGCCGGCAGCGTGAGCACGGTGACGCCGGTGAGCGGCAGACTGATCGACAGCATCATGACGAGCACGCCGATAATCTGCGTCACCGATGTGATGAGTTGTGTCACGCTCTGGTTGAGTGACTGACCCAGCGTGTCGACATCGTTGGTGATGCGGCTGAGCACGTCGCCCTTGCTGTGGCCGTTGAAGTAGCTCATCGGCACGACAGCGATCTTGGCGGCGATCTCCTTGCGCATGCGGTAGCAAATCTTTTGCGTGACGCCGGTCATGAGCCAGCCCTGGATGAGGCCGCAGACAGAGCTTGCCAGATACAGACAGAGCAAAAAGCCGAGCGTCTTGGCGATCCAGGCAAAGTCGACATCGCCGGTGCCGTTGACCTTGGCAACCAAGCCCTCGAACAGCTTAGTCGTAACCTGGCCGAGCACCTTGGGTCCCACAATATTAAAGATGACCGAGCACACGGCAAAGGCGACGGCGGCAAACACGGCAATCTTGTGCTGGCCGATATAGCCGAGCAGCTGCCTCATGGTGCCCTTAAAGTCCTTGGCCTTTTCGCCGCGGCCCATACCACCCATGCGGCCCATGGGACCGCGCCGGCGGGTGGGCTTGGGAATCTGAGTCTTGGTCTCGTCTGCCATTAGCGCTCGCCTCCTTCCATGACGGCTTCAATCTCTTCTTGGGTAAGCCCCAACTCCTCGGCGGAAAGCTGCGACTGTGCGATCTCCAGGTATGCCGGGCAGTTGTGCAGCAGTTCCTCGTGCGTGCCGGTGCCCACTACGTGGCCGTCGTCGAGCACGATGATCTGATCGGCGTGCATGATGGTCGCGATGCGCTGGGCCACGACCACGAGCGCGGCGTCGGTAACGTTTTTGGCAAGCTCCTCGCGCAGGCGCGCGTCGGTCTTGTAGTCGAGGGCGCTAAACGAGTCATCGAACACCACGACCTCGGGCTTTTTGGCCAACGCGCGGGCGATGGCCAGGCGCTGGCGCTGACCGCCCGAGACATTGGAGCCGCCCTGGCTGATGGGGGAGTCGTAGCCGCCCTCGCGCTCGGCGATAAAGTCCTCGGCCTGTGCGATGCGTGCCGCCTGGCGCATGTCATCATCGCTCACCATGTCGCCGGCAAATTTGAGGTTGCTCTCGACAGTGCCCGAGAACAGACGCCCCTGCTGCGGGATATAGCCAATGCGGCGGCGAAGCTCGGAAAGGGTCATATCGCGCACGTCGATGCCGTCGAGCGAAATGCTGCCGCCGGTGACGTCGTACAGGCGCGGGATGAGCTGCACAAGCGTGGACTTGCCCGAACCCGTGGAGCCGATGATGCCGAGCATCTGGCCGGCGTGCGTGGTGAAGTTCACACCGCTGATGACATCGGCGTGGGCATCGGGATACTGGAAGCTCACGTCGTGGAAGGCGAGCTCACCGCGCGGCGCGTTGGCCGCGGGCAGTTTGGGCGAGACGGGGTCGTTGATGCTCGTGGGACAGGTGATGACCTCTTCCACGCGCTCGGCTGCGACCTCGGCGCGGGGCAGGATGACCGAAACCATGGTGAGGATCATAAACGCCATGACGATCTGCATGGTGTAGGAGATAAACGCCATCATGTTGCCGACCTGCATCACGCCGTCGGACACGCCCTGCGCACCAAACCAGACGATAAGCACGGTGATGCAGTTCATGACGAGCATCATGAGCGGCATCATAAAGCTCATGGCGCGGTTGGTGTAGAGCTGCGTGGTCATCAGGTCGAGGGACGCCTGGTCAAAGCGCTCGAGCTCATGCTCCTCGCGGTTAAACGAGCGGATGGGCATAAGGCCGTCGAGCAGCTCGCGGGCGGTAAGGTTCACGCGGTCCACAAAGCTCTGCATCTTTTTGAACTTGGGCATGGTGAGGCCCATAAGCACGCCGACGACGGCCGAGACCGCGATGATGGCCACGGCGATGGTCCACTCCAGGCCGGTGTGGTTGGCCAGGACGCGCATGACGGCGACGATGCCCATGACGGGCGCCATGAGGCACATGCGGATAAACAGGGTTGCGGCCATCTGAATCTGCTGAATGTCGTTGGTGCAGCGGGTGATGAGCGAGGCCTGGCTAAACTTGCCCACCTCGGCCGGCGAGAAGTGCATAACCTTGTTGAAGGTCTCGCGGCGCAGGTCGCGGGCGATGGAGCAGGCGGTGCGCGAAGCCACGGCACCGGTCAGGATGGTGGCGACCAGCGACACCAGACACAGACCAAACATCGTGGTCGCCATGCGGCCCAGGTAGGCGTTCTGCACGTCGGCGGGGTCGATACCCTGTGCCTTGTACTCGTCCTGCACATAGCTCACGGCGCGTTGGGTCACGATGGAGCCCGACATGGAGCCCATTTTGTCCGCCATTTCATTGGCGCCCTCGACGAGCTTGCTTTGGTCTACCAGACCGCCCTCGACACCTAGGCGCAGACTCTTCATGGTGATCTTGCCGCCGTCGGCATCAATCTGCTTTTGCATGTTTTGCGCCGCTGTGGCCTTCTGCTGCGTCTCGGCGAGCTGCTCGGGCGTCATTGCCGCCATCTGCTCGGGGGTGGGCATGGCCTGGGCGCCGCCGCCATTGCTTGCCTCGGTGGATGCGCCGGTCATGTCGCCCATGGAGCTGGCGTCGATGCCCTGGTTGAGAGAAAGGACGACGGTCTCGGGCAGGCTCATAATGTCGGCAATCTTGCCGCCATCGGCACGCTCTTCCTCGGTGCCCTTGTACGTTCGAATGCCTTTTTTGTCAGCCTTGCTAAACACGGCCTCCACAGCTTTGGCGTCCTTGGTGCTCATAAAGAGCTCAAGGTCATCGAGTGATTCGGCACGAATGGTGTCGGGCACGGGCGAGGCGATGCCGCCTTGCTGTACGCCCACGTCGACGATGTCGCTCATGTAGGTAGGCAGTGCCAGATCGGCGTTGCAGCTGATTACGATAAGTACGATAGCTGTGAACAGTGCCAGGACATGCTTTTTAAAGAGCTTGAGAATCCTCACTCGGCATCTCTCCTTTCTTGATTGCGGTCGATAATTTCGTTGAAACGCCTTAGAAGGCGCACCATCTCTTGGGTATCTGTTTCGCCGAGCTGCTCGAGGAAGGCCGCGGTGCGCTCCTCGAATTCCCGACGTTTGATTTCGAGATTCTGGAATCCCTTATCGGTCATCGTGACGTGTACACGACGACGGTCGGTCTTTGAGTGCTCGCGCTCGACCCAGCCCTTGGCTTCGAGAGTGCGTAAGATATTGGCGATGCGGGCACTCGAGACCCAGGCGCGATTTGCGAGTTCGCTCGGCGTGAGCGAACCGCCAGCGAGCATGAGGGCGCGCATGACAGCCATCTCGCCGCCGAGAGCTTTGTCCGCAGAGCGTGAAATGCGATGATGCATGCTGCCAAACTCAGTTAAGAGCTGACGTCCAAGCTCATGGAAATCGGTATCTTCCACCGAAAACCCCTAACACTAGAAACTATTTTCGGTGAAAGATGATACCCGCATATTCGGGCCTCATTCAGTGGGCAATATAAAGAGCGCATAAAGAGTTAAAAAATTCAATTGCTGAAGCGTTTCAAAGAACTATTATGCCCGCGGTTAGGCGAGGGGTTGTCACCACCATGACGACTGGGACTCATTTATCGCCACGTGCGATGCTCCAACTTCCCGCAAGGAGACACCTTATATAAAGGGGGATGGAGTCATGGCATTTGACTTCACGGGCAAGACCGCGATTGTCACGGGTGGCACTCAGGGCATTGGCCTCGAGATCGCCAAGGGCATCGTCGCGGGCGGCGGACACGTCGCGCTCATCGCAAGGAACGCTGCCAAGGGCGAGGCCGCTGTGGTCGAGCTTGGCGAGGGCAACAAGTTCTATCAGCTCGATGTCGCCGATGCACCCAAGGCACGCGAGACCGTCGAGCAGATTTTTACGGACCTGCCGCAAACCAACATCCTGATCAACTGTGCTGGCGTCATCAGCACCAAGAAGTTCGACGAGATCGATGACACCGAGTGGCGTCGCACCATCGACATCAACCTCAACGGCACCTTTACCATGATGAACGCCGTGTACCCGCACTTTAAGGCGGCCCATGCCGGCACTATCGTCAACGTGAGCTCTGTTGCTGGCAAGATCGGCGGCGGCCTGCTCGGCACCGCTGCCTACGCCAGCTCCAAAGCCGGTGTTAACGGTCTAACCAAGGCAGTCGCCAAGGAAGGCGGCAAGTTTGGCGTCCGCTGCAACGCCGTGTGCCCGTCGCTCACCCTTACCGATATGACCTCGATTCTCTCTGACGAGAACTCTCAGCGCATCATCAACGGTATTCCTCTGGGCCGCGCCGCCCAGGCCAGCGAGCCTGCGCAGATGGTGCTCTTCTTCGCTTCCGACCTCGCTAGCTTCGTGAACGGCGAGATCGGTGACTGCGACGGTGGCATCGTTCTGGACGGGTAATACCCCGCGACGTTAATTCGGCGACGGCTCCTGCGACTCGGGACCGTCGCCTTCTTTCTGACAAAGGCGCGTGCGGCTACGATTCGCATGCATCCAAAGGAGATATATATGAGTGAATCGACTGCGGTGGAGGCGCCGGCGGCAAAGGAGCCGTTCTTTAAGATGTCCTCCATCCCGGGTGCCAATATTTTGGTGCCGCTTTTGTTGGGCTGCCTGCTCAACACGCTGTTCCCCGATCTGTTCAAAACGCTCGGCAGCTTTACGCTCGGCATGACCCAGCAGGGCGCAGGCCCGCTTGTTGGCGCTTTTTTGCTCATCGTCGGTACGACGATTTCGTTTAAGAGCGCTCCTGCCGCCGCTGCCCGCGGCGCCATCATCATCGCCGTCAAGCAGATCGTGGTCGTTGCCGTGTCGCTGCTCATCCTTTATGTATTCAACGACAACCTGTTTGGCATCTCTGCCATGGTGATGCTGGCCGCTTGCACCGGCGCCAACAACGCTATGTACGCTGGTCTGATGGGCACCATGGGCAATGAGGCCGAGCGTGGCGCCGTCGCCATCACCACGCTGGTTGTCGGCCCTCCGGTCACGATGATCGTGCTCGGCGCTGCCGGTCAGGCTCCGATCGGCTGGTCGCTCGTGGGCGCCATCCTGCCGATCGTCGTCGGCATTATTCTGGGTAACCTCTTCCCCAGCTTTAAGAAGATGATGGCACCGGCACTTTCCGCCATCATCGTGCTCGTCTTCTTTGCCATGGGCTCGACCATGACCTTTGGCCAGCTCATTAATGGTGGTCTTCCCGGTATTCTGCTCGGCGTGATCTGCTCGGTGGTCTTTGCAATTCCCGTTATCGCGGTCGATAAGCTCACAGGCGGTACGGGTGTCGCAGGTGCGGCCATTTCGAGCTGCGCCGGAGCCAATGTGGCCACGCCTGCTGCCATGGCAAGCGTCAACGAGGCCTTGTACGGCGGTGTGGTGCTCGCGACGGCCACGGCACAGGTTGCTGCCTGTGCAATCGTGACTGCTATTTTGACCCCGCTGGTCACCAGCTGGTGCTACAAGCATTTTGAGGGCCAGCAGAGCAACAGCAAGGCAACGACCGACAAGGCCGCCTCAGCCGCCTAATGCCAAGCGGCAATCAAAGCTAAAAACTAGTCACGCCACAGGGCGGCCACGGGGGATCCCGTGGCCGCCCTGCAGTTTCTGTAGGGTCACTGGAACACTTTACCCTGCTAAAGCTGGCATAACAGCTAGAGTGAACGTCGTACAAAGGCAAGGAAAAATACCAAACAAATCGGTGAACGGTAGTTGTTCGCGCTCGCATTTCCTGCGGGTTTGTAAAAAACGCCTTTATGATATAAAAAAAGAAACATATAACAGCCCAGATGGAGAGGGTCGCTATGTTATCCTTCTCAAACGGGTGAAATCTTGGGTTTTGGGTTGTAGTTCCAAGGTGGACAAACGTTTTCCCTGCACCAACGTGTGGTGAAGAACGGAAGAAGCCGGTAGTGCAAGCCGAACATTCAAGAATTCAATAAGCAGCGGTGTGAGAGAGCGCCGCATTACACGTAACTAGGAGCGTGGTTACACAATGCAGGAGGCATGGGAAGGCTTCAAGGAAGGCATCTGGACGGGAGAAGTTGACGTCCGAGACTTCATCCAGAAGAACTACACCCCCTACGAGGGCGACGAGTCGTTCCTCGCCGGCCCAACCGAGCGTACCAAGGAGCTGTGGGGCGAGGTTCTCGACCTGCTGCTTAAGGAGCGCGAGCAGGGCGGTGTCCTCGATATGGACACCAAGACCGTTACGGGTATCGTGAGCCACCCCGCTGGCTACATCGATAACGCCCACCGCGAGAAGGAGACCATCGTCGGTCTCCAGACTGACAAGCCGCTCAAGCGCGCGCTGCACGTCAACGGTGGCATCCGCATCGCTTGCCAGGCTGCCAGCCAGCACGGCTATAAGGTCGACGAGAACGTTGTCGAGCGCTACACCTTCGAGCGCAAGACCCACAACGCTGGCGTCTTCGATGTTTACACCCCCGAGATGCGCGCCTGCCGCTCGGCCCACATCATCACCGGTCTGCCCGATGGCTATGGCCGCGGCCGCATCATCGGCGACTACCGTCGTGTTGCCCTGTACGGCGTCGACTACCTGATCAAGGACAAGGAGGCCCAGAAGGCTTCCACCCCGACGGTCATGACCGCCGACAACATCCGCGATCGTGAGGAGCTGCAGGAGCAGATCCGCGCCCTCGGCGAGCTCAAGATGATGGCCGAGACCTATGGTTTCGACATTTCCAACCCTGCTACCAACACGCAGGAGGCCATCCAGTGGATGTACTTCGCCTACCTCGCTTCCGTCAAGGAGCAGAACGGCGCCGCTATGTCCATCGGCCGTACCTCTACGTTCATCGACATCTACGCTGAGCGCGACCTTGCCAACGGTACCTTCACCGAGGAGCAGATCCAGGAGTTCGTGGATCACTTCATCATGAAGCTCCGCATGGTCAAGTTTGCCCGTACCCCCGAGTACCAGGCCCTGTTCACCGGCGATCCGCAGTGGGTCACCGAGTCCATCGGCGGCATGGGTGTTGACGGCCGTACGCTCGTTACCAAGATGAGCTACCGCTACCTGCACACGCTCGAGAACATGGGCACCAGCCCCGAGCCCAACATGACCGTTCTGTGGTCGACCCGTCTGCCCGAGAACTTCAAGAAGTTCTGCGCCAAGACTTCTGTCGCCAGCTCCTCGATCCAGTACGAGAACGACGACCTCATGCGCGTTTACCACGGCGACGACTACGGCATCGCCTGCTGCGTGTCCTCCATGCGCATCGGCAAGGAGATGCAGTTCTTCGGCGCTCGCGCCAACCTGGCCAAGTGCCTGCTGTACGCACTCAACGGCGGTGTTGACGAGGTCTCCAAGAAGCAGGTCGGCCCCAAGTACCGCGCCGTCGAGGGCGATACGCTCGATTACGACGACGTTGTGGCAAAGTACAACGACATGATGAAGTGGCTCGCTGGCGTGTACGTCAACTCGCTGAACATCATTCACTACATGCACGACAAGTATTGCTACGAGCGCATCCAGATGGCTCTGCACGACAAGCACGTGCATCGCTGGTTCGCTACGGGCATCGCTGGCCTTTCCGTCGTGGCTGACTCCCTGTCCGCCATCAAGTACGCCAAGGTCCACCCCGTCCGTGACGAGAACGGCATCATCGTCGACTTCGAGACCGAGGGCGAGTTCCCCAAGTACGGTAACGACGACGACCGCGTCGACCAGATCGCTCACGACGTTGTGCACCAGTTCATGGAGTACATCCGCATGAACGACACCTACCGCAACTCCGTGCCTACGACCTCGGTTCTGACCATTACCTCCAACGTCGTGTACGGTAAGAAGACCGGCTCCACGCCCGACGGCCGCAAGGCTGGCCAGCCGTTCGCCCCGGGTGCTAACCCCATGCACAAGCGCGATAGCCACGGCGCCATCGCTTCGCTGTCTTCGGTTTCCAAGCTCCCGTTCCGTGATGCTCAGGACGGCATCTCCAACACCTTCTCCATCATCCCGGGTGCGCTCGGCAAGGAGGACCAGGTGTTCTTTGGCGATATCGACCTTGATCAGCTGGGCGAGTAACTATTGTTAGTGCTATACTACCAATAACGATTACTGATTAGCGCGCCGGTTTCGGCCGGCGCCTATCGATCGAAGGAGACACATTATGAAGGTTTCTGAAGTTTCCGAGACTCAGGCCGATAACCTGGTCCACATGCTCGACGCTTACGCCGAGAAGGGTGGCCACCACCTGAACATCAACGTCTTCAACCGTGAGACGCTGCTCGACGCTCAGGCTCACCCCGAGAAGTACCCGCAGCTGACCATCCGCGTTTCCGGCTATGCCGTGAACTTCCACACGCTCACCAAGGAGCAGCAGGATGAGGTCATTTCGCGTACCTTCCACAACAAGTTCTAAAGGGATTTAACTCCCGCAGGATCACCGGGGCCGTTTGGGCTACCTCCCAAAACGTCCTCGGACATGCAAGAAGCCCTCGCTGCGCACTTCGTGCGGCGAGGGCTTCTTGCGTCCTGCGGAATATTTTGGGAGGTAGCCCAAACAGCCCCAGCGGGGTCCTGTGTAGTTACCCTTTAGGCGGAACTCTCCTAATGGGTTGAGCGTTCTGGATTCTTGCTTGCTACCGTTTATCGCGTATAGCTACCGTTTGCGGAATAAGTAACACTCCTTAATAAACCGTGTAGAATCTCAGATAAGCACGGAGTTTTCCAGGGAGACGCTGTCCTTTGTTGTGTGCAAGGGGCGGCGTCTCTTTGGCGCTTGGAGGCCGTTCTGCAGCAGGACGGCGGACGTGCGTCACATATTCAAAAGCCAACGTCGAGATGGGTTGTGATGATAATGGGCAAGTACGTAATCGTGGTTGAGTCTGGTTCGGATGTGACGCCGGAGCTCTGCGAGCGCTATGGCATCGTGCGCGTGCCCATGCATGTCACGATTGGTGACGAGACCGTCGAAGACGGATCGATCGACCCGCTTGAGATTTACTCGCGCTGCAACGAGTTTGGTGTGATGCCCAAGACCAGCGGTTGCTCGCCGGCGGATTTTGCGCATGTGTACGACCGCATCCACGCCGAGCGGCCCGATGCGACCATTTTGCATCTTGCGTATTCCGAGGTTACGACCTGCTCGCATCAGTCGTCGAAGATTGCGGCAAAGGGCCGCGATTACGTCTTCTCCATGGATACGCGCTTTGTGTCGGTGGGCCAGTCGCTTGTCGCCGTTGAGACCGCCAAGTATATCGAAGCCCATCCGGATGCCACCGTCGACGAGATTTTCGCCTTTACCAATTCGGTGATGGACCGCGTGCTGCTGGGCTTTGTTCCTACGGACCTTGCCTTCCTTAAGGCGGGTGGTCGCTTGTCCAACGTCGCGTTTCTTGGCGCCCATCTGCTCAAGATTAAGCCCTGCATTGAGGTAACGGGTGGCAAATTCGTGGCGACCAAGAAGCTCCGCGGCTCTATGCTCAAATGTGCCCGTGCCTTTATTGACCACATGGTTGCGAAGGGCGATATTGATTACTCGCACATTGGTTTGGCGTATTCAGTGGGCCTTTCCGAGGAGCTGCGCGACGATATGGAAGTCTATGCGCACGACCTGGGCTTTAAGGACGTTACCTGGACTCAGGTCGGCGGCGTCATCTCGAGCCACTGCGGCCCGACCGCCTTCGGTGCGGTGCTCACGCTTAAGGCGTAAAGGCCGCAGGCGAGCGTTCTCCAGCCTGACATCTCGACGTAGCCCCCAGCCTTGGTGATGGGGGATAGATTAAAACGTGCCGTTCTAGTCCGAGGCGTTTAAACGCAAACGCATGGGCTAGAATGACTCTGGCATTTTAATTGGTTGCATCCAAGGAGAGGCAAGGTAGCGCGAATGGCAGAAATGACGCTTGAGGGTGTGGACGCTCGTCCCGAGGACTCTGCGTTTGCCCTTGGCCGCGTGCATTCGATCGAGACGATGGGAACGGTCGACGGACCCGGCATCCGCTTTGTGGTGTTTGTTCAGGGCTGCCCCATGCGCTGCGCGTATTGCCACAACCCCGATACCTGGTCGGTTAACGGCGGCACCATGGTGACCGTCGAGCACCTGATGGACGAGTTCCAGAGTAACCATGAGTTTTACCGCAGCGGCGGAATTACGGTTTCGGGTGGCGAGCCGCTCCTGCAGCCCGAGTTTTTGGCCGACCTGTTCCGTGCAATGCACAACAACCCCGATGGCCGCGTGCATACCTGCCTTGACAGCTGCGGATATGCGTTTGACCCCAACCACCCCGAGAAGTTCGATGCTGTGCTCAACGAGACCGATATGGTGCTGCTCGACATTAAACACGCCGATCCGGCTGAGCATAAAAAGCTAACCGGTTGCGATCCTGCGCGCATCCTGGCGTTTGGCGATGAGCTTGCGCGTCGCAAGATTAAGGTTGTTATTCGCCACGTGGTAGTGCCGGGTATCACCGATACGGTGGAGGAATGCGAGAAGCTCGGTCGCCTGATCGCTCCATGGCACAACGTGGTGGGTTTGGAGATGCTGCCGTATCACACGATGGGTGTCGTCAAGTACGAGCAACTGGGCATTCCCTATAAGCTTGAGGGCGTTCCACAGATGGATACCGCGCGCATGCCCGAGCTGCGCAACGCCGTTATGACGGGCATGAAAAAGCGCCGCGCGGAACTCAAAAACGCCATCGGCTAGCGATCTATTTTCGCCCCCAAGGGCACTCATTGGGGACAGACTTAAATGAGTGCGCGATGGCATTGCTGACGAGCAGGTTTTGGTGCGCAACAAGGCAGGCTGGATTAGCGAGGATGGTTACTATTCGACATGCGATGCGGGCCTTATCGGCATCGATGGCTGTACCTATGTCATGAGCGTCATGACATCGATGCCGTGGAACGACCGCTCGAGCGAGGTTACGGCCGTGATTGCAAAGGCTCTGTTTGATATGCGAGCTGCACTGGCTTAGCGTGTTCGTTTGGCGAGGTCAAACAAAATGCTGGTACCATACCGTGGTTGAGAATTTCGTATAGGTTTGGGGAATGGTATGGCTACCATCGCGATTATCGGTGCGCTCGAAAAAGAGATCATGCAGATTAAGGAAGAGCTGAGCGACGTTTGCGAGGCACGGGAGGCAGGCTTGACCGTTGTGAGCGGTGGGCTCGAGGGCCTGACAGTTGTCGCCACAACGGCGGGCATGGGCACGGTGAACGCCGCCGCTGCGACACAGCACCTCATTAGCAAGTATGCTCCGCAGGCTGTTGTGTTTTCGGGCATTGCGGGCGGTTTGAACCCCAAGCTCCATATCGACGACGTGGTCATTGGCAAACGCCTACGCTATCTGGATACCGATACCGCGCTTATCGCCGAGTCCGCACCGGGGCTCGAGGAGTTTGGCTCGACACCCGCGCTGGTCGATATTGCCGTCGACGTGCTTGCTGAGCGTGGGTTTGTTGATGCTTCGACAAATGCAGCCGCTTCGAACGAGGGAGCCAAACAATTCCTGGTCGGCACGATTGCCACGGGTAACCGCTTTGTGACGGGCACCGCCATGCGCAACGACGCTATCGAGGCGACGCATGCCGATTGTGTCGGCATGGAGGGCGCGGCAATTGCCCATGTCGCAACCAAAAATGGTGTCGATTGCCTGGTGTTGCGCGCTATCAGCGATAATTGTGACGAGGCGTACGATGCAATTTGCGACCGAGAGTTCGATCTGTTCGAGTACGCGCGTGTCGCAAGTGACATCACGCTCGATATCGTCCGCCGCATTGCTGCTGCGCAATAGCGCGCTCTTTTGTAAGAACCTACGACCAAGGAGTGTCCATGGCCGATTCCATTAACTACCAGCTTGCCAAGTTCGTCGCCAGCTACGGCAAGGTTTCGCAGATTCCCGAGTCCACCTGCCCCGAGGTGAGCTTTGTCGGCCGCTCCAACGTGGGCAAGTCGTCGATTATGAACAAGCTCTTTGGCCGCAAGAACCTGGTCAAGGTTTCCAGTACGCCGGGCAAGACGAGCAACATCAACTTCTTTGAGGCCGACGACGTACATTTCGTGGACCTGCCGGGTTACGGTTTCGCTCGTCGCTCCAAGGCCGAGCGCGACCGCTGGGCCGAGCTTATTGGCGACTTCTTTGACTCCGAGCGCAGCTTTAACCTGGTCGTATCGCTGGTTGACATTCGTCACGACCCCAGCAAGCTCGATCATGACATGATCGACTACCTGCAGGGCAACGAGTTCAACTTTATCGTCTGCCTCACCAAAGCCGACAAGCTCAGCCGCACCCAGCAGGCCCGCCAGGCAGCAGCCATCAAAAAGCAGCTCAACGTCCCGGCCGAAAACGTAATCATCACAAGCTCCCAGACTGGCACCGGTATCGATGAACTCAAGCGCCGCATCGCCGAGGCCTGCCTCTAATCGGGCTGCAGCCCCTCAAAAGCTCTCATCTATATCACCCCAGTGATAGTTATTGGTAAACTATCACTGGGGTGATGTCAATTGGTTCCGAGTATTATCCCAGGCGTTTCGAGTGAGAGCAGAACGCGCGGCGCAAGTACTTGGACACTGTGAATGGATTCGATTCCGAAGGTGTCGACATTAGGGATTTGATGGCAGGGAGGGTTGATTTAAATGATCCAAGAGTTAACGGATTGTGGGCCGAGTAGGACATACCCCGTCTACTACCTTGAGGATGCAATGAACAACCTCGGCGACTGCTTTGACTATGCCGTTAACGATTATGGGGCAGAAGGATCGGAAGTTGCTGAACTCTTTTGTCTGAGCGGCGTAGCCCGCGAGTTCGAACGCGGCAACGCATGGGTAGTGTCGGGAAAATCGGGCGTTGAGCTGTTCGCGCTCATTGCCGAAAGGTCCGGCTATCAATCAAGGCCGATGCCAAATCGAACCTACCGATTCGAAAAGACACCGGAATATTGGACAGGCTGGATATTGGCATACCTTCAGTGGCGCCTAGGAGAGTCTTTCGAAGATTTGCTGCATGTCGTTCCATTCGATGTGCTACGCAGTCTGTACTACCCCTGGCACGAAGCCTCGGAGGAACGCGTGGCTCGCCTCGTCTGCGATATGGCGAAAAAAGCGTCCAGGCAAACCAAACTTGCGTTAGCAAGAAAGAGGCTCAAGAAAACCCAACAAGATCTGGCATACGAATCGGGTGTGTCACTCCGCTCAATCCAAATGTACGAACAGCGCCAGAGAAACATCAATGAAGCTTCGGTAACAAGCGTAAGAACCATAGCAAAAGCCCTCCACTGCAACATCGAAGACCTCCTAGAACCAGTCTTCGAATACAAAGAAACCAGCGCCGTGTAAAGCGGGTATTGAACAACGATTGCGCAGATGAAAGCCTGTCAAAGCGCATTTCATACAGCGAAGCTAGATGGTTGATAGGGCATGTGGGTCTTGTAGGTATTCACAAGTTCGCTTATGTATAAAAATGCCCCGATAAGCAAGAGTGCTCGGCGGGGCATTTCTTAATCGATGACGCTAACGGGAGTTAAGCTTTAATAGCTTGCGACGGGAAGCACCCGTATTTGATGATCAAGGCCAATTATTCGATTCGGGCGCTCAACCAGTACTCTCCATTCGAGGCTGCGATTGCGTACGTAATTCCATTTTTGACGATTGGTTCATCTACGCAAGCAGCGCCGACTTGCTTGGCATCTGAAAACGAAAGTGTTGGATCAATCGCTTGTATGGTTGCTAATGCCGTTGCCGCGGCATAGTCTGAACTTTCGAAATACATGACTATATTCTTAAAGCAGTTTTCGGATCCAAGATAGCTAAATAGGATTTGGTTGCACGAGTCCGAAAAGAAACCTCCCACGCCTGCAAGCTTTGAGCCGTTTTTAATCTGGAGCTCGAGTCGTGTGCCGGTGTCGTCTAGTTCATAATCCGCTTTCATGCTGCTGCAATTAGGCAGATCGGAGAATTCTTCGTTAAGTCGCTCAATAAAGTCTTTAGGGGAAATAGAAAACATTCCGTCGCCAAGAAAAGACGTGATTTCTTTTTCGTTACGGGTGTCAACGACCTCTCCGCATCTCCCGCATTCTCGTATTTCCTTCGAGGTGGCGTCTACGTAGTCGATTTCGGTAGTCCACGAACCTGGCTGATGCCCAAGGGGCTTCCCTTCGGTTTTGCCACAACGTTGACAGGTTTTCGGAGCCGTGCATGTTGCTTCTTCCCATTCGTGCCCGAGCGGTTTCCCCTCGGTTTTGCCGCAACTATTACATGTTCGAGGGCTTGTACAGGTTGCATTGGTCCATAGCTTGTGCGTGCAAAACAATTGGGGAAACAGCATAGGCAAACAGAAGACGACAGCAACTACTGCAGCAGCTGCGATGGCCGCGCGTTTTTTACCACCGACTTTATGAATGGCTTTCGTTATAAGTGAGTCGTTCTCTTCTTTTTCGCAAACGACGCCATCTTCATTTGATGGTCGATCTTCAGGAGAAGGAGTGTCGTCAGCGCCATCAGCAAACTGCTTCCCTTCATTATTCGGCTTCTGTTCGTCAGATGCGCTGCGCATTTGCTCATCGTTGGGTTCTTTCATCTCGTTATCCATGTTTATCGAGTCTCCTCTCTCGCTTAAATATGCGATGCAAACAATTGCGGTAAGTGAAACAGCTGGTGACACAACTATATCCCAGTTTGGGATATATCAAAATGGAATATAGCGTAAGCGGCATGAACGTTGATGCTAATAGGACATGCGGAAAATGCCTCTCCCAAATTCGTCGGGAGCAAGGTATCACTCAGGTTGAACTCGCAAGGAAACTGAGGGTACCTCAGTCCTTCATCTCGAAAGTCGAGACCGGAGAGCGCAGTCTTAGGGTTTATGAGCAGTTCGCCTATGCGGAAGCGCTTGGAATTACCGTCGGAGTTCTTGTGCAAAGACTTGAGGAGGATTTGAGTGGCGGAGATAAATAGATTGCGCCGCGCATCGGTCGGTAATTAAATCAGTGCTAGGGGGCTAACAAAGATGTCATGGGTTAACCTCCAACAGCAAGAGTATAAATATCAGCCCGGCGCCCCTTCAAAGCGTGGGTTCCTGTAGACATCGCAAGCAACGTTGTCGTAGGGCACCCAGGGGCATCCCCTTAAAAACATTCCGCAGCACGAGGCCCGCTTATCCGCAGCTCCGAAGGAGCAGGATAAGCGGGCCTCAAGTGCGAGGACGTTTTTAAGGGGATGCCCCTGGGTGGCCCGGATAGACCGATCGGCGATGTCTACAGGTACTCGATTTGAGCGCCCTCGGTGTCGCACGTCAGAATGTGCGTGTCGCATTTGGGGAACTGCTCGCGCAGCTTGACCTGCAGGAACTTTGCCACGATGGTGTCGTCGGTTACGGCCATGAGGGTCGAGCCCGAACCACTGATCCAGATGGTCTTGGCGCCGCCGTTAAGGCAGGTGTCGCGCACAGCGTTGTAGTCGGGAATCAGGCGGCGACGATAGGGCTCCTGGATGCGGTCGTCATTAGCGGCGGCAATCAGGTCCAGGTCACCAGTCTCCAAACCGCGCGTCATGCCGGCGATGCGGCCCATCTGCCACACGGCGGTGGAGAGCGGAATCTC
Source organism: uncultured Collinsella sp. (assembly GCA_905208635.1). Taxonomy (GTDB): domain Bacteria; phylum Actinomycetota; class Coriobacteriia; order Coriobacteriales; family Coriobacteriaceae; genus Collinsella. The sequence continues at coordinate 81,027 of CAJLPX010000004.1, read as the reverse complement.
CTGCGGCACGACCTTGCGCGCCTCACTCGTGTGTACTTCGTAGGGCGGAATCACGGTAATAAAACGCAAGCGATCGCTCACCTCGTAGCGAAGGCACTGGGGGAGCGAATCGGTCGGTGTAAAGGAGCAGACGGCGCCGCCTAGGATAGCGGGGGCGACGTTATCGGGGTGGCCCTCGACCTCGGTGGCAATGCGGACGAGCTCGGCGCGGTCGACGGTGTGGCCCGTTAAAGCGGCGGCGGCCATGATGCCAGCGACAACGCAGGTGGAGCTGGAACCCAGGCCACGAGCGACGGGAACGTCAGTCTGAATGTCGATGGCGATGGGGAAGGCCGGCTCGCCCCATGCGGCCAGCGCATCCACAAAGCTCACGTAGACCAGGTTGTTCTCGTTTTGGAACTCCTCGGGGCAGCCCGTGATGGTGAGCTTGTCGGCGCGCTCAAAGGTGAAGTGCGAGTAGAGGCTGACGGCCATGCCGAGGGTGTCGTAGCCGATGCCTAGGTTTGCGCTGGTGGCGGGGACGGTGATCTTGATCATGGGAATCTCCTGGGCGGTCTGCCTGTTTAGTTCGCTGCTCGGGCAGTCCTGGCTCGCTCGGAAAGCACATTAAGTGCTTTCCGGCTCGTGCGGAACTCGCGACGAACTAAACAGGCAGACCCGCATGTCAGTTCGTCATCATCCCGGTGGGTTTCTGATAAAAGAAGGTGCGCCGGCTTTCGCCGGCGCTTAATAAGGGGTTTAGTTGGTGCTCATTCGTTTTGCTGCAGACTCGACGTAGCTTGCCATCTCATCGACGTCGCAGACGTCTTCAAAGCGGACGGGCTTGGACTCGAGCTCGGCAAGTTGTGCCGGGGCGACCGTATCGGTGGCCTGCTCGAGCACACGCATAGCCTCAAAATCATCCTCGGGAACGTCGAGGCCCAGAGCGTCGCAGCAGGCGCGCGGGAACTTGTAGGGGCTGGCGGTCGAAAGCAGCACGCGGGCCTTGGCGCCCTCGGCGGGGGTGACTTTTTCAAAGACGTGATAGCCGCAGGCGGTGTGCGGGTCAATCACGTAGCCGTTTGCGTCCCAGCAGCTCTTGATGGCAGTGCGAACCTCGGCCTCGCTGGCCCAGCCGCAGCCAAAGATGCTCTGAATCTTTGCCAGCAGGTCGGCGGGAACTTCGTAGCGACCAGTCTGTGCCAGCTGCTCCATAAGGCCGGCAACGAGCTCGCAGTCGCCGTCGGACAAGAAGTAGAGCATGCGCTCCAGGTTGGAGCTAATAAGGATGTCCATCGACGGCGAGATGGTCGTGAAGAACGGGCGGTTACGGTCGTAAACGCCGGTGGTCAGGAAGTCGGCAAGCACGTTGTTCTTGTCGCTCGCCACGACGAGCTTGGCGACGGGCAGACCCATGCACTTGGCGTAGTAGCCGGCCAAGATATCGCCAAAGTTGCCGGTGGGCACACAGAACTCTACGGCGTCGCCAGCCTCGATAGCGCCGGCGCGCAGCAGTTGCGCATAGGCGGCAAAGTAGTAGACAACCTGCGGCACCAGGCGGCCGACGTTGATGGAGTTGGCACTCGAAAGCACAGTGCCGGCGGCTTCCAGGCGCTCGGCAAGCTCCTTATCGGCAAAGATGCGCTTGACGGCGCTCTGGGCGTCGTCAAAGTTGCCGCGGATGCCGCAGACGGCGACGTTATCGCCCTCCTGCGTGGACATCTGCAGATTCTGCACGCGGCTGACTTTGCCTTCGGGATAAAAGACGGTGATGCCCGTGCCCGGGGCGTCGGCAAAGCCGGCGAGTGCTGCCTTGCCCGTGTCGCCCGACGTGGCGGTGACGATCATGATGCGCTCGGCGCCGCCGTCCTTGGCGGAAGTGCGGGCCATCAGACGGGGGAGCATCTGCAGGGCGACGTCCTTGAAGGCGCTTGTGGGGCCGCCAAAGAGCTCCATCACATAGGTTTGAGGGACGTCAGCGCCCGGTGCGGCGTCGAGTTTGACGAGCGGCGTGACCTCTTCGCTTGCAAATGTGTCGCGGTATGCCTCATTCACACAGGCCGAAATTTCTTCGTCCGTGTAATCATTCAGTAACATTCCCAACACATCTTGAGCGATTTCAAAGTACGATTTATCTGCAAGCGAGCTGATATCGACCTGCTGGGTGCCGAGCTCGTCCGAGACAAACAAACCCCCGTCGGGAGCGATGCCGGTACGGATTGCCACCTTACTTGAGCACGATAAAGTGCGTCCTCGTGTACTATGATAAGTTCCCATATAACACTGCTCCTCGGATGCCTTGGTCCCAATCGGTGAAACCATGGTATCAGAGCGCGCAAAATAGGTTCGCAGAGGCTTTTTAGAAAGGTAACCTCCAGCCCATGATTAAGATTGCCAAGTTTGGCGGCTCGTCGGTCGCCGACGCCGAACACTTTAAGAAGATCAAGGCCATTGTCGATGCCGACCCGGCCCGCCGTTTTGTGGTGGTTTCTGCCTGCGGTCGCCGCTTTAAGGGCGATACCAAGGTGACCGACCTGCTCTACTTGGTTAACGCACACGTTAAGTACCACGTGTCGTGCGAGGAGCTGCTCGAGGACATTGGCCAGCGCTATTTTGATATCGCTGACGAGCTGGAGCTCACCTATCCCATCCGCGAGGAGTTCGCGGCCTTTGCCGAGCGCGCCCGCTCGGGCGGCTACTCCACCGAGGAGCTCGTGAGCCGTGGCGAGTACTTCACCGCTCGCCTGATGGCCGAGTACCTGGGTCTGCCGTTCCTGGACGCCGCGACGGTCGTTGCGTTCCATCACGACGGTACGCTCAGCATGAACCGCACCTCTGAGCTGGTGCAGGAGTACGGTCAGCAGGGCGGCTTTGTTATGCCCGGTTTCTACGGCGCGACGCGTGAGGGCCAGATCAAGCTGCTCGACCGTGGTGGCGGCGATATTTCCGGTTCGATCCTGGCCAAGTGCCTGGGCGCCGACCTGTACGAGAACTGGACCGACGTTTCGGGCTTCTATTCTGCCGATCCTCGCATTGTGCCCGAGGCTCAGCCCATCGCCCGCGTTACCTACGAGGAGCTGCGCGAGCTTTCGTACATGGGCGCGAGCGTCCTGCACGAGGAGGCCGTGTTCCCTGTGCGCGAGGCGGGTATTCCGCTGGTCATCAAGAACACCAATGCGCCGCAGGATCCCGGCACCATCATTAGCGAGACGGCCGATGAGGGCGAGGCAGAGCCCATCATTACCGGCGTGACCGGCAAGCGCGGCTTTGTCGCCATCAACGTGGCCCGCGACCGTACCAAGCCCCGCGTCGGCTTTATGCGCCGCGCGCTTTCGGTTTTCGAGCGCTATGACGTTTCCGTCGAGCATATGCCCACCGGCGTCGATCGCTTTGGCGCCGTGGTGCAGGAGCAGGATGTGCGCGATTCGCTGTACTCGCTCGTGGGCGACATTCAGCAGGAGGTCGAGCCGCTCGAGATCGAGGTTGTTGAGGGCCTGGCGCTCATCGCGACCGTCGGCCGCAACCTGCGCGGCCGCGCCGGTATTTCCGGCCACCTGTTTGGCATGCTCGGCCAGGCCGGCGTGAGCGTGCGCATGATTTCGCAGAGCTGCGACGAGATCAACATCATTATCGGTGTCGAGGAGAAGGACTTTGACCTGGCGATTCGGACCATTTACCGTGCCTTCTCCGACGAAAATGGCATTGTGAAGGTCTCCGACCTGGAGGCTTCCGCGCCGGTTGATCCCGCTCTGGCCGCGCTCAAAAAGTAGCGACTGCTCGGTAGATTTTTGGGTCATGTCAAAAAATCTACGGCGGGGCGTTTCGTTTCGGTTTCGTTTCGACGGGGCGGGTTTCGTGCCTGCCCCGTTCTTGTATACACTGGCAACAATAATCGGCCTGCTTGGCGTGCGGGCGATAGCCACAACCTTTAAAGGGGGAAGCATGAAACAGTACACGGTTGCTATTTTGGGCGCGACGGGAGCCGTGGGCACCCAGATGCTCGAGTGCCTGAACGAGCAGGAGTTCCCGGTCGGCAAGCTCAAGCTGCTGGCGAGCGCACGCTCTGCGGGCAAGACCGTCGAGTTCCGCGGCGAGCAGGCTGTGATTGAGGAGGCTTGCCCCGAGGCTTTTGAGGGCTGCGACATCGTGCTCGGCGCTGTCGGTGACGATATCGCCAAGGAGCTGCTGCCCGAGGCCGTCAAGCGCGGCGCCGTCGTGGTCGACAACAGCCACGCCTTCCGCATGGATCCCGAGGTGCCGCTGGTCGTGCCCGAGATCAATGCCGACGACATCAAGTGGCATCACGGCCTTATCGCCAACCCCAACTGCGCGACCATCATCGGCCTAGTTCCTACGTGGCCGCTGCATCAGCTCGCCGGCGTGAAGCGCATGATCGTTTCGACGTACCAGGCGGCTTCGGGCGCTGGCGCTCCCGGTATGGCTGAGCTCGAGGCTCAGCTGGCCGCTCTGGGCCGCGGCGAGGAGATTCCCGAGCCGCGCGCCTTTGCCGCCCAGCTCGCGAGCAACCTGATTCCGCAGATTGGCGGTGTCAAGGAGGAGGGCTTTACCTCCGAGGAGATGAAGCTGCAAAACGAGGGCCGCAAGATCATGCATCTGCCCGAGCTGCGCGTGAACTGCACCTGCGTGCGCGTGCCCGTGCTGCGTTCGCACTCCGAGAGCATTACGCTCGAGTTTGAGCGCGACATTACGGTCGAGGAGGCCCGTGCTGCGCTGGCTGCCGCTCCGGGCGTGAAGCTGGTTGACGATATGAGCGCCGAGGATGCGCACGATCGCTTCCCCATGCCGATGGATACGTCCGACCAGGACCTGATTTGGGTCGGCCGCGTGCGTCGCGACATCTCGAACCCCGAGGCCGTGCGCGGTATCACCTTCTGGTGCTGCGGCGACCAAATCCGTAAGGGCGCGGCAACCAACGCCGTCCAGATCGCTAAGCTGCTCTGCGAGTAGCGGTTGACCTGTCCGGCGGGGGCCGGGCTTGGTTTTCAGAACGTCCTCGACCATGTGTGGCGCCTTGTTCTGCTCCTTCGGAGCCGCGGACAAGGCGCCACACTGGTCTGCGGAGTGTTCTGAAAACCAAGCCCGGCCCCCGCCTGCGGTGACTCGGCTGCGAGCGGCCTGCGATGGGGCCGTTGCTGGTTGGGGCCGCTGGGCTGATGTGGGGGCACGTGGTTGTTGCGGGCCCTAGTCCCGGCGGCGGCCTCGGCGCTTCGCGCCTGCTGCCTGGGGTGACTTTGGGCTTGGTGCGAATTGAGGTCTAATACTTTTCCCGTGAAGTGAACGACCTTATTTGGACCCCCGAAGCATTGGCATTTTTTGATTGCTATGTCCTGCGGTTTTGCAGCGCGAATCCTGCGGTTTTGCGGTCTAAAGGTGTGGATGCTCCGGGACTTCGTTTTTACTCGTTCACTTCTCGGGAAAGTATTAGAGCTCGGCTGACAGGGGTACCGCTCTGGTGTCGATGCCCTGCGTCTTTTTCGCTTGATTAGGGAAAACAGTCTCGCTTAAGTAATTGCGAGCCCGCCCAGACGTATCTGCGGGGTTGTCTGTACAATTCGCGGTATTATGTTGCGGAGTTTTGAAGGGAGCCGCTGGTGGTCACGACGACGTTTGCTTCGCCTTTGGGCGAAATCTTGCTTGCCGCTGATGGCCGCGGTCTGACGGGGCTTTGGTTTGAGGGGCAGGAGCACTTTGGTTCCACGCTTCTTAAAGAAAGCGCCGAATACGTTGAGGGCACCGATGCAGTTTCGGGTGCCGGGGGCATGCAGACGGTAAATCCGGCCAATGGCGCGGCTTCTTCGGTGCTAGAGCGTTCTTGGGCTTGGCTCAACGCCTATTTTGCGGGGCAGGAGCCTCGGTTTACGCCGCCGTTGCATTTGATTGGCACGGCGTTTCAGCGTGAGGTTTGGTTTGAGCTACTTTCAATTCCGCGTGGCGAGGTCGCTACGTATGGCGAGATCGCCCAGCGTGTTGCGGCTCGACATCGTGTGCCGGGAAATGAAGCGCCCGTTGTATCTCCTCGCGCGGTGGGGGCTGCGGTCGCTCGCAACCCTATTTCGATTATCGTGCCGTGCCATCGCGTGGTCGCGGCCGACGGATCGCTCAACGGATACGCCGGTGGACTGGATCGCAAGGAGTGGCTGCTGCGCCTCGAGGGTGCCTATCTATAAGCTGCAGGCGGCCGCAACGCCCATGCGGCAAGCGCGCTCGCTGTACGGGCGTTGTTTGCAGGGCGAGATGTGAAGCCGCCCGTTCCTTAAGTCCGACTAAGCTATAACCTTGCTTTTTTAAATATGCTCATCGACCTGCTAAGGCAGCACTAAGGCGAGTGCGGGTGCGCTATTATCGGCGCTCACGGAGCGCTTGGTGTTCTTGGCATGCATGGACGAGGGCTCGGCGGGCTTTACCATGGCGTCGATCGATCTTTCGGAGGCGGTGAACAAGGCGGCGGCGCCGTTTAAGTCGGTGGTGGTCTCAGGCGGTAAGCGCCTGTCGACGTCGATTGCGACCGGCGTGCGGACCCATGCCGATGCCGCGGCGGTGGCGCAGGTGGTTGAGTTGCTACTGGACAACGCCACGCGCTATGCGAGCGAGGGCAGCGTGATTGAGCTGAGCCTGTGCGCCGTTTCGCACGGCAAAGGCAAGGGCGCCGCCGAGCTTGTCGTATCGAACGCCGTGGACGAGCTGCCCGAGGGCGACCTGGACCGATTGTTCGATCGCTTCTATCGTGCGGATGCGTCGCGCAGCTCCAAGACGGGTGGCTCGGGCGTGGGCCTGTCCGTGGTGCGTGCCATCGCCGAGGCCCATGGAGGCGCCGCCACCGTATCCGGTCACGGCAACCAGATCACCTTCACCGTTTGCCTTTAAAACCTGCCAAAAAGGAACAGGTTTATTTTGGCAGGTTTTATCTGGGGAAACGTCCGCAGGAGAGGGCATGGGCGGTGTGAACATATGCATCTCTACCTGCTAAAATATAGGCATCGTTATTCGGCTCCTGAGTGGAAAGGAGACGGTCATGCAGTACGAGATCGGCGGAGGGGCTTTCCCGGTTGTTACGTGCAACCTTAGCGATGGCGAATCCATGATCACCGAAAGCGGCGCCATGGCTTGGATGACCCCCAACATGGAAATGTCTACCTCGGGCGGTGGCATCGGCAAGATGTTCTCCAAGGCTTTTTCGGGTGAGGCATTGTTCCAAAACATTTGGACCGCGCGTGGCGATGGCATGATCGCGTTTGGCTCCTGCTTCCCCGGCCGCATCGTGCCAATCGAGATCGGTCCGGGCAAGAGCTGGATTTTGCAGAAGCGTTCGTTCCTTGCCGCGGAAAGTGGCGTCGAGTTGAGCATTCACTTTAACAAGAAGGCAAAGGCCGGCGTCTTTGGCGGCGAGGGCTTTATCATGCAGAAGCTCACGGGCTCGGGTGTTGCTTTTGCCGAGATCGACGGCGACCTGGTTGAGTACGAGCTCGCTGCTGGCCAGCAGATGATTGTGGATACCGGCAACGTGGCCGGCTTTGAGGAGACCGTGAGCATTGACGCTCAAATGGTCAAGGGCGTCAAAAACATCATGTTTGGTGGCGAGGGCGTGTTCAACACCGTGCTCACCGGTCCCGGTCGCATCTGGTTGCAGACGATGCCCATTTCCAATCTTGCGGCAGCAGTGGCCTCGATGACCAACAACAATAACTAGTCCGCATAGGATAGCGTGCGGCGGGCTTACCCTGTCGCGCGCTTTTTTGCTGGCAAACGCCTCGCTTATAGAGTGTGGCTGCGCTGCTACAGCGAGCGTCGTCATCTCGTCACCCTGATAGCTTGCGGCAAGCGTGGCAATGAGGAGTGAGAATTTGAGTGCTCAGTCCCAAGGCATAATGGCGGCCATGCCAACAAGCAAAAACGAGTTGCCGGTGTCACGGAAAGGCAGGCGTCGGTCGATTCCACGTGAGACGGCTGTGCCGATCTGCACGGCCGCCCCTGCGCGTCCCGCGCTGCCCCCAAAGAGGTACGTTTCCCCATATAAAACCTGCCAAAATAAACCTGTCTCTTTTTGATAGGTGCGAAATGGGTAATACTAAAGAGTTATCCGACCAGATGGGAACCGATCGATGGCCTATATCGAATTTAAAGACGTCATCAAAGCATACGGCGAGGGCGATGCCCGCATTCACGCGCTCGACGGCGCGAGCTTTACCGTTGAGCGTGGCGAGCTTGCCATTATCCTGGGCGCTTCGGGCGCCGGTAAAACCACGGCGCTCAACATTCTGGGTGGCATGGATACGGCGACCTCCGGTACCGTGACGGTGGACGGGCGCGACGTGAGCTCCGCCAACGAGGCACAGCTCGTGGAATACCGCCGCGCCGACGTCGGCTTTGTTTTCCAGTTCTACAATCTGGTCCCCAACCTGACGGCGCTCGAAAATGTCGAGCTTGCGGCGCAGATCTGCCCCGATTCACTCGATGCCGAGCAAACGCTTTGCCAGGTTGGCCTGGGCGAGCGCCTGAGCAACTTTCCGGCGCAGCTTTCGGGCGGCGAGCAGCAGCGCGTGTCCATTGCCCGCGCGCTGGCCAAGAACCCCAAGCTGCTTTTATGCGACGAGCCCACGGGTGCACTCGACTACAAAACCGGCAAGCAGATCTTGCAGCTGCTGCAGGACACCTGCCGCAAGCAGGGCATCACGGTCATTATCATCACCCACAACTCCGCGCTGGCGCCCATGGCCGATCGCCTGATCCGCTTTAAGAGCGGCCGCGTGGAGAGCGAGACGATCCAGCAAAATCCCGTGCCTATCGAGACGATCGAGTGGTAGCGCCCATGGACCAGGACCGCCAAAACAGCCAAAACCACGATACGGAGCACGCGGGTCGCGACCGGGAGTTCGCGACCTACCGTACCGCTCAAAGCTCAAACGATATGGTGCCGACGGTTTTTCGCCGTGGCATCTACCGCACGATTCGCGGCAGCCTCAAACGCTTCTTGTCTATCGTCGTAATCACGGCGCTCGGCGTGAGCGTGATGTGCGGCCTTAAGGCGGGCTGCGAGGACCTGTGCGATTCGGTCGACGCCTATTTTGACCAGCAGAATGTCTATGACATTAACGTGCAGTCGACCTATGGCCTTACGCGCGACGATCTTGCGGCCATTCAAGAGGTCGACGGCGTCGAGACAGCCGAGGGCATCTACACCGAGACCGCCTACACCGCCGTGGGCACAACGCGCGAGCGCGTGGTCTTGCAGAGTCTATCCAAGGAGAATATCGATCAACCGGTGCTGGTGAGCGGCGATTTGCCCGAGAGCGCCGGTGAGGTCGCGGTGACTTCGAAGTTCCTGAAGGCTTCGGGCAAAAAGCTCGGCGATACGGTGAGCTTTGCCGCCAACGATGCGAGCTCGTCGAACCAAAGCGCCAAGGACCAGTTTGCCGATGGGGACTACACCATCACGGCCGAGGTTCTCGATCCTACCGACGTGAGCTCCGACTCGACAGTCAACGCCTTTCGCGCTGCTTCGACTGCGGACTACAAGTTCTGCGTGAGCGAGGATGCCGCGACATCTTCTTCCTACTCCGCTGTCCACGTGGTCGTCGAGGGAGCCAAGAGCCTCAACTCCTATTCGGATGCCTACTCGGCAAAGATCAATGAGGTCAAGGGCAATATCGAGAAGATCCGCGAGGAGCGTGAGAAGGCGCGCGCCCAGGAGCTGACGGTCGACACACCGGCGAGCTTGGACGCAGCTGAGCGTCAGGCGAATATGGTCTTTGGGATCGAGCAGGACAACATCAATCGCATGGCCGAGGGCAGCGACGAGCGTGCGCAGGCGCAAGCCGACCTGGACCAGCGCCGTGCCGCCGCCGACCAGCAGTTTGCCGATGCCCGCGCCGAGCTCTCTGACCTGGGCGAATGCACCTGGTACATCCAGGACCGCGATAACATCGCAAGCTACTCGAGCGTGGAGAGCGATAGCTCGTCAATTGAGGCCATTGCCACGGTGTTCCCGTTCATCTTCTTTATCGTCGCCGTGCTTATCAGTCTCACCACCGCCACCCGCATGGTCGAGGAGGAGCGCACGCTTATTGGCCTGTACAAGGCACTCGGCTATTCACGCGGGCGTATCCTGTCCAAATATGTGGACTACTCGCTGTGGGCGTGTCTGATCGGTGGCGTGCTCGGCAATATCATCGGATTTGTGGGTCTGCCGCTGTTCTTGTTTACGGTGTTCGACGACATGTACTCGCTGCCCCAGATGTTGCTTTCGTACGACATCGTGTCATCACTCGTGTCGGTAGCGCTGTTTGCCGTGGGCGTGGTGGGCGCCACAATTATCGCCTGCCGCCACGAGATGGCCGAGACCCCGGCCTCGCTCATGCGCCCCAAGGCCCCGCGCGCCGGCTCGCGCATTCTGCTCGAGCGCATTGGCTTTATCTGGCACCGCATGGGCTTTTTGAACAAGGTCGCTGCACGCAACCTGTTCCGCTACAAAAAGCGCGCCTTTATGACCATCTTTGGCATTGCGGGCTGCACGGCGCTTGTGATTTGCGGTATGGGCATCCGTGATACGTCGGTCGCGCTGTCGCCCAAGCAGTACGGGCACATCACACGCTACGATTTGCTGGCGGTCGCCAATCCCGATGATTTTTCGCAGACGTGCGCGGCGTTGGATGAGCGCAGTGCAGCCAAGGATTCCGACGTGACCGTGACTTCGACGCTGCCGATTATGACCGACAACGTTACCTTTACATTCGGCGGAAAGAGCGAGACCGTGCAGCTGATCGTGGTGCCCGATGACCGCACGAACGACCTGGATGACTACGTGCGCCTAGAGGATGAGTCCAAAGAGCCGCTGTCTTTGCGTGACGGAGACGTGTATCTGAGTAAGAGTTCACAGCTGGTGCTGGGGATTCAACCGGGTGATACGGCGCACGTCCAGGATTCGTCGCTCAATGTCGCCAAGGTCAAAGTTAGCGACATTTCGCTCAACTATCTGGGCAACACGCTTTACATGACGCAGGGCACCTATGAGCGCGCGTTCGGTCGAAGCGCACGCCTTAACGGTGTCTTTGTGCTGCTTAAGGGCTCGTCGGCCAACCAGATTGCGTTTAGCAAGAAGCTTAAGAGCGACGGTTGGCTTACGATTTCGAGTACGGCCGAGCATTGGGAGAATTATGAGGCCAACTTCACCATCATCAACTCGGTCGTGGTGCTTGTGACCTTTATGGCGGCGTGCCTGTCGTTTGTGGTGGTGTTTACGCTGTCTAATACGAATATTTCGGAGCGCGAACGCGAGCTGGCGACCATCAAGGTGCTGGGCTTCCGCCGTGGCGAGGTGCACCACTACGTCAACAAGGAGACGTTGATCCTCACGGCGATCGGCGCTGCGCTGGGCGTGCCGCTGGGCGGCTTGCTGGCCGAGAGTTTTACGTACATTTTGCAGATGCCGTCGCTGTATTTTGATGTTGAGGTCGAGCCGCTGAGCTACGTGCTATCCGTGCTTCTGGCCTTTGGCTTTACGTTTATCGTCAACCTCGCCACCAACCGTACCCTCAACAAGATCGACATGGTCGGCGCCCTCAAGAGCGCCGAGTAACCTGCCAAAAAGGGACAGGTTTATTTTGGCAGGTTTTATCTGGGCAAACGCCGGACAACCATTATGTGGCCCGGCGTTTGCCCCGTCAAACGGGCTTTTCCATTTGCCTTTCATTCTATTTGGTTTTCGCTCGCAGGCGTGGATGAGAGGCTCTCTTTAGCCTTCGAGATTGGGCTTGTATGGGTCGTATGCCACAAAATGGGCCTATCTACTACGTTTGCTACCACACCCTCGACCGTGACAAAGATTATGAAATTAAAACCGCAGGTAGAGGGCTTGCCAGTTTTCGGAAAAGGCGGGTATGGTCGGCCCTCTCGAGTTAAACGTAGTAGATGGCCCCTTTTCGTGGCGCGCGGTCAGCTCAATGCTAATCTCCGTGCCGGAACTGACCCAGTTGTTTGTAAGTTGCGGTGATATGCGGACTGTTTGGCGCTTTGGAGCTTCAAAACAGTCCGTATCTCACCGCAACTTAGGAGAAGGGCGGGGGCGGTTGGGTGCTAGTGGGTCGGAGCGTGTTGGGCCTGTTTGCGGTGCTTCCATTGTTTGCGGCACCAGCGCATGAGCGCCTTTATGACGGGAATCGTGATGAGGATGATCCATGCAGGATGGGGCTGTCCCAAACAGAGCCACATGTAGAGGAACCAAGCGATGGCGGCTGCCGGGTAGATGGCCTCGATCAGCTTAGACGGGTGGCGCCGATCGATGAAGTCACCAATCGCGTAGTAGACGGGAACCAGAAAGACGAGGAAAAGCCCCATGCCCCATGTGCCGTAGACAATGCCGAGCACCAGATAGGCGAGAGTGACAAGTGCGGGGAAGGGGAATTTGTTCCATGCACGTCCGACCTTGGTGTGGAAATGCTTGCCATGATGGTCGAGCTTGTCGTGTGCTTCCTTCCAGCTGGAAAACGTCTCGCCGTCGATGGTGACGGTGCCGTCGTCATTGGTGCGTACGCTATGTCCATCGTCCTCAAGCGTATCGATATGCACGCCGTCCGGCCCCACATGCACCTCTTCGCCCTTGCGCTCGTTGGTCACATGGATGCCGCTCCAACCAACATGGACTTCCTCGCCTTTATTGGGATCAATGACGTGGATACCGCGCGCGAGGGAAATATCGACAAGTGGTTTGTCGCCGCAATCGGCGTGCTCGGCAGAATCCTCGGCCTCGTCAGCCACATCCGCCGTCTCGGTGTCGGCGCTACCGTCCTCCAGGTCGTCGGCATCGTTGGCCGCCTCCCCATATAACAGCTCGTCCAACGACACGTCATACAGCGCGGCGAGCGCAATGAGGTTATCGGTATCGGGTGAGGACTCGCTGCGCTCCCATTTACTAACAGCCTGGCGGCTTACGCCCAGCTGGGCAGCAAGCGCCTCCTGAGAAAGGCCGGCAGCTTTACGGCGATCGACGAGGCACTGTGCCATCGCAAGATCCATGGTGGTTCCTTTCGTTTGATGGTCGAATCGAATGAGCCGAGTATGCCGAGAACAACCGGTAGCGACCACCATTTCTAGTTAGAATCTGCCCCAACCCTACCGCAACTACCGGTAGCAATCCCTAACGACCAGCCATTTCAGGACAAATGTCAGTGCAAGTAGCAGCCAAGAGCCCCCACTCAGTAAGTTGCGGTGGAATAGTTTTTGGATTCAGCAGGAACTATTTCACCGCAACTCAATTCCAGCCCAGGCACCCGCAGCAAGAAGACGAATAGCCCCGGCGAGTATGTAAACGCAGGGCCCTCCGACCCCGCCCGACGATTTCGATTGGCGACCTTTGACGGAGTCAAGGGAGGAGCCAAATCGAAATACGTCGGGCGGGGTCGGAGGGCCCGATGGGGTGGATTCCAGCCGAGGCTATTCGTCGCCGAAGCTGATGCCCAACGCCTTGGCCTCGCGCACCAGGTCGCTCTGGGGGTCGACATACTTGAGCTTACCGGCGACCTCCTCGAGCGGCATGTGGCACATCTTGCCGTCACGCAGGGCGATCATGTAGCCAAACTCGCCGCGCAGGCAGCTAAGCGCGGCCTCGACGCCGCACTGGGTCGCAAAGATGCGATCCTGGGCATCGGGCTGGCCGCCGCGCTGCGTGTGGCCGGGGATGGCGACGCGGGTCTCGCGACCGGTCTTGGCCTCAATCTCCTTGGCGATGTCGTAGACGATCGACGGGCTCGTGCGCTCGGCAAGCTTCTTCTTGTATTCCTTCTTGGACAGCGCCGCGTCCTCCTTGGAGATAGCGCCCTCGGCGACGGCCACGATGGTAAAGCGGCTGCCGGTCTCCATGCGATGCTCGATGGTCTTGATGACGTTGTCCATGTCGTAGGGGATCTCGGGAATCAGGATGACGTCCGCGCCGCCCGCGACGCCGGCGTACAGCGGGATCCAGCCAACCTTGTGGCCCATGATCTCGATAACGAACACGCGGCCGTGACTCGAGGCGGTGGTGTGGATGTCGTCGATGCACTTGGTAGCGACGTCGATGGCGCTCGTAAAGCCAAACGTCAGCTCGGTGCCCCAGGTGTCGTTATCGATGGTCTTGGGCAGGGCGATAACGTTGAGGCCCTCTTCGCGCAGGCGGTTAGCGGTCTTGGTGGAGCCGTTGCCGCCCAGCATAAACAGGCAGTCGAGCTGCAGCTTATGATAGGTGTGGACCATAGCGGGCACCTTCTCGACGCCATCGGCCTCGGGAACATCCAGGCGCTTGAACGGCGTACGGCTCGTGCCCAGGATGGTGCCGCCGCGGGTGAGGATGCCGCTAAAATCGGCGGGCGACATGACGCGGAACCTGCTGTAGATAAGGCCCTGGTAGCCGTCCTCAAAACCGTAGATCTCGATAGGCTCTTTGCTATTGGTCATAAGCGTTTTGACAATGCCGCGCATGGTGGCGTTGAGCGCTTGACAGTCGCCGCCACTGGTAAGAAGACCGATCCTAAGCATGATGAATCCTTCCGGGCAAGTTATAACATGCGCATAAGTTTACCCCCGCACACTGTTGATACGGGGGTAAAACGTGTTAGCTCAAGCGTATAGAAATGTAAACAACGCCAGGCGAGCGTAAAGTCGACGGGCCTGGCTCCTTACAGTGCGAATGCGTCGATGTCGCCCCAGTGGCGGCGCAGCGTGATGGCGGCAGCAGGCTCGGTGTTGTCAAAGACGACCGACCACTGCGTGTTGCTGGTGATGTCTTCCGGATTGGGCTCTTGCGCTGCAGCGCGTAGGGCCTTCCAAGCGACTGCCTCGTCTTGGGCGCCGGTATGGGCGTCGAGGACATCGGCGATTGCGGCGGCGCGCTCTTTACCATGGCCTAGCTCGCCATTCTTTTGGTTAGGCAGCACTTCGTCGCCATAGCAGGCGTAGAAGTTCGTAACCTGGGTTACAGGAGTCGCTTTGAAAGCGCGGTCCGGATCGCGCGGATCCCACTCTACTACGCGCGCGTCACCGGCGGCGTCGTTTATAAAGAAGTGGTAATCGCGTCCTGCCATGGCGTGCATGTCGTAGGCGGAAAGCAGGTCGACAGCTTCTTGCGTGGTGGCGGCACGGTCGAGCACCAGACGGATGGCGAGCGAGGTATTGATGACGGGGCGCTGCGTGTCCTGGTCACAGGGTTTGGAATCCAGGGTGAGCACGGCAATGGACACGCCACATTCGTTGACGCCGTCGAGCTGGGCAAACGGGCCCATGAGTGCGGCGGCGCGTCCGGCGACGGAGTCAAGCGGAGTGTTATCGCCCAGGTTGTTAAGGGCGGCAAACCCGATGGAGGCATAGCCGCCGCGTGGGTGATTGCGCACCAGCAGCGCCGAGGTGTCGTCCTTAAAGTCGTAATTGCGACCGGTACGCACGCGGCCTTCGGCATCTACGGCGACAAAAGCGCTGCAGGCAAACTGGGGCGCCTGGACATGTGCCGGCACACCGGGCAGCACCTGCGCCACCACGGCATCGATGTAGGCCTGGTCGTCGCGTACGCCGGCGGCGATGATGCGATCAAGATCGTAGTCGTAGGCGATGTCGATTGCGTACAGGTCATAGCCATCCGCGTAGCCGGTCAAGCGTTTGAGCGACGCGGCGGACTTGATTTGCTTGTGATAAACGATACCGGTGGCAGCGGCAAGGCCGACGGCGACACCCGCGACACCGCAGGCGATGGCAATGTTACGTGGCTTCATGACGGCTCCTCTCGTCCTGTTAGCGCAATTGTCGCAAAAGGAGCGCGGGCATGATGGCTCAACTTGGTGAGCGGCGCGGAATTAAGCACGGAATGAAGAGTGCGGCGCTGGCGTGGCGGGGTATGCTGGAGGGGACCATCAACCCAGCGAAAGGGGAGAGCATGACGGATCAGGAAACGATCGAGCGCGTGCACGTGACGGCCGACGATATCGAGGCCTCCAACGACCTTATCGACTTTATCGAGGCATGCCCCAGCATGTTCCATACGGCAGCGACCATTATGGCCGAACTCGACGAGGCGGGCTTTACCTACCTGCCCGAGAACGCAGCGTGGGACATCGAGCCGGGCGGGCGTTATTACACGCAGCGCAACACCTCGAGCGTCGTTGCCTTTAAGGTGGGCGAAGACCTGGCCGCTACGTGGGGCGAGGACGGCGTTGCCGGCGACTATCATTTTCAACTCACGGCGTCACACAGCGATTCGCCGACGTTTAAGGTTAAGGCCGTGCCCGAGCTCGACGGCGCGGGCGAGACGCTGCGCCTGAACACCGAGGCCTACGGCGGCATGATCGACTACACCTGGTTCGATCGCCCGCTGGCACTTGCGGGCCGCGTGCTGGTGCGCGAGGGCGACCGTATCGAGAGCCGCTTGCTCGCTACCGAGCGCGAAGTTGCCATTATCCCGAGCCTTGCCATCCATATGAATCGTGGCGTTAACGAGGGCTTTGCGCCCAACCGAGCTGTCGACCTGTGCCCGCTCATCAGCGCCGGCGACCTTAAGCAGGGAGATTTTGACGCCCTGATCGCCGACGAACTGGACGTTGAGCCCGAGCAAATTTTGGGTCGCGACCTGTTCCTGGTCAATCGTCAGGATGCACGCATTTGGGGCTGGGCCGACGAGTTTATCTCGACGCCCAAGCTCGACGACCTGGCCTGCGCCTACACCTCGCTGCAGGCATTTTTGGGTGCCGAGAATGCGCACGACGTTTCGGTCTTTTGCTGCTTTGATAACGAGGAGGTTGGCTCCGAGACCAAGCAGGGCGCCATGTCGACGTTCTTGGCCGACGCGCTGCGCCGCATCAACGGGTCGCTGGGCTTCGATGACGAGTCGTACCACCGCGCACTTGCCGCTTCGATGCTCGTGAGCTGCGACAACGCGCATGCCGTGCACCCCAACCACGCCGAGAAGTGCGACGCCCGCAACCAGGTTGTGCTTAACGGCGGCATCGTCATCAAGGAGGCCGCCAACCAGCACTACTGCACCGACGCCTTTAGCCGCGCGGTGTTCCAGGCCATTTGCGATGACGCCGACGTGCCCACGCAGGCCTTTGCCAACAAGAGCGATATGGCCGGCGGTTCTACCCTGGGCAATCTGTCCAATATGCAGGCGAGCATGCATGCCGTGGACGTGGGCCTGCCGCAGCTTGCCATGCACTCGAGCTACGAGACCGGCGGCGTACGCGACGTGATGTACGCCATCCGCGCTCTCACAGCCTTCTACGAGCGCAACCTAACCATCAACGGCGCCGAAAGCGTAGAGTTCTAAAACCTACCAAAAAGGGACAGGTTTATTTTGGCAGGTTTTATCTGGGCGAATGCAAAGGGTGAAACCGAACTGGATTGGTGATGCGTAGCCGCCGAGGTGCAGTGTGCCTCGGCGGCTTTTTGTGTACAGAGTACGGCTAATGCTTATTAATGCTATACATGCTTTACGTATCTACCATAGAGTTTTATGATAGTTTTGAAGTATTAAGGAGGGGTTATGACCACAACAGCCGCTCAGATCAACGTACGTCTCGATGCCGATCTTAAAAGGAGTGGGGACGCCGCTCTCTCCAAGGCCGGTATGACGCCGAGCCAAGCGGTGCGAGCGCTCTGGCAGCTTGCAGCGTCGCTGGCCGATCGCCCCGGTGCGCTCGAGGATATCCTGCTGCCCAGTCGTGCCCGGGCGGAACAGCGCGAGCGCGAAAAGGCCGCCAAACGTAAGCTCGAGCTCATGGATCAGGGGTCGAAGCTGTTCGCTGCCGCTTGCTGTGAGTCGGGAATCGATATGGTCAAGGCTCAGCCATCGGACGACGAAGAGCTCAAACGGAATGCCTATGCGGATCGCTATGGCGAGGAGATGAGCTGGCTCTATGAGTGAGACTCCAAAGCGCATCTTGGTTGACACCAACGTGTGGCTCGATTACTTCATTCCCTCACGACGTGGTCGTTCGGTGGCGATTGAGTTTTTACGCGATGCATGCACGGCGCAGGTTGATTTGCTGTACGCGGCGACATCGTCCAAAGACCTGTTTTATTTGATTTCAAGCGAACATAAGGCATGGTATCGGCGCGAGCATGGTTCGCTTTCCCAGTATGCCGCTACGGTAGCGACTTCGCTTGCATGGGATTGTCTTAGCGTGCTGTCGCAGCTTGCCACGCCAGTGCCCTGTGACCTGAGCGATATATGGATGGCGAGCAGGCAGCGTGAGCTCCATAGCGATTACGAAGACGATTTAATCATTGCGGCAGCGATACGCGCTCAAGCAGATCTACTGGTCACCAACGATGTCAAACTCTGTTCACACGCACCCGTTGCAGCAATGAGCGTAGAAGACGCAAAGAATTACTTAGCAACGCTCTAGCAATTTGAAGACCCTGCAGGTTGAGCAAACGTCAGCGAGAGCCCGCCAGAGTGGGCAAGGTGACGTGAAAGAGGAGGGCATAGGCCTTTTGGCCATGCCCGACGATTGAACGTCAGATTGCCGCTCTGGCGGGCTCGCAGCGTCGAGGGGTTCCGGCGTTTGGCAAAACGCCGGAACAATTAGTGCTCGATCCAGCAGCGCAGGGTCTCGCCGGCCTGCAGGTGACGCAGATTCTCCGCGGCGATGTCGACCACGTTGTTGAGCGTGGCGGCCAAGTGGAACCAGCCGGAGACGTGCGGCGTGATGAGCATGTTGGGCGCATCCCACAACGGGCTTGTCTCGGGCAGCGGCTCGGGGTCGGTGACGTCGACCGCGGCGCCGGCGAGATGTCCCGACTCCAGAACGGCAACCAAGTCATCGGTGACCACAAGGTCGCCGCGGCCGCCGTTGGCAAAGAAGGCACCTGGTTTCATCGCGGCAAAGAACTCGGCGTTCGCCAGACCGCGGGTCTCGGGCGTGCTCGGCATAAAGGATGCGACGATGTCGGCCTCTGCCAGGCGCTCAGGTAGGGCGTCCATGCCGTCCATGTCCTCAAACACAATGGGGTAGACGAGTGGATGGCGCTTGATGCCGCGGACGTGCGCGCCCATGCCGCGGCAGAGCGTGGCAAAGTGACCGCCGATATCGCCCGCGCCCAGCACCAGCACGTTGGCGTTTTTGAGCGAGGTAACTGGCCCCAAATCCTCCCAGCGATGTTCGCGCTGCAAGTCGTGATAGCCGGGCAGGCGCTTCATCATGGAAAGGACCATGGCAAACATGTGCTCGCTCACGGCCTGGCCGTAGGCGCCCACCGAGCAAGACAGTTTGGCGTCGGCTGGCACGGTGCCGGCGGCCAAGTAATCGTCATAGCCCGCGGTCTGTAGTTGCAGCAGCTGGAGGTGCTCGCATGCGGTAAGTAGGGCAGGGTCTATGTTGCCCAAGATCACGTCGGCGTTGGCGACTTGTTCGCGCGTGATAGCGTCGGCGCTCGTGTAGATAAAGTCCTCGCCCGGAGCGCTCGACTCAAGAATTGCGCGATGGTGGTCGTTGACGGGCAGCAAAACCAAGATGTTCACAAGTAGTCCTTTCCG
The DNA here is from genome assembly GCA_905208635.1 of uncultured Collinsella sp. Taxonomy (GTDB): domain Bacteria; phylum Actinomycetota; class Coriobacteriia; order Coriobacteriales; family Coriobacteriaceae; genus Collinsella. The sequence goes on along the minus strand of CAJLPX010000004.1, from coordinate 61,538 downwards.
CTTGACCCGCCAAAAAGGGACAGGTTTATTTTGGCGGGTTTTATCAGGCAAAACGTTCAAACAAAAACGCCGGATGCTAGACGAGCGTGCCCGTCAGCATCCGGCGCATCCACGGCTACCAGCTCAGCAGCTCGTAGCCGTCCTCGGTCACTACGAGCTGTACCTCGCACTGGGCCGAATCGCTGCCGTCCTTGGTGCGCACACACCAGCCGTCGCCCTTGCTAATCTTGATGTCGGGCGCTCCGGCATTGACCATGGGCTCGATGGTAAAGACCATGCCCGGAGCCATGATGGTGTCCACATCGGGCGCCTCGGTGGTAAAGCCTACAAACGGGTCCTCGTGGAACTCCTTGCCAATGCCGTGTCCGCCGTACTCGCGCACCACGCTAAAACCGGCGTCCTCGACCGTCTTTTGCACGGCCTCGGCCATCACGGACAGCGGTAGCCATGGCTTGACGGCGGCTAGACCCGCTTCCACGCTGGCGCGAGTGACGTCGACCAGACGCTGGCGCTCGGCAGAGACCTTGCCGATGCAGAACATGCGGCTCGAATCGCTAAAGTAGCCGTCCAAGATCGTGGAACAATCGACGTTGATGATGTCGCCCTCGTGCAGCACGTCCGTATCGCAGGGGATGCCGTGACAGACCACGTCGTTGATCGAGGTGCACACGCTCTTGGGGTAGCCCTCATAGTTGAGGTCAGCCGGCGTGCCACCGTGTTCGATGGTGTAGTCGTAGATCATCTGGTCGATCTGGTTGGTGGTCATGCCCGCGGCGATGTGCTCGCCTACGTAGTCGAGCACGCCCACGTTGATGGCGGCCGAGCGCTTGATGCCCTCGATGTCGGCGGGTGTCTTGTAGAGCGTGCGGGGCAGAACCTCCCAGCCCTCTTCCCACAAGCGCTCGAGGCGCTCATCAAAGGCGCTATGGCATTTCTTGTATTTCTTGCCGCTGCCGCACCAGCAAGCGTCGTTGCGGCCGGGCACGGGTCCATTGTCAAACATGGCTAACTTCCTTTCATTCGCAGCTAGTATAGCCCACCCGCAGCCCCGTCCCAAAAAGACTGCCCTGGGCGGCTGTGCGGCTCTGCTAGTAGCTCACCTGGCAGGGAATACCGAGGGCGCGCACGCGCGCGGCAATGGCGTCGAGTACCTCGGGCACTGCTTTGGCAAGGCCGGCGATCGGTGTTTCGCGCGCCACCGTGTAGATGGTCGCCTCCTGCGGGCGAATGCGCTCAAGCGCCGCGAGCCAGGGGGCAACGTACTCCTCGCCGGTGTTGTCGATGGGCTTGCCCTGATACTCGCCGGTCAAAAAGATCGTCTGGATAATAACGTGACCGTTAAAGCTTGCGAACGTCTCGATCTGGTGCTCGACGTCGTAGGGGCCAACGGGCTGGTCGAGCAGCTGGATAAACGCCGGGTCGACGGTATCGAGCTTAAGAATGTTGTCGTCGACCATCATGAGCGCGTCGTGCACCTCGGGGCGGTCGGCGCGTGTGCCGTTGGAGAGCACGGCGATCTTGGAGTTTGGGGCAAGCTCGTCGCGCAGTGCGACGGCGCCGGCGATGGCCCGTGGAAACTCCGGTGCGGCGGTGGGCTCGCCGTTGCCTGCGAAGGTGATTACATCGGGGAGCTCGCCCTCGGCTGCCATCTCGCGCAGCTTTGCCTCGAGCGCTTCGAGTACCACGGCAGCCGTGTTATACGGCTCATGGCAGGGGCGCTCGGCGTTGAGGCCGTTCTCGCAGTAGATGCAGTCGAACGTGCAGATTTTGCCGCTGGCCGGCATCATGTTGACGCCGAGCGAGAGACCAAGGCGACGGCTGCGAACGGGCCCAAAGATGGGGCTGGCATTCAAAAACGTAGACATAGGCATATGCTCCTCAAGACAATTGTGCCTAAGCATAGCATCGGCTCCAAAGCAAGGTGTGGGCTCTTGCTTTACAAGTTTCGTTTTTTCACGTCGCTCATGATGCCGTGCCATGAAAAGCCTCGGGTCGGGTAAAGTTAATCTGTTAACAAGGTGTAAAGCAATGCGGGTCCATCCAACCGTGCTGACGTGCAACTGGATGAGCATTGATGATGGGGGCACAACATGGATTTTACGGTTGAGAATGCGGGCACCACGATCGCCTGTCGCGAGTATGCCGGCCCGGTTGTATCGTCCGATACGCCCGCCTTGGTGTGCGTGCACGGCGCCTGCGTCGACGGCGTCTTCTTTGACGCCATCGCCCGCGAGCTCGCCTGTGACTACCGCGTCATTGCCTACGATCGCCGCGGTTGCGGCGAGAGCGGCGACGCTGCAGACGGACGCTACGACCTCGCCGCCCAAGCCGCCGACCTGCAGGCCGTTATTGAGCATATCGGCGCTCCGGCAAACGTGCTCGCGCACAGTGCCGGTACGCTGGTGACCCTGGAGCTTCTCCGTGCAAACCCCGCCATAATCTCGCGTGCGATTCTGCATGAACCCGCCGTGACGGATGATGGTGCCGGCCTGGGCGCGGCCCCAGTTTTGCTCGAGATGATCGCCGCGGGAAAGGTCTCCAGGGCATTACGGGCCTTCCTGGGCGCCATCGGCGATTCGGACCCTGAGGCCCCCAAGTTAACCGAGGCAGAAGCCAAGTATGCCCTGCGCAACGGCCGCAGTTTCATGGCGAACGAATACGGGATTACTATGACCCGCGTTCCCGATTGGAATAGCGTTCGCGCGTCAAAAACGGTGGCCGCCGTGCTCCTGGGCGAGCTCTCGATTGGCACGCCCCGCGAGGCTGGCACGCGAGCGGCTGCCGAATATCTCGATTGCCCTCTCGTGACGATCCCGGGTGCGCATAACGGTCTGCGCGATCGCCCGGCAGCGGCTGCCCGGGCTGTCCGTGGCATCCTGGGGCTCTAACACTCGCAATGGCCAAAGCAGGCTTCACCCGCAAACGTTTCGGCCGTGTTAACAAATGTGCTCAAAACCTCACGTCTGCGACTTCAATCGCGCCGCCTGCCAACTCATAAAAATGTAACAGCATTCACGTACTTACCTGCATCGACAAGGTGTTACCCTTGTAGCATTTGGAACCCACCGCTACCATGCGAAACTATCGAAAGGGCCCCATATGCTCAATAATCACGAGGTCAATCTAACCGACGAGGAGGCTGCCGCTGAGGTCGCCCGTGTCGCGAAGACCTACCCCGTGGTGCGTTTGCTGTCGGCCGATCAGATTAAGAGGGAGCCTAACTGCTTGCTCGCCGGCGATCGCTGCCCTGTCGAGTCTTGAGGCCTTGGCAGACTCCGATGAGGTGTCGGAGCAGCTGCTCAATGATGGTACTGAGTACCGCGCTCGCCTGCGCCCTCTGAAGGTCGAGGGCGAGCCTCATGTCCTGCTGATGGTGCGTCCGATCGATGAGCAAGAGGCCGCAGAAGAGGACCTTGTCTACACCGACGTGCTGACGAGTGTGCGCAATCGCCGATATTACGAGGAAAAGCTCCGAAGCGTCCGCATGAATGCCGGCGTTGCGATGATCGACCTTGATGATTTTAGGGTCTTCAACGATACATGTGGCCGTCATGCCGGCGACCTTGCGCTCGGTGCTGTGGCGACAGCCATGCGCAGCGGAATCCGTTCGACTGACGAGCTTGTGCGCTATGGCTGCGACAAGTTTGTGGTTGTCATGCCCAATATTCCCTCCGATGACTTCACCCGTCGCCTGCATCAGGTGTCCGATGCCGTTCGTTCCACGATTATTCCGGGCCATGAGTACGTGAGCTTGACGGCATGTGTTGGTGGTGTTCGCATTCATGGCGAGACGGTCGATGAGGGCGTTGGCCGCGCTGTCCAGTTATTGAGCCGCGCTAAGGCAAAATCCGGTACGGTCGTGACCGACGCCGATTCCATCGAGGCTTTCCAAAGCGAAAAGCCTTTGGTGCTTATTGTCGATGACTCCGAGATGAACCGAGTCATTCTCAACGAGATGCTCAAGGACGAGTATTGCATCCTCGAGGCCGACAACGGTCGTACGGCACTCGACATGGTCGACCGCTATGGCGATGAGTTGTCGCTCGTGCTGCTGGATATTGTCATGCCGGGCATAAGCGGCTTTGAGGTGCTGGCCGATCTGTCGCGCCGATCGGGCATCGACAATCTGCCTGTCATGATGATTTCGAGTGAAGATTCCGATGATATGGTTCTGCGCGCGTACGAGCTGGGCGCCTCAGACTATATCAACCGCCCGTTTGACTCCCGTATCGTGCGCCGCCGCGTAAACAACACCATCCGCCTGTACGCCAAACAGCGCCGCCTGACGAGCCTGCTGTCCCAGCAGTACAACGAGCGCGTCAAGAACAGTCGCATGCTCATCGACATCATGGCTGGCGTCATGGAGCTTCGCAACGGCGAGAGCGGCAGGCACGTTACGAACATCGAGAAGCTGACCGAGCTGCTGCTTGGCTGTCTGGTCCAGCGTAGCGGCACGGTCTCCCTCGACAATGAGGAACGCTCCACGATCGCCCTGGCTTCGGCGCTGCACGATATCGGCAAGATGTCGATTGACGATGCGATTCTCAACAAGCCCGGACGCCTTACGCCCGAGGAGTTCGAGATCATGAAGACGCATACCACGATCGGCGCCGATATGCTGCTTGAGCTGGGTAGCCATCACGCCGGCAATGCGCTTATGGAATATGCGTACCAGATTGCGCGTTGGCATCACGAGCGCTGGGACGGCAAGGGTTATCCCGATGGCCTCAAGGGCGACGATATCCCCATCGCCGCGCAGGTGGTTTCGGTGGCCGACGTGTACGATGCACTGACGAGTGTGCGCGTGTACAAGGACGCTATCCCGCACGAGGAGGCAATCCAGATGATCCTGGACGGTAAGTGCGGCACCTTTAACCCGCTGCTGCTCGATTGCCTGCTCGAGGTGCAAGACCAAATTGCCGAGACGTTGGCACGCCCCGCCGACGTCGTCGTGTTTCCCACGATTTAGTTTGACCAAAGGAGTTTTTAATCCATGATTTCCATGCGTGAGGCGTATGAGAAGATCGGCGCTAATTATGACGATGCGTGCGCTCGGCTGATGGGCGAGGAAATGCTTGCCCGCTTTGCCCTCAAGTTTTTGGATGACGAGAGCATGGACAAGCTGGAGGCTGCCATGGCGGCAGGAGACGCCAGGGCAGCGTTTATGGCAGCGCATACGCTCAAAGGCGTGAGCCAGAACCTGGGATTCGATAATCTGTACGAGCCAGCGGTCGTGGTGACCGAGGCACTGCGCGGCGCCGATGCCGTTGACGGCGCTCGCGCGGGAATGCATGCGCTGCAGCAGCAATATGCGGCCACGATGTCGGCCCTGCGCGAGGCGGCTGAATAAGGGCTTGCGAGCCTTGATGACTATGAGAGTGGATAATCTCCCGTTTTAGGCCCGGTGGCGGCCTCAAAGTGGGAGATATCCACTCTCGTTCGATACGTGTCCAAAAATCAACTCTCACCCCTTCTGATTAGTGAATGGGCTATGCGCACTGGTGGGGCTTTCCGCATGCAATCCATATCGTTGTTCGATAAACTATTCGAATAACGATAGATTCGATGAGGGTGAGTGTATGTCCAACAGCGTTCAGCGTATGGCCAAGGCGGGCGAGACTGTAAGGAAGCTTGGCTTTTGCATGGCGGTCGTTTTTGCGGGAATGCTCGTCGCTTTTGCCGCGTTGGCTGTTTACGTGATCTGGTATGCGGTTGCAAACGTTGTTTCTGTCGATTCTTTCGGTGTCGTGACGCTTCTCGATGGCGGGAGCATCGTTATCCCAAGCGGGCTGTGCCTGGCACTCGTCGTGGGTGTTTCGCTTGTCGTTTTGTGCGGAATCAGCCATAACATCTCTCGGGGCGTCTCGCCCTTTACCAAGGCGCATGTGCGGCTTATCCGTGTTCTTGCACTTGCCTTTGCTGTTAACGCCGTGGTTTCGTTTGTTGGTGCCTATGAATCGGTCAATCTCACCATTGGCGGACTGGAGCTTTACATCGTGCCTCATTCCTTCGTTATTGAGATTTGCCAAGGCGCTACCTTTGATGCGGGGTCGTTTATCGGCGCAGTTGTCTGTCTGTTTATCTCGGCGATCTGGAGTTATGCCTCGCTGCTCCAAGAGCAGTCTGACGAGCTTGTGTAGGAGGAAACATGAGCTATCTCATCATCGAGCTTGAGACGCAGCTGCTTAAGACCGGAAAGACCAGCGCTGATCTGATTCGGGCGACGGGGCATACTCCGGCTAATATTTCAAAGCTAAGAAACGGAAAAATAAAAGCTATTCGCCTTAAGACGCTTCTCGAAATCTGTGATGAGCTTGATTGTCAACCGGGAGATATTATTCAGCGCGTGAGCGAGAAAGAGCTTGAGGAGCTTATTGTTGAGCGTGCAAAAAACGTTGTGAGGCAGATGCGGGACGGCGGAGGCAATGAGGCGTCGCTTCCGACATCAGTCTTTGCTGTCGATTTGAGCGACGAGTAGCTTAAGGCGAACAACTAAAACGAAATATCAGCGTGAAGGGACCCGTGTCTAACACGGGTTCTTTCTTCTAGATTATCTTGACAAATACGAGTTATCGAAAAACAATAACTACAAGTAACCACGATAAAAGAAAGGAGGAACGATATGAGCGCATCAGCGATAAAGCTATCGAAGGTGTCGAAGCGCTATGGAAAACGGCGTGTGTTGCATGACGTTTCCTTCGAGGTGGATCAGTCTGAGCTTTGCGCCCTTGTTGGTGCAAACGGGCAGGCAAAAGCACGCTCATTAAAATCGTATTGGGCCTCTGCGAGCCATCGTCGGGGAGCGTGGAGCTCTTTGGAGGCAAGTCGAAAAAAGACCTGAGCTTGATGCGGGCGCGTGTCGGCTACGTGCCAGATTCCAGCGGTGCATACCAATCCCTCAGTGCGGTTGAGAATCTTCAAATCCGATGTGCGGAATGGGGGCTCGATGAGAAACGTGAGGTTCCTCGCGTCTTGGGCCTAGTCGGGCTGGACGTCGATGAGAAAAAGAGCGTGAGCAGTTTTTCTTTGGGAATGAAACGGCGACTGGATATAGCTACGGCTTTGTTGGGCGGCACCGACGTACTAATTTTCGATGAGCCGGCAAATGGATTGGATCCGTTGGGCATCGAGAGTATATGGACCCTTATCGGTCGATTGAATCGGGAGCAGGGCAAAACCATGCTTATCTCTAGCCACGACTTGGATGAGCTGGCATCGGTTGCAACAAGCTGCCTGTTTCTTCATGACGGCGAACTGCTGAAAAAGGAATCGATGGCCGTCATAAGGGATGAGGCGTCGTCCCTAAAAGAGTATTACAGGCGCTTGATGAAGGCGGTCTCGCTATGAAGCGGGCGATCCATCCCATAAAGGCGGACATGATGCGTTTACACAGGATGTTTCCGGCGCAGTTTGGTCTTGCGCTTATGCTGGCGTTCGGCCTTCTCTTCGGTGTCTTTCTAAAAAACGGAACAACGCTGCTAGCCTTTGGCAATAGCGTTTTTGGGGAGGATATTGGTTTCGTCTGGAATGTAATCGATCCTTCTGCACCCGATGAGTCCCTTGTGCGCAGTGCTTTTGCCGGCACCTCTCTGTTCGTTCCACTCATCGTTTGCCTGGCGATTTTACAGGAGCGCGGCTATGAAGAGGGATACCGAATTTCTTCAGCAAGAGGTCTTACCCGCTTTTATGGGGCTCTAGCCCATGCATTTTCGTCTGCTTTAATAATTGGCGCAGCATATAGTGCGCTTTGCCTTCTTCTATTTGCAATAGCCATAATACGTGGAGGGCAAAACTACGTGCATGGCATGCTGGCTGCATTTTTGCCTGCAATGATAGTCAACGCCGTATTGGTGATATCGGTTGCGCTGGAGACGGTGACCATCTATCGGATTACGGGCAGCGCTGTATTGAGCGGGGCCGTGGTGATAGTTGGATTTGTCATGAGCTTGACGCTCTACGGAACTTACCTTCAGACGCCCATACCGTCCTTGCGATGGATCTTCTTTCTTCCGGGGCCGTACCTTGGAATCGGATGTGCCCTTGGGTATAGCGATATGGGGCAGCTGACGCTTCTGGGATATGGCGCGGCAGCCAGCTGTCTATCGGTATTGATTTACGCTCTCGTGAGCTTTCGTGCTGGGGGTGTGCGCAATGGCTCGTCAGACTAGAAGGTTCCTCCATTCAGAATTGAAGCATGTGAGCAAATGGACGTACGTCTTAATCCTGGCAATTTATGCGTGTATGGTGATATTGCAGCTTAATTCTTTCCCGATGTGGTTCTGTAGCCTCCGCGAGGGCAGTTTCTTGGGCTTTTTCCCAGACCCGACGCTTAAACTGTCGGCAGAGGACGCCCTTCTATTTGGTAATGCAGAGGTTTTTCGCGGCTTGCTGTTCAACGTGGCCCCGTTGGCTCATGCATTGTTCTTTCCGCTTGTCGCGCCTTGCGTTGTCCCACGCTTTGTCAGTTCGAGCTTTGTCGAGGAACCGTGGGGGCTGTCGGAGGCTCGGGGAGGGAAGCGGGCGTGCGTTACCGTTGCGCGAGCGATGCTGTCTTCTTTCGCCCTATTGGGCGCGTTTATCCTGTCATGTGTCGTTTTGTACTGTCTTAACTGCGCAATCGTTTTGGATGCTCAACAGTATTTCAACCTGAATATGTTTTGCGATCGACTTCTTCTGGCGAGTGCGGTCTGCCTTGCATACGTGGTCTCTTGCGTTATCGTTGTTTCCTATTTTGGATCCGGCTTCGGTCCTATTGGCATGCTGTTGCTTGTCAACGTCGTAACGATCTACATACAGGTCGGAGCCAATTCCATGCTTCCGCTTCCAGCCTCGATGCTCATGTGGATTTGCGGCGTGACCCCGTTGGGGAATGGTCAATGCATCTCGATTTTAATTGACTGCCTCATAAACGTAGCAAGCGTTTTTATCATTTGCTTTACTGTCGACCGATTGCGGTCGAGATTTCTCTGATTGTTTGTGAGGGATAATCATACCGAGCATATCAAATACAGGGGGGGGCACCGTAGCTGGTGTCCGCCCCCCGGCTTAGGAGGCTTTAACCTGAGTGGTTCGCGAGCTAGCGGGCCTGCTTTACCTTTGCCGCCGCCTCGACAAACGACTTCCACAGGTTAAAGTCGGTTTCGAGCGTCTTCCACGTGTACTCGGGATGCCATTGCACGCCTAGACAGAATGGTTGGCCTTCGACCTCGATGCACTCGGGAACGCCGTCGGTTGCCTTGGCGACCAAACGCGTGCTCTTACCCAGACGATCGACGCAGCAGTGATGTGCCGAGTTGGTCTGGATCAGCCTGTGTCCGCCAAGCGCGCGCTCCAGCAGCGAGCCCGGCATGACCTCGACAGGGTGCACGGGATCGTTGAGCACGTGGGTATGGCGCCACTGTGTGCGGCCCTCGCGAGCGCCCAGGCTCGGCACGTCCATGCACAGAGTGCCGCCAGTGGCGACATTGAGCAACTGCGTGCCGCGGCAGGTGGTAAAGAGCGGCTTTTTGGCGCGGAGCACCTCGCCGACCAGCTTAAACTCAAAGCTATCGCGGATCTCACAGCAGAGGGTGGGGTCGTAGGGTCGATCATCGCCCCAACGTTTGGGATTGACATCGGGGCCGCCGGGAATGGCGATACCGTCAGCGATTTCCACGTAATGACGGATGACCTCAATGTCCTCGGTGATGGACATCTGCAGCGGCAGGCCGCCGGCGGCAAGGATGGCATCGACAAAGACACTTGCGATTTCCTCGTTGGGGGAAAGCGTCTCGCTTAAAAACGGCTTTGCCTCTTCCCAACGCGGCGCGACGAGGATGAGCGGGCGGTCGGCGGGATCGACGTCGACGTGCGGGGTGTATGACGATGAAGTGCGAGTTCCGATCATAGGTGTTGCTTTCGAATCTAAAGGTGACAGGGCGCATGAGAGACGTAGGACAACACTTTCAATGGATTTGTCCCACGGGGTGGCTGGCTAGTGGCCCTTAATGGAGTTGAGGAAGTCCTGGGCGCGCTTGGTCTGGGGGTGGTCGAAGAACCCGTCGGGCGTGCCGGTTTCCACGATCTGGCCATCGGCCATAAACACGACACGGTCGGCCACGCGGCGGGCAAAGTTCATCTCGTGCGTAATGACGATCATCGTCATGCCCTGCTGCGCCAAGCGCACCATGACCTCGAGCACCTCGTTAATCATCTCGGGGTCAAGGGCACTCGTGGGCTCATCGAAGAGCATGGCCTTGGGCTGCATGGCAAGAGAACGGGCGATGGCCACGCGCTGCTGCTGGCCGCCCGAGAGCTGTGCGGGCACCTTATCGGCCTGCTCGGCAACGCCTACGCGGCTCAGCAGGTCCATGGCGCGCTCGCGGGCCTCGTCCTTGGAGACGCCCAGCACGTCGACCGGTCCCAGCATGACGTTCTGCAGCACCGTCATATGTGCGAATAGGTTGAACTGCTGAAACACCATGCCCAGCTCGGCGCGCATGCGGGCAAGATCCTTGCCTTCCTGCGGCAGGGGCTCGCCCTCGATGAGAATCTCGCCCGAGTCGACGGTCTCCAAGCGGTTGATGGTGCGGCACATGGTCGACTTGCCCGAGCCCGAGGGGCCAATCACAACGACGACTTCGCCGCGGTCGACCGAGAGATTGATGTCGTTGAGGACGTGCAGATCGCCGTAGTGCTTATCGACGTGCCTGAGCTCGATCAACGGCTGATTGCCGGTGGATGAGGTGCTCTGTGCCATGGTGCTCGGCTCCTTATGACTCGAAATGGTAAAGCGTTAGCGGATGATGGTCGCGCCGGTCTTGTGCGAAACGTAGACAGCGGCCTTGTTGATCGCGACGTTGATGAGGATGTAGATGACCGCGATCACCAGATAGACTGATACGAGCGCGTCGTAGTTGGTGATGAGCACGCGGGCATTTTGCATGAGGTCGGGGTAGCTCACCACGTAGGCGACGGTGGTGTCTTTGACTACGACCACGAGCTGCGAAATCAACGACGGAATGATAAACCGAATCGCCTGGGGCAATACGATTTTAAAGGTGATTTTGGCCTTGGAGAGACCGAGCGCCTGGGCTGCCTCGACCTGACCACGCGGCACGGCGTTGACGCCGGCACGGAAGATCTCGGCCAGTACGCCGGCTGCAGCGAGCGCGACGGGAAGCGTGAGCATCCAAAACGACGGCAGTGAAATCTTGTACTGAGGCAGCACCAAAAAGAAGAAGTAGATGAACAGCAGGCTCGGCACGCCACGGAAGAAATCGGTGAGCACGCGGCAGACCAGCTGCAGCGGCTTGATGTCGCTGGTACGGCCGAGCATGAGGGCTAAGCCCAGTACCAGCGCGATGGCGCCGGCGGTGAGCGCGACCTTTACCGTGCCCTCAAAACCGGCAAGCAGGAACTTCCAGGTGGTGAGGTGCGTAAAGAAGTACCAGTAATGGACCGAAAGCTGGCCGGTCACATAAAAGCGCTGCAGTACCAGAGCGATGAGCGCGGCCACGGCAACAAGTGAGATGGCGGTGCCGACGCGAATCTTGGCGCGCATCTTGGGGCCGGGAGCCTCGTAGAGCGCATCGCGCATGGTGAGCGCGGAGGTGGAGTGCTTGCTCATCGGAGGATCCTCACCTTCTTATCGATGTAGTTGCCAATGTGGCTCACCACAAAGGCCGTGCCCAGGTAGCCGAGCGCCGAGATAAAGAACGCGGCGACGCCGCCGAGCGAGCGCGTGTTGATGTAGCTCACCACGCCGGTGAGCTCCTGCGGGTTAAGCGGTACCTGACTGCCGAGCGCGGTGGTGAGCATGACGGCGATAAAGAGGTTGGTCATGGGCAGCACGCTCGAGCGCAGCGCCTGCGGAATCACGATCTTGGCGAGGATACGGCTGAAGCTCATGCCCAGCGAGCGGGCGGCTTCCACCTGACCGACACCGACGGTGTTGATGCCGCTCATAAAGTTCTCGGAGCCAAAGGCAGAACCCAAGAGCACTGTGGCGACGATGACGCAGGTGCGGTAGGGCAGGACGACCTTGAGCGACGGCAGCGCATAGACGACGATGATGAGTAGCGCGATGCCGGGGATGTTACGGAAGACCTGGACATACAGGTCGCCAAAGACGCGCAGCGGCTTGAGCGGCGACACGCGCATCACGGTGACAGCGACAGCCAGTACCATGGCGATGGCAAACGACTCGAGCGTCATACCCCAGGTTGCTAGCAACGCGTCGATATAGTTCTGGCCATAGAGCGACCAGAGCTCGGAGAGACTCATGCGGACCTCCCGCCGGTAAGGAAAGGGGCTCCCGTGTGTACGGAAGCCCCGACAACTCAGTGAGGAAACAGTTTAGCGCAATAAAGCGCATCGCGCGTTTCCATATGGTTTCGTAGCGGCCGTTACTAGGTTCGCTGCCTAGGCGCCGATCTCGGGCAGCTCGGGAACATTGGTGTCGCCCGTACGGTCGCCGATGCAGATTTGCCACAGCTCGGTCCAGGTGCCGTCGTCCTCGATCTTCTTAAGGAAGTCGTTGACAAAGGCGACGCCGTCGGAATCGAGCGGCAGGCCGATGCCGTAGGGCTCTTTGCTGCCGAAGGGCTTGCCGGCGATCTTGTACTTACCGGGTTCGCGGACCAGGGCGCTCTGCTGCATGTTGTTATCGATGACGTAGGCGTCAACGCGGCCCTGCTGGAGTGCCTGGCGGGCCTCCTCGTCGGTCTTGAACTCCTGCTGGCTGGCCTTGGGAGCGAACTCCTCCAAGATGGCGGGGCCGTTGGAGCCGGACTGGACGGCGACGTTCTTGTCGGCCAGGTCGTCGACGCTCTTGATGTCGTCGTTGTCGGCGAGCACCAGGATAGCCTGCTGGGTGTAGTAGTAGGGACCGGCAAAGGAGACGAGCTTCTTGCGCTCGTCAGTGATGGTGTAGGTGGCAAAGACGGCGTCGACCTGGCCGTTCTGCAGGACGGACTCACGCGTGTCCGAGGTCACCTGGGTGATCTCGACCTTGTTCTCGCCCAGAATGTAGTTGGACAGGAGCTGTGCGATACCGGCGTCGAAGCCGCGGGTCTGACCGTCCTTCTCGTTGAGGAGGGAGAAGAGCGTGGAGGTCTGAACGCCTCCGATCTTAAAGACACCGGCGTCCTTGACGGCCGTGGCCCAGGTGCTGGCGGCGATGGCGTCGTCATCGGCCTTGGGGCCGTTGTCGACGAGCTTGTCGAATGCCTTGGCGTCGAGCGTGGTGGAAGCCTCGGTATCCTCGGAGCTCTTGGAGGAGCCGGCGGCGGAACCCTTGTCGGCCTCGGCGCTGGTGTCGGAGCAGCCGGCAAGACCAAGGCCGGCGACGGTTGCGAAGGTGGCGGCAACGAAGCCGCGGCGGTCGAGAACGACCTGCTGGGAGAGGTTCTTGCTCATGGTAGAACACCTTTCTCAATAAAATCCCTAGCGGTTGAGTAGAGTTATACCCTATCGCGCTCAAATGGGTCAACACGAAATAACTCAGAAACATACTTACCTTATGGGTTATTGTACCTACCAAAAAGGGACAGGCACCTTTGTGGTGGTTCTTGCAGATGTGGTGGCCTGTCTCGCTGCTTTGTCTCAATCTGTAACATCTGCAGCCGTTTTTGCCGAGTAACTGTTACAGATCGAGATTTTCTCTTCAGGGGAATTCGAATGTCTCAATCTGTAACAGTTAGACGGCCAAAAGGTCTCTATCTGTTACAGATCGAGACAAAGGTCAGGGGCAAAGATGGTTTGTCTAGATCTGTAACAGTTAGACGGGAATTCGGGCCCTAGATGTTACAGATTGAGATAATCGCGCCGCGAAAATAAAAACCTCCGCAGGGATGCTTCCCTTGCGGAGGTTTTTTACTCGTTAAGTAGCCTTACGGCTTCGGCGGCCATGTTCTCGGCCGTCATGCCGTTCTGAGCGAGCAGCTCGTTGGGGTCGTAGCGGTCGGGGAAGCCCTTGGCGATGCCGAAGGTGCGCGTGCGCAACGGCGTGCATGCCAGATAACATGCCACGCGCTCGCCCCAGCCGCCGTCCAAGATGCCGTCCTCGAGGGTGACGACAACGCGATGCTCGGCGGCAAGGCTGTCGAGGAACTCACGGTCGAGCTCAGTTGCATAGCGCGGGTTGACGAGCGTGGCCTCGATGTCGTACTCGGCAGCCAAGCGGTTTGCTACGCGCTCGCCCAGCTCAAAGAAATCGCCAAGCGCGAGCACGGCCACGTCGCGACCCTGGCGCACCACGTTGTAACGAACGGCGCCGTAATCGGCGTCCTCGGCAGGCGCCAAGTCGGGGCGGCTTACCAAGCCAATGCCCGGCACGCGAATCGCCACGGGATGCTCGCGGTGGTCGAGCGACCAGCTCAGCATGGACAGATATTCCTCCATGCAGGCCGGCGCCAAGTAGTGCATGTTGGGAAGACCGCCCAGCATGGAAATATCAAAGAACGAAAGGTGCGTCTCGGACGTGGTGCCAAAGATCGACGCGCCAAACACCAGGATGGTTGCGGGGGCGTCGTTGAGGCACAGGTCGTGCCACAGTTCGTCGTAGGCGCGCTGCAAAAACGTGCCGTACACGCCAAAGACCGGCTTGGCACCGGCGCTGGCGAGCGCGGTGGCAAAGGTGACGGCGTGTTCCTCGGCAATGCCCACGTCGACAAACTGCTTGCCTGCCGCGGTGCGAAGCTCGGGTGTAAAGCCCATGATGTAGGGCGTGGCGGCCGTGATGCCCACGACCTGCGGATCGTGCTCGATGGCGGCGCTCAGGGCCTCGCCCGTAATGTCGGCATAGGTGCGCGGCGCAGGCTCGCTCGGATGGCCCGGGCAGAGCTTGCGCCCAGTCGCCATGTCAAACGGACCCACATGATGCCAGCGCTCGGGGTCGCTCTGGGCTGGCTCAAAGCCCTTGCCCTTTGCGGTGGAGACGTGCAGCACGATGGGATGATCGATATCGCGCAGCTCCTGCAGCGTGTCGACCAGGGCCAACACATCGTTGCCGGCGTCCAGATAGCGGTAGTCGAGTCCCATGGCGCGGAAAACGTTGCGCTCGCAGGTGCCGTTGCTGGCGCGCAGCTCGGCCAGATTGCGATACAGGCCACCGTGGTTTTCGGCGATGGACTGGTCGTTGTCATTGACGACGATGATCAAGTTGCTGTCGAGCTCGGCGGCATTGTTAAAGCCTTCAAACGCCAGACCGCCCGAAAGCGAACCGTCGCCAATGATGGTAATGACGTTGTAGCTGTCGCCCGCCAAATCGCGGGCGTGTGCCAAGCCGCAGCCCAGGCTCACCGATGTGGAGGTATGACCCATGGCGAACAGGTCGTGCTCGGACTCGTCGGGATTGGCAAAGCCAGAAGCCTCGCCATAACGCTCCGGATCGATATAGGTGTACGCGCGCCCAGTCAGCGCCTTGTGGGCGTAGGTCTGGTGCGAAACGTCAAAGACAATCTTGTCGATGGGGGAGTTAAACACGCGATGAAGCGCAGCCGTAAGCTCAACGACGCCCAAGTTGGGGGCAACGTGTCCGCCGACGGCGGCGGAGCTTTCGAGGATGGCGTGGCGGATCTCGCCGCAGAGCAGTGGAAGCTCGGCGCGGTCGAGAGCCTTGACGTCCTCGGGCGTTGTCGTTTGCGTAAGCAGCATCGTTGTGGGTTACTCCATGCGAATCGAGCGCCGGCG
The DNA here is from genome assembly GCA_905208635.1 of uncultured Collinsella sp. Lineage (GTDB taxonomy): Bacteria > Actinomycetota > Coriobacteriia > Coriobacteriales > Coriobacteriaceae > Collinsella. Next base: position 45,866 of record CAJLPX010000004.1, on the reverse strand, counting down.
CTCCCTCGGCCGGCACAATTGCACAAAACAGTCTCGCACATTTTGGCGTTTGATATGTGACGGCGGCGCGGTAATTCGCCAACTGGTGGGGCAAAACGTTTTGTCCGATGCCATACTGATAAGTTCCATGATGATTTTATTCATTGCGTGCAGGCTGTGGCTTGCCGCCGAGCTCCGCCGGAAGGAGGCCGCATGTCCGATACCGTTCGTGCCGAGAAAATCGCGTGCGAAGTAGACCATGCTGCCCGTCAACTGGCACAGGCGGGCCGTCTGGACCTGACGCGCGAGTTTATCCAGCATGGCGATGTGACGGTGTATGCGCATGTGACCTCGGTGGCGCGGGCAAGTCTGTCATTTGCCGAGTGCTTGGGCCGTGCTGGCATTTCGGTCGACCGCGCCTCGCTGCTGCGCGGGGCCCTGCTGCACGATTACTTTCTCTATGACTGGCACGATCCCGACCCAAGCCATCGACTGCATGGCTTTCGTCACCCGTTTTTTGCCCTGGCGCGTGCGGAGGAAGATTTTGAGCTGACGTCGCGCGAGCGGAATATCATCGCGCGCCATATGTTTCCGCTGGTGCCGGTGCCGCCGACGTGTCGTGAGGCTTGGATTGTATGCCTGGCCGATAAATGGTGCGCTCTGCGTGAGACGGTCGCCGGCCGTCTGCGGCGCAAGGACAAGGCGGACGATGACGTGAGCAGCGAATCGAACGAAAAGAGGAGAGGGTAGACGGTGGGAACCGCGATCGACATGGCATTTGACGGCGCGACGCTTGCCGCCTGTCCACTCTCGGCACTGGTGCTCTCGTTTGCCTTTTACGGGTTTTGCGGCTGGGCGTGGGAGTCGACGGTTTGCGCCATGCTCAATCACGGACGATTTGCCAACAGTGGCTTTTTGCTGGGGCCGTGTTGCCCTATCTATGGTGTGGGCGGCATAGCCTGCTGGCTTTTGCTGCGCGGGATTCCGGATGCCTCGAGCCAGTTTGTTGCCGCGGCGCTCGTATGCAGCGTAATCGAGTACAGTGTGGGCCTTCTATTGGAAAAAACAACAGGCGCGCGCTTTTGGGATTACTCACACCTGCCGTTTAACCTGCACGGACGCATCTGCCTGTACTGGGCCTGTGCGTTTGGCTTGGGTGCGCTGTGCATTTGCCGTTTAGTGGAGCCGGCATTGCTGGGGCTGCTTGGCCATCTGCCGGTGCTGATTGTGCGGCTGTCCGCCTTTATCGTCGCGGTCGCGATGATGGTCGATGCGGTGTGCTCGTTGGCGAGCTGGCGGCGTCTGTCCGATCAGCTTGAGCGCGTGCGTGCCGACCTTGCCGACCGCATCAATGAGTCGCTTGCCGACGCCTCCGACTCTATGCTCGAACGTATTCCCGATTCGGCGATTGACTCGGTGGCGCAGACGCATATCCGCGGTCGCGCCGTTAACGCTTGGCTGGCCGAGCTGGGCGACGCGGCGCTCGATGCCCTGCGCGAGAAGACTTCGATGCCGACGTTTATTTCGGATGGTGCTCGCGGCCTGGCGCTCGCTGCCCGTCGCGTGGCCGATGCCGCGCCGAGCATGCCGCGTCCGTCGCTCGGTCGTCGCCTTGCCGGCAAGCGCATGAGCCGCCCGGTACCGAGCGTGTCACTCAGCCGCCGCGATCTACGCTTCTTTAACGCCTTCCCGCGTCTGCGCATCAATCGTTACGAGGGCGTCATCCGAGCTACCGACCTCCGCGACCGAGCCCGCGAGCTGTTCCGGCGCTAGCCAGAGCGGAGCCAAGCGCGCCCTTCTCGTTCGCACGTTTCCCGTTCGTTTCGCGTCCGTTGCCGCGCCGTTTCCAAGATTGCGGTGCCGTTTCCATTCGACAACGCAGCGTTTAACAACGCCGTATCTGGTCTACACCAGTTGCCCCTCGGCCGCATGATGGGCGCCGACAACGTTCATGCGACCAAGGGGGAGCGAATGTACGATACGGGATCGACAACGTTTATGCTCATCTGCACCATGCTCGTGTTTTTAATGACACCGGGTCTGGCGTTTTTCTATGGCGGCCTGTCCAGGCGCAAAAATGTCATCAACACCATGCTTATGTGCTTTGGCGCCATTGGCCTGGTTGGTGTGCTGTGGATTGTTGCCGGCTGGTCGCTGGCCTACGGTGGCGACGGCTCCAGTCCGTTTATTGGAGGCCTTGACCAGCTGCTGTGCCTGCCGGCGCTCAACCAGGTGCTGCAGGCGGCCGAGGGCAATGCTGCGGATGGTGCCGTCTACCCTCAGATCATCAACATCGCCTTCCAGATGGCGTTTGCCATGATCACCGCCGCTATCGTTACGGGCAGTCTGGCAGGCCGCGTTAAGTTCGGTGCCATGACGGCCTTCCTGGGCATTTGGCTGCTTGTGGTCTATGCGCCGCTCGCCCACATGGTTTGGGGCGGCGAGGGCTCCTTTATCGGCGACATCATCGGCGCGCTCGACTTTGCCGGCGGCGACGTGGTACACATTTCGTCCGGTCTTACGGGCCTGATTCTCTGCTTAATGCTCGGCCGTCGTCGCGGCTTTGGCATGATGAGCTACCGTCCGCATAACGTGCCGTTTGTGGCGCTGGGCGCCGGCCTGCTTTGGTTTGGCTGGTTTGGCTTTAACGGTGGCAGCGAGTTTAAGGCCGACGCCGTGGCGGCGCTCGCCATCCTCAACACCGTGACGGCCAGCGCGGCGGGCATGGTCTCGTGGCTTGTCGTCGAGCGCGTGCACACCGGTCGTCCCACGCTGGTGGGTGCTAGCACCGGTTTGGTTGCGGGCCTTGTGGTGGTTACGCCGGGTGCGGGCTTTGTCGAGCCGTGGGCGGCGCTGGTCATGGGCCTGATCGTATCGCCCGTCTGCTACCTGGCTATCAGCCATCTCAAGACCAAGTTTGGCTACGACGACGCGCTTGACGCGTTTGGCTGCCACGGCATTGGCGGCATCTTGGGCGGCGTGCTCACGGGCCTGTTCTGTGTGCCGGAGCTTTCGTGGACCGGTAAGGGTGGCCTGTTCTACACGGGCGACGTGTCGCTGCTCATCTCGCAGATTTTAGGCATTGTGGTGACGGTCGCTATTGTGCTGGTGCTCGATTTGTTGATCGCCGCGGTGGTCAAGGCGCTGTTCCACGGTAGCCTGCGCGTGGACGAGGCCGACGAGGCACTGGGCTTGGATGCGAGCCAGCACGGTGAGAGCGCCTATCCTTCGTTTAGTGGTCTGGACTAACAGTTTCAAACGTTCTGTCAGACCAACTCTTAAAGAGAGGAATTCACTATGAAGAAGATCACGGCAATCGTTCGTGCTGAGAAGCTCGAGGTTCTTAAAGACGCGCTGTTTGCTGCTGATGTTCGCGGCATGACTATCAACCAGGTGCAGGGCTGCGGCGCACAGCATGGCTGGAAGGAATACGTGCGCGGCAACGAGTTGCTTGTCAACACGATCCCTAAGGTGCAGTTCACCCTTATCTGCGCTGATGAACATGTCGATGGCATTGTCGACATCATCTGCAACGCCGCCCGCACCGGTGCCGTTGGAGACGGCAAGATTTGGGTCGAGCCGGTCGAGGATGTTATCCGCATCCGTACCGGCGAACACGGCCCCGCCGCGGTGTAGAATCGACCGTCTGCCATCCGCAACGTTAAAATGCTGCAATGAGGCACAAGGCTTGCGTTGCGGATGGGCGGATTATGGGTCGCAATAAATATCCCGAGGAGACGGTCGCGAAGATTCTCGACGCGGCACTGGAGCTATTCTGCGCACAGGGTTATGAGGGGACGAGCATTCAAGATATCGTTGACCGTCTCGATGGTATGACCAAGGGCGCTGTCTATCATCACTTCAAGAGCAAAGAAGAGATTTTCAACGCCGCGTTTGATCGGGCGATGACTCCGATTGTTGAGCGCCGCCGCTCGATGCTTGGCGTCGGTAATATGACCGGAGCCCAAAAGCTCAAGCGACTGTACGCTCCCGAGTCCGTTGTTCCACAAATTGAGCTATGGGCACGTATGCGTCCTGCAGCAGATCCGGTAAAAAGCTCGCGCCTACTGGCGATGCAGTACCAGGGCTCATTTGACGAGTCGGCCGATGGCTGTCTCTTGCCAGTGATCGAGGAGGGCATCGCCGACGGATCCATTGCGTGCGAATGCCCGCGCGAAGCGGCAGAGGCCGTATCGTTGCTGGCGAATCTCTGGTTGCTGCCACTGTTTCGTCCGCTTGAACCCAAGGATCGAATGCTCGCTCGCGCTCAATGTTTGGCGCAGATGGCCTCTGCGGTGGGACTCGATTTGGGCGAGGAAGTGCTCCAGACAACGGCGCAGATTTGGGACGTATGGGACTGCGCCGGGTGGTAATATAGATACCAACGGTATGTAATTGATTTGTGAGGGTAGCCACGGCTGCCCTTTTCAAGTCATTAAATACATACTAGTGGTATGTATAGGGGGTGGGCTTATGGCTGGGCTGAGAGACGTCGGTGTCTCGTTGAAATCAAAAACAGTGCGGTCAATCAGGCTCGCGGAACTTCTGGTTGCGCAGCTGTGCACGTATTCGATGCTGTCGGCGCTGTGCTTTGCGTATCCACTTTACTTGTTCGATCGCAGTGGATCGTCAACGTTATATGGCGTCGTCGCGGCGATAGCGTTCATACCCGGCGTACTTGCAACTCCGGCTGGCGGAATCTTGGCGGATAGGGGAAGACATCGCGAGGTCCTCGTGGCCCTCGGCATTGCTCTGATGACTGCATCACTGCTGTCTATCCCCATGAAGCGCTCGTTGCCTCTTGCGGTCGTCGTAGTAGCGATACTTTGTGTTCAATATGGTGTTCAATCGCTGCTAAAGCCAATGCTCCAAATTGAGACGGTGCGCATGGCGGGTGAAAAGAAGGTTGAGCGGGCCACTGCATTGGTTTCGCAGGTGACCATGGTGAGCAATATCTTGGGTCCTGTGGTCGGGACGGCAGTCTATGGGTGCTTTGGCATCGATGCTCTTTGCACAATCGCGTCGGTAACGTTTGCGATTTCAGCTCTGTTGTTTGGTGGCGTACTCAAGCAAAATGCCTCATCTGAAACGATGGGAGACGGCGCGACTCGCACGACATGCCGAAACGATTTTCGGGAGTCGATTCGGTATCTGTTGCAAAATGCATCATTGGTCGCTGTGATTTTGCTTGCGGCCGTTTTGAACCTTGCGTTGGTTGGGCTAACGATTGGCGCTCCCATTATTGTTACAAAGCATCTCGGCATGCAATCGTCCTGCGTTGGGATAGTTGAGGTTGCTCTGGGCTTGGGTGGTCTTACCGGCAGTGGCTTGGTCGGCATTTGGCCGCATCGCTTTTCTTTCAATGGCATATGTCGATATGTTGCGATGATCTGTTTTGGAGTCGCGCCGATCATTGTCGCGCTATTGTGCGGCACTGATGTATGTGCGTTCGCCGTGTTTGCAGTTGGTTCGGCATGGGTCATGGTGTGGGCAAGCATTGCGTCGGTTGAAATCATCGCGTTTGTTCAGCGGGTAGCGCCGGCTGAGCTCTGCGGAAAAGTGCTTTCGGTCGTTTACATGGTCCTTTCCTGCGCAACACCTATCGGCCAATTGACGTACGGGGTTGCATATGATCGATGGACACCAGCGATTGTATTCGCAGCCATGTTGGCGGTGCTGACGTTGACGACGGTGCTGTTTTATCGTCTGAAAAATCGCTTGCGGCGATTGTCTTGACGCGCTGGGGCACCGTGAATTTGCGGAGGCGGTGGCCCGCCGCGCCGGGACGGCATTGTTTGGGCATGCCTCTCTTTCGTCTACAATATCGTGCAGACGAAGGAGAGGCATGCCCATGATCAAGATGTTCGCGAGTGACTTAGACGGAACGCTGCTTAACGCCCTGCACGAGGCAGATAGGACTATCCGCCGCGCCATTCGCGAGCTGACTGAGGCTGGCCTGCATGTGGTTCCCGCGACTGGACGCTCGACGTTGCCGATCGGCGAGCATGGCTTTACGGGCCTGGCGCTTGACGCCTGCTGCTCCAATGGGTCCATCGTGCGCGACAGCCATGGCGAGGTGCTCAAGACCTGGACCATCGACCCGCAGGTTACCGAGGAGCTGCTCAAGGCGTTCCCGGACATTTGCTTTGACTGCTCCACGCCCGATGGCATGTTTTCGAGTGGATCGTTCGAGATGCATCAGGCAGGCTTTAAAAAGGACAGCCCCATCAAGCGCATCGTGATGCGCGGCATGCGTGCGCGTGGCGGGTACCACGAGGAACAGTATTTCGACCAGTCGATTGGCGACATCTTGCGCCACGATGTGTGCAAGATCAACTGCCGCGTGACCTCGCGCGAGCTGGAGCGCGACCTTAAGGCGTATCTTGCCGAGCGTTCCGATCGCGTGGTCAACGCGCCGTTTGACCCCGTTATGTTCGAGATTACGGACGTGACGTGCAACAAGGGCGAGAGTGTTGCCTGGCTGGCGGGCTACTACGGTATTGCCGAGGACGAGGTCGCGGTCTACGGCGACGGTGGCAACGACATCGCCATGCTCAAACGCTTCCGCCACAGCTACGCGACCAAAAACGCAAGCGATGCAGCTAAGGCCGCCGCGAGCGCGACCATCGGCAGCTGCATGGCCCACGCCGTCCCCAAACACATGCTCGCCACCATGAGCAAGCAGAACTCCTGCACCATCATCGAATAATGTGACAAAGGGACTGTCCCTTTGTCACAGTGGGGACTAACTTCTTTAAACACGAACAAATATTCGCATATCTAACTGCGCTTTGATAGAATCGGTGTCGTTGACGGCAGCTCCATGTGCCGGGCAGCGCCCTCCATTTGATGGGAGGTGATGCCCATGACCGATTTGATTGATTTCGTGAGACTTCTGACCGCCGTGGTCTCGTTCTTCACGGCGCTTGTCGGCCTTTCCGAGGCACTCAAGCAGCGTTCGAAGCGCAACAGAAGGGGTCGCCGCCGCTAAGGCGTTGACCCCCTAATGCAAACAACGGCGCTGCCCAGCCAGCTACAACTTGGGCTGCCGTCGACACTATTCTACCCACGAATGACATTTTGGACAATCGGTAATGCCGCTCCAAAAGCCAGGCGGGTTGTGACAAAGGGACTGCCCCCTCGTCACATTCTAAATATTGCCTTTACGTGTTGATACACACGGTGTGCAATAATACTCGCACTGTGCAATAGCGCACAGGCTGAGTAACAAGGAGGACGCTTGTCCCAGCTCGAGAAATGCGATCGCCGGTCCCTTCGCTCGCAGCGTGCCCTTCGCCAGGCACTTGCCAGCGAGCTTGCCGAAAGCGGCGACCTTTCGCGCATTAATGTCGCGTCGCTCACCGAGCGTGCTGGCCTTACGCGCCGCACGTTCTATTCGCACTACCGCGATATCCCCGACTTTATCAATCAAATCGAGGACGGCTTGCTGGCCGAGATCCGTGAGCGCATTGAGCTCATCACCGCAGCTCATCTGCCTGATCTCTATCACAACATCGATGAGCTCGAGCCGGCGCCCGGTTCGGTTGAGCTGCTGCGTTATCTTGCGGCCAACCGCGACTTAATCGGTGTGCTGCTGGGTCCGGGCGGCGACCAGGCCTTCATTAAAAGGATCATCGACACCGCGCGTGAGGCTGTGGTGCCGCGTGCGCAGACGGGCATTCTGGGTCTGGCGCTGGGCACGTTCTTTGACTACTACGTCACCTACGTCGTGAGTGCCGAGGTCGGCATGATTCAGCGCTGGTTTGAGCGTGGGCTCACCGAATCGCCCGAGGCCATGGCGCGCATTATGACGGTGCTCGCTTTTGTGCGCCCCGGCGACCTGTATGGCCAACCCATCGATATCAACGTGCCGGAATACGGCATGAAGCTATTGAACTTGCAGCTCGAGGACGCGGCCGACACCGCTGCAACCGTCGAGTCCAACAACTAAGAGGAGAGACAATGAGCAAACTCGTCGAGGGCATCAAGGATCGTGTGGTCGCTGCCGCACGCGAGGCCGCGCCCGCCGTGGTGGACGCGGCCCAGAAGGCCGCGACCGCGGCAGCCGAGAAAGTTGCCGAGGCAGTTGCCGATGCCAAGAACGCGGCAGGGGAGACGTCCGTCGCCGCCGAGCCCGCTACCGCCGCTGAGCCCGTAGCCGCCGCCCACGCCCCCGAAGGTGCAATCTTCAACCCCGAGAACGCTCGTGGCAACCTGCACCTGGGCATCGACGTGGGCTCCACCACCGTTAAGCTCGCCGTGCTCAACGACGACAACCAGATCGTCTACGCCAAGTACCAGCGCCATCACACCGACGTCCGTGCCTGCGCCCGCGACCTGTTCGAGGGTGCCGCGACCGTGCTGCCGACGGCCCAGATGACCTGCGCCATTACCGGCTCGGGCGGCCTGCTGCTGTCCCAGTGGCTCGACCTGGAGTTTGTCCAGGAGGTCATCGCCAGCAAACGCGCCGTCGAGACCCTTATCCCGGCCACCGACGTCGCCATCGAGCTGGGCGGCGAGGACGCCAAGATCATCTACTTCGATAACGGCATCGAGCAGCGCATGAACGGCACCTGCGCCGGCGGCACGGGCGCGTTCATCGACCAGATGGCCACTCTGCTGCACACCGACGCCAGCGGCCTTAACGAACTCGCGGCCAACGCCACTACCATCTATCCCATCGCCAGCCGCTGTGGCGTCTTTGCCAAGACCGACGTCCAGCCGCTGCTCAACGAGGGTGCCCGCCCCGAGGACGTGGCCGCCTCTATCTTCCAGGCTGTCGTGACCCAGACCATCTCGGGCCTGGCGTGCGGCCGTCCCATCCGCGGCAACGTCGCCTTCCTGGGCGGCCCGCTGCAGTATCTCTCCGAGCTGCGCCACCGCTTCTACCTCACGCTCAACCTGGACGAGGAGCACCGTATCGTGCCCCAAAACGCCCACCTGTTTGTGGCGAGCGGCGCCGCCATGGCGCATGAGTCCAACAAGCTCAGCACGTTCCCGCAGCTTATCGAGGCCATCGACAGCCTGGGTGACACACAGGGTGCCGAGGTCGAGCGCCTGGATCCGCTCTTTGCCACCGACGAGGACTTTGCTGAGTTCAAGGGTCGCCACGACAAGGAAGTCGTCCCCAAGGGCAAGCTCGACGGCTACACCGGCCGCGTGTTCATCGGCATCGACGCCGGCTCCACCACCATGAAGGCCGCACTTGTGGGCGAGGACGGTCAGCTGCTGCACACTTGGTATGGCAACAACAACGGTGACATCCTGGGCACGGCCAAGGTTATCATGGCCGATTTCTACAACCACATTCCTGCAGGCTGCACCATCGGCCACGTGACCACCACGGGCTACGGCGAGGCGCTGCTCATCGAGGCCCTCAAGGCCGATTCCGGCGAGATCGAGACCGTCGCGCACCTGCGCGGCGCCAAGGCGTTCCTGCCCGGCGTCGAGTTTATCCTGGACATCGGCGGCCAGGACATGAAGTGCCTGCGCGTCAAGGACGGCGTGATTGAGCACATCATGCTCAACGAGGCCTGCTCGTCGGGTTGCGGCAGCTTTATCGAGAGCTTCGCCGTCTCTATGAACATGGACGTGCGCGCGTTTGCCGATGCCGCCATCCATGCCAAGGCCCCGGTCGATTTGGGCAGCCGCTGCACGGTCTTTATGAACTCGCGCGTCAAGCAGGCGCAAAAGGAAGGTGCCACGGTGGGCGACATCGCGGCCGGCCTGTCCTATTCCGTCATCAAGAATGCCCTGTTCAAGGTCATTAAGCTGCGCGACCCCAAGGAGATCGGCAGCCAGGTGATCGTTCAGGGCGGCACCTTTATGTCCGACGCCACGTTGCGCGCGTTTGAGCAGCTCACCGGCGTTCATGCCGTGCGTCCCGACATCGCCGGCTGCATGGGCGCCTATGGTGCGGCCCTGCTCGCCCGCGATCGCGCCGGCGCCGACGGCACCTCGACCATCCTTTCTGCCGAGGGCATCGCGCACCTTACCGTGACGCAAAAGCATGTCCGCTGCGGCCGCTGCTCCAACAACTGCCAGCTCACCGTCAACGACTTTGGCGGCGGCAGGCGCTTCATTACCGGTAACCGCTGCGAGAAGGGTGCCGGCCACAAAAAGCAAAAGACCGAGGCGCCCAACCTCTTCAAAAAGAAGAACGATCTGCTCTTTAACCGCGAGGTGCTGAGCCCCGACGAGGCCCCGCGCGGCACCGTCGGCATCCCGCGCGCGCTCAACATGTACGAGAACTACCCCTTCTGGCACGCGTTCTTTACGCGCTTGGGCTTTAGCGTGCAGCTGTCCGACCAGTCGAGCAAAAAGACCTACCAGGCGGGCATCGAGTCCATGCCGTCCGAGAGCGTGTGCTACCCGGCAAAGATGAGCCACGGCCACGTTATGAACCTCATCGACCGCGATGTCGACTTTATCTGGATGCCGTGCGTGCGCTGGGAGCGCAAGGAGGACCCGACGGCCGGTAACTGCTACAACTGCCCCATCGTCATGAGCTACCCCACGGCGTTGGCGCTCAATATCGATGAGATTCGCGAGCAGAATATCGAGTTCCTGTACCCGTTTGTGCCCTATCATGACAAGACCGAGCTCAAGCGCCGTCTGTACCAGGTGCTCGCCGTCGACCGTGTGGCCGATGCGCAAGCCGGTCGCGGTCGCGTGCGTGGGCCCAAGATCACGCGTTCCGAGGTCGATGCCGCCGTCAACGCCGCCTTTGAGGCCGATGCGCGTTTCCACGAGGACATCCAGACCATGGGCGAGGAGGCTCTTAAGTGGGTCGAGGACCACGGCGGTCACGGCGTCGTGCTCGCCGGTCGTCCCTACCATAACGACCCCGAGATCAACCACGCCCTGCCCGAGCTTATCTCGAGCTTTGGCTTTGCGGTCTTTACTGAGGATTCGCTCGCGCATCTGGTAAAGCCCGAGCGCCCCATCCGCGTGGTCGACCAGTGGATGTACCACAGCCGCCTGTACGCCGTCGCCCGTTTTGTGACGATGCGCAACGACCTGGACCTGATTCAGCTCAACTCCTTCGGCTGCGGCTTGGACGCCCTGACCACCGATCAGGTGCAGGAAATCCTTGAGGCCAGCGGCAAGATTTACACCGTGCTCAAGATCGACGAGGTGTCCAACCTGGGCGCCGCGCGCATCCGCATCCGCTCGCTCATGGCTGCCCTCAAGGACCAGGAGGCCGAACGTCTGGCCGAGGCAACCGCCGCGGGCGAGGCTTACGAGCAGGGCGATGCCGCGCCGGTGGCGCCTTCCACGGATGCTCCCGCGTTTGCGAGCCGCAAGTACACGTTCGAGGCGCAACGCGAGAGCGCCTCGACCGCGTGGCCCAAGGTGCCCTTTACCGAGCAGATGCGCGAGGAGGGCTACACCATCCTATGCCCGCAGATGGCACCGATCCACTTTGACCTGGTCAAAGAGGTGTTCCGTGGTGCCGGCTACAACCTGGAGCTGCTTCCCTCGACCGATCACGACGCCGTCGAGGCAGGCCTGCGCTACGTGAACAACGACATCTGCTACCCGTCGATTTTGGTAACGGGCCAGATTATGGAGGCTATCGAGAGCGGCCGGTACGACCTGTCCAAGACGGCCGTGGTCATCAGCCAGACCGGCGGCGGCTGCCGTGCCACCAACTACATCGCGCTCATCCGCAAGGCCCTGCGCGAGAGCGGCCACCCCGAGATTCCGGTGATCTCGCTTTCGGCAGTGGCGCTCGGCGAGGACAACCCCGGCTTTAAGATTACGCCGGCGCTGCTTAAGCAGGCAGTCTACGCGGTGCTCTTTGGCGACGTGATGATGCAGATGCTCTACCGCTGCCGTCCGTACGAGGCCACGCCCGGTGCGGCGAACGCACTCTACGAGGAGTACATGGCGCGTGCTCGCAAGCTGGCGCCTAAGTTCAACCGCCACAACTACACCAAGCTGTGCCGCGAGGCCATCCGCGCGTTCGACACCATGCCGCTCGTGGGCGAGGGCACCAAGCCGCGCGTGGGCGTAGTTGGCGAGATCTTGGTCAAGTTCCACCCTACGGCCAACAACCACGTGGTCGACGTGATCGAGCGCGAGGGCTGCGAGGCCGTGGTGCCGGGTCTGCTCGACTTCTTCCTGTACTCCATGAGCAACGCCGAGCTGCAGAAGGACGAGTTGGGAAGCTCTGCTACCACGCGCGCTGGTATGCAGGCGCTCATCAAGCTTGTGGACTGGATGCGCACGCCGGTGGAAGAGCTGCTCGAGAAGTCCCGCCGCTTTGAGGCGCCCGAGCGCATCGGCACCATGGCCGACAAGGCCCGCACGGTGCTTTCGGTGTGCAACAACATGGGCGAGGGCTGGTTGCTCACGGCCGAGATGCTCGACCTGATTGACCATGGCGCGCCCAACATCATCTGCACGCAGCCCTTCGCGTGCCTGCCTAACCATGTGGTGGGTAAGGCCGTGATCAAGGAGCTGCGCCGTCAGCACCCCGAGAGCAACATCGTCGCGGTGGACTACGACCCCGGCGCGTCCGAGGTCAACCAGCTCAACCGCATTAAGCTCATGATCAGTGTGGCCAAGGAGAACATGCGCGCCGGTAAGGGCTTTAAGCTCGAGAAGGTGGCGCCACTCGCGATGGACGAGGTCACCGGCCAGATGCGTGCCCACGACGGCTGCGTGAGCTGCGGACCGACCAGCGAGGAGGCCGTGGCATCGGTCGCTGGGCGCCTGGGACGCGGCATTAAGAAGTAGCTGGCCTGCTTTGGGCTGGATATGAGACAAACGGGTGGTAGCCGGTACGGCTACCACCCGTTTTTGCTGGACATATGTTGCGCAAATGACCTTGCTACAGCCTTCCGTGGGCTTGCCCGATTTTTGGGCCGGTCCGGGCTTTGAGGACAAGTTGCTGCGGGCCCAAGGCGATTTTTCGCTCAACGCAGGCCAGCACAGTTTGACCTATCTGCCAAATGACGAGACGACCGCGATTGGTCGCTACCAGGTGCTGCTATACGACAACAACTTTGGTGCGGCAGAAAGCTATCCCAAGTTCGACTGGGGCCAGCTGGGCGCCGCGGTAGTGACTGATTACAGCAAGGGCACGCATTCGTTTGGGCGCGTGTTCGCGGTGGACGAGACCGCACGCACCTACGAGCTCGAGGACCAGATCGCGGTGCCGTTCTCGGGCTACGTCAGCAGTGCGCAGCGCGTCGGCAATTCGAACAGCATGCTCGTGGCATCGGGCCAGGCCAAGACCTTTACCGAGTACGATCGCTGCGGGCTGCCCATCGCCACCTACGAGATGGAAGCCGAGAAGTACATCTATCGCGTGTACAAGTACAAGTTGTAGCGCTGCGCTTAGGTTTGACCAATAGAGTATGAAAACACGCCGTTCGCCGATGCCCCCTCCGCGAGTGGCAGCCATATGGTTTGATGTTGGAAACATATGATTGCCGGCAGGCCGTAGGTGACGTTTGCCCTGATATCGGAGGTTCCAGGTATGTTTCGTGCTCCGTTAAACAACTATCGGTTGGGCTAACATGGATCGCCGTGTTATTTCGATAACCCTTGCAGTGGTTTGCCTGGCTGTGCTCCTGGGCGCTGCAGGGCAGCTTGCTATAAATCGAGAAACATCCTATATGCAGGAATGCGTTTCCGAAGGCTTTGCCATTGACGGTTACTATCGGGATGACAAAACAAGTCTGGAAACCCTGGCCTTTCTTGAAGAGGATAACCATCGTTGGCAACTGGTCGACAAAGACGGCAGCTGCGTTGACGGGCAGTTTAAGCGTACGGATGATCCCAATATCCTGGTATTAAAGAAGGAAAACGGCGAAGAATTCGGCACGGTTCACGTTGCGTATATATCGCGCCGACGCAATCAGGGGCAGATTTACCTAATTAGAAATACTAAGGTGACCCGATTTTATCTTGTGAGCACCGATCCGGCGTTTACGGTGGAGTCAGGCGATGTCGATGCGGACGTCTGATTCACGGCAATAAAACAGCGAGCGGGGCTCGGGTGTGAACTGCACCCCGCAATTTGCTCGTGTCCGTATCGCGTCTGCGCCTCGTCGTAACTTGCGTCCGTGCGAGCATTCATCCCGCGCCGGCATCACTTCACATCGAACTCCACGCGATCGAGCTCGGGCACATTGAGGTCGATGAGCTTGCGGGCTACACGGCGGTCGTGTGCCCCAAGCGCCTCGCTTGTCGTCACATGGGCGACAACCTCGCGCTCGACAAGACCCTCCTCCTCGCCTTCGGTGGCCGAGGTCTCGACGGCAACGGTGTAATCCTTAAAGCCCGGCAGCACCGCGGCAAGCTCGCGCGTGGTTTCGGTGACGCCATAGCCGTCCTGCACGCCGGCCTGCGCCGAGCCAATGGATCCCGCGGTCATAACGATGCAGGGGATGGCAAAGATCACCGTGCCCACGATGATGCGGCGGCGCACCTTGTGTGACAGCTCATCGACCTCGGCATTTTCCTCGGCGGTCACAATGCCGTCGCCGTTGAGGTCGCGCTTGAGCGGCACGCGCAAAAGAAGCAGCACGGCTTCGGCAGCCAGTGCGATAAAGACCACGTTGATGCCAAACTCGTAGAGGGCCGAGAGAAACAGCGACCCGCTTGCGATGGCGATGCCATAGCCCGCCGCGCACAGGGGCGGCATGAGCGCGGTCGCCACGGCCACGCCGGCGATGAGCGTGGCGGGTTCCTGGTCGCGCGAGTTGCCCAGTCCGCCCGCAAAGCCGCCCGCGAGCGCGACGGCAAGGTCCCACACAGTCGGTGTCGAGTTGTCGATGATGGCGGCCGTGGTGGTGCCAAGGGGCGAGAGCTTAAAGTACAGCGTGGACGTGATTAGACAAAAGACCATCTGCAGCGCGAGGCCGGCAATTGCCTCGACGGCAATCTCGCGGTCGAGCGTGGCGATGCCGTATGCCATGGCAAGGACCGAGCCCATGAGCGGACAGATGAGCATGGCGCCCACGATGGCAATGTCCGAGTCGATATCGAGGCCGATGCTCGCGATCAACATGGCAATGATCAGGATGCATAAGTGCGAGCCAGTCAGGCGCGCCCCGTTTACAAAGCGCTTGCGAATCACGTGATAGGGCGCGCGTCCCTCGCGTATGTTGAACGCCTGCTTAAGGAAACGGGTGGCATTCTCCATGGCCTCGCTGTGTGCAGGGCGTATACCGTGACGACGATGATGACGCTCGCGCAGCCGCTTGATCTGTTGTTTGTCGAGTTCCATGCTTACCTCGTTTAGCTTCTGAGCCGCTTCTTGCGTCTGTCGTCTTTACTCTACACCGCGTTAGGCGAGGTGTCAGACAAGGTTTGTTGACCTGGAAGTCAGGCCAATCGACATGGCTAAAACGCCGTGAGGATCATAAGAGTCAAATAGACAAAAAAGCACGGGGCCGGTTTGATTCCGACCCCGCGCTCTGCGCTGGTGCGTTGTTGTTCGGCCTACCCCAGCAGGCTCAGACCAACAGAGACAAACGCCAGGATAACGCCGACGATGGACTCGCCGCCGAGCAGGCCGCTGGCGACGACCAGGCCCTGCTCCTGGAAGGCGGCATCCTTGGAGGCCTTCTCCTCGTCCGAAAGACCGGCAGCGGCGTCGCGGCGTGCGGCCCACTTGTCGTAGGCGAGCTTGACGCAGGAGCCCAAGAAGGCCGTGAGCGACATGTAGAACGGCAGATACACGCCTAGGCCGATCATCATGGCCGGAATGCCGAGCCAGTACATGACGATGCCGGCGATAAAGCCGCCTGCGAACCACGGCACGCTCGGGATGCCCGAGACCATGGTGGCGACGACGCTTGCCTGCGCGGCCACAAAGCTCTTGTCGGGGCCGAAAGCATCCGGACCATAGGCGGTGACGAGCGCGACCATGACGGCAGCGGCGACCAGGGCGCCCACGATGCCGCCGATGGCCTGGCCGATCCACTGCGCACGCGGATTGGTGCCCAGCACGGCGCCGGCCTTAAAGTCGTTCATGACGTCGCCCGCAAGGCCGCATGCCACGGCCACGATGCCGGCGATAAAGAACAGCTTGACCTGGGCGATCTGTGCGAAGGCAGCCACGATGAGCATGACGATGAGGCCGAAGATCTCCATGGGGTCGATGCCCGTCTGGCCGCAGCTCTGCGCGCTCATGATGGTGGTGACAAAGGTGAACAGCGTGACGATGACGGCCGGGACGGGGCCAAGGTCGAGCGCGATGGCGACGATCACGGCGATGGCGGCAGTACCCAGGCCGATGATGCCGGCGTCGAGCTTAAGCGAGCCCGAGATGAGCGACTGCTCGTCGGTGTCGCTGGAGCTGTCGGCGGCGAGGCCGCGGGCGATGCCGGCGACCTGCGGCAGGATGTCCTTGAGGACGACGGCGACGCCAAAGCCCATCATGAGGCCCATGCCGAGCGATTTGACGATGCCCTGCGCAGTCACAACGTCGAATAGACCGGCAGCGGTGCCGCCCACGATGATGCCAAAGTTACCTAGCAGCGCGCCGGCAAACCAGAAGGCAACCGGGGCGAAGCCAACCAAAAAGCCGATGGAGAGCAGCATGGGCGAGTTATAGATGGCAAAGGTCACGCCGGGGATATTGAGCGTGCACAGCATGCTGGGCACCACGCCCAGAGCGTCGCGAAGCACGCTGTAGATGCCTGCGATGGCCATGGAGCCAAAGAGCTGCTTGCCGATCTTGCCGCCGGCCTCGGTGGCGCGCAGTGTCTGAGCTGCGGCATTGCCGGTGGGAAACTCCAGCGCGGCGTCCACGATAAAGTGGCGGTGGATGAGCGCCGTTGCCAGCAGGCCCAAGATCGTGCCGGCGAGTGCCACGATAAACATGTCGAGCCAGCTGATCTGGTCGGCATAGCCCAGCATCCAGGCGCCCGGGATGGTAAACGCCAGGCCGCCGGCGACCATGGCGCCCGCGGACATGATGGTGTGGGTGACGTTGGCCTCGTTGAGGCTGGCGTTGCCCATGAGCTTCAGGAAGAACAGCGAAATGACGGCGGCGAAAATGATCGGCCAGGGGAGTGCGCCCATCTTGAGGGCGGTATAGGCCGAGCTTGCCGTGATGATCACGCAGCCAAGGACGCCGATGACGACGCCGCGCAGCGTGAGTTGCCCGCGCATCGAAGCGCGGTTCGAGGGATTGCTCATATAGAACTCCTTTGCGTATATCCGCTTCCCCCGGGAGCGCCGCTACGGATACGGCGCGGGAAGTCGGGTTACCAAGGGCCGCCGCGTGAGCTCGCAAACGACCGCGCACCAGTATAGCGGCACGGCAGTTAATTTGGGACTGGGCTTTTTTAGCTATCCCAAACGAAGCCGAAGGATGATTATTCTGGGACGGGGATTTAAAAATCATCAGGTACGCAATGATTTTTAAATCCCCGTCCCAGAATAATCATCGGGATATACTGCTGGGCAGACGAAAGGAGCGCCGACGATGCTTAATGGGTGCGCATATATATTGACGGTCGACGTGGGCAACACGTTTATTCGCTTTGGCCTGTTTGCAGAGGATTCGGCCGCGGCGCAGGAATGTCCGCTTGCGACATGCGAGATCACGACGCCGTCGAGCATTACGGCCGACGAAGCGCGCATGCGACTTGTGCAGGTCATGGGCGCGCTCGCCGTCGATGCAGGTGTGCCCGGGGTGCTTGCACCCGCCGCGGCCGTGCTGAGCTGTGTAGTCCCGGCGCTCGAGCGCCCGTGGAAGGCGGCACTTTCCCGCACCTGCACGGGGCGCGTGCTCACCGTGGGGCCGGGACTTAAGACCGGCATACCCGTGCACTACGACGATCCGGCCGAGATCGGCCCCGACCGCATCGCCGATGCCGTGGCGGCCCGCGCCGTCTACGGCTCGCCGTGCATCGTGATTGACCTGGGCACGACGACCAATATCGAGGTCATCGACGCGCACGGTACCTTTGTGGGCGGCGTTATCGCGCCAGGCCTGGCCCTCGGCGCCCGTTCGCTTTCGGCGGCAGCAGCGCGCCTACCCCAGGTTGAGCCCTCGGCGCCAACGCACGTCATCGGACGCAACACGCGCGAGGCCATGCGCTCGGGTGTGGTTTTGGGCGAGGTAGCCCGCATCGACGGCATGCTCGACATGGTGCTCGCCGAGATGCGCGCGACCAAGGCGGCGGGGGAGGGTGGCGTGCCCATCGTCATCACCGGCGACGATGCCGAGGCACTCGCGGCCCTTGTCGGCCATACCCTGACGGTGGATGACGCGCTGACGCTGCGGGGTCTCGCCGAGCTCTACCGCATCAACCAAAAGCCCCGCCGCGTGTAAAGGTGAGGGCGCCGGTGGGGGAGGAACTGGCGCCCATCGTGATCACCGGCGACGCCGCACGCGAGATGGCGGGTCTGCTGCGCCATGGCCTTGTTCCCGGCGCCGCGCTCACCCTCCGCGGTCTGGTGGAGCTCTACCGCGTGAATACGCAACGGCGTAAAGTGTAGCGTTATTGACATTTCGATTGTTTATATATTTGCAACTGAGTTAAGAGGTGGGGGCAACATACAAGTTGCCCCTATTCTAAGTCGATTTATTTCATTGTGATTAATAAGGTATTTGGGGCGGATCAACGCGCTCTTTGCCTTATCGAATCATTGTTAGGAATCGTTGATACTCGCTGTTTTTAGCAATGATTTGAGTATTTGATGCGGCATATGCTGCGTCTAGTTGAATCGAATAAGCGGAATTTGAAAGACTGTTAACCGCTTGACTCATATTTTGGATTGTTTTATCCGAGGCTTCAACGGCTTCGTAAACGAGTCGTTGTTGAGAGCTAATCTCGTCTAACTTATCGATGACAATATCTAGCTTATCGATAATGGTACCTAATTTACGTTCCATTTCAAAGATGTTATAAGCTTCACCGAGCGTCGAACATCTGCCTGCTTCGAAATATTCGCTAATTGACGCCATGGGGATAAGAGAGCGATATTTTGGATAGATCAAACCAACGCTATAGAAATCGTTCAAAAGAGATTCGGATTCTTGTAGTTTAGCCCTCATTTTATTGAGGTTTTTCGCCTCGGATGCATTTAAATCCTCCAATAAGAGCGTTTTTTGGCGATTATTCTCGAGAATTGTCTCCTTCCGATTATTTGCTTTTATCTTTTCGCTTTTCTCGTGCGACCGTCCGCCCATGCCAAGCAGAAAGCCGATTCCAATTAGCGTGGTTATTGCAAGAGGGAGAAATGGTTTAATCACATTAATAAAGCCAAAAAAGGGCTTTACTAGGTATGAGCAGTAGCCGCCGAGGTCGGGACTAAAAATAAGGGCTACAAATGCATACCCGCTGAAAATCGAACTAATAAACGAAGCGAAGATCGCCGTTACGAAGGCCAGTGCGATAATTCCTGCGGCAGATGTTGCGCCAAACAATAGGGCCGATAAGATGCCTGAAGATATATTGCCGGCCAGTCCACTTTCGTTGTAGTCGTTTGGAACGTCGGTCGGGACCAGTTTTTTTCTTTCTGAATTGACATAGCCTTCGAGAGCACGGATTGCGTTTTGCTGTACAAGCACTGATTTTTCTAAATTGTAGATTGATTTGACGTAGTTTCGCAGGTCGTTCCCCTGAACTTCCATATCTGACCTTCCTTGTTGTAATATATCCCAACAGTAGCATTACTATATCACGTACGCTCTCTAGCATGGATAACAGCCAAAATGCGGGATATAGAGTGCTCGTAGGTCATAATTTAAAAAAGCTGAGAACGACCCAAGGGCTGTCGTTGCGAAAACTTGGCTATATGACCGGAATTGACTATGCGCATGTTCATTCAATCGAAACGGGCAATGCTAATCCGACAATTGGTACATTGATAAAACTTGCCGATGCATTGGACATCGACTTGAAAAGTCTATTAGACTCGAATTAGCAAGTCATTTAAAAGCCGAATGATTGATATCTGCCTGCTACAATGGAGCGAAATCTCCTATATAGCATCGAGCGGGGCATCACATCGACTGGGGAGGTACGCATATGTCGGGCACTCAGCATAAGATCGCTTCCGGCAAGCGCCTGGACGTCATTAGCTGGGACGAGTTCTTTATGAGCGTGGCCATCGCCGCGCAGCGCCGCAGCAAGGATCCCAACACGCAGGTGGGTGCGTGCATCGCCAGCACCAACCACCGCATCCTTTCGGTGGGCTACAACGGTACGCCCTCGGCGCTCAACGACGACTTTTTCCCGTGGGGTACGAGCGACGACCCGCTGCAGGACAAGCACAACTACGTGGTCCATGCCGAGGCCAACGCCGTGCTCAACTACCGTGGCTCGCTCAAGGACCTCGAGGGTTCCACGGTCTACGTCACGCTGTTCCCGTGCCACGACTGCGCCAAGATTTTGGCGCAGGTGGGCGTGGGCGAGGTTGTCTACCTGGACAATAAGTACGCCGACACCGATGATGGGCGCATCAGCCGCCGCATCCTCGACTCCTGTGGCATCAGCTACCGTCAGGTTATCGTCGATGTTCACATCGGCACCGAGGGGCAGGCTCAGCAGTAGCGCGTGGCAACGGCAGCTGGCGGCAAAACAGCTAAAAGAGCCCCGTCCCAAATTGACTACTCGTGAAAGTCGCGTCTGCGCGCATGGACGGCTCGTGAGCGGGTACATGGCTGTAGTAACATAGCTTCTGTCCGCGGGCGTGCCCGCGTTATTGTGAGAAAGGAGCCCCTGTGGCTGTTAACGAAGAGCTGCTTAAGAAGGTTCTTGAAGAGATTCGCCCCAACCTGCAGACCGACGGCGGCGATATGGAGTATGTGGGCGTCGACGACGAGGGCGTCGTCAAGCTGGAGCTGCAGGGCGCCTGCGCCGGCTGCCCTATGAGCGCACTGACCCTGTCCATGGGTATCGAGCGTATCCTCAAGGAGCATGTGCCCGGCGTTACCCGCGTTGAGCAGGTCAATGCCTCTGGCGAGACCGACGACCTGTACGACGAGTACGCGCCGTTCTAAGATGCGAAAGCTGCGGACGGCATACTTCGCATAGACGTTGCGCTCAAATATGCGGCTGCGAGCGCAAGGCCCGCGGCCGCATTTGTATGTAGGGAGTAGGAGGGTCGACATGCTCAACGACTTCTACCATATGCTTGATCCTGTCGCGATTTCGGCGGGCCCCATCACCATCTACTGGTACGGCCTGGCCTACGTGGTCGGCGCTCTGCTCACGGCGGTCGTCATGTACCGCACGCAGCGTCGCTGGGGCTTTAACATCACGATTGACGACCTGACGAGTGTCGTGGTCGGCGTGGTCTTTGGCCTCATTATCGGTGCGCGCCTGTTCTACGTTGTCTTTTACGGTGATGGCTACTACTGGGCGCACCCGCTCGAGATCTTTGCCACCAACGAGGGCGGCATGAGCTTCCATGGCGGCTTGGTGGGCGGCATTATCGGCGGCATCATCGTGTGCCGCATGTATAAGCTCGACGCATGGACTTTGGCAGACCTTGCCGTCATCGGCGCGCCGCTGGCCCTGTGCCTGGGCCGTTGTGCCAACTTTGTCAACGGTGAGCTGTGGGGCAAGCCGACCGATCTGCCATGGGGCGTGGTCTTTGGCGGGACTGCGGGCGAGATGCCGCGTCATCCCTCCCAACTCTACGAGGCATTTCTTGAGGGCATTGTGCTTTTTTGCATTCTGCAGGTGCTCAGCCGCAAAAAGCCGCTACTGCCCCAAGGCACGTTTATGGGCGTGTTTGTGATGGGTTACGGCATCGTCCGCTTCCTCATTGAGTTTGTGCGTGTGCCCGATGCACAGCTGGGCTATCTGCTGGGCGGCGTCATCACCATGGGTCAGCTGCTGAGCCTTCCGCTCGTAATCGCGGGCCTGGCGCTCATCATCTTTGCTCGTCGCCGCAACCAGCCCCAGCGCGTCTACCTGGACGCCTAACCACCACAAAGGGGACAGGCACCTTTGTGGTGGTTCGCTGGGCAACGATGACAGAACCGTAACGTTTCCCCAGATAAAACCTGCCAAAATAAACCTGTCCCTTTTTGGCAGGTTTCTAGAAAGGCTTTCGGACTGTGAAGGATTCCGATCTCTCCACAACGGCTGCGCGCGACGCTGCCCGCATCGTCTGGTTTAAGCGCTACCCCGCCAAGCAGACGCTCATCGCATTTCTGCTCGCGCTGTTGGCGACCACGGCGTTTTCCATCGATCCCGCCCCGGTGTCGAGCAACGCAGTCTTGGCGATTGACCCCAAAGCCTCGGGCATGCTGTACGTGTGCTACGAGGTGCTCCTCTCGTTTGCCGGCCATACCGACGCGGTCATGTTGCTTGCGCTTGCCTGCCTGCTCACGCTGCCGTTTCGCTACGTGTTCTTTGGCCGTGGCGACACCTGGCGCCCATCGATTATTCTGCCGTCGCTGTTTTTCGCCATCTGCATGGTGTTCGGCCGCAGCTACGACCTCACCGACTCGGCCGAGATTGTTCTTGGCGACAAGGCCCGCATCATCTGCGCCTGGATTGGCGGCGCGGGCTGGATGCTCCTGGCGATCGTGGCCTTCTATCTGGCTTTTGAGTGTCTAGATTGGCTGAGCTCTCGGCGCATCCCGTTTTCCGAGGCGCACTTTGGCCGCATATGGCGTGTGGCTCACGCCGTGCTCTCGGTCCATCCCTTTGCCGGGCCCTTCCTGGTGCTTATGATCGCCTGGGCGCCCACGCTCATCGCTTCGCTGCCCGGCCTTTTTATGGGAGATACGGGTGCGCAGATTCGCCAGTGGTTCAACTATCCCAACGGCACGAGCGACTACCTGCGCCTACTCAACCCCAACGTGCTGCTCAACGGGCATCATCCCGTAGTGCACACGGCCATTATCGGCTCGTGCGTTCAACTGGGGCTTTCGCTGTTCAACAGCGCTAACGCGGGCCTCATCATCTATACCTGCGCTCAATTTGTCATCACGGCTGCCTGCATGGCCTATTCCATTTCGTCGCTGCGCAAACTGGGCGTGAGCCTGCCGGTTCGCGGTGCGATCCTGCTGTTCTTTGCGTTTATGCCGATGTTCTCTAACTACGCGGCGTTGCTCACCAAAGACGTGCTCTTTGCCGACGCGTTTTTGGTGCTGCTGGTACAGACCGTCAAGCTCGTGGCATGTGGCTTGTCCCGTCGTGATGCCAATGCCGAGCGTGCGGGCGAGAAAGCCCCCGTGCTCTTTGCGCGCCACGACTGGCTGTTGTTTGCGCTGGCTGCCATGGGTTCCACGTTTTTGCGCAATGGAGGCCTGGTGTTTCCCCTGGCGGCCTGCGTGATTGCGGCGGCGTTTTGCGCATGGGATGTACATGTCGCTTGTCGTGCGGCTAAGCAGACGGGCACCGCGGTCTCATGCGCCACGCCGCGTTTCCGCTGGGTGGGAGTTCTCGCGGTGCTTGCACTCTGCCTTGCCTCTAATATGTACTTCACCAAGGTCTTTATGCCGGCGCACGACATTACGCCCGGCTCCAAGCGCGAAATCCTCTCGATTCCGTTTCAGCAGACCGCTCGTTTCGTCCAAAAGCACGACGGCCTCAACTCGGGCGTCAACCCCACGGTTAAGGAGGACGGCACCATCGTGGAGGCTCCTTGCGACGGCTTGGTGAACGACGAAGAGCGTGCCGCGATCGACCGTGTGCTCAAGTACGAGAATCTGGGCCGCCGCTACAACCCGGATAAGTCGGATGCCGTCAAAAATTGCTTTAACGAATACGCCTCGCAGGAGGACATCAAGGCCTATTTTGAGGTGTGGGCCCAGATGTTCAAAAAGGATCCCGAGTGCTATATCTCGGCGCTCATCAATAACTATTACGGCTACTTTTATCCGAGCGCGCGCGATGCCTGGGTCTACAGCACGGCGCGCAGTGCCGAGATTATGGCACGCCCCGATAATCTCAAGTACTTTGACTTCCATCCGGTCGATAGCAAGATTGTGCGCTGGTGCGACCACCTGATCAACCTGTATCGCGTGGCGGTGCAGCGCATCCCGTTTATCTCGCTCACCATGAGCTCGGCCACCTATGTGTGGATCATGATCGCCGTGGTGGTCTATCTGCTACGTCGTCATTCATGGCGTGCGCTGGCGATCTGGGTGCCGCTGTTGGGCGTGCTCGCCGTGTGCCTGATTGGTCCGTGCAACGGCTCGACCTACATGCGCTACCTGTATCCGGTCATCGCCTGCATGCCCTTCGCCATCGGCGCCACCGTCACCCGCAGCGACTTCCTCTGGTCCTAACTTGGTGCATTGGGGTCAGGTTTCTTTGCACCAAAGGGGACATCATCACGACGCCTTCATTTTGGGGTTTATCTCGCAGGCCAGTAGGTATATCATAACGACGTTTGTTTATATTGCCCGAGCATCTGCGCTGGGCTTTAGGTCGAAACCGATAGGAGACACGTATGTCCGGACACTCTAAGTGGGCCACAACCAAGCATCGTAAGGGCGCGCAGGACGCCAAGCGTTCCGCCCTCTTCTCCAAGCTCAGCCGCAACATCACCGTTGCTGCCCGTCTCGGCGGTGACCCGCTGCCCGAGAACAACGCCAGCCTCGCCGCTGCCGTTGCCAAGGCCAAGGCTCAGTCCATGCCTAAGGACAAGATCAAGTCCGCTATCGACAAGGCTTTTGGTTCGGGTGCCGATGCCGCCGTCTACGAGAACATCGTGTACGAGGGCTACGGTCCCGCCGGTGTCGCCGTCTACGTCGACTGCCTGACCGACAACCGCAACCGTACCGCCGCTGATGTCCGTTCCGCCTTCTCCCACGCTGGTGGCAACCTGGGCACCTCCGGCTCCGTCGCCTTCCAGTTTGAGCGTAAGGGCCAGATCGTCGTCGCCAAGGAGATCCTGGACGAGAACGCCAAGAAGGAGACCATGATCGCCAACGGTGCTGCCGGTGACGAGGATGAGTTCATGATGGCCATCGCCGAGGCCGGTGGCGAGGACTACGAGGATGCCGGCGAGGAGTGGATTGTCTGGACTACTGCCAACGAGGTCATGGCTGTCTCCAAGGCGCTCGAGGAGCAGGGTGTCCAGGTCAAGGGTTCCGAGACCACCATGGTCCCGACCACCCCGACCGAGGTCTCTGGTGCCGACGCCAAGAAGGTCCAGCGCCTCATCGACCGTCTTGAGGAGCTCGACGACGTCCAGGACGTCTACAGCACCATGGACATGACCGACGAGGTCATCGCTGCCCTCGAGGAGGAGTAGCGCCAGCACGGATTGAGCCGTGCATATCTGGGCATAATGAAGCGAGCATGCAAGCCTCGTGGAATAGATGAGCCGGATCCGCGTGCGTAGAGCACCGGATCCGGCTCTTTTATAATGATGCGAACCGTTCTGCATTTCGAGAGCCGAGATTTGAAGGGAGCGCCGCGTGCGCGTACTCAAACGAGCCCTAGCGATCGTGTATCTTGCTGCCACCATCGTGGCACTGGGTACGCTTGTCTGCCAGTTTTGGGGGCCGTATACGTATCGCTTTATGCTGCTGATGCGCGACCCCATGCCGCGCATCGTCGTGACGGCGTGCGCCGGCGTCGTGGCGATCGGCGTACTGCTGAGCTTTTTCCGCCTGATGTTCGCCCGTCGCGAACCGTCCTGCGTGCATCCGGCGGGGGAGCGCAATATCGAGGTTACCCTTGCGGCGCTTTCTTCGTGCGCCAGGGTTGCTGCCGAGCGCGACGACCGCGTGATGGTCGAGCATGTCGAGGCTCGCGTCCAAGGCCCCGACGATTCGCACGTCCGTTTTAAGGTCGAGGCTATCGCGCTTGACGATAAGGACGTGGCATCTCTGGCTACCGCGATGCAGCAGCGCATCGAGGAAGCTTGCGACACCATGCTCGGCACGCCGGGTACGACCACGCGCATCCGTTTTTTGCCGTCCAAGACTACCGTCCAGACCGTGGAGGTTTCCGGTGAGTGATACCAATCAAGATAAGACCGCTCGTACGCCGCGCCTGACGATTGACCAGAGCGCCACGTCGGCGAGCGAACCTGTTGATTCCAAAGCAGAGGCAACCGAGTTACAAGACGCGGCAGCCGCGGATTTTGACGAGGCTATGGGTCTCATCAAGGGTACGGGCGCTGCCGTCTGGAGCTATGCTGTGCGTCATCCCAACACCACGCTCGGCGCCGTCGCCGGCTTTATCCTCGCCGTGTTGGTGCTCACGTTGGGCCTGTGGGACACGCTCGTCATTGCATTCTTCGTGCTGATCGGCGCTGTGATCGGCCAAATTCGCGACGGCGAGAACGGGATCGTCAACTTCTTCGGCCGTCTGTTTAGCGGCCGCTAATATGTATTCGACTGTCGCATCTGCGGCGGGCATAAGGAGGAACCATGGCTTTTAATACGAAGGTCGATGTAGCCGATACCGAGCTCGAGGAGAACGAGGCGGTCGTCGCCGAAGCTGAGGATGTGACGCTCGAGGATGAGGCTCTCGTCGAGGCCGAGTCCGATACGGATGAGGACGACGAGGAAGCGGATGAGTCCGAGGACTCGCTGACCTATTCCAACGGCGTGATCGAGAAGATTGTTGCCATGGCCACCCGCGAGGTTCCGCACGTTCTGGGCATGAAGGGTAACCTCATGCACTTTGTGCAGGAGCAGTTTGGTGCCGAGAATCTGACCAAGGGCGTGACGGTCGAGGTCACCGACGATAATCGCGTGGTCGTCAACATCTCCGTCATCATCGAGTACGGCGCCTATGCGCCCGCGATCTTCGACGATGTTAAGGCACGTGTCACCGAGCGCCTTGCCGCGATGACTGGCCTTGAGGTGGCGGGCGTCAACCTGCGCATCGAGGATGTCATCACCCCCGAGGAGTACGAGCACCGCACCAGCCAGCACGAATAACCTTCCAAAAAGGGACAGGTTTGTTTTGGCAGGTTTTATCTGCGAAAACATTAAACGGCCGACCGCGCAAGCAAAAGCGTGGCCGGCCGTTTTTGTACGCTCCCGATATAGTCATACCGCTCGTCTAGCTAAGGGTTGCAATCCCCACGTTCCGCGTTACTCTAATGGGCGCATTGTTTCCAAATTGTTAACGAGGGGTTGCCGTAATGGCCGACGAGCACGAAACAGAAAGCAAGGCATGGGCAATTGAGGCCGCTGCGGCAGAGGCGGCGTCGCGTGCTGCCGAGGAGGTGCATCGTCCTCCCGTAGTGCCGATGGAACGCGTGGTCGATCGCGATGTTATCGAGCGGGGCGAGCGCGCTGGTCGCAAGCGCAGCCAGGAGCCGGGCTTTCCGCGCTTTTTTGCCGAGCTCAATTTGGGCCTGATCCTCACGGCCTTTGCCATCGTCGCGTTTAAAACCCCTAATCACTTTGCTTTTGGCGGCACCTCGGGCGTGTCGGTCATTCTGTCCACGCTGTTCCCGACCCTGCCCGTCGGCGTCTTTATGTGGATTATCAATGCGGTCCTGGTCGTTCTGGGCTTTATCTTTTTGGAGCGCAAGGCAATCCTGTGGAGTGTCTTTGCCTCGTTTGCGCTGTCCGCCTATGTTTCGCTGTTTGAGCTCTTTATTCCGACCGATGTCTCGATGACGGGCGATATGTGGCTCGACCTGTGCTTTGCCGTGATTCTGCCGGCGCTCGGCAGCGCCATCGTCTTTGATATTGGTGCCTCGACGGGCGGCACGGACATTCTCGCCATGATCCTCAAACGTCGCACGACGCTCGAGATTGGCCGCGCGCTGCTGTTGGTCGATATCGGCATCGTGACCATCGCGGCCTTCTTGTACGGTCCGCGCGTCGGTCTGTACTGCGTGCTCGGCCTGTTTGCCAAGACGCTTGTGGTCGACAAGGCCATCGAGAGCATTCACCTGCGCAAAGTCTGCACGGTCATTTGTTCCGAGCCCCTTAAGGTCGAGGAGTTTATCGTCAAGCATCTCAACCGTACGGCGACTATCAGCCGCGGCTACGGTGCTTTCTCGGGCAAGTGCGTGACGGTGATCATGAGCGTGCTAAGCCGTCGCGAGGCCGTGCAACTGCGCCGCTATGCGCGCGAAGTCGATCCGGGTGCCTTTATCACGATTGTCGACAGCTCCGAGATCGTCGGCAAGGGTTTCCGCGGAACGAACTAACGCGGTCGAGCTCATCAAACAATCGAATAGCGCCCTGCGCATTGCAAATGCGTCATGTTGGAGTATTTGTCCCCACATTGGGTGATAATGATGCTAAAGACATCGTTTGCGATCCAGATGATTCGCTCAAGATACGAAGGGATGATCTCGATGTTCTGTTCGCAGTGTGGTGCCCCCATGGGCGACAACGATAAGTTCTGTGGTGCGTGTGGTGCCCCCAATGCCGGTGCCGCAGCCTCTGCCCCTCAGGGTCAGCCCCAGCAGTTTGTTCCGCAACCGCCCGTGGCGAATGCGTCCAAGGGCTGTGTGGCTCAGGCGTTTGAGGATATGACCAAGACTCCGGGCGTGCTGCAGCGCGTGTGCCAGATTGCCTTTTTACCGGCGCTGATTTGTGTTGTGTCGGTACTCGTGCTGTTTATTCCCGTTATTGGCGGCATTGCAGCTGCCATCGGCTTTTTGGCAGCTTGCATTGCGAGCGTGTGTGGTTCCGGCTTTGGTATTGAGTGGGGTCGCGATCTGTCGCTCAAGGTTGATGGCGGTATGGATCGTCCACTCATGCGTTCTGCGTCGTTTGGCCTCGGAGTCTTTTCGAGCGTTATCTCGGTCGTGCTCGAGGTTATCGCTGCCATTCCCGTTATCGGTGTAGTGCTTTCGCTGGTGGAGAGCGTGGTAATTGGCGCCGCGGGCTCGTATTCGTATTACGGCTCCTATGCACTCGAGGCAGCGCTGTTTGGCTCGCTTGGCCTGCTTGTCCTGGCTATGATTGCCACGGCGGTCTTGGGGGTCTTCTTTAAGATGTTCGCCGACATTGCCGTGATGCACTTTGCGGTGACCGGTCGTGTCGAGAGCGCGTTTTCGCTCGACAAGGTCTGGGCGGCGTTTAAGCACAACAAGACCAAGCTGTTCTGCGCTTCGTTCCTTCCCGAGTTTTTGACGGGTCTGGTCGCCAACGTTGTCACATGGATCCTGACGCTCGTCTTCGGCGCCATTGCCTCTGTCGGTATGTATAACTACTACTACCGTCCTTCGGCTATTGAGGCGCTTGTTACCGGCGGTGGCATCACGCTCGTATTGTTCTTGGTGCTGACGGCGTTTGTCACGGTATTCCTTACGGTCTTTGGCAAGATGCTCAAGCATCGTGCCGTTGGCTATTGGGTAGCGCGTTATGCAGCTGAATGGGCTGATGAGGATAAGGATGACGTCCTGACCTTTGTGCTGCCGTTTGAGAAGAAGTCTGCTCCGGCTGGTTTTAGCACCGACGCAGCGCCCGTATCCGATTCCGCTGCGGCGCCTGCGCCCGAGCCCGAGCCCGAGCCCGCGCCCGAGCCCGTGCCTGAGCCTGAACCTGAGCCCGTGCCTGAGCCCGAGCCCGCGCCCATGCCGGAACCGGAGCCCGAGCCTGCGCCTGAGCCCGTGCCTGAGCCCGTGCCTGAGCCAAGCTCCGACGAGGACCCGCAGGACGAGTAACCCTGCCACCTGCCATTTGGGGACGGGGTAGAAACGGTAGAAATAGCGCTTGACAAATAAGCGGGGACGGACGTGCCGAAGCGTCCGCCCCCGCTTTGATATCGCGATGCGGCTATGACTGCGAGATGGTCGTGGATCGACTACTCGTCGTGCTTCTCCTCGCGGCGAGCGGCGGCACGTGCATCGTGGATGCCCTTGATTGCGGCGTGTCGGGCGGTGCGGGCATCGTGCATGGCGTCGCGGGCCTCGGCGGCCGTGGCCTTGGCAGAGCGCAGTTTGGCTGCCAGGTCGGGATTGGTCTCGGCGACCGCGGCAATCGTGGGGCCGTCGAGCTCTTCTTGTGTGGGCTCGGCCAAAAAGTCGATGGCATATTGGGCGGCCACCATGGAGCCCTTGGCCAGTACCGACTCGTCAATCTTGTAGAAGCAAGAATGTTGGGCGTACGTGGCGCCAATCTGGGGGTTGCGCGTGCCAACAAAGGCGAGCACGCCCGGTACGCGGCGCAGGTACTCCGAAAAATCCTCACCCGAGAGTGTGCCGCGATAATGGCCTTGGCCGGTGGGGCCCAGGCATTTGATTACTGCCTGGCGGCAGCGCTCGCTCGAGGCGGCATCGTTTTCGACCTTGTAGTTGGCGATGGTGTAATCGGTAAGCTCGGCCTCGGCGCCCAGGGCCGCCGCGGTGTGCTCTACGATGCGGCGCATGAGCTCGGGCATTTCCTCGTGCGTCTTGTCGCCATAGGTGCGCACCGTGCCGGCGAGGTAGGCGGTGCCGGCGATGACGTTGCGCGCGGTGCCGCCATGCAGCTCACCGACGGTGATGACGGCAGGCTCGTAGGGGCTAATCTCGCGCGAGACGATGGTCTGCAGGGCGTTGACGATTTCGGCGGCAACCATAACGGCGTCGTGGCCGCGCTGGGGCATGGCGCCATGGCACGAGGTACCTCGGACGTCGATGCGGAACCAGTCGGTATTGGCCATGCGCGGGCCGGGCTCGCAGCTCACGGTGCCGGCGTCGACCTCGCTCCAGATATGTGCGGCGTAGGCACCGTCGACGCCGTCGAGCACGCCGGTGCCGATCATGAGCTTGGCACCCTGGCCGTTTTCCTCGCTGGGCTGGAACACGATGCGGACCTCGCCGTGGATGTCATCGGTCATGTGGCGCAGGATTTGCAGCGTGCCGAGCATCATGGCGATATGGCAGTCGTGGCCGCAGGCGTGCATGCAACCCTCATTGACGCTGGCGAACTCCTCGTCGGTCTGCTCGGTGACGGGCAAGGCGTCGATATCGGCGCGCAGCAGGATGCGGCGGCGCGGCGTGCCGTCCTCGCGATAGGCGTCGGGCGCGGTGCCGCGAAGGGTCGCCACCAGGCCCGTCTTAAGGGGACGCTCGTAGGGGATATTCATGGCGTCGAGCTGGTTAGCGATGTCGGAGGTCGTGCGCTCCTCGGCAAGGCTCAGCTCCGGGTGCTTATGGAAGTGCCGGCGCTGCTTGATGATATAGGGCTCAAACTCGGTGGCGATATCTCGGATGGCCGCGGTGACGTCGTCTGCCGCGCGAACCTCGGTTGCTGCCATAATCTGCTGTGCCTTGGTCTTCGTCATGGTCGATTTGCTCCTTGCTGGGTTGATCGCAAAATCGTACAGGCTCTCTCCAGTATGCCACCTGCCGCTAGGGCTGGTAAAGTTGCCGTTTGCCGCTTGGGGTTTTGTTGCAAGGGCGGGGGAGTACACTCGGGGGTGTTGAATTTCCTGCCAGAAATGGGGATGCCCATGCAACATATCGATCGGATTATCCGCTCCAAGAACGTCTTTACCGCGCAAGACGGCATCGATTCCGCCCGCGAGCTGGCGATTGCCATCGCAGGCGACCGTATCGTCGCGGTCGGTGCGCCCGATGACGTAATCGCCGCCGCTCCCGCCGCCACGCCGGTTATCGACTACGGCGAGCAGTTTGTCTGCCCCGGTTTCCATGACGCTCATCTGCACTTCTTCCATACCTCGGTCGGTTCATCGCCGTACATGCTCATGGATATGGGCACGTCCGAGGCGGCGCTGGTGCAACACGCGCTCGAGTTTTCTCAGAACCTGCCCGACGACGCTTGGGTTGTGACGCAGGGTTGGCGCGACTACCGTTGGGACCCGCCCGAGCATCCTACCAAGGCGTCGCTCGATGCGGCATTCCCCGATCGTCCCTGCGTTATGTACTCGGGCGACGGGCACACGCTGTGGCTCAACAGCCGCGCACTCGAGGCGCTCGGCGTTACGCGCGACAGCGAGCCGCCAGCGGGCGGCAGCTACGACAAGGACGCAAACGGCGAACTCACGGGCATTGCGCACGAGGCGGCTGCCATGCAGCTGCTGCCGCGCTGTCTTGAGTGGCTGGGCGAGGATCGCATCGCAAGTGCTTACGCCGATCAAATGAGGCGCATGGCCGAGCAGGGTATTACCTCGATCTGCGATATGTCGCTCATGCCCATGCCGGGCTGCGATTTTATCCGCGACGATGTCTACGACAAACTGCAGACAGCCGGTAGTCTGGGCATTCGTGCCCATCTGTTCCCCACGCTGCTGGATGACCAGTCGCGTCTAGAAGAGCTTCAGGTGCGTTACGCGAACAACGCGCTGCTTTCGGCGCCGGGTTTTAAGCAGTTCTTCGACGGCGTGTCGAGCGAACACACGGCATATCTCACCGAGCCCTATACCAATCCGCGCTTCCCGGGCGACCAGGGCCGTCTGACGGTCCCGGCTGAGCGCATGCGCAAACTGGTTCTGGCGGCTGCGGAGCGCGGTCACACCGTGCGCATCCACGTCATTGGTGACGGTGCGATTCATGCCGCGCTGGATATCTTCGAGGAGGCCGCCGACCTGTACGGCCTGCCCCAGCACGGCCATAACACGCTCGAGCACCTGGAGAACCTTCTGCCCGAGGACATCGACCGCCTGCGCAGGCTCAACGTGGTTGCTTCGAGCCAGCCCTGCCACATTACACTCGACCCGGGCGGCCCCGAGCGCGATTTGGGCCTGGAGCGTAGCCGCATCATGTGGCCGTTCGCAACCTATAAGCAGCACGGCATTCGCCAAGCCTTCGGTACCGACAGCCCTATCACGCCCGTTACCAGCATGAACGTGCTCTACACGGCCATTACGCGCCAGGACCCCAAAAGCCACTGGCCCGAGGGCGGCTGGTTGCCGAGCGAGCGCATCGATGCGGCAACGGCTCTGCGCAACTACACCCTGGGCAGCGCCTATGCAGCGGGCGACGAGCAAAACCTCGGCAGCTTGGAGCCCGGCAAGTACGCCGACCTGGTAGTCCTGGATCAAAACCCACTCACTGTTGACCCCCAAGAGCTGCAAGCCACCAAGGTTCAGGCCACCTACCTGGCAGGCAACTTGATTTACGAGTGCTAGCCTCATACCCCACTCATAAGGGGCACGTTTCAGCAACGTGCCCCTTTCTTATTCGCACCATCTGCATCGCCATTTTGCTGCACCGACTTCTCTGAATGCCGGACCCGAATTAGTTAACCTGGCTCCCGTGTGGCTCCGGAGGGGCGGGGCATAAGGTTTATCGCGAGTTCCGCACGAGCCGAAGGCCACTTAATGTGGCCTTCGTGCGAGCAGGACTGCCCGAGCAGGAAACCTTATGCCCCGCCCCTCCGGAGCCACACGGGAGCCACCGCTAAGTTATCCCCCGGCATTCAGAAAATCTAAGTGCCAAAAAATAAGATTTTTTGACTCCGTGTTGTATAACCCGCCATTCGTGGGTACCATTCAACGCGTACGCAAACAAAAAGGGTTAACCCGCGCGGCATGACCGCGCGGCCCACAAAGGAGGAAACAAGCATGTCGTCTTTGAAGCCGCTTGCAGATCGCGTCCTGGTCAAGCCCGACGAGGCCGAGCAGAAGACCGCCTCTGGTCTGTACATCGCCAGCAACGCTCAGGAGAAGCCGCAGCGCGGCACCATCGTTGCCGTGGGCGCCGGCAAGGTCAACGACAAGGGTGAGCGTATCCCCATGGATGTCAAGGTTGGCGACGTTGTCATCTACGGTAAGTTCGGTGGCAACGAGGTCAAGGTCGACGGCGAGAAGTATCTGCTTATGCGCGCCGACGACATCTACGCTGTCGTCGAGGCCTAGTCTCGTCAGAATCTCTGATTCGTCTTTGAGCGCGCCCGCCGCATAGGACTCGGAAGCGGCGACGCGAGTCACATTTCTTTTGGAGGATTACCCACTATGGCAAAGAACATTACGTTCAACACCGATGCCCGCGCTAAGCTCGCCAAGGGCGTCAACACTCTGGCCGATGCCGTTACCGTCACCATGGGCCCCAAGGGCCGCTATGTCGCTCTGCAGCGCACGTTCGGTGCTCCGACCATCACCAACGACGGCGTTTCTGTCGCCAAGGAGATCGAGCTCGAGGACAACATCGAGAACATGGGTGCCCAGCTGGTGAAGGAGGTCGCCACCAAGACCAACGACACCGTGGGTGACGGCACCACCACCGCAACCCTGCTCGCTCAGGCTATCGTCAACGACGGCCTGCGCAACGTTGCCGCTGGCGCCAACCCGCTGGCCATCCGTCGCGGCATCGACAAGGCCGTCAACGCCGCCGTCGCCGAGATGAAGAAGCAGGCCAAGCCGGTCGAGACCAAGGAGCAGATCGCTTCCGTCGGTACCATCTCCGCCGGTGACCCCGAGGTCGGCGAGAAGATCGCCGAGGCCATGGAGGTCGTGGGCAAGGACGGCGTCATTACCGTCGAGGATTCCCAGACGTTCGATATCACCATCGACACCGTCGAGGGCATGCAGTTCGACAAGGGCTATGTCTCCGCTTACTTCGTCACGGACAACGACCGCATGGAGGCCGTGATGAAGGATCCGTACATCCTCATCACCGATCAGAAGATCTCCAGCGTCCAGGACATCATGCCCGTTCTCGAGGCTGTCCAGCGCGCTGGCCGTGGCCTGCTCATCATCGCTGAGGACATCGACGGCGAGGCTCTGCCTACCCTCGTCCTCAACAAGATCCGTGGTGCCCTCAACGTCTGCGCCGTCAAGGCTCCGGGCTACGGCGATCGCCGCAAGCGCATCCTCGAGGACATCGCCGTCCTCACCGGTGGTCAGGCTGCCCTGGACGAGCTGGGCGTGAAGGTCGCTGACATCACCGCCGATATGCTCGGTACCGCTAAGTCCGTCACCATCTCCAAGGACAACACTGTCGTCGTCGGCGGCGCTGGCTCCAAGGAGGCCATCGACGCTCGCATCGCTCAGATCAAGGGCGAGATGGAGAACACCAC
Source organism: uncultured Collinsella sp. (assembly GCA_905208635.1). GTDB lineage: Bacteria > Actinomycetota > Coriobacteriia > Coriobacteriales > Coriobacteriaceae > Collinsella. The sequence continues at coordinate 11,050 of CAJLPX010000004.1, read as the reverse complement.
CTCTGACTTCGACCGCGAGAAGCTCCAGGAGCGCCTGGCCAAGCTTTCCGGTGGCGTTGCCGTCATCAAGGTCGGCGCTGCTACCGAGTCCGAGCTCAAGGAGATCAAGCATCGCGTCGAGGACGCTCTGCAGGCTACCCGCGCTGCTGTCGAGGAGGGCATTGTCGCTGGCGGCGGCGTCGCCTTCATGGACGCTGCTCCTGCGCTCGACGCTGTCGAGATCGACGACCCCGAGGAGAAGATCGGTGTCGATATCGTCAAGAAGGCTCTGACCGCTCCGGTCGCTACCATCGCCAAGAACGCTGGCTTTGAGGGCGCTGTCGTGGTCGACAAGGTTGCCGAGCTGCCCGCCGGCCAGGGTCTCAACTCTGCCAACGGCGAGTGGGGCGACATGATTGAGATGGGCGTCCTCGACCCCGTCAAGGTCAGCCGCGTCACCCTGCAGAACGCTGCTTCTGTCGCCAGCCTGATCCTCATCACCGAGGCCACCGTCTCCGATGTGCCCAAGAACACTCAGCTTGAGGACGCTATCGCTGCTGCCACCGCTGGTCAGCAGGGCGGCGGTATGTACTAAGGCCGACAAGGTCTAGAACTCCCACCGGGAATCCGGGGGCGTGACGGGGGCTTCTCTCCGGAACGTCCTCGGACATGCAAAGAGGCTCCGCATCGCGCTTCGCGCTGCGGAGCCTCTTTGCGTCCTGCGGAATGTTCCGGAGAGAAGCCCCCGTCACGCCCCCGGATTCCCTGCGTTTACGGCCTTGAGGTCGGCGGGCGGAGAAGGACGTGGTCGATAGGGATACGTGTCCCCTTCGCTGTTTCGCGCTTTGCGCGAAAGGCGCGCTACTTTGGGATGGATGGGGAACGTGGTTGTTGCGGTGGCTTTTCCCTTTTGCTGTTTCGCGGCTTTGCCGCGAAAAGCGCAGCACTTTGGGATGGGCGGGTACGTTATTGTCGCGCTGCTCTGTCCCGGCCGCATTTCTAGAGCGTTTCCCCCGCCATAAATTACCCTTGGCATACTTGCGCGAAAGCCTACTGGTGCTACACTTGCAATTGCTGTTTCAGGGCGGGGTGGAATTCCCCACTGGCGGTAAATCGGGCGGTGCCAAAGGGGTGCCGTGGTGCAGGCGAGGTGCCTGCGACCGAGCCGATGAGTCCGCGACCCGTGTGTGCGTTGGTTCGCATGCCGGCTGAACTGGTGAGATCCCAGTACCAACGGTTAGAGTCCGGATGAAAGAGGCAGGTGATCTTAATGTCTGAACAGTCGCAGCATATCCATTTTGAGAACACGAATAGGTGGAGCACCAAACAGCTCGTTACCATGGCGCTGATGTGCGCCTTGGGCGCCCTGTTTATGTATGTGCAGCTGCCCATCCTCCCTTCGGCGCCGTTTTTGACGTATGACCCGTCGCTGGTGCCGGCGATGGTGTGCGGGTTTGCGTACGGTCCTGGTGCCGGCACCGCTGTTGCCGCTATGGCTATCGTTATCCATGCGCTCACCACGGGTGACTGGGTCGGCGCGCTTATGAATCTGGTTGCCACGCTGGGCTACATTCTGCCTGCGGCTATCGTCTATCAGAAGATGCACACCTATAAGGGTGCCGTGATTGGCCTGGTGCTCGGCGTCATTGCCGCTACGGCGCTGTCTATGGTCGCAAACCTTACCATTGGCGTTTGGTTCTGGTATGGCTCGGTCGATGCGATCGCCCCGCTCATGATTCCTGCCGTACTGCCGTTCAACCTTATCAAGACCGTGCTTAACTCGGTGTTGACGCTGGCGGTGTATAAAGCAGTCTCCAACCTCATCACGCCTAAAAAGGACCAGGTCAAAGGCCGCGCATGATTGAGTGTCGGGGCGTTTCCTTTAGCTATGACGGTGCCGCCCAGGCGCTTGACGGCATCGATATGAGCATTAAGGACGGGGAGTTTTTCTGCATCCTCGGTGGCAATGGGTCGGGCAAGTCGACGTTTGCCAAGCATCTGAATGCACTGTTGCAGCCCGATGCGGGCACGGTACGCATCAACGGCATGGACGCGTCCGATCCCGAGCTGGTCTACGACATCCGCTCGACTGCGGGCATGGTATTCCAAAATCCCGATGACCAGCTGGTGGCAACGCTTGTCGAAGATGACGTTGCGTTTGGTCCCGAAAACCTTGGCGTGCCATCGGCGCAAATTGCGCAGCGTGTACGCGAGGCGCTGAAGCGCGTGGGCCTGGTGGGCTTTGAGCGCCACGAGACCCACGCGCTTTCGGGCGGCCAAAAGCAGCGCGTGGCGCTTGCCGGTGTGCTCGCCATGGAACCGCGCGTGCTCATTTTGGACGAGGCGTCCTCGATGCTCGATCCGCGTGGACGCAAGGGCCTCATGAAGGCTTGCCGCGCGTTGCACGATCGCGGCATGACCATCGTGATGATTACGCACTTTATGGAAGAGGCCGCCGAGGCCGATCGTGTCGCGGTATTTCGGGCGGGGCGTGTTGCCATGCTCGGTACGCCCGAGGAAATCTTGACACGGGCGGACGAACTTGCGCAGCTCAACTTGGATATGCCGGCGTCGTGCTGCTTGGGCACGGCGCTTCGTGCGAAGGGCGTGCCCGTTCATGCGCAGGTGCGCGAGGCGGATATGGTCGCCGAGATTGCGCAGGTATATGCCGACCGGAGTGGGGAAGACACCGCAGGGCGGCCTTCTGCATCCGATTCTCGTGTGCTCGACAACGTCTCCTCTGCAACCGACGGGACAGCCGTGTCGGAGCCCGTCATCGAGATTTCGCACCTCTCGCATAGTTACTCGCTGAGTGCCCGCGAGCGCCGCCGCTGGCATAAGCGCTCGGTCACTGCGGGCAAATCGAGCAAACAGGCTCTCTGGGGAAACGACCCCAGCAGCCCGTGGGCGCTGCGCGATGTATCGCTGACGGTGCGTCGCGGCGAGTTCCTGGGCTTGGCAGGTCATACCGGTTCGGGTAAGTCGACGCTAGTCCAGCATCTCAACGGTTTGATTCGCCCCCAGGAGGGATTCGTTCGCGCGCTGGCGCTCGATCTGTCAAACAAGAAAGATGCCGCCGCGGTTATGGCCAAGGTCGGCGTGGTGTTTCAATATCCCGAGCGTCAGCTGTTTGCCGAAACCGTGACGCAGGACGTGGCGTTTGGCCCGCACAACCTTGGCTTGCCGCAAGATGAAGTCGACCGTCGCGTCGAGTCGTCGCTCTCGCGCGTGGGCCTCGACCTTTCCACGGTCGGCGACAAGAGTCCCTTCGAGCTTTCGGGCGGTCAGCAACGGCGTGTGGCATTCGCCGGTGTGCTCGCCATGGAGCCCGAAGTCCTGGTGCTCGATGAACCCATGGCGGGGCTCGATCCGGCTGCGCGCAGGGATTTCCTTGAGCTTATCGATCGGCTTCACCGCGATGGCCTGACCGTTGTCATGGTTTCACACAGCATGGATGACCTGGCCAATTGCTGCGACCGTATCGTCGTAATGAACGAAGGTGCGGTGTTTGCCGAGGGAACCCCCGCGCAGGTGTTTGCGCATGCCGATGAGCTCAAGTCGATCGGCTTGGGCGTACCTGCTGCTCAGCGCATGGCGTTGGCGCTCGCGGAGGCGGGCGTGCCGCTGCGTTGCGGCGGGCTCTATACGGTTGAGTCGCTGGCCGACGAGCTGGCAGATTTGCTGATCGGTCGCTCGGACGGTCCTTCTAACGTCTCGGACATTGCTAAATCCAAGACGGTCGCGCGAGAGGAGGGCTGCTAATGGAGGCGTTTTCGTTTGGCAGTTACTATCCCGGCGATAGTGCGATCCATCGCCTGGATCCGCGCACCAAGCTGCTCCTGGGCTTTGTGTTTTTGATCACGACGCTGACCGTCGGCGGCTTCCGCGGACTGGCCCCGGTCGCAATTTTCGCCGTGCTGATCTATGCCGTGTCCCGGGTGCCGTTGCGCCGGGTCCTATCATCGATGGCGCCGCTGCTGGCAATCGTCGTCGTGGTCGCGGTGCTCAACTTGTTTACCGATCAGAGTGGGCGCATCCTGTGGCAGCTCGGCTTTCTGCAGATAAGCGAGGGCTCACTGCGTTCTGCCGCCTTTATGGCGTGCCGCCTGACCTTGATGATGGCCGGCATGAGCGCCATCACGCTCACCACACCGACGCTCGACCTCACCGCGGGCTTTGAGCGCCTGCTCGCGCCGTTTGCGCGTGTGGGACTTCCTGCGCACGAGCTCGGCATGATTATGGGTATCGCGCTGCGCTTTATGCCGCAGTTTGCCACCGAGATGAAACAGACGGCCGATGCGCAGGCGAGCCGCGGCGCGCGCGTGACGGGAGGCCCACTCGGCGGCGTTCGTATGCTCGGCAGTGTGGCGATTCCACTGTTCACGGGCGTGTTCCGTCATGCCGAGACGTTGTCTGCCGCCATGGATGCCCGTTGCTATCATGGCGAGCAGGGCCGCACGCGTCTGCATGCGCTTACATTTGGCCGCGGCGATGCGTTGGCGGTGGTGGTGACGGCGTTGCTGCTCATCTGCGTCATCGTCATCAATCTTCAACTTGTTTAGGCGCGATTCGAGCGCAGGAAAGGGGTCCCCATGACCGACAACGACCGCACGGCTCAGCTTGAGCGCGCCTGTTCGTATCTCAGGCGCATTCCGGCGTGGTATCTGGCCACGACCGATGTGGCCGACGGGCATCAGCCTCGCGTGAGGCCGTTTTCGTTTGCCATGGTCGATGACGGTAAGCTGTGGTTTTGCACGTCGCGCGATAAGGACGTGTGGGCGGAGCTGAGTGCGAATCCCAAGTTTGAGCTCTCGGGCTGGAAGCCGGGAGAATGTTGGATCGTGTTGACCGGCGAGGCCGTACTTGAGGACGACGCGGTTGCGAGCGACAAGGTGCGTCAAGCGGGGTTTAAGCACATGGTGGGCATCGGCGAGGAACACGAGAGTGCCAACGACGGCCGCCTTGCTTTCTTTTCGGTCCGCAACATTGCCGCGCGCTTCTGTGATATCGACGGCAGCGAGGAGCGCCTGGAGCTCTAGCTCACACAAACCAGGCTCTCAAACTGGCTAGTACAGGAGGAAACGTGGACGGATTGAATACGGTTTTGGAGTATCTGACGTCGGTGCCGGCGTGGTACTTGGCGACGAGCGTGGACGGGCAGCCACATGTACGCCCATTTTCGTTTGCTCAGATTCAGGACGGCAAGCTGTGGTTTGTGACGGCGCGCACCAAGGATGTGTGGCAGGAGCTGCTGCAAAATCAGCGCTTTGAGGCCACGAGTTGGTGGCCGGGCCATGGCTGGCTCATCTTGCGCGGGCGCGCCGGCTTGGATGACCAGGCCGCTCCCGATATGCGCGAGGCAGGATGGAAACATCTTGAGCGCTTGAGCGAGCACTATGAGGGGCCTAACGACCCCGCACTCGTCTTCTTTAGCGTCGAGGATCCCGAGGCGTTTATCTGCAATCACGACGAATGGGTACCGGTCGAGCTCTAGCCAGGCTGGCTCATCCTAACAACTTGGTTTTCGCATGGGCGGGCCCCGTATTGCCCGGCGCCGTTAGGAGCGCCGGTCAATACGGGGCCCGCTCCATTTGTCAATTCCTTCAAGCGAATGTGTCGGGAATGTTTCAATGCATGAATATGCAAGCCATTTACGTATTCATGCATCTTTTGGTGCTAAAGTTTCAACCCACTTCATAACGACCGCTGCGAAATGCGCATCGGTGCATAAATCGCAGACAAGGAGTCTGATATGTCTTTGAAGGTTGGAATCGTCGGCGCGGCTGGATATGCCGGAGCCGAGCTCATTCGCCTCGTCCTCGGTCATCCCGAGTTTGAACTTGCTGCCATTACGTCCAACGCCGATGCCGGCCAGCCGCTGTCCGCGGTGTACCCGAGCTTCACCGGCGTAAGCGATCTTGTCTTTACGACGCATGATGCCCCTGAGCTCAAGAGCTGCGATGCGGTTTTTCTTGCCGTGCCGCATACGGCTGCCATGGTACAGGTGCCCGCGCTGCTTGCATCGGGCGTCTCCTGCATTGACCTCTCGGCCGACTACCGCCTGAACGACGCGTCCGTTTTTGAGGCTTGGTATGCCGCCGAGCATACGAGCCCCGAGCTGCTCAAGACCCGTGCCTTCGGTCTGCCCGAGCTGTTCTGCCAAGACTTGGAGACCGCCGCATCCGACCATGCCGACGGCAAACCCGTGCTGGTCGCTTGCGCCGGTTGCTATCCCACCGCAACGAGCCTTGCCGCCGCGCCCGCCGTGCGCGCGGGCTGGGTGGCCGAGAACGGCCCCGTGATTGTCGATGCCATTAGCGGCGTGACGGGCGCCGGTAAGTCCTGCAACGCCCGCACCCATTTTTGCAGCGCCGACGAGAACTTGGAGGCCTACGGCGTGGGCAAGCATCGCCACACGCCCGAAATCGAGCAGATCTTGGGCCTGACCGATCGCGTCGTCTTTACCCCGCACCTGGCACCGCTCAAGCGTGGTCTGCTCTCCACGGTGACGCTGCCGCTCGCGCCGCAGGCTATCGATACCTTGACCCTTGAGGACGTTGTCGACCATTACAAGCAGTTCTACGCCGGTCGCACCTTTGTGCGCGTGCTCGATGCCGGCCAGCAGCCCAAGACGGCTTCGGTCGTCGGCACCAACGCTGCCCAGATTGGCCTCGCGCTCAACAAGCGCGCGGGCGTGCTGGTGGCGACGGGCGCCATCGACAATCTGTGCAAGGGCGCTGCGGGCCAAGCGGTCCAGTGCGCCAATATCGTCTTTGGCTTTGACGAGCGACGAGGCTTGCCCACAGTGGCGTGCCCGGTGTAGCACATTCGATTGTTAACGATTTGGTAGTCGGGCATCGAGTGGGGCGCCACTCTTAAGCTGGTCTCATGATCACGACTGGCATGGCGCACCAACCGATGTCCGTTTTTTTGTTTGACATAAGGAGTCATAAAGACGATGGATACCGAGCTGTTTGATATCAAGATTCGCGCCGTCGAGGGTGGCGTTACGGCTGCGGCTGGTTTTAAAGCTGCAGGCATCCACGCTGGGTTCCGCAAGAACCCCGAGCGTCTGGATTACGCGCTCGTCGTGCCCGATAAACCCTGTCCCGGTGCCGGCGTGTTTACCACCAATCGCTTTTGCGCGGCGCCCGTGCAGGTGAGCCGTGCCAACCTGGGCGGTGTGGGCAAGGGCTATGGCATCATCGCCGGTGTTTCGGTCAACTCTGGCAATGCCAACGCCGCCACGGGTGAGACCGGCCTTGCCTGCGCGCGCGAGACGTGCAGCATCGCATCGCAGGTCATCGGCTGCGAGCCCCAGCAGATTCTGGTTGCCTCCACGGGTGTGATTGGCCAGATTCTGCCGATTGACACGTTTGAGACCGCCATTCCTGCTGCCTACGAGGCGCTCTCCGCCCACGGTGGCGCCGATGCCGCTCGCGCCATCATGACGACCGACACGCACTCCAAGGAGTACGCCGTATCCTACGTCAGTGAGGCTGCGGGTCATGCGGGCAATGTCTATACGGTAGGCGGAATGTGCAAGGGCTCGGGCATGATCATGCCCAATATGGCCACCATGATCGCAGTTATCACCACCGATGCCCCCGTCGAGCCTGCGGCACTTCATGCCCTGCTGCTCTCGACCGTCAAGCAGACCTTTAACAAGGTAACGGTCGATTCCGACACCTCGACCAACGACACCTGCATCATGCTTGCCTCCGGCGCCGCTGCCGCAGATGCCGAGCCTATCGTCGAGGGCTCCGATGCCTTTGACGAGTTGGCATTTGCCGTGCACGAGGTGTGCGAGAGCCTGGCGCGCAATATCGCCGCCGATGGTGAGGGCGCATCCAAGCTTGTTGCGGTCAACGTTACCGGCGCCGCCAACGACGAGGAGGCCGATATCGCCGCCCGTGCCGTTGCTAACTCGCCGCTCGTTAAGACCTGCATCGCCGGCCACGACTGCAACTGGGGCCGCGTTGCTATGGCGCTTGGCAAGTGCGGCGTGAAGTTTAATCAGGAAGACGTTTCCATCGACATGATGGGCATGCCTGTCTGTCGCGATGGTCTGACTGTTCCCTTTGACGAGGACGAGGCTCTACGACGTTTCGAGGCGCCCGAGATCGTGATCTCGGCCGACCTGGGCGCAGGCGACGCGGCAACGACCGTGTGGACCTGCGACCTCACGCATGAGTACATCTCCATTAACGGCGACTACCGTTCCTAGATTCCAGGCACGCTGCGCATCTTGCCGCGATTGCGGACAGCGGAGCACGGCGCGATAACGATACGAAAGACGAGGCAGATTATGAAATTCGCACGCGATTGTCGTTCGAACGAATCCAACGAAGCAACCGCGCAGCTGCTGTTCGAAGCGCTGCCGTGGATTAAGAACCTGACCGGTAAGACGGTTGTTATCAAATATGGCGGAGCCGCCATGGTAGATGAGCAGCTGCGCCGCGACGTGATGAGCGACATCGTGCTGCTCAAGATCATCGGCATGCGCCCTGTTATCGTGCACGGTGGCGGCAAGGCCATCAACGAGGCGCTGAGCCACTACGACATCCCCGTCGAGTTTAAGAACGGCCAGCGCGTGACCACGCCGGCGACTATGGATATCGTGCGCGAGGTGCTGGGCGGCAAGGTTAACCAGGAGCTGGTTGCCGCCATCAACCACCACGGCAACCTGGCCGTGGGCGTGTCGGGCAGCGATGCTGGCACGCTCATCGCCGAGCCGCTCGACCCCGAGCTCGGTCGCGTGGGCAAAGTGACGCACGTTAACACCGACTATATCGAGCGCTTACTCGATAGCGAGTACATCCCCGTTATCGCTACCGTCGCGGCGGGGGAGGACGGCGGCTTCTTCAACATCAACGCCGATACCGCCGCCGGTGCCGTTGCGGCAGCGCTCCACGCGCACAAGGCGATCTTTTTGACCGACGTCGACGGCCTGTACAAGGACTTTAGCGATAAAGACTCACTCATCTCCAACCTAACACTCGACGAGGTTAACGAAATGCTCTACGGCGGCGAGGTCGATAAGGGCATGATTCCCAAGCTGCGCGCGGCCGTCGATGCGCTTGCCGGCGGCGTATTTCGCGCTCACATCATCAACGGCACCACGCCGCATTCGCTGCTGCTGGAGCTGCTGACCGATGCCGGCGTCGGCACCGTGATCCATTCCACCGAGACGGCTTACGAGTTCGATACGCATCCGCATCCGCTTTCGACGTTTGCTGCGCGTCTGACCGAGAATCTTGACGAGGTCGAGAAGCTTCAGACGGTCTAACTGACCCGCAGCCGCCCCATTCCTACACCCATAGCCCCGCGCCGTCTGGCGCCCAACGAAAGGCATCCCATGTCACTTGCAGCTCAGCAATCGCTTGAATCCCATTACGTTATGCATACCTTTGGCCGCTCTCCGGTCGAGTTTGTCGAGGGTCACGGCATGAAGCTCACCGGCGACGATGGTCGTGAGTACCTCGACTTTCTTGCCGGCATCGGCGTGTGCAGCCTAGGTCATGGCGACCCGGCTGTGCTCTCGGCGCTCGAGGCACAGACCAAAAAGCTCATGCATGTCTCCAATTACTTCTACATCGAGCAGCGTGGACAGGTCGCGGCGCTGCTGTCCAAGCTTGCCAACGACGACTTAGATGGTGCACGCGTGCTTGCCGATGCCATTGCCGCCGGCGATGAGACCACGGCAGCTGCTCTTGGTGCCCCGGCTGCGGATGAGCAGGTTTGGGAGACCTTCTTTGCCAACTCCGGCGCCGAGGCCAACGAGGGCTCGATGAAGCTCGCGCGCCTGTACGCCAAGCGTGCCAGTAACGGCGGCAACACTATCGTGTGCATGCGCGGCGGCTTCCACGGCCGTACGCTCGAGACCATTGCCGCCACCATGCAGGATTGGCTGCAGGATAGTTTCCGCCCGCTGCCGGGTGGCTTTGTGGCCTGTACGCCCAACGATATCAATGAACTGCGTGCGATCTTTAAGCAGCTGGGGAGCGAAATATGTGCCGTGATGCTCGAGCCGATCCAGGGTGAGAGTGGCGTGCACCCCATGACCGAGGAGTTTATGGCGGCAGCGCGCGACCTGGCACACGAAGTGGGCGCCGTGCTTATAGCCGACGAGGTCCAGTGCGGCATCTTCCGCTCCGGCAAGCCGTTTGCATTCCAAACCTATGGCGTGGAACCCGACATCATGAGCCTTGCCAAGGGCATTGCCGATGGCGTGCCCATGGGTGCCGTCGTAGCAAAGAAGGAGATTGCCGACGTGTTTAAGCCGGGCGACCACGGCTCGACCTTTGGCGGTAGCTGCTTGGCCGTCGCGGCGTGTGCCGCGACGCTCTCCGCACTCGTGCGCGGCGATTATGCCGACCATGCTGCCAAGGTAGGCGCCTATATGGAGGCAAAGCTCGCCAAGCTGCCGAACGTGACCGAGGTGCGTGGCCGCGGCTTGATGCTCGGCTGTGATTTGGATGATGCCGCGGGCGACGCGCATGATATTGTTGCCCGCGCGCTGGCCGCCGGTGCCGTGATTAACGCTACAGGTGCTCATACGCTGCGTTTCCTGCCGCCGCTCGTCTGCGAGGAATCCGACGTGGACAGTCTGATCGAGATCCTGTCGGACGTTTTGGCCTAACACAGCGAAATAACTTAACTTTGACCGGGTTCCGGACTGCGGACGTGCCCTATGTGGCATGATTCAGCGGTCTGGAGCCCGTTTTGCCTTAGATTTGCTAAGGCGGGGAGACCTGCTGGTCAAAAAACATCAAATATGAGTACTGTTACCAGCTGAATCTCATATGAAACCGACTATCTAGGATTAGTTAGACCACACATGTTCAGTTATGTTAATGGGGAAACAGCTAGCAAAGGCTTCAAATCGCTGATTCAGGGCTAGATTTACCCAGCGAAACCCAAAAATCGCTGCTACAAAATTAGTAACAGTACTCATTTTTGCCATTTTTTGGCCACGGCCTTTGTGACGGACGTGCTGGCGGGTTCGAATCCCTCTGCGCTGGGCCCAAAAAAGAAAGGCCCCCATAGCTGGGAGCCTATCAAATCAGTG
>CAJLPX010000003.1 GCA_905208635.1 uncultured Collinsella sp. | reverse complement strand
CATGCCGCCGAAGTTGAAAGGCAGATTGCCGCTCTGGCGGGTTTGCAGCGTCAACTGGTTACGCGGTTCGTAGAACCGCGTAACTGTTAGGGCCGCTGGCCCATGCCACCCTCGAGGGTGACAGTCTCGCCGTTCATGTACTTAAAGTCGGGGCCGCAAAGCTGAACGACCACGCGGCCGATCTCCTTCTCGACGTCGCCGTAGTGGCCCGCCGGCGGCATGTGAACGTTGGCCTTGAACGCCTCGGGATAGGCATCCTGGAAGTTCTCGAGCGCAGCGGTCCAAGCAAGCGGACAAACGATGTTGACGTTGATGCCGTCGGGGCCCCACTCGTTGGCAGCGACGCGGGTCAGGCCGCGGATGCCCTCCTTGGCGGCAGCATAGCTGCACTGGCCATAGTTGCCAAACAGGCCGGCGCCCGAAGCAAAGTTGACCACGGAACCCTTGGTCTCCTTCAGGTGCGGATAGGCCTTCTGCATATACAGATAGGTGGCGTACAGGCCGGAGTAAATGGCCAGGTTAAACTGGTCCATAGTGTGGTCGGCGATGGTCACACCCGAGGCACTGGCCTGAGCGTTGTTGACGACGGCGTCGATGCGACCGAACTCCTCAATCGCCTTGTCGATAACGTTCTGCACGACGGCCTCGTTGTCCTGACCGGCAGAAACATCGGCCTGAACAGGCAGAACTTTGACGCCGTACTCAGCCTCAAGAGACTCCTTGGCAGCCTCGAGCTTGGCAACGTTACGACCGGTGATGACGAGGTTTGCGCCCTCCTTGGCAAAAGCGATATCGATGCCGTAGCCGATGGATCCAGCGGAGCCGTCCTTGAGCGTGGCCTTGCCGCCGCCGGTAACGATCACGGTCTTACCAGTGAAAAGTCCCATACGAAGTCCTTTCAAATCGCGACGGGCCCGCCCGTCGACTGCGCGCATCCAACTTCACGCGCCAAAAGCTGAAATGCAACTTTAGCGTGTTCAAGTGAATAGAAAAGGCCTCGGTAGGCGAACGGCATAACGTCTTTCGGCGAAGGGATTGTCAAGTACAAACTGGATAAAGTGGCCGAATTTTTGCTATCGACACGAGCCGTCGAACACGTTTTGGAACTTTGCTGCGGCGCGCGGGATGTCGGCGCGAGACTTTATCATAGGGTGACGAACAACGATGAGGAGCACATGCCTATGACAGACGAGCTGGACCCCCAGACTCAGCAGCATATTGATCATTCCGCAGACGCCATCGACGGATGCGACACTCCTACCTGCGCCGATGCGCCCGCGAATGTATCAGCCGATGCATCCGACGAAGATGTGCACGCCACCGCAGATAAGGCCACAGACGCAGATGATACTGTCGAGCAAGGCGAAGGCGAGCAGTCGGAACCGGGTGGCGCCGAGCCCGATGCGAAGCCCGCGATACAGGCAGCGGGCCCCATCGAGGTGTCTTCGGAAGAAGAGCTCGACGCCGTCATGGACTCCATGATGGATGCCGTCAAAGCGATGAAAGACGCCGTGGCCGACGCCGACGTGGATGCCGAGGAAGAGGAGGCCGCCGAGGCCGCCTCGACCTTTGTGCCCGGCGAGACCCCCGTTGCCGATCAAGGCAGCACCATGCCCTCGTTCCTGCAGCTCGAGCACCCCACAATTGGCGCCGACGCGGTCGATCCGCACGCAGCAGGCTTTTCTGTGGTCGAGGGCGGTACCGGCAATATCGCCGCGCCGCAGGCTGCCGATGCGGACGCTGTCGACACCGCTCGCCCGACCGCCCCGCACTCCCCCGCCGCGAGCCGCGATCTGGGGACCGCCGTCTCGAACACTGCGAACGCCGTGGGCGCCTTTATCGCCCAGGGCGCCTCGGCCATGCGTGAGATGAACGCCGCGAAAAAGGCACTTGCCGACGCCCGCGCCCACTTGGCCGAACTCGAGCAGCGCATTGCCGATCAGGCCGAGGAACTCGAGACGCGCCAGGATATCGCAGGCCGCTACGACCAGATCGTCGCCGACCAGCGCCAGGCGATTGCCGCGGCCCAAAAGACTGCAGCGGCCGCTGAGATTGACCGTGATGCCCACGCCGCCAAGGCGACAGAGCTCAAGGGCCAGCTCGAACAAATGAAGACAGAGGATGACGCGACTGAACTCCGCTTGAAGGCCGCGCTCGACGCCGTGGAGGCCCGCGAGGCGAGCTCGCGCGAGACCGGCAACCGCCTCGTTCGACGTCTTGAGGATTCCAAGCGCATCCGCGACAAGGTGAAGGCCGAGCGAGACGCCGGCATTGCGGCCGCACAACAAACCGTCGACGCCACGCGCGCCCAGCTCGAGACGCTGCGTCATGAGTATGCCGAGCTGCAACGCAATCCCTCGGCAAATCCCGCCAACTATACGGTGCGCACCAGCGAGCTCTCGATGCAGATCTCCGACACGGCAGATGCCCTGCGTAAAGCCGAAGAAGATGTCCCGCGCATCACCGCCGACCTTGAGCACTCGCTTGCCGCAGCCGAGCAGGCCGTCGAACAGGCTCAAGCCCCTATCGCCGACGCAAAACGCGCGCACCAAGCCGTGACGACCGAAGCCGATGCCGCGCGCGACGAGCTGCAGACGGCGAAGACGGCCGCCGCGACTCGTCAGCGCGAACTGCGCGAGAAGATCACCGCCGAGGACAAGGCACGCCGCGACCAAGAGCAAAGCATCGCCAACGCTCAAGCAGATGCCGCACATGCACAGTCGATCATCGAGCAGGCGACCGAGGTACATGACCATCCAGAGATCACTGAGTCGCTTGCAGGATCCTTGGCCCGAGACAAAGCCGAACACGCCGAGACCGAGCGAGAAGTCGCCCAGCTCGAGGCCACCGAGGACGCGGTGCGCGAGCGTACCCGCGACTCACGCATCAAATTCACCGGCGCCATCGTCTGCATTGTCGCCGCAATCCTGGTGATCATCCTGATCTGGCTCTTCACAAGCAAGTAGTCGTTGGAGACGTTCTTAAACGACTAGTCAAACAAGAACATCCCCAACGACCAATCAATGATGAGAGTGGATAATCTCCCACTTTGAGCCCACAGACGGGCCAAAAACGGGAGATTATCCACTCTCATTCCGCAGGTACTCATTTAAGTACGTCCCCAATGAGTACCCCAAACGGCTAGTCCGGACCAAGGCGACGCCGATGTCTTGGCAACGCCAGCGAGCGGGCCGCATTTGAGACAAGGTGACGTGAAACAAAGGGGCGCTGACCTTCTGGTCGCGCCCTTGAAGTTGAACGTCAGATTGTCCAAATGCGGCCCGCGCAGCGTCGAGCAGTTACGCGGTTCGTAGAACCGCGTAACTAAAGGATGAGCATCGCATCGCCAAAGCTGAAGAAGCGGTAGCGCTCCTCGATGGCGGCAGCATAGGCATCCATGATCTGGTCGCGGGTGGCAAGTGCGCTCACGAGCATCATGAGCGTGGAGCGCGGCACATGGAAGTTCGTGATCAGCGCGTCGACCACGTGATAGGTCGAGCCGGGCATGAGGTAAAGCTGCGTCGTGGCGTTCTCGCGCACCACGATGTCACCGCGGCCAAGCGTATCGGCCCCGTCCTCGCGGCCTTCAAAATAGCGCGCCGTCACGGCCGGATCGGACACCGGCGCGTCCGTGTCAAACGCGCTCTCGAGCGAGCGCACCGCGGTAGTGCCGACGGCGATCACACGATGGCCCTCGGCCTTGGCCTTATGCACGGCGTCGACAACCTCCTGCGACACGTGGTAGCGCTCGGTGTGCATGACGTGCTGCGTAGGGTCGTCCTCCTCCACCAAGCGGAAGGTATCGATGCCCACCTCGAGCTCGACGGCGGCAAACTTGGCACCCTTGGCCTCAATAGCGGCCATGAGCTCAGGAGTAAAATGCAGACCCGCCGTAGGAGCGGCAGCCGAGTGCTCCTCCTTCATGGCGTAGACGGTCTGGTACTTCTCGGGATCGCCCTCGTAATCGGTAATGTAAGGCGGCAGCGGCACGTGGCCGGCAGCATGGATGGCCTCGTCGAGCGTGCGCGGGTCGCCGGCGGCATTGCAACCGGCCGGCTCAAAGCGCACCAGACGGCCACCGCGGCTATCGGTGACAAAGTCGACGACCTCGGCCGTCAGCACCACGGAAGCCCCCTCGGGCGCATGGGCGCCGCCCGCACGATACTCAATCTGAGCACCGGGCTTCAGGCGCTTGCCTGGCTTGACCAGGCACTCCCAAACGTGACCCAGCGGGTCAACATCCTCGCGGCGCTTGAGCAGCAGCGTCTCGACCACGCCGCCCGAGCCCGTCTTGCGACCGATCAGACGGGCCGGCATCACGCGCGTCTGGTTGATGACGAGCACGTCGCCCGGCTCGATATAGTCGATGATGTCGCGGAAGATGCGGTGCTCGACGGTGCCGCCATGCTCTAGCGGCGTTCCTGTCTCGGAGCCTTTGCGATCAACCACCAGCAGGCGGCAGGAGTCGCGCGGCTCGGCAGGCGCCTGGGCGATGAGCTCTTCGGGCAGGTTATAGTCAAAATCATCGGTACGCATCTTTGCCTCTTTCACAAAGCGCGTCAGTCGAAAAAATCGACTGACGCGCGCATCATTCTCCCCTGTATCCTATCAGCTTGTTGAGAGAAATATAGTATGGCAAACAGATTTGCGACTGATTTCTCAACGCCCCGCTACTTAAGCGTTGCGTACATCACCGCCTTAATCGTATGCATGCGATTCTCCGCTTCTTGGAAAACACGAGACTTATCGGACTCAAAAACCTCGTCCGTGACTTCCATTTCGGCAACTCCAAACTTCTCAGCAATTTCGGCACCAACAGTAGTATTAGTATCGTGGAAGCTCGGAAGGCAGTGGAGGAAAATCGCCTCGGGCTTTGCCATAGACATCACCTCAGCGGTCACACGATACGGCGACATGAGCTTAATGCGGCTTTCCCACAGCTCTGCAGGCTGACCCATGCCAACCCAAACATCCGTGTAAATTACATCGGCATCACGAGCGCCTTCCTCAATATCTTCTGTAATGGTAATCGTCGATCCATGCTCGGCCGCAATACGACTACATTCTGCAAGGAGTTCAGGATCATAGGATGTAGCCCCCTCCGAATTTCCCCCGATTGGGCCGCAAGAACAGTAGTTAATGCCGAGCTTAGCGCAAATGACCATGAGCGAATCGGCGACGTTTCCGGCCGCCTTACCAAAAAATGTAAGTTTCCTGCCCTTAATCTCTCCAAACTCTTCACGCATGGTCAGAATATCGGCAAGCACTTGAGTCGGGTGAAATTCAGTAGTCAGCCCATTCCAAACGGGAACCCCAGCTTTTGCAGCAAGCTCCTCAACCTTCGCCTGTTCAAAGCCGCGGTATTCAATTCCGTCATACATGCGGCCAAGGACGCGAGCCGTGTCCTCAATCGACTCCTTTTTGCCCATCTGGGACGAGCCCGGATCCAAATAAGTTACGCCCATACCAAGGTCAAGTGCACCAACTTCGAAGGCGCAGCGAGTACGCGTGGAAGTCTTCTCAAATAGCAAAACAATATTCTTGCCTTCAAGGTATTTATGCGGAACACCGGCACGCTTCATGCTTTTGAAGTTAGCAGAAAGCTCAAGCAGATACTCAATCTCTTCCGTCGTGTAATCAAGCAGCTTCAGAAAACTGCGCCCAGCGATATTAACACCCATATTCGCCATCTCCTATCACAGTGGATTTGCAACTAAATATCTTCGCGCCAGAAGGGCATGCTCATGCAGCGCGGGCCGCCACGACCGCGGGACAGTTCCTCGGAGGGAACGACCAAAAGTTCCAAACCGTTCTTGTAGAGCTCATCATTTGTGACAACATTGCGCTCGTAAACACAGACTTTACCAGGAGCAACGGCAAGAGTGTTCGACCCGTCGTTCCACTGCTCGCGAGATGCCTCAACCATATCGCCGGCACCGCACTCAATAAGCTGCACCTTCTCCACGCCAGTAGCCATTTCAAGAATATGTTCAAGCGTGTCATCAATCTCTTGAACAGCGACCATTCCCTCAGAGTCACCACGAGTCAGACGATAAACACGAAGGGTCTCAAAAATACCGGGATAAACTGTGAACTTATCGAAATCCACCATGGTGCAAACGGTGTCAAGATGCATGTAAGCATAGCCGTTGGGGATTTTAATAGCGTAAACGGTATCGATCTCAGAACTCCCAGATCCCCAGAACAAATTCTTTGCAAGCTCCTCAATCGCAGCCGCCTCAGTTCGCTGGCTAATTCCAATAGCCAAGGTATGAGCGTTAATGTTAAGCACATCACCGCCCTCGATATGCCAGGGATTCTTATGGTCGTACCAAATCGGAGTCCCTGCATAATCGGGATGGTATTTGAAAATCGCTTCATAGAAGGGCACTTCACGATCTCGCTGTTTCCAATACATATGGTGAAGCAGAACGCCTTTGCCCACGGAAGCAAGAGGATCGCGAGAGAAATATGAACTCGGAAGAGGCTTCAACACCAAATCATCGGGCTTCGCATCCTCATTATCCATCATACTAAGCGTAGTCGAAACGCGAGGCAGCCCAAGGTCACGATAACGATACCCCCCCATAGCCTCAAGTACAAACTGATACGAATCTGAAATAGCGTCGAGCTTTTCACGAACAGCCTGCTCAAGCATAGGATTGACAATCCCGCTCTCAGCCATAAATGTATCGGTAAACTCAGCGCGAGCCGAGGGGCATGCATCCAGCGCTTCAGCAACGAGTTTCTCCATATAGAGAACCTCAACACCTTCGCTCCTCAGAAGATCCGCAAAGGCATCATGCTCCTTTTGAGCCACATCAAGATAGAAACAGTCGTGAATCCAGACATCCTCGAACTCTTCTGCCTTTACGTTCACAAGGTCACGACCGGGGCGGTGAAGCACAACTTTCTTGAGCTTACCAATCTCGCTGTGTACATTCAGTCCTTTAGACATTCCTGTTACTCCATTTCAGCTATGAAACCTACAGGGCAATAAGTCCCGAGATTGCTACGAATACGATATTGATGAGCGACACGACCAAGAAGAATTTCCAAACGGTCTTCCACCACTGGCCAAGCTTGATCTTGCACACGCCCAAACCCGCTACAAGAATGGCGCTAGTAGGACAGATCAAAGACATCGTCGCGCTACCCATGGAGAGAGCCCACACGGCAGCCTCGGGATTAAGGCCCATGAGTTCGGTCAAAGGTCCAAAAATGGGAGCGGTCAGTGCTGCAAGGCCAGATGAGCTGGGAACCAGAATCGCCAGGAGGTTCTCAACCGCATAAAGAAGCGTAGTAAAGAGAACCGCCGGGATGCCGCCCAGACCAGTGGCGAGCGCATTGAGGATGGTATCGATGATCATGCCGTCAGAGGCAATGACAAGGATGCCACGCGCAAGTCCAACGACAATTGCCGAGAAAGCAAAGTCAGCGATACCCGCAACAAATTCCTGAGCGATAACGTCCTGACTAAAGCCCGCAATAACACCAGCCAACAGGCCCATGGCCAAAAAGACCGCAGAAATCTCGTTCATATACCAGCCCTGGGTCACAAGTCCCCAGATGATAAGGCACATTCCAGCGATAAATACCGCAAGCACGCCTTTTTGACGACCCGTAAATTCCGCATCAAGGGCAGATTCATCGGCAGCGAACTCGACTTTCTTGGCGATATCATCCTCAAATGTGATCGATGACTCAGGGTTCTTCTTTACCCTTCGTGCATAGAGGACAACCCAAGTAATTGCAACGGCGGTCAAAACAACCCAGGCAATCATACGCAGCCACAGCTGGGGGTTGCCCTGAATACCAAGAATACCTTGCGCAATGAGAACATTAAACGGATTAATCGTTGAGGCGATGTAACCCGTGCGCGCTCCAACGAACACGACCATGAACGCCGTCATCGAGTCGAAGCCCATAGCCATCATAATTGGCATGAAGATCGCAAAGAACGGGAGAGTTTCTTCCGCCATGCCAAAGCTCGTTCCACCCAATGCAAAGAGAACCATCGCAATAGGAATAATTAGAATGTCTTTGTTCTTAAAGCGGCGAACGACACGACCCATTCCGCTCGTGATAGCGCCCGTTTTAGTAATAACCTGAAACGAACCGCCCACAATCAAGATGAATGCAACGACCTCAATTGCCTCTTGTATACCGCGCGTTGGAGCCTGAAGAACATCGAAGACGCCTTGTCTGAGATCTACTTCATCCCCGGTTTCCTCGTCAATATATGTCTTTTCACTCTGCTCATACGTACCTGCGACAGTGACTTCACGACCGTTCACCTCCTGACGCTGATAGGACCCAGAGGGAACAATCCACGTGAGAACAGCGAAGGTGACCATAAGTGCAAAGATGATCGCATATACGTGCGGGACCTTGAACTGCTTGATGCCTTTCGAACTTTCCGCTGCCATATCTCCTCCTTCATTCCTTTTCCCATCTATCCAGCTGGCACCATAAATGTATGAGGTTGCTCAGCGGTGGTCGGCCAACCATCGCCATCGTGTCGCTTTTCACCTATGAACGGCAGCTAAAGTGACGTTATTAATCAATCTGATTATTAAAATTGATGTTATTTGTCAATTACATACGTCTTTTAACTTTTCCGCAACACAACAAGGAACCTGCCTTAGCCTTATATAAAAACCAGCAGGACAGGAGACAGACATGCAAGGCATACACGTAACAAATGAAATCGGTCATTTAAAAGCTGTACTTGTCCATCGACCAGGAGCTGAAACACAAAACTACCCTGATGCCGACTTCAGCCAAGTTTTCTCCCTGCGAAAATGGAGCGGTCGTTTTGACCTCGACAAAGCAATGTATGAGCACGATTCCATGGTTCAATTGCTTGAGAAGCATGGCGTAGAAACCATTGAAATTAGGGACCTTCTCGAAGACTCACTTGAAACTGAGCCCCAATCACTTAAATATTTTATTGATGACTACCTCCGTTGCAGCGGGGCAACAGGTAGAGAGTTCCTCGAGACAATAACCCAGTTGTTTGAGAACGCTAAGAACACCCAGGAATTGGTGAATATAGTACTTAACGGCATTCGCTTTGGAGACACTGAGCTATGTTCAAACCAGTCGGAAACACTACGGGCGCTCGTGCACGAGCAATTTGATCCCGCCTCGCTCTTGGTCAATCCCCTCAACACGCTTTTTTTCACTCGTGATCCTGCTGTGGTAGTCGGAGACGGCATCATCCTAAATCATATGTACTGGCCTGAGCGTGATCGTGAGGTCGCCTTATACCGGCAGATATTCACCCACCACAAGATCATGGGAGAAACTCCAGTATGTGATTTGAACAGGAGTAGTTACCATATCGAAGGCGGAGACATTATTGTTATCAGTGCTAAGACAGTATTAGTTGGAATCTCTGACCGAACTGAACCCGCCGCCGTCGAGTCACTTGCCAAAGAGCTCCTGACCTCAAATAAATTCCAGACCACCGAGCTAATTGCGATTCGAGTCCCCTCTGACGGGCTGCGTATCCACCTCGATACGTTCATAAGTAGAATTGATCACGACGCGTTCCTCATCGATCGTGAGATATGCAATGCCGTTGATGCATACAGCATTCAACTAAAACGATCCGGAAGGGGCCTTACGATCACTCCTATCGATCGCACGATTCCGGAAATACTCTCTGCAGCCTGTTGCGAACCAATAAAAGTAATTGACTGCGGAGGCGGGAATCAAACCGCCTACGAAAGAGAACGCCGGAACAACGCAACGTCTATCCTTGCGCTCTCGCCAGGAAAACTATGCGTATATGAAGAAAACGTTTGGACCAACGAAGCGCTTGAGAAAGCAGGAATGGAATTATTCCCGCTATCCATTGACGAGCTCACCAAAGGCTATGGTGGCACAAACTGTCTATGCCTCCCTCTGTGGCGAGAGGATCTATAGCCATGGGCTTCGGGGCAAATATTCGTAAACTCCGCACCATGGAGCATCTTGGTCAGGCGCAACTTGCAGAGATGTTGGGGGTATCTAAAGAGACCGTTTGTCGTTGGGAAAAAAGTCGGTATGCCCCCCGTGAGCGCTATATTGAAAAGTTACAAGCGCTCTTCGGTTGCACCCGCGATGAACTTGTTGGCGAGGAAAACGGTTTGGCCGTAAAGCTCGCAAATAAAAGAATCGTCACCGACGAAGACCCTGCTATCCACGAAATGGAGGGCGCATTTCCCGTCATCGATATCGAATCGCAAAAGCGCCGCATCACGCACGGCCAACAAAATGCTTGCGCGCCTGTAGACGTAGCCAAACGTCACCCACATAGCGTTTTCGTTAAAATCAAAGGTGACGAAATGTCCCGCATTTACCCTCCCGGCAGCTTACTACTTGTCGATACCACCGCAAAGCCCTGGAACGGCTGTGTTGTATTGGCGCTCGCAGACGGTAAAACACCGGTAATTAGGCGATTTGCAGAAGGAAACGACATGATTGTGCTGTCGTCCCATTCATATGCAACAGCAAGTCCGGATCTGATGTTTAACAAACGGAGGATTAGAATCATAGGAGTCGTCGTTTGGTATCAAGCGAACCACGATCACACGCTTAATTAAATCGACTTTCCCAAAAACGACCGTACCGCGCAGACAGCTCAAAGTCCCAGCCTAAAAGAACTACTTTTTGGCGGCTTTGCGCTCGTCGCGGATGCGGGCGCGGTCCATGGCCGCCTCGACGGCCGAGAATCGGCAGCCGCAGTAGTTCTGCCGATACATGCCAAGCTCACGCGAACGACGCGTGGCCTCGGGGTAATACGGGCGAAAATCACGGATGACCGGGGTGAGCCCATGTGCCGCCGCCAAACGCTCAAGCACGTCATTACAGGTTTCGAACAGCTGATACGGCGAGACGGCGAGCGTCGTACCCACAAACTCAAACCCGCGCTCCTGGGCCACACGGCACGCCTCGGCCAGACGCAGGGCATAGCACGCGCGACAGCGACGGGGCCGATCGGCGCCCAGCGGTGCCACGCCGGTCTCCCAGCGATCGCGATCCTCCCCCGCCTCGATAAGCTCGATCTCGCCACCGGCACACCACCGGCGCAGCTCGTCCAAACGCCGCTGCCATTCATCGTGAGGTTGAATATTAGGGTTGGTCCAGCAAATCGTGGGCTCAAACCCCTCCTCGCGCAGCAGACGGACCGGCTCCAGCGAGCACGGCGCACAGCAAGCATGCAGCAGCAACGGCTTCATGGACATCTCCTCCCAATCTTTGCCCAGGGTAGTCTTTTTGGGACGGGGCTATTTTGACCACTTTTGATGTAAAGCAGTTCCAAATACCCGCATCAACAGGAAAGTAGTCAAAATAGCCCCGTCCCAAAAAGACTACCTTGCGAAAAAGCGCACGCCAAAGGATGTGTCCTCGCAGGCGACAATGCGGCGGTCGCGCAAAATGGTCCGCACGTAATACCAGTCGCCCACACAGCCCGACAAGTGCAGACCAGCCGCCAGGTAACACAGAAGCGGATAGCCCGAAAACGCAAAGCCCAAGGCAAACGCCGCCGTCAAAACAACCGTCGGCGCCAGGCAAACCGCCATGTACCGCCGGCGCGAATACACAACGCCCTCGGCGCAGGCGTAAATCATGCAGGTTTCGAGATTTGCTCCGAAGGTCACCCGAGCACCAGCAGGCGCAAACAGCTTAAAGAACACCGCGTGCACCAGCTCGTGCACGGCAAATGACGCCGCAGAAACCGCAGCCAAGCCGACTATCCAGCTCAAGACGGCCATCCAGCCGCCCGCGTCAGCCGCATCCATGTCTGCAGGCCCGCCCAGCAGCATAAACACCGGCACCAGGCACACGGCAAATACGCCAAGCACGGCCATCCCCCACACGAAGCAGGCGTGCAGAAAATCCTCGTCCTCAAACGCATGTATGTTGGAATTCTCATTCATAGCATCTTAGGATAGCGCCCCTGCCACGCACCCGCCCGCATGTGCGATAATGTCGAACGATATGCACGAATTGACCACCGCGTCGCCAGGCCTTGCGCCCGGCCGCGCTCCCACCATATGCGAAGGAGTCCCATGGCATCCAAATACTCCATGAACGACCGTCCCAGCTGGCCGCGCCGCGCCATCGTTACCGCCGGCGAGCCCTACGGCAACAAGGGTCTGCACTTTGGCCACGTCGGCGGCGTCTTTGTCCCGGCCGACTTCTTCGCCCGCTTCCTGCGCGACCGCCTGGGCCGCGAAAACGTCATCTTCACCTCGGGCACCGACTGCTACGGTTCGCCCATCATGGAGAGCTACCGCAAGCTCAAGGAGAACGAGGGCTACGACAAGTCCATCGGCGAGTATGTCGAGTCCAATCACTCCCGCCAGGCCGCGACCCTCAACAACTACAACATCAGCTGCGACATCTACGGCGGCTCGGGCCTTGAGCCGGCGGCCCAGATCCACAACGAGGTGACTGCCGAGATTATCGAGCGCCTGCACGAGCAGGGCACCATCTCCAAGCGCTCCACGCTGCAGTTCTACGATGCCAAGGCCGGCACGTTCCTCAACGGCCGCCAGGTCATCGGCCGCTGCCCCATCCAGGGCTGCAAGTCCGAGAAGGCTTATGCCGACGAGTGCGATCTGGGCCACCAGTTTGAGCCCGAGGAGCTCATCGCGCCCAAGAGCCAGCTCACCGGCGAGGTGCCCGAGCTGCGCCCGGTCGACAATCTCTACTTTGACCTGCCGGCCTACCTCGACTTTATGAAGACCTACACCGCCAAGCTCGCCCAGAACCCGCAGGTTCGCTCCGTGGTCTCCAAGACCATGGAGGAGTGGCTGCTGCCGGCTCAGCTCTACATCCAGAACAAGTTCCGCGAGGCCTTCGATGCCGTCGAGGACCAGCTCCCCGAGCACACCGTGCTGGAGCCCGAGGGCAACAAGAGCAGCTTTACCGTCACCTTCCCCAGCTGGAAGGAGCGCGACGACGCCCACGCGGTGCTCGCCAACGGTGGCGTGCGCTTCCGCAGCGGCAAGGCACTCGTGCCCTTCCGCATCACCGGCAACATCGACTGGGGCGTTCCGGTGCCCGAGGTCGATGGCGTCTCCGACGTCACCTGCTGGTGCTGGCCCGAGAGCCTGTGGGCGCCCATCAGCTATACGCGTACCGTGCTCGCGCGCGATGCCAAGGCCGCCGGCGTGACCGAGGGCGTCGCCGCCCAGGATGCCGCCCTCATGGGCGAGCCCGCCGCCGACTCCACGCAGGTGCCCGCACCCACCTACCAGCACAGCTCGCTCGACTGGCGCGACTGGTGGTGCTCTGACGACGCTCAGATTTACCAGTTCATCGGTCAGGACAACATCTATTTCTACTGCATCGCGCAGACCGCCATGTGGGAGGCCCTGGGCTGGGACCTCACGCAGAGCACCGTCAGCGCCTGCTACCACCTGCTCTACATGGGCAAAAAGGCCAGCTCGTCCTCGCAGACGCCTCCCCCGCCGGCAGATGACCTGCTCAACCACTACACCTGCGAGCAGATGCGCGCGCACTGGCTGTCGCTCGGCCTATCCGAAAAGCCGGTGAGCTTTAGCCCCAAGGCATACGACACGCGTGTGACCGGCAAGGACAAGGACGGCAACGAGGTACGCGCCTGCGACGACAAGCGCGTTATCGACCCGGCCCTTAAGGAGAGCGCCCTTTTGACCGGCGTGTTCAACCGTCTGGCCCGCAGCTGCTTCTACGGCGTCGCCGTCAAGGAAGGCGACGAGAGCCCCTACCGCAACGGCTGCATCCCCGCCGGTGCCGCTTCTGACACCGTGGTCGAAGCCGCCCAGCAGGCAGCCCTCGCCTTTGAGCAGGCCATGTACAAGTTCGAGACGCACCGCGCGCTTGCCGTGTGCGACGACTACCTGCGCGCCGCCAACAAGCGCTGGAGCGACGCTTCCAAGGCCGCCAACAAGCTCGAGGGTAACGAGGCAAACGCCGCGATGACGCAGGCCCTTGTCGACGCCTTTACCGAGCTGCGCGTGGCGACCGTCCTGATGCACGGTATTGTGCCGGCCGGCTGCGAGCTCATCTGCGAGTACTTCGACGTCGACCCGGTCGCTTTCTTTAGCTGGGATAACATCTTTGCCTCCACGGACGAGTTCGTGGAGATCCTGGGCGAGAAGCCCGGCGAGCACCGCGTGAAGCCGCTGCCCCCGCGCTTCGACTTCTTTAGCAAGCACGAGAGCCAGTACTAAACACTCGACATGTAATGGAATGGGAAGGAAAGACGGATGTCCAAGCCGCGTCGTCGTAAGCAGAAAAAGCAGGTCAAGGCCGAGCTCAAGCTCAGGCAGTTTGCCGCCACCGAGCTTTCCGACCAGCTTGCCGCCCAACCCTCCGCCGCCGACCTGCCGCGCTTTATGGTCGACACGGTCGCCGGCGCCTATGCGCCCGCCGATGCCGAGCTTATGATCGAGGGCTTCGGCGCCGCGGCCACACGCCCGGTCACGCTGCGCGCCAACACGCTCAAGGCAACCGCCGAGGACATCGCCGCGGCGCTCGATGCCGCCGGCATCGCCCACCGCCCCGTCGCATGGTACCCGGACGCTTCCATCCTGCCCGAGGCCCAGGTTTCCGACCTGTGGGACCTCGACATCTACCGCGACGGCAAGATCTACTTGCAAAGTCTGTCGTCCATGATGCCGCCGTTGGTCTTGGGCGCCCAGGCCGGCGAGGACATCCTGGACATGTGCGCGGCCCCCGGCGGCAAGACGACGCAGATCGCCGCCCTCACCCAGGGCCAGGCACACCTCACCGCCTGCGAGATGAGCATTCCCCGCGCCGAGAAGCTCGAAGCCAACCTCCACCGCCAAGGCGCAAAAAACGTGCCCGTCATGCGCATCGACGCACGCGAGCTCGACGAGTTCTTCCGCTTTGACCGTATCCTGCTCGACGCTCCCTGCACCGGCACGGGCACAGTCGTCAGCGGCAACGAGAAGAGCCTGCGCGGCCTCACCGAGCAGTTGCTGAGCAGGTGCGCCCGCTCGCAGCGAGCACTTCTGGACCGCGCCATGGGAGCCCTCAAACCGGGCGGCACGCTCGTCTATTCGACTTGTTCGATCTTGCCGCAGGAAAACGAGGACGCCCTGCAAGAGGCCCTCGACAAGCACATGGACTGCGAGCTTATCCCCCTCGATGGCACGCCGAGCGAAAGTGAGGCACGCCGCGCCCAGGAAGCTGGTGAGGAGCCGCGCATCGAGTCCAACGCCCTGACCGAAGCCATTGCCGCGGGTCAGGTATCGGCCATCGCCAACGGTATGCCCGGCACGCTCACCATTCCGCCTAGCCGCGACTTTGAGGGCTTCTACATTGCCCTGATCCGAAAACGCAGCTAGCGCACGGATCCAAAACTCAACAAGCTATCTCCGTGCGCGTTTGCCCTGCTGGTCGCGATGCTGTTTAAGCATCGCGCGCTCCTTGCGTTCGGCCCTTTTACCCTTAATGGCCGTGACCACAAAGTAGATGACCGCGGCGGCAACGATTGCGCCCACACACAGGCCAATCGAGCCCAACATTGCCGAGAATTCCATACCGCGTCACCTTTCTTTTGCATACGGGACTTTCAAGATAGCACCTCGATTCCCGCCACCACAGCTCCTTCACGTTCGCCGGCCCTTCGGTCTAACGGATGACTCGGCGGGGAAAAATCAACTCGTCAAACGATTTAGCAAGCACAACGCCGCCGGCACCCTCCCGGCCGTCATCACATAGAATCGAGCCTCCATGGATACCCTCAACGATCTAAACGAACGCGTCGACGCCTTCGTCGGCACCAGCTCCTTCGACACGCCCGCCGCGGCAAACGACCAAGCTCCCATCGATGTGCCCGCCGAGGTTCACGAGGACATCGTCGCCTCGGTCGATTTCTCCGAGGTCGAGCTTGCGGACGAATTTACCGAGCCCCAGGTGGCCGTAACTCCCAACGGCCTTTTGCCCATGGAGCCGCTGCCCATCGACGGGCGCCTGCGCAAGGCGGCCCTTCGCATGCCCGATGAGATTGAGGAGGCCAGCGGCTTTACGCTCTTTGGCCGCCGCATCAAATCGCTCATCTACACCACCGACGTGGCGGTCATCCGCAACTCCAATGCCGATGCCGTCTTTGCCGTTTACCCCTTCACGCCGCAGCCGGCCATTACGCAGGCACTGTTGACCGTCGCCGAGTGCCCGGTCTTTGTAGGCGTGGGCGGCGGAACTACGACCGGTAAGCGCTCCGTGCAGATGGCAGCCGTCTCCGAGATGCAGGGCGCGGCGGGCTGCGTGGTCAACTCCCCCGCTACTGCCGAGATGGTCGAGCACATCACTAACATCGCCGACATCCCCGTCATCGCTACGGTCGTTCGCTGCGACGACGATGCTCACGCCAAAGTGCGCGCCGGCGCCAAGATCCTCAACATCGCCGCCGGCAAGAACACGCCGCAGGTCCTGCGTGAACTGCGCGAGCACTATCCCAACCTGCCGCTCATCGCGCCGGGCGGCAAGACGCCCGAGAGCATCCGTGAAACCATCGCCGCCGGAGCCAACGCCATCATCTGGACGCCGCCTTCGGCACAGCAGCTACAGACCGACATGATGCAGCGTTATCGCAAGATGAAGGAAGACGCCACACCTGTCATCTCGCGCGACGATGTACCCATTATCGACCAGGTCGCCGCCGCCGAGGTCAGCCAGGTCGAGAACATGAATCCCGATGTGCCGATTCCCGACGAAGTCATCGAGCGCGTCGCTTCGATCCACGAGCGCGTCGAGGAGCATCGCGCCAACCGCGGCCTCAAGCCGTCACTGCACGGCTTCTTCTTCCGCGGAAAGAAACGCTAGCAAAACATCTTGGCCCGCCCCACAAACGTGAGGCGGGCTGTTTTCGTTTGAGCAATCATGCAGCGACGTGATGGGGCAAATTAATCCACGCGCTTGTCGCCCATAAAGAAGAGCGCCACCGTACCGGGTCCGGTATGCGAGCCAATCAGAGTACCGATGTTATTGATCTCAATCTTGCCTTTAAGCTGCGGAACCTGTTCCTCAATCAGCGCCGCAACCGCCTCGGCATCCTCGCGGCACGCCGAGTGCGACATGATGCACTTACCCGAATAATCCGCACCGTCCTGCACGTGTGCCATCATGGTCTTAGCCATCTCGGAAATCGCGCGCTTCTTAGTGCGAATCTTCTCACGTGGCGACAGCCCACCTTCGCAATCGACCGTCATAAGCGGGCAAATCTTAAGCGCCGTGCCGATGATCGCGCTCGCAGCCGAAATGCGACCGCCGCGCAGGTAGCTCGACAGATCGGTCGAAAAGAACCAGTGGTGCAGGTTGAGTTTATGCTCCTCAATCCAAGCGGCAGTCTCGTCGAGCGAAGCGCCGCTATCGCGAACGTCGGCGGCACATTCCGCCAGCAGGCCAAAGCCCGAAGACGCCGCCAGCGAATCGATGACGCGAACCTTGCCGCCCTGGGGATAGCGATCCGCGAGCATCTGCGCCGCAACGCAGGCCGATCCATACGTGCCCGAAATACCCGACGACAACGTCAGGTGCAGCACGTCTTTACCCTCGGCAACAAACGGCTCCCAAAACTCCTCGTACTCACCCACGCTCACCTGAGACGTCTTGGGCATGGCGCCCGCAGATATCTGGGCAAAAAACTCGTCCGGCGTAATCGACTGATACAGATCGTCCGTATAGACAACATCGTCGATCTCGTAATGAAAACACACGACAGGGATATTGCGCGACACAAAGAACTCACGGGTTCGGTCGGCGGCAGATTCACAGGTCAGGACAAAATCACTCATATGAGGCTCCTTACTCATTGCTGCGCAAATTATCGCACAGTGAGCCTACATACGGTACATATGTCCACTATTTACCAAATCGAAGCAATAATAGCGAACATCTTTACCACCATCGTCTCCACCGACCCCACGCATGAATATCTGAGAAAACACCCTCTGTCGTCTCCACTCAACCGCCATATCTACCTCAACTAAATCGATTTACCAAACCGTTCGGCTAACAATTCGGCCGCCCATCCCCAATCGAAACAAAAGCGGCGCATACTGATAAACGTTTGACGCTGTTTATCAGTTTTACCAGCTCCATCGGAAGGTGTTTCATGGTCGCATTCGATCGCAATCCGCAAGACTTCAAGTATCTGCGTCTGCTGTCGAGACAATTTCCCACCGAGCAATCCGCGTTTACCGAGATTATCAATCTCTCGGCCATTCTCAACCTGCCCAAAGGCACCGAGCATTTTATGAGCGACGTGCATGGCGAGTACGAAGCCTTTATGCACATCCTCAACAACTGCTCGGGTGTCGTGCGCGAACATGTCGACGAGATTTTTGGCGACACGCTTTCCTTTGACGAAAAGGGCGAGCTGTGCACGCTCATCTACTACCCGCGCGAGAAGATCGATCTTGTCCGCGCACGGCGTGAGGACTCGCCCACCTGGTACAAGACCATGCTCGACCAGCTCATCATGGTCGCCCGCTCGCTTTCGAGCCGCTATACGCGCTCCAAGGTGCGT
Organism: uncultured Collinsella sp.; assembly: GCA_905208635.1. Classification (GTDB taxonomy): domain Bacteria; phylum Actinomycetota; class Coriobacteriia; order Coriobacteriales; family Coriobacteriaceae; genus Collinsella. Next base: position 110,140 of record CAJLPX010000003.1, on the reverse strand, counting down.
AAGGCCATCCCGCGCGATTACGCCTACATCATCGACGAGCTGCTGCACACGCATCCGGACGAGAACAACTATCGCGTGCGCTATCACGAGCGCATCGTGGAGTCCATTCTGGAGACCGCCAGCGCCGACGACTTTATCGAGTCGCTCGCCTCGCTCATCAAGCGCCTGGCCGTCGACCACCTGCACCTGGTGGGCGACATCTTCGACCGCGGCGGCGGCGCGGCCAAGATTATGGACCGTCTGCTCACCTACCATTCACTCGACATCCAGTGGGGCAACCACGACCTGCTGTGGATGGGCGCTGCGGCCGGTGAGCCCGCCTGCATCGCCACGGTGCTGCGCAACAACCTACGCTACGACAATTACGAGATCCTGGAGAACGACTACGGCATCTCGCTGCGTGAGCTTGTCGCCTTTGCAGATGCCACCTACACCGCCGGTGAGTCCATCACCCCGCTGATCAAGGCCATCAACGTGCTGCTCTTTAAGCTCGAGGGCCAGATTATCCAGCGCCATCCCGAGTTCGACATGACCGACCGCCTGTTACTCGACAAGATCGAACACGACACCGGCACGGTCACGCTCGCCGACGGCAGCGTGTGGCCGCTCACGACCAACGACTTCCCCACCGTCGACCCGGCGGACCCCTATACGCTCACGCCCGAGGAGCAGCACATCATCGACAAGCTCGTGTCCGAGTTTGTCACCGCCGATCACCTGCATCGCCATATCGATTTCCTCTATTCCCACGGCTCGATGTACAAGGTCGCCAACGGCAACCTGCTGTTCCATGGCTGCGTGCCGCTCAACGAAGACGGCACTTTTAGCAGCATGAACTGCCTGGGCACCTGGCACGCTGGCCGCGATTATCTCGATTTTTGCGACCACATCGCCCGCCGCGCCTGGCGCGTGGGCGACCGCGACGCTCTCGACTGGATGTGGTACCTGTGGATTGGCTTTAACTCACCCGCCAGCGGACGCCTGGTGCGCACCTTTGAGCGCGCCTATATCGCCGATAAGAGCACCTGGGTCGAGCCGATGGACCCGTACTTTACGCTTACCAAGTCGCCCTCGGTCTGCGATGACATCATGCGCGAGTTTGGCGTCGCGCCCATGGCATGCTCACCGACCGGTCACATCATCAACGGCCACACGCCCGTTAAAACCACCAAGGGCGAGCAGCCCATCCGCGCCGAGGGCAAGCTGCTGGTCATCGATGGCGGCTTCTGCCGCGCTTACCATCCCAAGACGGGTATCGCCGGCTATACGCTCATCTCGAGCTCGCGCGGCTGCCGCCTCAAGTCGCACCGGGCCTTTACCACCGTTGCCGAGGCACTCACGCGCAACGTGGACATCGAAAGCGAGACCAACCGCTTTGACGAGGCCGACCGCCGCCGCATGGTGAGCGACACCGATACCGGCGCCAAGATCCGCAGCCAGATCCAGGACCTACGCCAACTGCTCGATGCATATAGAAACGGTGCTATCGAGGAGCGCGCCTAGCTCCACCCGCGGGGATTGGCTAAACTTGCTGGGTTTGTCATCCCCACGGCGCCCCAGCGCCACCCTAAGGCAGGTATCATGCAAAAGCTCCTCGCGCAGATCATGAAATTTGGCGTCGTCGGTGTCATTGCCACGGTCATCGACTTTGGCATTATGAATCTGCTCCACTACGGTCTGGGCCTCAACATCCTAATCGCCAACACCAGCGGCTTTATCGTCTCACTCATCTTTAACTACCTCGCAAGCATGAAATACGTGTTTGCGCACAAGGAGGGCATGAGCCGCCGCCGCGAGTTCATCATCTTCGTCGTGCTGTCCGTGATCGGCCTGGTACTCAACGACGGTATCGTGCTGACACTCAACGCCGGCCTGGGGCTCGAGGCCAATATCGCCAAGATTTGCGCCACCGCGCTTGTCATGGTCTACAACTTTGTGACCCGAAAGATCTTCCTGGAGGGCGACGAGACCAAATAGCTCGACACCCCTGCAGCATTACGGCGCCCACGGACGACGCGCGCTCAGCGCAGCATCGTCCGTGGGTGCCGCTCGTTTACGGGCAAATTTTCAACGTTTGCGGATTAGCACTTGATAATTTGGCGAGTTCGTATAGTTCTTGGCAAAGACCTTACGTTTCCCTCGCAAAAGCTCTAAAGTATCCTCTGCTCGATTCATCAACGCATTGGATGTGATTACGTGCGCAAGGCACTGGCACAACCTCATACCAAGCAGTTCCTCAAGTTCGCTGTCGTGGGCCTTATCTCCTTTGGCATCGACTGGGGTATGCTCATTGCGCTCGTCGAGCTGTTCCACCTCGACTTTTTGATGAGCACCACGGTCTCGTTTACCACATCCGTCGTGGTCAACTACTGGCTCAGCATGAAGTACGTGTTCGACCATCGCGAGGGCATGAGCCGCAAGCGCGAGTTCACGATCTTCACCATCCTGTCGGTGATTGGTTTGGGCCTCAACGACCTGTACATGTTTGTGGGCGTCACGTTTTTGAGCATCGGCTACCAGGCCATGAAGGCCATCGCCACGTTCTTGGTCACCTGGTACAACTACTTTAGCCGCCGCTTCTTCCTCGAGGGCGCACAGTCGTAGTCACGTCGACATTTGCTTGAATGTATAGCCGGTTGGAATTCTCGTTCCAGCCGGTTTTTTGTTTGCCGAGAGACCCGGCGACCCAGTCCTCGACGCATGAAAAACGGGCGACTCGGATGTTTGTCCGAACCGCCCGCTCCGTGCGTTATGTTGAGACTCCTAGCCCGTTACGTAATACCAGACAACACTGTCGCCGTTGGATAGGACGTAGTTGCTGCAAGCCGTGTTGGGCGTAACGCCATTAACGGAATACATCCAGCCGCTCGTGCTACCGTGCTCCTTTTCGGCCAAACCGCCGATGGCGGCGACATACGTGCCATACGACGAGCCGTGCGCGTTCACGGAAAGGCCCAGCGCGCACAGGGCATCGTAGGCTGTGGCGCCCTCGTTAAAGGTGAAGGTGCCACTAGAAGACACAGGATTGCCCACAGCGCTCGATGTGACCGAGACCGACACCGTTACGTAGTTGGACTCCTGCGAACCGCCCTGTCCGCCCGAGGGAGCGCTGCCGCCATTAGAGCTGGAGGCTCCATCAGACGACTGGCCACCGCCCGAAGAAGCACCGCCAGACGCATTGGAAGTATCGTCGGCTCCCGTATTTTGGGCAGCGGATTTATCGCCAGACTTCTTGCCGTCCTGGCCCTCGGACTTCTTGCTATCCGAGTTTTTATCCGATTCCTTGTTTGAAGACTCGGAATCGTCCTTGGACTCGTCTTTTGCATCATTCGATGACTTGGAGTCCTCGGAGCTGGCCTCGCCCGAAGTCGTAGTCGAGCCAGACGCCTTGGTGTCCTTGGTGACGACGCTCTCCCCCGTCACGGTCTGAATGATCCAGTCGATGGACCAGGCACCGCTTGTGGAAGGATGGACGAAACCCAGTGAGACGACGATCAGAATGGTGCACGCAGCAGTCAGAACGCCAAGGAGCGCCTTGCGACGAGGGGCGGACGCCGCCGAAGCGGCGCCCTTTTGCTTTGCATCGTCGAGCTGAATGAACGACGAGTCGGGCTGTTTGGAGTCGGCGTCCTGAGGTTTATTGGACACAGCCCTCACCTACCGACGTTTGGTGAACACGAACACGCCGACGATGGCGAGACCGATGACGCCGGCGGCAACGCCAACAATGGCGAGCGGGTTGGTACCAGTCTCCTGCTCGGAAGCACTAGAGGACCTCTTGGCAGTGGCCGTGGAAGTAGCACCCGTATCGGACTTGGAATCGGACTTCTTGTCGGACTTGCCGTCCTTCTTGTCAGACTTCTTCTCGTCCTTCTTATCGGATTTATCGGAGTCCTTCTTGTCGGACTTGTTGTCCTTGGTCTCGGTCTTGGTCGACACCGTCGTCTTGGTCACCGGCTTCTGACCCGGGGCGATAGCGCCGCCCTTCGAGCCGGAGCCAGAACCCGCGCCAGCGCCAGCACCGGAGCCGTTGCCAGCGCCGCCGTTGCCACCATTAGTGCCAGAACCGCCATTACCGCCAGGGTTAACGGCATTCTTGGTCCACTTGGCATACAACGTCAGGTCGGCCGTCACCGGCGTGCTAAAGTCATACGCCTGCGTGCAAGCCTCATCGGTATACCAACCGCCGAAAGTGTAGCCATCGCGCGTCGGATCGGCCGGCTTGACCAGCTTGCCATCGGCCGTAGCAACAAACTTAGTGTCGCAAGCAGACCCGCCGTTGGAATTAAAGGCAACCGTCCAAGACTCAACGGCCCCGAGCTTGAACAGCGTGCCCGAGTCATTGATGTAGTACAGGTTGCCAGATGCATCGGCAATGACCGGAGAGTCACAGTACTGGTAATGGCCAGCCGCATCATAAATCTGCGTCGCCTCTGCATCGCCGAGCGTATAGCGATACACGCCACCACCAGCAGAGTAGTTGACGTAATCCTTGCTATCCGCGCTGTTAACAGTGAAGTACACATAGGTCTTGCCGCCCTGAACACTCACCAGCGGAGTAGCAGCAATACCGTTGAGGCCAGCCGGCAGCGCCTTGCCGTCGGCAGCAGCGACCATCGTGGTCTTACCCGTCTTCAGGTTATAGAGAACCAGAGCAGAGCCAGTAGCCGTCTGTCCGCCGACAATCAGATTGTCACCAGACACCGCAGGGGCGCTCAGATTATTCGTAAGGCCCAGATCAACCGTCTTCTGTTCACTCAGCATGCCCTTCGCCGAAAGCGAAATCACATGGAGCTTTCCGTCGTGCGTCATCTGATAGAAGGTCGAACCATTGGACGGATCGGCAATGCAATCGGCATTTGCGACAGCGCCGAGCTTCATGGTCGAAACGACATCGCCCGTCGTCTTATCAATGCACTTAAGCGTACCCGCGCTCGTAGGAACGATGGCATACTTATCCGTCAAAGCCGCACCAGTCCAGTAATAGCCCTCGGCAGGGTCGATGTTCTGCCAAGAGACTTCGCCCGTGGCAATCTTAATGCGCGCAAAGGAGCCGTTGCCGTAGGTCGCGTTGTAATTCTCGTCATACGAAATATCGACCGAGCCTACATAGACGTACTCGCCGTCCGAAACGACGGTGCAGGAGCTCTGCGTCAAGTCCGTCAAACCAGGCGTCAGCCACTTGCAGATCAGCTTGTCTGCAGTAATCGCCTGGACCGCACCGCCGTTGAGCGGAACGATGATAAGACCATTGGTATAGATCGGACGAGAGGTATAGCTCACCTTGGAGGCAAGCGGCGCAGAGGCAACCTTTTTGCCCGTGGACGAATCGATCTTAATGAGCTCGTTCTCGGTCGCGATGTACACAAAGCCGTTAGCAATGACAGGTTCGCTGCAGTTGGCATACTGCTGACCAGACTCGGCCTTCCAATCGAAGGCCCACTTAAGACCGGCGGCCTGCGCAGGTGTCTTGGCATCCGTTACGGTCGAACCGTTGCCACTGTTGCCGTAGCCGGCCCACTCGGCATCCCAATCAGGAGTCGTTGCACTCGGGTCCACGACAATCTTGTCGGGATCGGGCATGGGCGATTTATCGGTGGTGTAGGCAAACGTAGCCTTGTCGCCGCTCTTGAGCGTGACCTGGTTGGCGCAGAGAGATGAGGGCTCTCCGTTGATAAACAGACGCCAATATTTCTTGGTCGCACCATCCCAGCCATACGGCTTGTGATCGAACGGCGAAGTAATGGAATTCAGGAACCAGTAAGCGCCGCCCTGAGAGGCCTTGTAATCGATAGACTGAGCCTTCAGAACCGCTTCGATAAGGTCCTGAGCCGTAGAGCCTTCGGGCAGAGAAACATTGCTTGCCGTGCCCCAACGCGTATCGTTCCCGTTGACATCGGGGCCGATAACATCGACAGACCCAAGAACCTGGCCAGGAAGGACATCGGCGTCAGCACCATACATAAAGGTGACGGCATCGCCCTCTTGGAGCTCGTAGTTGCCAGCCCCGACCTGGGCGAACTTGCCATTTACATAGAACTGCCAATAACTTTTGGTCGCAGGATCATACTTATAGGTCTTACCGTCGAGCGGCGATTTAATGCCGCCGAGGCACCAGCCCCAAGACTCTTCACTAGTAACGAGATCAAGACCAGTCTGCTCAAGGAGATCCTTGGCAGTAGAGCCCGCCTTGAGACTCGTCTGGCCCGTCGAGGCCCACACCTGCTGCTTGCCGTCCTTGTCCTTACCGAGGACCTGAACGGAAGCGTGGACGGAATCGGACGGCAGCTGGTCGCCCCAGCCACTGTAGAACCACGTGACGGTATCGCCGGCATGGATGGTGACATTGTCCGCCGTGTAGTCGCTCGATTTGCCGTTGATGAACAGCTGCCAATAGGTCGAATAATCTTGGGGCGTACCCAGCTCAACACCGTTGTACTTAAGGCTCAGAATGAAGGAGCCCGCAGCGACGGCGTCGATGCCATTCGCCTCGAGCGCGACCTTCGTAAGATCAAGTGCGCTCGAGCCGGACGTCACCACATACTGCGCGTTATCGACCCAAGTCTGAGTCTTGCCCTGGGCATCGCGACCAATGACGGTCACATTTGCGGCAACCTGGTCCTTAACGACAGGGGACGAGCTACCAGCCGTATAGGCAAACTCAATCTTCTGCCCCTGGGTGAGTTTGACGCTGCTCGCACCAACCGAGGAAGACGCGCCGTCGACGAACAGCTGCCAGAAGGCATAAGTCGTCGGATCGAAGACAAGCGTGCGGCCATCACTCGGGGACGTGATGCTTTCGAGGTAGAAACCGTATGCCGTGTTCGGATCGTATTTCGCCTTGAAGCCCGTCTTCTGTTGCAGCTTAACGAAGGCGTCCGCAGCCGTCGAGCCCTCGTCGAGCTTAAGCTGCGTAGGTGCCACCCAGGTCTGAGCCTTGCCGTCGGCATCGGTGCCGATAATCGAGAACGAGACCTCGACTTGCTTCTTGGCGACATCGCCGGTTTCTGTCGGGTTCTCTGTCTGGACGGCAGCCGCGGCGGCAGATCCTGCTTGGCCAGTGGGCGCCGTCGAAGACTGCTCGCTCGCGGTAGGGTTCTCCCCCGTCGCCGAGCCTTCGTCGCCAGCTGCTGCCTCTGTTGTGGCGGCACTAGCTGCAGGCGCGCTCCCGGAATCCGAAACCTCGGCGCCGCTCTGCTCGGCAGCACCGTCCGCAAGCGCTGCGTCCTCGCCCGTTGCAGCCTGAGCCACAGCCTCGGCAATACCCTCGGCGCCCTCGGCCCACAGCTGAGCCGGCGTGGTGCCAAAGGCCATCGCGAAGGCCAGGAATGCCACCAGGCCGCGCTTGGCTACACCGCGTGCAATCGCGCCACGGCGATGCAACGAGGCGCGCTCGCGCTCGTCCTCAAACATATCCATTTGTCCCCCATTGTCTGTACTTGGAGCGTTGCCTTGAGGCTGCCCCACGTCATCGCGCATGTTGCGCTCGAGTTCCCCCATCGGGATCCCCCTTCCCTCCAGAGCCCTATGCACACCGGCGGCATACGCCGCAGCCGCATGCAAGATGGGAGGCGATCCGACTTAACCTTAACGGCTCGGGCACGTCGTCCGATCTGCGACGCGAACATCCCGAGCCAAGAGGAATTACGGTTACTGGTACAGCCGGGGACTTGCACCCCGATTCTCCCAAACGCGCAGGAAAACCGCGCATTCGTGCGTCTCCGCACCACCATCTAGGCCATCGATTATTACCGTCAGTATGGTATCACGCAAAAGGGCCTCGCACGCAGGCGAAGCCCAAGGTAAAAGCTATTGTTTGCGATAGGAAAATGCGGTGACGGTCGCGGCCTCTAGTGCTTGCCGCCGTGGCTGTTGCGCCAGATCTCGCGGCCCAACATCAGCGCCAGCACCAGCGCGCTCACGTAGCCCATAAAGCCAATGACCGGGATGCCGAACACAACCGGCTCGATGCGCGCGTAGTACACCACCGACGAACCGATAAACAGACCGGCGATCACGATAGCCATCGACATGCGGTCGATAATTCCGCCCAGCTGTCGCAGCGCCTTATCGCTGCTCATGATCTGCGTGTTCACCTTAAGCTGGCCGCGCGTGAGCATACGCGAAGCCAAGCCCAAATACTCGGCCGCCTCGAGCGAGCCTTTTGCCGCGCGATAGCTGCTCGCGGCCAGATCGCGTCCCATATCACGCACGCGCGCATAGGTGCTTTTCTCGTTTTTAATGTGGGTTTGGATGATCTGGATCATGTTGACGTTGGGCATATACTCGGTCAGCAAACCCTCGAGCGTCACCATGCCGCGCGCGAACATCGTCACCACGCTCGGCAGCTCAACGTCATTTTTGCGCGCCAGATTGAGCAGCGAGGTCAAAAACTCGCCGATATCCAGATCCTTCAGGTCAAGGCCCGCAAAGTCGGCCACGATAAAGTCCAAATCGGACAAAAAGGCCGAATGATCGAGCTCGGCCGAATCGCCACGCGTCACGGCAAAGCGCATGAGCGAATCCTTGAGCTTGGGCACGTCACCCTCGGCCACGGCGAAAATCATGTCCTTGACGATACCGCGATCGTGGCTCGACATGCGTCCGACCATGCCCAAGTCGATAAAGTAAACGATGCCGTCCTTGAGAATGATGTTTCCCGCATGCGGGTCCGCATGGAAAAAGCCGTCATCGAGCACCTGCGTCGAGTAGTCCTCGACGATTGCGGCACCGATCTTTTCCAAGTCATAGCCCTCGGCCACCAAGCGTTCAGGATCGGCGATCGAAATGCCGTCGACGTAGTCCATAACCACCACGTGCTCGGTACACAGGTCCAGATAGGATTTAGGGCACGTCACGCCATGAACGCTCTTATGGAACTCGTAGAAGTCGTTGAGGTTTTTGGCCTCGGCCAAAAAGTTGGTCTCCTCGCGAAACGAGGTCCACAACTCCTCGACTACGCCGTGCAGGTCAACGAATTGATCGGTGTTGACGAACTTGGAAACGATACGCACCACAGAGCGAATGATATCGATGTCCTGCGCCATAACCTGCTGCGCACCGGGGCGCTGCACCTTGACGGCCACGTCCTCGCCCGTCACCAGACGAGCGCGGTGCACTTGCGCGAGCGACGCGCTACCGAGCGGATTGGGGTCGATCGCATCGAACATCTCCCCCAGGCGCAGGCCGTATTCTTCTTCCAGACAACTGAGTACGACCTCGTACGGCACCGGCTCCACATCGGAGCGCAGACGACGCAGCTCGTCGCAAAAGCGTTGCGGCAGAATCTCGGACCGGTTGGCCAGAATCTGCCCCATCTTGACGAACATGGGGCCGAGTTCCTCGAGCAGGCGGCGCAAACGAACCGGCGTGAGGTTATCCCACACGCGGTACTTTTTGACCAGGCGAACAATCTGTCCGATGCGCTCGCGGCGACCCGCTGGCGTGAGCTGGTATTCCTCGTCCGGCGCCATCGCGTCGGGCTCCTCGGGGACCATATCGACAGCGCGCGGCTTCTTGCGAGCGCCCGAGACGACGGCATCGACCTCATCGACAACCGCCGCCTCGTCACCCAAGGGATCTAGATTGTTGTAATCGGTGGTGGAATCTGCCATCTGCGCTGCTACTCGGCCTCTTCGGTATCCTTCGCATCGTCGGGCTCAACGGACTCGACGGGCACCGAGGTCACGTTGTCCTCGACCGAATCGACGATGTCGCGCACATGGGCCAGGAAGGCCGTGCGCTCGGGAGCGGTCATAACGCGGACGCGAGCCAGGATGAGCTCGTCGAGCACGCGCTGTGCCGCAGTCTCGCCCTGCATGCCCAAGCGCTCGGTCAGATCGGAGATGGTACCGCCGGCCTGCTCGAACATGTCGGACACGCTGCGGGCGATATCGGGGGTGGCGGTGTCCTTGCGGACCTGCTCGCCTTTGGTGTTAAGGTCGTCGAGGACCTTCTTGCCGCCTTCGACAGCAACGGCGGCAGCGCCAAAGCCCACGTTGATGGCACCGTTAACAAGCTGATCGAGTTTCATAACCATGGTTGTCTCCAATCACAAACAACTGCATTGGCGTTCTTGTACCCAAGATTGAGTGAAAGCGACAAAGCGTTTTAGCGCTATTCGATCGACGGGAAATCCCTATCTCACGTTGTCGTTCATCGCGAAAGAGTTCTTCATGGCGCAGCTCGTGGTGTAGAGCACCTTGCCCAACAGGGCATCGGTCTCCACGCGCACGAGCTCGGCAAACTCCTCGTTGGCGCGTGCAAGCTCGGCAGGCACCTCGGCCTCGGGCAGAACGGCTACGGCAGCGTCGACGTCATGAATCTGCTTGTGGCCCATGCCGCCGACCTTCTCCTGATAATCCTCGACTGCGCGGCCGCACTCATGGAAGCGGACGTCGGCCAGCGCGCCGATCAGGCGGTTGGCCCAGTAGAAGTTTTCGGACGTCACGCGAGCCTGCGTGTCGGCATAGTACTCGGGCATGGTCTCGACGTTGGCGTACAGCGGAACCAGCGCGTTAAACGAGTTGGAGCCAAACGCCATCCACTGCACGGCGCGGTAGGCCGGATGCGCATAGGGGCGCAGCTGCAGCACGGCGAGCTGGCTGTTGCGGTTGATGCCGATGGGGCGATAGGCGCCACGCGTGGCGGGCGTGCCCTTGCTGCCGTAGCAGTCGTACTCCGTGCCCTGGTAGTGGCTCGAAAGCACGTACTTGATGTCCTCGATGGTCACCTTGCGCTCGGGCACGCGGCTCCAGGGGATATCGTCGCTCTCGGGCGTGTAGTCGGCCTCGGGACCGTCCCACACATCGCTGGGGTTGAGGCAGCGCTGCATGTACCACGCGCGCGGCGTGTTGTAGACATGGTCGCTGTCGCTGTGCGAGCCAAAGGCCTCGCGCGGGTTGAAGACCGTCGCCGGACCGTCGCCCTCAACGCCCGGCGTCAGGTCCAGATGCCACTCGGCCATCCAGGCGCGCAGGTCGGCGGAGCACATGTGGTCGGCCTGGGCGCCCTCGGCGTCATCCAGGTCAAAGCTGTCGATACCCAGCTGGTTGGGCATGGTCACGTAGGCGTCATCGGGCACGCGCTTGGCGATCCAGTGGTGGCCGCCGATGGTCTCAAGCCACCAGATCTCGTCCACGTCGCTAAAGGCAATGCCGTTGTTCTCGTAGGTGCCATAGCGCTCGAGCAGGTCGCCCAGAATGCGTACGCCGTCGCGGGCGGATTTGGCATATGGCAGCACCAGGGTCACCATGTCCTCCTCGCCCAGGCCACCGGGCTGTGCCGGAACGTATCCGTCCTCGCCCTCGTTGCCCTTGGCGGGCACGTAGTCCACGAGCGGGTCGGCGCCGCGAACGCGCTCGTTGGTGGTGAGCGTCTCGGTTGCGGACATGCCCACATTGAGCTCGTTGAAACCGGCCTCGGCCCAGATGCCGTGGCCCGGGACAACATCGGGGACGCTCGTGTAGCGCATGGGGTTATCGGGCAGTTCAACGGTCAGGTGACTCAGGACGCTCGTATAGACGCGCGGCTGCTCGTCGGGATGCACCACACGCATACGCTTGGGCTCAAACACCCCGTTGGACGAATCCTCGTTGCGGGCGACCAACGTCGACCCGTCGTAGCTCGCGTTCTTACCAACCAAAATCGTTGTGCACGGCATGCGCATCCTCCTTGAGCGAAGAAATCAAACGATAACAGTGTATCGCTTCGGCGCAGAAAGGGCGAAACCACGGCGCTGGCAACCCCTGTGGTCAAAAAATGCCAAATATGAGTACTGTCACCAATTTAGTAACAGCAATTTTGCTACGTATGGGTGTCGAAAGTCTACATTTGTTCAAAAATTAGATGATGTAATTCCTCATAGGTCCAATAAAATAGGCTCTCTATCGATAATAAATATCGTTAGAGAGCCTATTTGGCCTAAAATATATGTGACTATCTTGGCAACAGTACTCATATTTGGCATTTTCTGTCCACGGGGTATAGAGCTAACCCCTCAAACAGCCCAAAACGCCTATTTCGATGCGCGCTCGGCCGCTTCGATCACGTGTTTAGCGAGGATCGCCGTCGTCACAGCGCCCACGCCGCCCGGCACGGGCGTGATGGCGTTAACGACCGGCTCCGCAGCATCAGAATCGACGTCACCCACCAGCTTGCCAGCGGCCTCGTCCCAATTAATGCCAACATCGATGATCGTCTGGCCCTCGCGAACCGCATCCACGCCAATCGTACGCGCGCGTCCAACGGCGGCAACCACAATGTCGGCAGCACGGCACTCGGCAGCAAGGTCGCGCGTATGCGTATGGCACGTCGTCACGGTCGCATTGCGCGCCGTAAGCATGGCGGCAACAGGACGCCCGATCACCAGCGAGCGCCCGACCACAGCAACCTTAGCTCCATCCAGCTCAACGCCGTAATGATCCAGCAAAGCAAGCACGGCTTCGGCTGTGCAGGGGGCAAAACCCTCGCCGCGCCCCGAAAGCGTGGTGAGCAGCGAAACCGGCGTCATGGAGTCAACGTCCTTGGCAGGATCGAGTGCCGCGGCAACCGCATCCTCGTCAAGGCCGGCGGGCAGCGGGCGGAACATCAGGCAGCCATGAACAGACGAATCGGTATTGATGTCCTCGATGGCCGCCAACAGCTCGTCCTGCGAAACATCGGCGGGAAGCAAAACGCGGCGAGCCTCAATGCCAACCTTTTCGCAGCGCTTGAGCGCACCGCGCTCGTAGGATAGGTCGTCCTCGCGTTCACCCACGCGCACGATAGCCAGCGTCGGCACAACGCCGCGCTCGCGCAAAGCCACGCAGCGAGCAGCAAGTTCCTCAGTCAAAGCGCGAGCAACGGGGGCACCCTTCAGCAGTTCAGCCATGGCTATCCCCTCTTCCTTGCGGCGTCGGCGGCGCGGCGCGCCAGCGCATCGGCGCGCGGCAACCACATGTCGAGCAACTCATCACACGCCGTCTCGAGCTCCTCAGCACGAGCGCGATCCTTCATAGACGTGGTGTTCGCAAAGAGCGTCAAGCTCGCGCCCTGCATAGCGGAACGGCAGAACACGGCGCCGCACGCCACATCGGACAGCAGCTGACGCGAACCCTTGTCGGCCATGTCCTCGAGCAGCGCCAGCGCACGCCCGCAGGCATCCATAATGCGATACGGCGGCATAGCGGCCACATGCAGCGCATCCTGAATCGCGGTCGCTCGAGCCGGATCGTCACGCGGAATACCGTACGCCGCGGACACCTGCCCATAGGCACGAACGTCCTCGGCAACCAACTCGACGAGCTCCTGGGCCAACTCATCAGCCTGGGCAAACGCACGCGTCAGGTCATCCGCACGATCAGCAAGCGCGGGATTGGTCGCCCCATAGCGGGCGACCATCCCGCAAAGCGAGGCGCCCAGCGCGCCCACAAAGGCGCTCGCGCTACCGCCGCCGGGAACCGGCTCGCGCGCGGCCAGCGCCTCGGCAAATCCGCGGCAGGTCTTATCCATCATCTCTTGACTCATACGCACGCACCTTCAAGTCATATACATCGGTCGGGCGGCAACCGCCGACCAACCGCATCGAACACGTAATGGTGCTAAGTCTAGCCCATAAGTACTCGAGCGTCAGCGCACCTGGCCATCGCGAATTACTATGACGAACGATAGGCGTCGGCACCGCAAACATGGGACACATGGCCCACCTTTCGAGACTTCCGGGCAGCGGCAACTGGGGCATACATATAGGTAAGGAGCCCTATGTTGGGGCAAGCTCATCACGGCACCGGACGACGAATGGAGGAATAACCGCACGGTAAACAAAGGCATCATGTGCACGCGTAACCGCTGCCCCAGCGATCCGCGGCACACGATGTCCCTGGCAGACAAGGAGGACGCCACCATGAAGAAAAAGACCCTATCGATCCTTTCCCTTTGCATCGCCCTCTTTGCCGCGTTTGCCCTTGTCGGCTGCGGCGGGAGCACCAAGAGCGAGAGCAAGGAAAAGGCCCCCGTCGCCAAGAAGACCGACTTTATCTGGTTTAAGGTCGAGATGCCCGCGGGCGTCGGCGTAAGCGACTCCGCCGGCAAGAATGCCGACAGGGTCCAGCTCACCTTCCCCGAAGACGAGAACGCCTCGGCCGATTGTTTTATCCCCGTTTGGAAAAAAGCGCTGACTGCCGAGGAATCCCACGCCGACCAGGCAGAAAAGAAAGGTGATACGTTCCAGTGGAAGGACGGCGGGTCCGTCGAGTATAACGGCAGGACGTGGCTCGTCGGAACGTACGAAGACAACAGCGGCATCACAACCCTCCTCTTTACCGACGTTGAGCCGGGAAGCATCTATGTCCTTATCTCGAACTTCGACCAGCACAAGAAAGAAGCCGAGGCGCTCCTCAACTCCATCGAATTCCCCGATGACATGGCAGAGGCAGTTTCCGAGGCGCGCGAAGTCGAGATTTCGAGCATCGAGCTCAAGTAACGGGACACCCGCACGCGCCTACGCGCACCTGCGCACATGCGCCCCATTAAAGCAACGGGCACCCAACCCCGGGGTGGGCCGACAGGCATCGGCCCTCCCCTCTTTTGTGCCCGCGTATATTGCCACTTGTCGGCGCAAATCCGGCCCTCAGAATGGGACACATGGCCCACCCGAACGAGCCGCTCGCGCGTACAGTAAAGGCAGGTAATCCATGGGCGGTTACAGATCGAGGAGGACACGACCATGAAAAAGAAGGCCTTTGCGATTCTCACCCTCTGCATCAGTCTCTTTGCCGCAGTTGCTCTGGTGGGCTGCGGTGGCAGCGGCGACGCTACCGGCAGTGGTGGTGGCGGCGGAGCAGAAAAGCCAGCCGTGGATATGAGGACCGACTTCATTTGGTTTAAGGTCGAGGTCCCCGAGGGCGTCGAGATCGCCGACGTCGCCGGCGACACCGCCGACAGGGCCCAGTTTAAGTTCACCGAGAGCGAGCACGCCAGCGACCGCTTCATCCCCGTCTTCGACACTGACAAGAACGCCGACGAGCTGTTTGACTACGAGGCAAAGTGGAAGGCCAACTCCGGATGGACCGAGAGCGATCCCGTTAAGTACAACGGCAAGACCTGGCGCAGCGCCTACTTTACGCACTCGGGCGGCGTGACGACCGAGTACTTCACCGACGTTGACGGCGGCAGCGTGTACGTGCGCATCGACAACGTCGAGGAACACAAGGACGCCGTCGAGACCATGATGAAGTCTCTGGAGTTTGCCGACGACATCGCCGAAGCCAAGACCGAAGCCATGGACGTCAAGCTCGACGATATCGAGATCAAGCGCTAAACGACTGGCGAGCGCAGCGGGAAACACGGGCACAGTGCAAACAAGCGACGATACCCCAGCGCTTCGCACCAAGGGAGGATCGGCTCGCCGGCCCTCCCTTTCTTATGCCGATAGCCGGCGAACGCGAGGGTGCCGGACGCCGGAACCGCCCCAAATGTGGCAACAGTACGAAAACGACAAACACCTCAACACGTCCGCCCACCGATTTATTGCGCCGCGCAGACAATTAAACCAGCATCTTTAAACAACTGGGCAGTATAGTGACCAAAACTATCGCATAACCGCACGCTGCGAATGGAGGAGTTATGACCGAATACCATGCCATCAGCCGCCGAGCATTTACGCTGGGCTTAGGTCTTGCGGCGCTGTCGCCGCTTGCAAGCCTGCCAGAAACCGCGGCACCGGGCATTCCCCTGCGAGCGGCATTTGCAGACGACACGCCCAAACCGGCGGAGCACCTCGGTAATTTCGTCATTCGCCTTCGCCCCGCGGGCTATTTTCGCACCGCGAGCGTCAACCAAGACGGCAACGTTCGCGGCAACGTCTGTCACCTGTTTAACGACGGTACGTCCAACAAGCTCATCCTTGAGAACGTAACGACCAAGAATGACGATACAAACTGGTATGCTATCCGCACCTTGCTCAATTTCGAAGAGCATAAAAAGACGGGCTACAGCATTTGGTCGGTCGACGACGACTCGGACAAAGATGGAAAGGTCATCCACGTATGGGGCGGCGAGTATGACAACAAGCCCAGCCGCGCTTTTGCGTTCGAGCGTCAATTAAACGGAACCTATATCATCCGAGACCGCACGGTCGAGAAAGAAACCGAGAAAAAAGACATTAAGTACTTGGCAATAGAATCGAACGGCGAAGACCAGGACAACAATAAGATCTGCCATAAGAGTAAGAGCATTCCGTAGGAGCTCGAACTTATCGGTTACGACATGAAAAAGAACGATGCCACGGTTAGCAGCCTCGACTGGATCACGTACAGCAGCTACGTCGATGGGCCATGTTGGATGAAATACGTCAACGACAACAAGTTCCTCGACGAGCTGAGCATCCCGGGTACGCACGATTCGGGCACCTGCAGCGTGGACAACGACACTGAGCCCCAATCCTCGCAAGTAAAATGCCAGCAGGATTACATTCCCACGCAGTTGCTCGAGGGAATCCGCTATTTTGATATCCGACTCGGAAAGGGCGACGACCCCGGTATCGACCACGGGATTTTCTACCTACTCAAAAAAGACGGGAACTATCTGCATCTCTCCGATGTCATCGGGTACTTCAAAACGTTTTTGAACGAAAACCCGTCAGAAGCGCTCATCATGCTCGCATCGCGCGGCAACGATGAGGCTACCGATGACAGTGTTACGACGGCTTTCGCCAAGGTTATGGACGATAATCCCGATCTGTTCTACACGTCGAGCCACGTCCCCACGCTGGGCGAGGTGCGCGGAAAGATCGTTCTGCTGCGTCGATTTAGGCTCGACGGCAACAGTGTAAGCGGCCATACGTGGGGCCTCGACCTTACCGAATGGGATGACAAGATCAAGGTTCACTCCGACAGCACCACTATGTGTCTCGTCCAAGACGCGCGGGGCTTTGAAGCCGCGGGAGAAACAGGCGACAAAGAGCCCTATTGCACCAAGGTATACGCCCAGGACAAGTACAAACTCACGGGAACCGACAAGCTCAGCTGGGTCGATAATGCGCTGAAGGAAACGACCGGGCGCACGCGCAACAAGGTGGACGTCGTGGACGATGACGAGGCCAAGGTGCCAGTCCAGGAGCGTTGCTGGTCTATCAACTACACCAGCTGCACGGGCTTGTCGCACGGAGGCAATCCTTTTACCTCGGCACGAGTAGTCAACGAGCATCTGTACAAGAGCCCGTACATCAATCCCAGCGGCACCGAGGATACAAAGTCAGATTACCTCAAGCACATTGGCATCATCGCATCCGACTTTGTTGATGCGGCGCTGGCCCGGAGCATCTACCAGCGCAATTACAATTACGATACGAAGCACACGCAGTCGGCTTCGTGCTGCCTCCCGACCCGCATGCGCATGACGTACGGCAACTCGCTGAGCGATGCCTCGCTCCAGGATGGCAAGACCGTTGGCGAGGGCCATTTCCGCCTCGTCGACAGCAGCAACGTACTCAACGTGGCGGCTTCGGGCCATGCGTTTACCATCGAATATGTGGATGTCGACGCCTTGGGCAACGAGACCGTTACGGAGCTGCGGGGTCATGTGCCCATCGATATCGATCCGCGCGCGTTGACGCCCCATTTTGAGGGGCTCGAAGGCCTTAAGGCCGGCGAAGACGTGCGCGCCAAGATTGCGGCATCACTCGAGGGCAAGCTCGAAACCGATGCCTGCACGGCCCAGCTCGAGTTTGTGCACGACGCGGACGGCGCTCCGGGCACGGCAATGGTCGAGGGCGAAACATTTGCCGCAGGAATGTACTGGGTGCGCGTGAACGGTCTCTTGGGCGACGCGGCACAAAACTACACGCTCGCCAGCGACGGAGCCGCAAGCTTTACCGTAGCGGCCTCGGACAGTGCAGGCGGCGCCGGCATCGGCACTGGCACCAACGCGGGCAGCGCGGACAAGAACGGTAAGAGCAACAAGGGCAAGGGCTCGGGCGGAAAGCTCGCCGACACGGGCGACGGCTCTGGCGTTGCCGCCGGGCTCGCTGCCGCCGCCGTGGCGACAACGGTCGCAGGTGCAGCAATGCTTGCCAGTGACCGCGAAGACAGCGAAGGCGCTAGCGAATAGGCAAGCCGACCCTTTTGGACACATCGACCCAATCGGGGGCGCAGGACACCGTTCCGCGCCCCCGATTTTTACCTTGGCCCAAACGCCGCCATAGGCTACATCACCATGTTCAGCGCGTTAACAAACTCCTGGGCCTTCGCACGGCTGCTCAGGCTAAAGACGCAAGCAGTCAACAGCCTGTTACGCAGAAAAACATCGCGGCCTTTGATCCTGTTGACCCCCGTGATGTCCTTAAGATAGACAATCTCGGTGTGCTTGCCGCCGAAAGTACCCTTCTTGAGCACCTCAATACGATTGGGGTAAATCTTGACGTCTTTAAACCTACCCGAACCCTTGTCCTGAAACAGCAAGGTGTTGTTGTCTATGCGCGTTACATCCATAGGGCTCGTTAAAACTATCTCTATGGCCACATTTTAGTCACCGCAAGGCTCCCATGCGAAGGTGCCAGACAGCACAGCAATGTCAGTTCTTTCTTGCGTTTCCAATTCGCGACGCACTGCGTAGCGAATTGAGCTGGACTCATTACCGCAGGTTGATGCGCATTCCCGACCCTGATGCTCGCGCCTGGTACATGAACGAATGCACCGATTCTCGTTGGAGCTTGGCCGTGGCTTCGCATTCGAGGCGCGCCAAAAGCGCATCACCTTTGATGGGCGCCATTTCTATATTGACCTTGTGTTTTACAACTATCTGATGCGCTGTTTCGTGCTCATCGACCTTAAGACCGATGACCTTACGCATCAGGACCTGGGCCAGATGCAAATGTATGTGAACTACTACACGCGCGAGCTCATGAACGAAGGCGACAATCCGCCCATAGGCATCGTGCTCTGCGCGGACAAAAGCGATTCGATCGTCGAGTACACGCTGCCCGAAGACAACGACCAAGTGTTTGCCGCCAAATACCTGCCGTATCTTCCAAGCAAGGAAGAGCTGGCGCGCGAGTTGAGTGCCGAGTACCGCGCCATCAACGAAGCGACCAATGGCGAAACGCAAGGGTAGCAATGAGGCTCCGGCGTGCGCGACAACGGCAACGGCTCGCTCATGCGCATCGCGCCCCTGGCGTTCACCGATGCGACAGACGAAGAGATCAGCGAGGTCTCCGCGATTACGCACGCCCACAGAACGTCAACCGATGCATGTATCATATTTGTCGAGCTGATGAGGGATGTGATGAACGACGCGCTCCCCTCGTGGGCACTCCATCTGAAAGGCGTGCCTGAGCAGGAGATCAAGTCAGGTGGCTTCGTGCGCGACACCCTTAAGGCAGCCGCCTGGCGCTTCGTCAACACCAACAGCTACGAAGATTGCGTGCTTGCCGCCGTCAACCTAGGCGACGACACCGACACCACCGCAGCCGTCGCAGGCGCCCTCGCCGGCACGGCCTACGGTATCGGCGCAATTCCGCAGGAGTGGATCGATACCCTGCGCGGTAAAGAGTTGATTGAGAACTGCTTGTTTTAGGGCGCCATTCAAGAAATAAGGCAGGAGGCATCATGGAGAGGAAGATCGCGAATATCGATGAGTTCAAAATGGACGAAAACGAGACCCCGATACTCCCAACGGGACTGAGAGAGGAAGAAAACCTTTACGTCCTCCCCGACGGGCGTTACCTCCCCTGCGGGGTCTACAGGACCGCGGACGGCGGTTCGCTCATTTATGAGCCATCCGAACTAATCTTCTTCGGGCAGATGTTTGCTCAATTCAAAGAGAACTAGAGGCTTGATTGCCCGTTAGATCGACACTGCTCCAAGCCATGGGGCGGGTAGGATGTCTCCCGCCGCGGCCTGTGAGGTAGAATTACGACTGCCGCGGAATCCGCCTGCGGGCAACGCTCCGATCTCCGATTGGGGTGAAGCCTATGAACTTGTTTCTTGAAATCCTGCGCCTCTCGATGTATGTAACCGGCATCGTCCGGAACCTCTACTCGATCTGGCGGGAATATAAGCAGTAACGGATAGCGAAGGGAGTCATGCAAAGGGCCGGCTGCAACCGACCCTTTTGACGATAATACCTGCGTTGCCCGCGTCTCCGAAGTATGAGTAGCTGAGGAGCGGGTTCCGCGGCACATCCTGATTTTACCCAGTGGCAAGACTCTTTTACAGCCGTTCCACCGTTTATTTACATCTGCCATCACGGGCGGGATGTTGCGCACTCTCGCGAGCCAACCGGCACCACTCCCCTACTTACCAAAAATTGCAGCGAACAAGCCCCTGCGTTTGGGCTTTTCTTCTCGGTAGGAACCCTCGGCAACCGCTGCAACCTGGCGCGGTTGCTCGCCACCTCCACGGCGCACGATCTGGTATAGGAAGGGCGATTTAACGTATTTGACCTCGATGGGCGTGGCATGCACGGTACTTTCGCCGGACAGATGCAGACTCGGATTGAGCGACGCCACCACATGCGTCTCGCGCTTGTCGCTAAACACCACCGCCGCCGCACGGCCCGTCTGGCCGTTCACGGCAATGCGCACCTGCTCGCCATTACGTCCATCCGACGCGGGACGATCGACAAAGTAGACCGGCACCATAACCAGGCCGTCCTTGTGCTTGCGGGCCTTGCGCGCCCAGGTGCGGATGCTCTTTTTATTGAGCCCCAGGAAAGTCTCGGCATCGTTGCCAACAATGTCGAGCGCCAGCTTGTCAATGACCACCTGGTCCTTGGTGGACGCATCGACGGAGACAACGCGGAAGTCGCCTTCCTGCATGGCCGGGTCGAACGACCCAACCTTGGCAAAGTCCCATGGCTCCAGAATGCCCATAAGGCGAACGTCCAGGTAGTTTGCCCTGGGATATGCCCAGTCGAGCACCTCGTAGTACACCAGGGTCTCCTTGCTCAGGCCCTTGCCCGGGAAGGACGCCATCATGCGCAGGTCCGCGAGCGCCATGGGGAAGTAGAAGAGCATCATGTCGTTTTGAATCGCGTCTTCCACATCGTGACCGGCAAAGGCGTCTGGATATCGGCGCACCAGCTCAAGCGCATTGGCGCGCGCCTGCTGCGGCGTTATCTCGCAGGGAATACCCTGCTCGGGCACATATTCCGCACCAACGCCCATGGTCAGGCGCTTGCTAAACGTCCCCGGCTTGAGCAGGTCGGCGACACCGATCTTATTGCCGCAGGACGGGCACTCAAACACGCGCTGGGTCGACTCGCCCTCAAAGGACGCTCCGCAGAAGGGACAGGGGATGCTCACGTGCGTGGCCTCTTGGAACTCCTGGGCCGTGCCGCGGTCTTCCCACAGCAGATGCTCCAGAACCGACTGATTGCGCCAGTGCTCATTAAAGAAATACCAGTCGGGGTCCACCGGGCGCTCGAGCTGCGACACATGCGTGAGCTTAAGCAGCCCATCGACAACCGTCAGTGGCGTATGGCGAATGCCCAGGGCGCTCTTGGGCTCCCCCGCATCGGCCTGCCACGGAACGACCGTGCCGCAATAGGCGCACTCAAAGCTGCGTTTAGCCTGGTGTGAGTACATAGGGCCGCCGCAGTTTTGGCATTTAATGGCAAACATCTCGTCCATGAATACGTCCTCCTTTGCACTGGGGCTGTCGACATTAAGTATGTCGGGCAGGTAAGCACGTGCCCATACCCATGTGGCCCAAAATCGAGCACCCAGGCAGACGAGAAGGCTCGCTCGTTAGCACCGGCAGACTATTGCTGCATTTTCTGAGCATCGGTGCACGGCGCCCCCGCGCGAGCTACACTATCCCCTTAAACATGATTGTGAGGACGACCGCTATGCTATTTGTAAATCGGCTGGTACATACGCTTGTTCCCGGCAGCGAGGGCGAGCCGGTCGATACCTCCCGCCGCACCAACGCGGGCTTCGCCGCAAGCCTCATCTGCATTGGCCTCAACATCACCTTGTGCCTGGCCAAGGGCATCGCGGGCCTGCTCGCTGGCTCCGTCTCCCTCATCGCCGACGCTTTCAACAACCTCTCCGATGCCTCGAGCAACATCGTGAGCCTGCTCGGGTTCCGCCTCGCCAGCCGCCCGGCAGACGAAGGCCACCCCTATGGCCACGGCCGCTACGAGTACCTCGCCGGCTTGTTTGTCGCCGTCCTGGTTTGCGCCGTCGGCATCAACCTGATCCTCGAGTCGGTCACCAAGATCATCAAGCCTTCCCCCACCGCTTACACGCTCGTTTCCCTTGCGGCGCTGGCTACATCCATGCTCGTTAAGCTCTGGATGGCCGCATTCAACCGCGCGCTGGGCAACCGTATCGATTCCGAAACACTCATTGCCACAGCACAGGACTCCAAAAACGACGTCATCACCTCGGGCTCGGTCTTGGTGGCGGCGCTTATTTCGCAGACGACCGGCTTTGACCTCGATGGCTGGGCAGGCCTGGGTGTGGGCATCTTCATCTGCATCAGCGGCATGGGCCTAGTGCGCGACGCCATCAGCCCGTTGCTGGGGCAAGCGCCCGACCCCAAGCTCGTCCAGGCAATCCGCGACAAGATCATGTCCTATCCGCAGGTCTTGGGCACACACGACCTGATGGTGCACGACTACGGCCCCGGTCGTCAGTTTGCCAGCGCTCACGTGGAGATGCCCGGCGAGGGCGACGCATTTGAGCACCACGAGATCCTGGACACCATCGAGCACGACATCAAGCGCCAGATGGGCATTGGCATCACGCTGCACTGCGACCCCATCGCGACAACCGGCGATGATTTGCGCGGCTGGGTCAAGCGCGGCGTTATGCAGATCGACCCCGCGCTCTCCATCCACGACCTGCACGAGCACGACGGGTTCGTTTCGTTTGACCTGGTGCGCCCCGACGGCTTTGACATATCCGACGAGGAGCTGCTGGAGCTCGTCACGCGCATCGTGCACGAGCGCCGACCCAATGCCTCATGCGTCGTTACGTTTGACTCGGGCTTTAGCTCGCCCGACCGTCCGGCTGAACAGCTGTAGCCCGCTTAACAGCTAGTTTCCCTGCGCGCCCGAGATGCCGTTTTGCAGTGCATTCCAGGCACCCGTCGCCATGTCGCCCAAGTTCTGCGCGGTGTCGCCCAGGTTTTGTGCCGTATCGCCCAGCTCTTGCGCCTTGTCTCCCAACTCCTGTGCCTTGTTGCTCAAGTCCTCCAGCGTATTGGAACTCGAGCTGTCGGTACCGCTTTGGCCGTCGGGCGAGTTGCCCGAGCTATTCTTGTGCGTGAGTTGAATTTCGAGGTTGCCGCTGTCGTTATAGTAAGCAGAAGTAACGACCCAGTTGGCATCGATGACGGGCGTTGAGCCATCATCAGTCAGGACCACGGCATTCGAAAGATTGGCGCCGCGCGACTTGAGAAGTTTCTTGGCGTTGGACCAGTACTGCCCCGGGATATCGCTCAGATCGACGGTGCTAGACGAGGCGGACTCGGTTTGCTCGGCAGCGGTATCGGCCGTTGAACTCCCTCGCTTGTTGAGCATGCCCGACACAATGGCAAACACAACCGACAGCGCAAAGAAGATCGCCAGCACGATGAGGATCTTCTTGATCACGCTCGACGAACGCGACGGCTTCTTCTCCTCGTCCTCGCCATATTGCGGAATCGACTTGGGGTACTCGCGATACGGCTCGCGCGACTCGTAGCGAGGCTGCGCCGTGCGAGGCATATACGTCGTCTGCTGAGGCTGCGGAATGGGATTTTGCGGCAGGTCATCATAGGGATTCGGCGTCGAGGCGGCATAAGAATCCTGCGGCGCGTAATCAAACGGGTCCGGAGCTGCGTCGCCATAGGGGCCTTGCGAAGATACAGCATAAAAATCCCGCGCTGTGTCGCCATAGCCCATAACCCGGGTTGGCTCGGCAGAAGGCTGCGTCGCGGCGGGGTCGGTATAACCGGGGTTGGGAACAACGCGGGTCGCATCGGCGCTATCGCCAGCCTGCGTGGAACCGTAGCCGCCCATCACGGTTGTCTTGTCCTGATCCATGCAACGATTCCTTTCCGTCGCCCGTAAGCATCAAGTTATCCATGCATTCTACCCGCGCAAAAGCCCGTGACGGACAGAGCCCGTCCATATCTACAAGACAAGCGCGGCTAGAAAACAAAAGCCCCGCCGGGCCTTGGTAGGCGCGACGGGGCGGGCAAGCAGCTATGGGCAACAAGCTTAGAACAGACCGGTGATGTTGCCGTCGTTGTCGACGTCGATGTTCTCAGCCGCGGGCACCTTGGGCAGGCCCGGCATGGTCAGAACGCTACCGGTCAGCGCGACCACAAAGTGAGCGCCGGCAGAAACCTTGAGCTCGCGCACGGTGATGCGGAAGTGCTCGGGAGCACCCAGTGCCTTGGCGTTATCGCTAAAGCTGTACTGGGTCTTGGCGACGCACACCGGCAGGTTGCCAAAGCCGTTCTCGCGCAGCTCGGCGAGCTGACGCTTGGCAGCGGGCGTAAAGTCGACGCCATCGGCTCGGTAAACCTTAGTGGCAACGGCCTCGAGAGCGTCGGCAATATCGGCGCCGTCCTCGTAAGCAAACTTGAGCTCGCTCGGCTGCTCAATCAAGCGCATGACCTCATCGGCCAAGTCGAGCGCGCCCTCGCCGCCCTTGGCCCAGACCTCGGAAAGCTTAACGTTGACGCCGAGCTTCTGGCACTCGGACTCGATGAGCGCAAGCTCAGCCTCGGTGTCCGTCGGGAAGCGGTTGATGGCGACCACGCAGGGCAGACCATAAACGTTCTGGATGTTGTCGACGTGACGCAGCAGGTTGGGCATGCCGGCCTTGAGTGCCTCGAGGTTCTCCTCGTTGAGGTCGGCCTTGGCGACGCCACCGTTGTACTTCAGCGCACGAGCGGTGGCGACGACCACGACGGCGCTGGGGCGAACGCCCGTCATGCGGCACTTAATGTCGAGGAACTTCTCGGCACCCAAATCGGCACCGAAGCCGGCCTCGGTAATGGCGACATCGCCAAAGCGCATCGCCATACGCGTGGCCATGATAGAGTTGCAGCCGTGGGCAATGTTGGCGAAGGGGCCGCCGTGGACAAACGCAGGCGTGCCCTCGAGCGTTTGCACCAAGTTGGGCTTGAGCGCGTCCTTAAGCAACGCGGCCATGGCACCCTGGGCCTTAAGGTCGCGGGCGCGGACGGGCTCGCCGGCAAAGCTGTAGCCGACGACGATCTCGCCCAGGCGCTCCTTGAGGTCGTTAATGCTTGTAGACAGGCACAGGATTGCCATGACCTCGGAGGCGACGGTGATATCGAAGCCGTCCTCGCGCGGCACGCCCTGGGCCTTACCGCCAATACCGTCGATGACGTGGCGCAGCTGACGGTCGTTCATATCGACGACGCGCTTCCAAGTGATGCGCTTAACGTCAATACCGAGCTGATTGCCCTGCTGAATATGGTTGTCGAGCATGGCGGCCAGCAGGTTATTGGCGGCGCCGATAGCATGGAAGTCACCGGTAAAGTGCAGGTTGATATCCTCCATGGGGATGACCTGAGCCCAGCCGCCGCCGGCAGCGCCGCCCTTAACGCCAAAGACGGGGCCGAGCGAAGGCTCGCGCAGGGCCACGGCACTCTTGACGCCGCGTCGGCGCAAGCCATCGGCCAGACCGATGGTCGTGGTGGTCTTACCCTCGCCAGCGGGTGTGGGGTTGATGGCAGTCACGAGGACGAGCTTGGCCTGGTGGCCAGTCGGCTCGTTGAGCAGTGAATAGTCGACCTTAGCCTTGTCGAAGCCGTACGGAATAAGGTGCTTAACGTCGACGCCGGCGTTCTTGGCCACCTCGGTAATAGGCAGCGGCGTGACAGAACGTGCGATTTCGATGTCAGTAGGCATGGGCGGTCCTTTCGTTACCGAATGAGAAAAAGACCAATTCAGCATAGCACGGGCGCGCAATAGTAAAACGCCCATAACCGATGAACGGCGATATGTTTACCCGATGCCCAGCGATAGCCCAACAGCCCGCCAAAACAAATCGCCCTAAACGGTAGGTTCAATCCCCAGGTGCTCAAAGGTGCGAAGGGTTGCCTGACGGCCCTGCGGCGTACGAATCATCAACCCGCACTGCAGCAAATAGGGCTCATAGACATCCTCGAGCGTGCCCGGGTCCTCGCCCACCGCGCTGGCAAGGGTCGTAAGCCCAACGGCGCGACCGGAGAACGTCTTAGCGAGCGTCTCCAAAATGCGAATATCCATCCAGTCCAGACCGAGCTCATCGATCTCGAAGAACTCGAGCGCCTGGCGACAGATATCGAGCTCGATGGGGCCGTTGCCACGCACCTGTGCGTAATCGCGCACGCGCTTGAGCAGGCGGTTGGCAAGACGTGGCGTGCCGCGCGAACGCGAGCCGATCTCGAGCGCGCTCGGATGGTCGATCGCCACGCCAAGGATAGTTGCCGAGCGCGTCACAATCTGCGCGAGCTCTTCGACCGTGTAGTAATCCAGGCGATATGAAATGCCAAAGCGGTCGCGCAACGGGCCGGTCAACATGCCTGAGCGGGTCGTTGCCGCTACCAGCGTAAACTTGGGGATATCCAGGCGAATCGAGCGCGCCGCCGGACCCTTGCCAATCACGATATCGAGGGCAAAGTCCTCCATCGCGGGGTACAGGACCTCCTCGACCGAACGGTTGAGGCGGTGGATCTCGTCGATAAACAGCACATCACCCGGCTGCAAGTTAGTAAGGATGGCCGCCAGGTCGCCCGTGCGCGCGATGGCAGGGCCACTCGTGGTCTTGATCTGAGCGCCCAGCTCGTTGGCGATAACGGTGGCCAGCGTGGTCTTGCCCAGGCCCGGAGGACCCGAGAAGATCACGTGGTCGAGCGTCTCGCCACGACTCTGCGCCGCTTCGATAAGCACGCGCAGACTCTGCTTGATGTGCTCCTGGCCGCAGTAGTCATCCAGGCGCTGGGGGCGCAGGGTACGGTCGACATCGAGGTCCTCGGCCGTCAGCTCCGAGCCCACCATGCGTTCACCGTGCGCCATGGATGCCGCCGGCGAGTTGCCGGGCGTCGCCCACAGGTCCTGAGAGTCATCGGCTTCCCACATCACGAATCCATTCCGAGTCGCTTAAGCGCCGCGCCGAGCAAATCCTCGACACGCATATCCTGCCCATCATACCCGCTCAGGGCAACATCGGTCTCCTGCGGACTAAAGCCCATGGAAAGGAGTGCCGCACGGGCGTCATCGATCGCCGAAGGAGCGGCGGCGGGCACGGGCATCGCAACCTGACCGGGGATCACGTCGACCGGCACAAAGCCCTTATCCTTGGCAAAGGTGCTCTTGAGCTCCAGGATCAGACGCTGCGCGGTCTTTTTGCCCACACCGGGAACCTTGGCCATGCCCTTGTCGTCCTCGGCCATCACCAGGGAATACAGCTGTCCCACGGTATAGGTGGAAAGCACGGCGAGCGCCAGGCGCGGACCGACGCCCGAGACGGACACGAGCCTGTCAAACATTGTGCGCTCGTCCTTGGAGGCAAAGCCGAAGAGTGTCATGGCGTCCTCGCGGACCTGCATGCGGGTATAGAGGCGAACCTCGCCGCCGGGCGCAGGCAGCGTGGCGGCAGTGCTGGCCGAGATGCCGAGCTCAAAGCCCACGCCCGATACATCGACGACGGCAGAGCTCATCGTGGCCTCGACAAGCGTTCCATGGAGCTGGGAGATCATCAGTATCCGGTTCCTCTCTGTTGATAGAACTCGCCGCCGGTAAGCGCCCGGGTGCGGCTGAGGTTAACGTGGCAGATGGCGCAGGCCAGGGCATCGGCGGCATGGTCGGGATGCGGGTCGTGATCGAGCTGCGTGAGCGTGCGCACCATGTAGGCGACCTGCCGCTTATCTGCGGCACCGGTACCCACCACAGCCTGCTTGATCTGCATAGGCGTGTACTCGCCGATCTCGAGCGCGCACTCCGAAAGCGCCACGAGCGCGGCACCGCGGGCATGTGCCGTGGGGATTGCCGAGCGGACATTAGCGCCAAAGTAGATGCTCTCGATGGCAGCGGTATCGGGTCGATAACGCTCCACGACACCCTTGAGGTCGCGGGCGATATGCGACAGGCGCACCGCGAGCGGACTGCCTGCGCTGGTCTCGATGCAGCCATAGGCACGGCAGCGAACCTCGCCACGCCGCTCCTCGATAATCCCCCAACCCGTATGAGCCAAACCGGGGTCGATGCCCAAAATAACCAAGCCAACCTCCCCTCGTCTTTTACCAAGCGCAAGGCAAGGCCCCGCGCACTACTCACGAACGTCTGTTCTAGAATAACACAACGGGGTCAAGATGCTTAGTTGAAGTATCGGGGTTGAGAGCGAATCCCATCCCCAGTTTAGTTCTGCGAGAAGAATGGGAACTGTCGGGGATCAACCGACGGATGCGGCATCGGGCCACCCTGGGGCCCACCCTGCGGGCCACCCTGGCCGCCCATCATCTTATCGATGGCGTCCTGAACCTCGCCCTCGAACTTTTTCATTCCCTCGTGTAAACGACGCTGACCGTCTTCAGAGCGCAGCTCCTCCATCTGCTCGGGCGAAATACCCAGTAGCTCGCCCAGCACGCCCATCATCTCGTTTCGCACGCGCTCACTAGTATCCTCGTCAGCAAAACGGCGCACCTCGGCGCGCGCCAGCGAATCGACCGTCATACGCTCCTTGCCGTTAAGCCCCAGGTCGGACCACGCGAGCATGTACGGCCAGGCGCGCTCGACAAACGAACGGGCTGAGACGATCGGCGCCGTCGGCAACATGCGGCGGGCAGCCTCACCCTGTCGAACGAGCATCAGCAGCAGCGAGCAGGCCTCAGGCTTGCCAGCGGCCATCGGGATGTCGTCGAAAGATCGATTGCGGTCCACGTGTGCCTCAAGCGCGCCATCGATCTCACCCGGCTCGAGCCCGCCGAGCAGCTGTGCCGCGCGGTCGAGCATATCGACCGGACCGTCAAGCGTCGAGAGCGCCTGCGCCAGCACGCGCTCCATACAATCTTCCACCGCGTTGAGCGTCACGAGCTCTTGGGGCACCACGGCAGACGCGCGGTTGCGCACACGCGCCACAAACTCAAGCGTCGACAGGTACACATCGCCAAAGGGCGCGTAATCGCCCTGGTAGCCGCCGCAAAGCGCCGGCGCCGCCAGCGCGTACTCGGTTTTGGACAGCGGACTCAACGCCATCGCACCCAGCCCGAGCGCCGTGTCCTCCAGCATGAGGCCCAGCGTGCGAGAGCGCAGGCGCTCGGCGTCGCCCGCCGACACATCGCGGTCGAGCACGCGCGCGGCATCCGGCGCATCGCGCTCAACCGTGCGAATATGCAGGCGCTCGGCAATGGCGCGAACGGCGGCACAGCGAGCAGCCTCGGCCTCCTCCTGCGCCGGCGTAAAGATGCGGTTGCGCCCCAGCACCAGGCCAATCACATTACGTGGGCCCAGAGCGTCGACGGCCAGCGCCGCCAGCAGGGACGACGGCAAGTCGCCCTCGAGTGCCACCACGGCGCGCGACGCACCGTGGGCCCGGGCGTTGTCGCGCACGGCGAGCACCAGCGCCTGCCACAGCCACTCCTCGGAACGGAACTCGGGCAGTTCGTGATCTTCCAGGGCATCGAGCATCACGCCGCGCTGAATCTCCTGAACCAGCAGGCTCTCCTCAAAACACGGCGCTTGGGCCACCACGCGACCGCAGTCGTCGAGCACAAACGAACCGCCGGTATACACCGACTCGTCATAGGCACCGACCGGCGCCATACAGGCAAACCACACACTGCGCTTGGATGCGATCTTGCGGTAGGCGCCGCTGCGAACGGCGGCAATGGCGGCAGTCTCGCGGTCGGTCATGTCAAACGCATTGAATTGGAAATACGCAATGAGGTCAACACCGGTCGGCAGCATCTCGAGTTCGCGGTCCAAGTCAAAAATCACGGCGATGCGCACGCCGTCCACGTCGAACACCGGCGGCGCCCAACGCGTGTCGTTGTTCTCGCCACGCTGCAGGGCAATGCTCGAACGCGCCGGCACCACATGACCGTCCTTGAGCATCATGTAGTCGAGCAGCGGCTGGCCCTCAAACGAAACCGCCGCGGGCACGATGCAGATCATGTCAAGCTCCTGGATACGCTCGGCGACACCAGTCAAGCCGGCAAGCATGTCGTGCTCAAAGTCGGCAGTGCCCACCAGGCCCCCGGGCATGGCGCCCATAAAGAGCGGAGCCGGAACGCACAGCACGCGCGCCCCGCGCTCGTGGGCCAGACGAGCCTGGTCCTCGATGCGGCCGCAAATGCCCTCAATATCACCCAGGCGCATATCGATCTGTGCAAGCGCGAGCTTCATGGCTCAGCCCTTTCCGTCGTAAACCATCGTTGTCGTAGTAAAAGCGCCGGCCGCATAATGCAGCCGGCGCTCGCATGTGCATATGCTAGCTATGATACCCCGAGCGGGGGCGCGCTCCTAGAACGTCGCGGACCACAGCCCGTGCAGGTTGCAATAGGCATAGACGGTACCGGTCTTGGAGCCGCCCGCGAAAAACGTCGCGGGCTTCATGCCGGGCTCAAGGTAATGGACCTCTAAGCGGCCCTCGGCCTCAAGGGCGATCCACTCAATATAGTGCTCGGGCAGGCTGGGGTGCTCGACCGAGCCAACGCGTGCGCGAATCACGTGACCGTCGCGCTCGGTCTCGACAACAGGCACGTGCTTCTCGTGCGCCG
The DNA here is from genome assembly GCA_905208635.1 of uncultured Collinsella sp. Classification (GTDB taxonomy): domain Bacteria; phylum Actinomycetota; class Coriobacteriia; order Coriobacteriales; family Coriobacteriaceae; genus Collinsella. The sequence goes on along the minus strand of CAJLPX010000003.1, from coordinate 79,436 downwards.
CGTCCTCAGTGTTTGCGGTCAGTTCCGTGCAACCGGCAGGGGTTGCAACGTCGTTGCCAAGGGCGGCAATGAGCTTACCGTCGGGGCCCTTAAAGAATTTCGCCATGATGTTCTCCTTTGCTGACGTGCCAATGTTCTTGATGGTTCTTATGCCCAAAGGCAGACAAACCATCCACGGCATTGCAAATGAACACATAACGGGCGGGGACGATGGGGCAGCGTGCGCTATCCGCCCTGGCGGCCCCACCCGAGCGGGTTAGCGCCCGTCGCCGCCCAGCAGCGCCAGAACATCTTCGCGGGTAAACAGCGCCGACGAGATGCCGTCGCCGCCGAGCACGCTGTTGACCAGGTCGCGCTTGGACTCCTGCATCTGCATGATGCGCTCCTCGATCGTGTCCTTGGCGATGAGCTTGTACACGGTCACGGTATGTTGCTGGCCAATACGATGCGCGCGGTCGGTCGCTTGGTCCTGCGCCGCCACGTTCCACCACGGGTCGTAGTGGATGACCACGTCGGCCGCCGTCAGGTTAAGGCCCACGCCGCCCGCCTTGAGCGAAATCAAAAAGACCGGGACCTCGCCCGCTTGGAACTGCGCGACCATCTTGGCGCGGCTCTCCTTAGACGAAGCGCCCGTGAGCTTAAGGAAGGCGATGTCCTCCTTGGCCAAGCGCTTACCGATGATATCGAGCATACCCGTAAACTGGCTGAACAACAGGATGCGATGCCCGCCGTCGAGTGCGCCGTGCACGAGCTCCATACACGTATCGAGCTTTGCGCTCCCCGCCTTGTAATCCTCGTAGTGTAGACGTGGGTCGCAGCAGATCTGGCGCAGCTTGGTGAGCTCGGCGAGCACCTTGAGCTTGTCCTTCTTAAACTCCCCAGCCTCGCGGTGCTGCACCTGCTGGGCGATGCGGTCCTGGTTGGCCAGGTAGAGCTTGCGTTGCTCGCCGGTAAGCTGTGCCATGACGGTGTCCTCGATCTTCTCGGGCAGGTCGGCCACCACGTCTTCCTTAACACGGCGCAGCACAAACGGCGACACGAGCGCCTGCAGGCGAGCGGCGCTATCGCCCTCGGCATGCTCGACGGGGCTCTCAAAGCGCTTGGCAAACGACTCGCGCGTCCCCAAAAGGCCCGGCATCAAAAAGTCGAAGATGCTCCAGAGCTCGGACAGGCGGTTTTCGATGGGCGTGCCCGTCAGGGCAAAGCGCACGCCGGCAGGCAGGCGCTTGGCAGCGCGCGCCACCTGCGTGAGCGGATTTTTAATGTACTGTGCCTCATCGAGCACCACGCGGGCAAAGTCCTGCTCGACGTATTCGTCGATGTCGCGGCGCATGAGGTCATACGACGTCACGACCACGTTGTGCTCGGCGGCACCGGCAATTTGCACGCGACGCTGCGCCTTGGCGCCCACGATGGCGTACGCATCAAGCGACGGGGCAAAGCGCTCCAGCTCGGCAGTCCAGTTGTACACGAGTGAGGCCGGGCATACCACGAGCGTGGGCTTGGTGTCCCCCGCCTCCACGCGCGCCAGGATATGCGCGATCATCTGGAGCGTTTTGCCCAGGCCCATGTCGTCGGCCAAGATGCCGCCAAGGCCCAGGTGTTCGAGCGAGCCGAGCCACTGGTATCCGTCGACCTGGTAGCCGCGCATCGTTGCCTTGAGCGATGCCGGCACCGTAAAGTCCATCTTGCCGAGCGTGTCCAGGCGCTCGACGGTGCGGCGGAACGCAGCGTCGCGATCGGCCTCGAGCGCGGGCGTGCGCGCGAGCATGCTATCGACGAACAGGGTGCTCGACGCGGGAAGCGACACGCCGTCGAGCAGGTCGACGGCATCGACACCCAGGTCCTCGGCGAGACCAAACGCGGCTCGGGCGCCCTCGTCCAGGCGAATGATGTCGCCGGACGTAAGGCGCGCAAACGTTTGATGACGCTTGTACGAATCGAGATAGATGGCAAGGTCTGCCGCCGAAAGGCCGCTCGCGCCCAGTTCGACATCGAGCAGGTTACTCTTGACGGTCGCGCGCACCGAGAGCTTGGGCGCAGGGCGGACCGAAATCTGGCGCAGACGGTCGCTGAGCATGACCTCGCCCAGCTCGGACAGGGCAGACAGGCCCTCGGTCAGCAAGTGGAACAGGCTCTCGTCATCGCGCTCCTCAAACGCCAGGCCGCCCTCGTAGAAATCGAAGTACATGGCAGCCGTGTCCATAACGCGAAACTCCGCCATCGTATCGCGGGGCGGAACGCCGGGGCGTTGCTCTTCAAAAGGACTGCCCGGAGCACCCAGGCTAAAGAGATCTTCCGACCAATCGCCGTAGGTCACCGTAATTTTGCAGGTCACGAGCCCGTCGTCGACGCCAATCGCCATGGCAAAACTCGGTTCGGGCGCCACGGCGTCGAGCGCGGCGGGCGCGGTCAGGTCGGTGTAGTCGCGCAAGATCGGCAGCGCCATGCGGCAGAACTCGCCCACCTGGTCGGCGGCGATATGGACCGGCGTGCGGCAGGGCAACAAGTGCGATAGGAACGGTGCCGCATGCTGGGCAAACGCCGTGTCGGTACGGCGCGCGCGGCGCGTATCGACCAGATAGGCTGCGTCGCCCGCGACAAAGCAGTATGTATCGGCCGGCAGGCGCAAGTCATAGCTGCCTCCCGCCGCCGGTGCAATCTTGGCGGCAAGGAGCGGCGGGCGTTTAGCCGGGACTTCGCCCTCCCCCTGCGGCGACGGCTCGACGGCCACCTCGTAGGCGCGATGCGTCGTCGTCCCCCGCGACCAAGCAGGCTCAAAGGACATGGCCCTGCCGCGCAGCAGGTCCAGCACGGACACGACGGAATACTCGGATACCGGCAACTGACGCTCGGCGACAAAACCGCTGCGGGCAAAGTCGTACGATGCCGAGCGCGAACTCGTGATGTCGCTCAGGTAGGCGACCGTCATTGCGACAAAGTCGAGCAGCTTTGTCGACACGTCATCGAAAGCCTCGGGCACATGGACAAACGTAAGCTTCTTGCCATAGGAGAACGTACCGCCGCGCACATAGGCATCGGCCATGCCGTCGATATCCTTAACCACGTAGGACACCGAACCGCAGCGAATGCGAAACTCGAGCGCCCAGCTAAAGCGATCGGCAAACAGCGGATTGTAGTACGGCACCAGCGAGGGCTCCAGCATCGCTTTGGGCGCATCGGGGTCGATGGTGCTGGCAAGCTTGCGGCGCATGCTCGTCAGCTCATCCATGCGCGCGTCCGAAAGATCGGAAAGCGCGGCCACAAGGCTCGGGCTCGTGGGGACGGGTGCCGGGAAGGGAAAGTTGGGGTTGACCGCAGATGCGGTGGGCGCGGGGCGTGTGGGCTGCTTGGACTGTGCGGGCGGTGCCGTAAACGCGCGGACCGGCGTACGCAAACCCTCGACGGGCTCGGCGCCGCTGGCATCCAGATACGCCAACGCCGTGGCGATGGCGTGCTTGCACATGCCGGAATAGCGGAAGGCGGCCGGGCAATCGCAGTCGTAGTCGATAACCTCGCGCTCGTCCATGTCGAGCGCCACGTGCGTCTTGTACAGGTCGCCACGCGAGCCGCGCACCGTGCCCTCGATAGTCACATTTTTGGAGAAGCGCGAGCCGGAGTCCTCAAACGACAGCACGGCGCCGTTGAGCATGAGCGAGCGCCCCTTCATAAAGGTGCTGCTGAGCGCCGCCTCCTTACGAAGCGCCTGCGCAAACGTCCCCTGTGCCATCACTTCCTCCAATCTCGCATGCCAAATGATTTTTCTGGGACGGGGATGAAAAAATCATTCCCGTCCCAGAAAGACCGGTCTACCGCTACACGTCACCCAAAATGATTTTTTAATCCCCGTCCCAGAAAAATCATTTTAGATAACCGTCACGCGACCCTGGTTACCCACGATGGCCTTGGCCTCGGCCAGCAGCGGAATCGAGCGTGCGTTGACCTTGGCCGGCACCTCGGCACGCAGCACGCGCCCGTCCACCTGCTCGATAAAGATCTCCACGCGGTCGCCGCCCGGGTTGGCGGTAAGCACCGTGGCAAGACGCGCCATATTGCCCTGGCTAAAGCGGCTGTTGGGCACCATGACCTCAAACACCTTGGGCTTGTTGTTCTCCTCGTTGAGCTCAAGCGGCACGATCTCCTGCGCGATGATCTGGTCGCCGCGGTCCGAGCGCTCGAGCTTGCCCTTAATACGAACAAACGCATCGGACAGCTGTGCACCGGTCTCGGGATCGACCTCGCCGTACAGGTACCCCTCGGCCTCCTTGTAGGTCTTGGGGAACACCACGACCGTGGCCTCGCCTTCCATGTCCTCGAGCTGCACAATGCCCATGGGGTCGCCGTTTTTGGTCACGCGCTTGGACACGCTCGAGACCATGCCGGCCCACCACAGTGCCTTGCCCTCGGGAATCTCCTGGTTGATGGTACCGCCCGTGGGGTTTTGCACCTCGTAGCCGGTGTCGATCTGCGAGAACGAGAAGTCGCGCGCTTTGCTAAGTGCATACTCAAACGGGCGCAGCGGGTGGTCCGAGACATAGATGCCCAGAACCTCCTTCTCCTGGCTCAGCTTAAGGTGGCGGTCCCACTCCTGGCCATCCGGATCGGGCACGCTCACCTCAAAGCCCGAGCCCTCAACGTCGCCAAACATATCGAAGAACGACGTCTGGCCGCTCGCACGATCCTTCTGGCGCTTCGCAGCGGCATCGATGATGTTCTCGGGGTTGTTCTTGTCCACAAAGTGCATCATCTGACGACGCGGATACCCCGTGGAGTCGAAGGCGCCCGCCTTGATCAGCGATTCGATCACACGGCGGTTTGCCTGGCTCGAGTCCACGCGCTCGACAAAGTCGTGCAGCGTCTTAAACGGGCCGCCCGCCTCGCGCTCGGCGATAATCGCCTGCGCCACGCCGGTGCCCACGCCGCGGATGCCGGCCAGACCAAAGCGTACGCCCTCCTTGGTAGCCGTGAACTCGGTACCGGACTCGTTGACATCTGGCGACAGCACGGGAATGCCGTCGTGACGGCATGCCGAGACGTAGTGCACGATCTTGTCGGTCTTGCCCGTGTAGGACGTCAGAACGGCCGCCATGTACTCGTGCGGATAATGCGCCTTAAGCCACGCCGTCTGCATAACCAGGATGGCGTAGCCAGCGGAGTGCGACTTATTGAAGGCGTAGGACGCGAACTCGAGAACATCGTCCCAAATCTTCTGGGCGACCTCGCGCGTGTAGTTGTTCTTGATAGCGCCGTTCATCCAGTGGTCGTAGGTGGTCTCGTCCGAGCCATCCTCCCAGTGCAGCACCGTCGACGTGAGCAGCTTAATCTTTTTCTTAGCCACGGGCTTACGGATACGCGAGTCCGATTCGCCCTTGGAGAAGCCGCACATCTCGACGGAGATGAGCATAACCTGTTCCTGGTAGACCATGGTGCCGTAGGTTTCGCCCAGGATGTCGTCCAGGCGGTCGTCGTAGGAGACGGCCGGCTCCTTGCCGTTCATACGGTTGATGTAGGACGAGACCATGCCGGCGCCCAGCGGGCCCGGGCGGTACAGAGCGATCAATGCCACGACGTGCTTGTACTCGGTGGGCTTCATGTTCTTGATCGTGGCCGTCATGCCGGCGGACTCGACCTGGAAGACGCCGGCGGTATGGCCGGAGCCCATGAGCTTAAAGATCTCGGGGTCGTCAAAGGGGATCTCTTCCTCTTTGATGTCGATGCCGAAGTTCTTTTTGATGTTTGCCTTGGCCTTAGAGATAACCGTCAGCGTGCGCAGGCCCAAGAAGTCCATCTTGAGCAGGCCCATGTCGGCAACGGTATGACCCTCGTACTGGGTAATCTCGACGCCGCCCTTGGTGTCGAGCTTGGTGGGTACGTGCTCGTTGACGGGGTCGCGGCAGATCAGAACGGCGCACGCGTGCACACCCTCGCCACGGGTAAGGCCCTCAATCGAGAGCGCCGTGTCGATGATGCGGCGGGCGTCGTCGTCCTTTTTATAGGCCTCGGCAAAATCGGGGTTAAACAGATCCTCTTTGCCGGGTTGCTTTTCGAGCACCTGCTTGAGCTTGACCTTGGGATCGCTCGAGACCATCTTGGACAGGCGCTGGCCCATGTAGACCGGGTAGTCCAGGACGCGCGCGGCGTCGTTAATAGCCTGCTTGGCCTTAATGGTCGAGTAGGTGATGACGTGGGTGACCTTCTCGGGGCCGTAGAGCTGGCGAACGTGCTCCACGACCTCGAGGCGCCGCTCATCGTCGAAGTCCATATCGATATCGGGCATCTCGGTACGCTGCGGGGACAGGAACCTCTCGAACATCAGACCGTTCTCGAGCGGGTCGAACGCGGTGATGTTCATGGCGTAGGCGACGATAGCGCCGGCGGCCGAGCCTCGGCCGGGGCCGACGCCGATGCCGTTGTCCTTGGCCCATTGCACGTACTCGGCGACGATCAAAAAGTAGGCGGCAAAGCCCTTGTCGCAGATGACCTTGTATTCGTACTCAAAGCGCTCTTTGATGTTGACGCCACCGATCTCGCGCGTGGCCCAGTCGTCACCGTAGTGCTGGCGCAGGCCCTTCTCGCACTCGCGGCGGAACTGGCTCTCGTGCGTCTCGCCGGGATCGAGCAACGGGAAGCGCGGCAGGATGATGGAGTCCCAGTCCAGCTCAACGTAGCACTTGTCGGCAATCTCGAGCGTGTTGTCGCAGGCCTCGGGGCAATACGGGAACATCGCCCGCATCTCCTCCTCGGTCTTCATATAAAACTCCGAGCCAGTCATGCGCATGCGGTTGGGGTCGTCGACCTTGGCGTTCATGCCAATGCACATGATGACATCCTGCACGGGAGCGTCCTCGCGGCGCAGGTAGTGGAAATCGTTGGTGGCAATGACCTTGACGCCCACCTGTTTGGCGATGTCGATGAGCGTACGGTCCATCTGCTCGTCGGTCAGGCCGTTGTCGGTGGTGATGCCGTGTTCCTGGATCTCGATGTAGAAGTCGCCGGGCTCGAAGGTGTCACGGAAGGTCTCGGCCCACTTGATGGCGCCCTCCATGTCACCGCGGTCGATGTACTTGGGAATGATGCCCGCGATGCAGGCGCTGGTGCAGATCATGCCCTTGGCGTGGCGGCGCAGGTTGTCGAGCGTCACGCGCGGCTTGTAGTAAAAGCCCTGCACGGCGGCCTCGGAGACCGTCTGCATCAGGTTGACGTAGCCCTCCTGGTCCTTGGCCAGAAGGATCATGTGGTAGAGCTCGGGCTTGTGGTCGCGGGCGAGCGTCTCGTCCGGCGTAAAGTAAACCTCGCACCCAAAGATGGGCTTGATGACCAGGGGCGGCTTGAGCTCGTCGATGTTGCCCTTCTCGTCCCACATGGCCATGTCCTTCACGTACTGGGCATGCTCGCGCGGGTTTTCCTCGGGATCGGGCTCCACCAGCTCGTCGCGGCGGTCCTTTTCCAAGAAGGCCTTGTCGTGGCTCCAGGTTTTGTACTCGGGCGTGTTGTGGTTAACGGCGTCGCAGGCCAGCGCCAAGTCGGGCACGCCATACATGTAGCCGTGATCGGTAATGGCCACGGCAGGCATGCCAAGCTCAACGGCACGGTTGACCATATCCTGGATACGGGTTGCGCCGTCGAGCATGGAGAAAACAGTGTGATTGTGCAGATGGACGAATGCCATGTGATGAGCTCCGATGCGGGTTCGTGTTCTGACTGAACGATTTTACCGCACGGCGCGGACGGCACCCGAACCTAGCCAAACCCACACGGCTCCTCTTGCAGTTGCGGTGAAATGCGGACTGTTTGGCGGCTTTTTTGGCCAAAACAGTCCGTATTCCACCGCAAGTTATTGGGGGATGGGGCGTGGGCAGCTCCGGTTGAGCTAGAGGTTGTAGGTGACTACCTGAGGCTCGGCGGGTTCGACGAAGATGGTTGGATTCGCCTGCTCCACGCGAACGAACTTGACGGTCACGGCCTCAAAGCCCGCCTTGTGCAGAACGTCGGCGTAAACGCGCGCCTGCAAGGCGTGTTTCTCCTGCAGCTCCTCCGGCGTCTCGTCCGGCGTGCCACCCGTCTTGTAGTCGATGACCAGCGCGCGCGACGGATCGGCCGGGTCGGTGGCCAGTGCATCGATGGCGCCCTCGGCATATGCACCGTAGCGGGCAATGTCCTCGTCTTCGCAACCCAGCGAGAAGAATGGTACCTCGGCACGAACGCACGGCCACGCGAGCAGGTCGGCACGAACAGCCGACTTGAGCCAGCGGTCCAGGGCGACGTCGAAGCGTTCGCGCTGCTCCGGCGTCAGGCGCCACAGACGCGCTAGCGCATCGGCACGCTCAGCGGGCAGCTCATCGGCACCCATCTCGATCAGCCACTGGCAGGCGGCATGGAACGCCGAGCCCAGCGCCATGGGGTTGCCGGCAGGCTCAACGGCGGCCACGTCTGCATCCGTCATCTCCGAGCCATCCGACTCCGCATCATCGCCAGCCTCGTCCATGGGCACGCGCGTCTCGGCGGCACGGTCCTCGGCCTCGGCATGCAGCGCCGCGGCGGTTGACGAGTAGCTATACGAGTCACGCATCGGATACGGACAGATGCCCATGCGCACGCCCGCTGCCTGGGGATACACAAGCTCAAATGAATCGGCCTTGGGGTCGGCAGGACCGGGCACAGTTGAGCGCGAAGCATTATCAGCGACATCGACATCGCCGCGAACAAGCCTGCCCTCGGCATCCAGCGAAGCGTTAGCCTCAAACGCCTGCTCGCCAAACGTAAAGTCCGACAGCGAGATGAGCTCGTAGTCGCCCGGCTGGGAGTTGTCGAACACCAAACGGTCGCTATCGAGCTGCGGCATGTCCAGACTGTCGGTCGGCAGGATGCGGCGCAGCACGTCGTAGGTCAGATCCGTCTCGACATCGAAGGTCGGCGCCGTCACCTTGCCGCGGCTCACGCCGGCGTCCATCGCCAAAACGACCAACTCGCGCGCTCGCGTCATGGCGACATAGAGCAGACGCGCCCGCTCCTCGAGCGAAAGCTGCAGGTCGGCGTTGCGCAGGCGGGCAAACGCCTCGGCGGGAGAACCCGTCGCGCAGACATCCTCCATGAGCTCCGGCGGCAACCATAGCGACGTGCCCTTACCCTTAAATGCATGCTCAAACTGCTTTTTGACGTCATCGCCCTTCACGAACGTACCGTCCGCGAGTTTAACGCCGTCGAAGCGTGCCGGCAGCGCCACGACCTGCGCCCCGCCGTCGACGCGACCCATCTGCGCCGCACCGGACGACTTGCGCACGCCAAAACACTCGGCAACCGCTACGACCGGGTACTCCAGACCCTTGGACGCATGCACGGTCATGATGCGTACCGCGCCGTCGCCCTCCTCGTTGAGCGCGCCCGGGGCCTCCTTGCCCGCCAAGAAGCGGTCGAAGGCGAGCGCGATGGAGCGCGGAGAATTGCCGAGCTCGGCCTCTGCCTCGGCCACGGCGTCGAGCGCCTTGAGCACGTTGGCGGCAATGGCCTTGCCCTCGGGGCCACGCTGTGCCAGACGCACGAACCAGCCGGAAGCATTGACCACGTCGCGCGCGATGGCGGCGAACGAATCGCGCCCCACGCGACGAAGCGCGTAGCGCAGCACCTCGCGGGCACGCGTCACGAGCGGCAAGCCCTGCAAGCCTGGCACATCGGAATCGCTCATGATGCCCACATCGATATTGCGACGCGACGTCTCGCCCGTCTGCTCGTCGAGTTTGGTCGCCAGCGCCAGAAACTCCTGGGCGCCGAGTGCAAACATCGGCGAGGCCAGCAGCGGCAGAAGGCCTTGGGCCGTATCGGCCGGATTGGCAAGCGCGCACACCAGGGCACGAACCGTTTGGACCTCGGCAGCCTGGGCAAAGACCGAACCGCCTGCGATCACGCAGTCGAGCCCCTGGTCGCGGAAGGCCTGGGCGTAGACGTCGGCGTTGGTCATGCGGCCCAGCAGCAGCACCATGCCGCCCTGGGGCTGGCCCGCTTTAACGAGCGCTTGGAACCGCTCCGCAATCGCACGAGCTTTCGCCTGCGTTCGCTCCTGGGTGCTGCCGCCGGCAACGAGCAGCGCCTGGCGGCGCGAAGCCTTTGCCTTGAGCTTGTCCTCGCGTTCGTCGCTCGGTTCAAGATCCAAGAACCCCTGCATCAAACCACCGGTGTCGCCGTCAAAGACGCGCGCCACATAGCGCAGCACCTCGTCGTGGCTGCGGAAGTTGCGTACAAGCTTGACGAGCTCGCCGGCGGGGGCATCGGACGTGGCGACCGTCTCGGACGCCGTCGTCGAACCCACCTTGCGCTCCTGGCGACGGAACACCTCGACCTCGGCGCCACGGAAACGATAAATCGACTGCTGCGCATCGCCCACGGTACACAGCGCACGCTCACCCGCGCCGGTCAGGTAACGGATCAGGTCAACCTGCATCTGGTCGGTATCCTGGAACTCATCGATCATGACCATCTTAAAGCGGCCCTCATAGGCTGCTCGAATAGCCGGGTAGTCGCGCAGCGCCTCGTACGCCATGCGCAGCAGGTCGTTGTTATCGAGCGCGGACTGGCCGGCCTTCAGCGCGCGATACTCGGCCTCCACGGAACGGGCCAGGCCCACCAGTGCATCGAGCGCGGGGGCACCGCAGGCAAGCACGATATTGATAAATGCATCAGCAGCCTCGGCCTTGAGTAGCTCCACCTGCTCCTTAGAAAACGCCTTGCTCGCGCGCGGCATGGTGCACGACATCATAAGTCGCGCCGCATCGACCATGGTTTTGCCACTCGCCTCAAACGCGTCGATGGCGTCGAGTGCCACCTGCGCCTTTTCGGTCGCGGCCTTGCTCGCACCCAACGCCGCGCGATAGGCGTCGGCAAGCGCCGAGGTGTCAGCCTGGCCGCGCGCCACGCACACATCGTCCATGCCGCCCGGCAGCTGGCTCGATAGCTCCAACAGGTCGCGCACCAGTCCTTTAATGGTGGTACCGGCGCCAAACGGCCCACCCTCGCCCGCCATGGGATACCAAGCGTAGAGGGCCTTAAGCGAAGCGGTGAGCTCGGGGGCGGCATCGGGCGCCGTCGCGCGGGCCAGCACATGCTCAACAGCCTGGTCCATAAGCTCGTCGGTATCGGTGAGCACCGTGAACTCGGGATCGATGCCCAGCTCCAACGCATGTGCGCGCAGGATACGCGAGCACATGCCGTGAATGGTCGAGATCCACGCATCGTCGACGGTCAGGGCTTCCTCGTCCATGCCCTCGTCGATGAGCGCGCGGCGCACACGGTCACGGATCTCGGCCGCGGCGTCTTTGGTAAAGGTAATGGCGAGCACCTGATCCAGATGCTCAACGAACGGACCGGATTCGGGCGAGAGCGCGTAGACGATGCGGCGCGTGAGGGTAAAGGTCTTGCCCGAACCGGCGCCCGCCGAGACAAACAGCGGACGGTCGAGCGTTTTGACGATCTGCAGCTGTTGCGGCATCAAAGTCGAAAAATCCATGGTCTACACGCCCCTCCTTACAAACGTTCCTTCGTGGTTATACGAGCAGCGCGCATGCGCGGCCTGCGTCGACGCCGGGTCGACGGCGGCAACGTTGCCTGCCTCGAGCTCGCGCAGGCGCTCGGCGATGCCGTCCTCCACGCGATCGAGCAGGGCGTCGAAGTCCATGCTGCCGCCCTCGCCGGGAAAGCCCTTCTTAAGCCCCGGGATGCGGCCGTCACCACGCTCCTCCTCGAGCAGCTCGGCACTCGCCGCACCGCGCAGCGCCGGTTTGCCGCCCTTGGTCGAAAAATAGAGCGCCGCACGGGCATCCAGATCCAGCGCCCGGCGCATGGCCTGCGCATAGATAAGCGTCTGGGTATGGGGCGGCAGCCACCGCGGGTCGTCGATGGCGGCCTCGCCCGATTCCTCGTCGCGCACCGTGGGGTCGGCGAGTTTAAACTCCTCAACGCCCGTGCGATGCTTGTAGTCGATTACCACGGCGCGATTCTCGGCATCCACATCCACGCGGTCGATGCGCCCGCCGAGCGGCCAGCCGGCATACTCGACCTGGAGCTCGTTGAACGCAAACTCCAGGTAGTGCGGCGCGAAGGGCGCGAGCGCCTCGGACTCGTAGGCAAGCACGCCCTCCAGCTGGGGCAAAATCTCGGCCACCTGGCGCTCCTCCACCGGGGAGAGCGGCACCAGCGGACCCTCGGTGCCGCGCTTGCCTGCATGCTCGGCCAAGGTCTCGTCAAAGACCTCGTGTAGCAGTTCCTGAGCACGCAGCAGGTTCTCGGGCGTCACGCGCTCCATGCCCTCCTGGGGCAGACGGGCGTGCAGGTGCTCCAGCACGTCGTGGACAAAGTTGCCCTTCTCCATATTGCCAAAGCCCGCGTCGATGGACTGGGGCTTCACGCGGTACGAGACGAACCAGCATAGCGGACAAGTCGAATAGGCCTCGATCTGCGAGGCAGACGTCAGGCGCGGTACCAGCGGTGCATCCTCGCCCTCGCCATCGCGACGGCGCAGGACCAGATATGGAACGGCCTCGGCGCTCAGATGCTGAGGGGCTTCACAGGTCACGCGCTCGCACTTGAGACCTTCGCCTGCTGCGGGATCGAAGTCCCTTACGATATCGCCCTCACCCACGCAATTCGCCTTGTCGGCGCCTGCAGCCTTAGCAGCGTCAGCGGCCTTGGCGTCGTCAGCTGCCTTAGCAGCTTCAGCGGCCTCGGCATGCGCCCGCAACTCGGTCCACACGGCAGCCGGATAGCACTCGCGCGCCTGGCGATCGTGCGTCACGCGGGCGAGCGCAACCGGGCCGCGTGACGCCTGCATCGCGTGGCCAAAGCGCACGCGCAGCAAGGCCGCGGGCTCAAGCGTCACGCCCTCGCGACCAAGGCTCGCCGTCAGCGTGGCCAGCGGTCCCTCCTCGTGTGAGAGCGGATAGCTGTCCAGATCGACATCGGCAAACAGCACAGCATCGTAGCTGCCGGGGCGCAGAGCCGCCGCATCGGCAAGCGAAGCAAAACGAACCTGAGCACGTGGCGCACGGTCAACCTCGTAGGTCTCGTAATCGTAGGCGGTGCTACGCTTGTCCACCTTGGTGCGAATGCCATCGAGCACGGGCACGGTCGCAGCCTGCGACACGTCGAGCGCGCGAGCGCCATTCATAAGGATGTCGATGACATGGCGCAGCAGGGCCACCTCCGCCTGGCGACGGGCTTGGCCATCCAAGCTGCCCAGCGAGCGATCGGGCAACGCCTCGGCAACGGCAAGCATGGCCTTGAGCGCCGTCACGGGCTTGTCACGCCACAGCGCCTGGAACACGTCCGAAACCACACATGGCACGTTCTTAAACCAGTTCTCGTCGCTCGCCGCCTTGCGCGCGCCCCTCACTTGGCCTTGGACGCTCTGCAGCAGGCTCTTGACGCCCGCAGTGGTCTTGCTGCGCGACAGTCGCATATTCTTGTCGAACGTGCGCGCGCTGGCGGCGTCGGCACCCGAAAGCGGGCTGTAAATCCAGTCGGTAAGCTCCGGAGCGGGCCACCACTCAGTCTTAGAAGCTGCCCCTTCGTCGGCGGCCTTCATACGCTCGATCAGGTTGGCGAGCGCCGTGAACTGCCTGCCCGCAATGGATTGGGAAAACGCCGTGAACTCGGCCGTCTCGGCAGCAACGTGGCGCGCCGCCAAACGAGCGGCAAGCTCGCCGAACAGCTGGGGTGCCCGGGCAGAAACAACGAGCACGCGCATGGGGTCGGCGGGCGTCGCCGTAGCTTTATCGGCCTTGGACTCCTTGTGCGCTTTCACCAACTTATCGATGGCGTCCGCATAGACATGAGCACGGGCATGGGGGCCGGCGACCTCAATAAAGGCAGGCTGAGCGGCGGTCCCGTAAGCGGCATCAGACGCGACGGCATCCGCCCCCAGCGGCGCGATCTCAAACAGCACATCGCGGGCATCAAATGCCGCGGCAAGCTCCTCGCGCATCGCCGCCTGCTCGCGGGCAAGCAGCACGACGACCTCTCCCCCATTGTTCGCCACGGCAGACAGCAGCTCGAGCAGACCGTGCGTAAACGACGTGATACCGCGCACGCATACGGCGCGGGTGCACGCCGGCAGGCTATCGGCCAGGACACTGGCCATAATGTCAGCCGCCTCGCAGGGCTCGACCATGTCTCGACGGTCCAAGCCGCTCGCATAGGCGCACAAAAGTTCAAACACGCGAGCCTCGGCGTCGCTTTTGGGCTTGGGCTTGCAAACGTTGTCGCAGCAACGCTCGGCACCTGTCCCCGCCACACCCGGCAGCACATCGCGGGCCATGCGCGCGAGCATGCGCACCGTGCCCTGACTGCGCGAAAGCGGCTGCAGGTCGGCATCGTCGAGGCGCGCTACCATGTCCGAAAACAGCATCTGGCGCTGCAGGTTGTCGACGAAACCGCGCCCGTCGCCCAAAAGCTCCCAAAGCGAGCGAAGCCACGATGTAGGCGTCTTGTAGTCAATACCCAGCGAAACGCCGGCTTCCGCCGCATCATGACGGCACAGGTCGAGCTCGGCAAACGTTGGCGCCAGCAGCACGGCACGCCCGTGGCGGGCAATAAGGTCGGCAAGCAGCGCCGCCTCGGCATCGCTCAAATCCGCGCCGGCGTTGGTGGTATAGATTCGAACAGGCATGGTCCTCCACTCAAACCGTTCGCAATATTCAATGCTTCCATCCTACCCGCCCGCGCGGACAGATTTGCCCCACGCCAACAGATTTGACCCCTTGGAGACGGAGGAAAATGGATCACCGAGGAGGTCAGTCTAGCCCAGTGATCCGTTTTCCTCCGTCTCCAAGGGATCAAAAAACCGCCCCCGAAGGGACGGTTCTGCGCAATTCGTTTGTTGCCGCTGGCCTACTCGCCATCCTCCAGTTTGATGAGGATCTTGCGATAGCCGCCGTACTCGCCGTTGAGTGCCTTTGAAACGCGGCTCACCGTAGTGGACGAAGCGCCGGTGCGGGCCTGAACCTCAACATAAGGCTCGCCCTCATCCAGATAACGCGCAACCTGCAGACGTTGCGAAAGATCGCAGATCTCGCGCGGCGTGCAGATATCGGTCAAAAACGCCTGGATATCCTTCTCGTCATCCAAAAGACTAAATGCGTGGACCAGCTGCTTGACATCAGGCTTGTCAAACATGTTCTCGATATTCATCGATCACCGCCAAACCCGCCATAAGGCATCGAAGTTGATACTGACATCGGGCATCGTTCGCCCGTTCTATGCAATAGGGCAACGCCTGTGGCTTTTGCCCGTAGCAGTGTAGCACACCACCAAACTAAAGCGACAAGACTCTCTGCCAGCGGCGCGTTTTTCAGGACGAACGCCGTTTTGAAACCGAATGCGCACGTAAGCTCCACGAATATCTGAGACAATGGGCGGCCGAACAAGGCGGCACACCCGAGCGGCCGTCCAAGCCGCCGCAGCAAACCGCTTCACGCGACACCGACGCACCCTGCGCAAGAAAGGATTCACACCATGCGCTTTATGCTTAACTGGCTCTTTACCTCGATCGCCATCGCGATTGCCACGTTCCTCGTCCCCGGCATCCAGCCCTTCGGTTTTGCCGAGGCCTGGGTCTGTTTCGCCTTCGTGGGACTGTTCCTGAACATCGTCGATTCGCTCGTCAAGCCGTTTCTGACGGTTATCTCGCTGCCGCTCACGATCATTACGCTGGGTATTTTTCAGCTCGTAGTCAACAGCTTTATGCTCGAGCTGGCCAGCTATCTGTCGGTCAATCTGCTGGGCGCGGGTATCTCCATTGCCAGCTTTGGATCGGCCTTTATGGGCAGCATCCTGGTATCCATCATGCGCAGCATTCTCGATAGCATCGCCGAGGGCTAAAACGGCCATTCCGGCCGCGCCCGTCTCAACAGCCCAAAACGAAGGCCGCCCATCGCAAAAATGGGCGGCCTTCTTATTTGCCAAGTCTTAAAGGGCGAGAGAATCTGCCATTTCCACCCTGTCCCCACATGGCAGGTGTGGGTTAGATGACGTAGTCGTAGCCTTCATTGGGAGCGACAAGTTGATCGAGCGTCACACCGTCGAGGTAGTCGTTGATGAGCTTGTCAAGGTTCTTCCACACGTCGAGCGTGGGGCACTCATCAGATCGCGAGCAACCCTTGCAGTCGCCATCCAGGCAGGCGACCGGCGCCAGACTGCCCTCGGTCAGGCGCAAGATCTCGCCCACCGTGTACTGCTCGGGCGGGCGCGTAAGTACGTAGCCGCCGCCCTTGCCGCGCATGCCCGAGAGCATATTGGCGCGCACGAGCGTCGCCAGAATATTCTCGAGGTACTTCTCCGAAATCCCCTGGCGCGCCGCGATCTCTTTGAGCGGGATGCGACCGGCCGCCTGATGCTCGGCCAGGTCGACCATAACGCGCAGGGCATATCTGCCCTTTGTGGAAACCAACATATATATAGCTGCCTTTCGGTCTTTTAATTCGTAGAAATTCTAGCCGAAAAATTGGTTTTGAAAATACCTATTCCCGTCAAGATGGTTAATCGACTCGTAATAATCTTCTATTTCCTATTGCGTTACTAGGCTTTACTGTCTACTATGCTTGCCAACAGCAAAACGAACAACCTATAAGGTTTGTGGGTTTCGCTGCCACACACACCGTAAAACCACACGGTATCCAGTCATTTGAACACTTTGGAGGTTCACCATGAGCAATGTGTACACATCCATCGATCAGCTTATCGGCCACACTCCGCTTCTGGAGCTCACTCACTTTGAGGCCGATGAGGACCTCAAGGCCCGCGTGCTCGTCAAGCTGGAATACTTCAACCCCGCCGGATCCGTTAAAGACCGCGTCGCCAAGAACATGATTGACGAGGCCGAGAAGGCAGGCAAGCTCGTGCGCGGTGGCGACTACACCATCATCGAGCCCACGAGCGGCAACACCGGCGTCGGCATCGCCTCGGTGGCGGCCGCCCGCGGCTACAAGGTGATCATCACCATGCCCGAGACTATGTCCGTCGAGCGCCGCAAGCTGATGCAGGCATACGGTGCGCAGCTCGTGCTCACCGACGGCTCCAAAGGCATGAAGGGCGCTATCGCCAAGGCCGAAGAGTTGCAGAAGGAGACCCCCAACAGCATCATCGCCGGCCAGTTTGTGAACCCCGCGAACCCGGCCATTCACAAGGCCACGACCGGCCCCGAGATCTGGGACGACACCGACGGCAAGGTCGACATCTTCGTCGCCGGCGTCGGCACCGGCGGCACCGTGACCGGCGTGGGCGAGTTCCTCAAGGAGCAAAACCCCGAGATTCAGGTCGTCGCCGTCGAGCCCGCCACCTCCCCGGTGCTCTCTAAAGGCCAGGCCGGCCCGCACAAGATCCAGGGTATCGGTGCCGGCTTTGTGCCCGACGTCCTCGACACCCAGGTCTACGACGAGATCATCCCCGTCGAGAACGACGACGCCTTTGCCACCGGCCGCGCCGTGGGCCACAAGGAGGGCGTGCTCGTGGGCATTTCGTCCGGCGCCGCCGTGTGGGCCGCACTGCAGCTGGCCAAGCGCCCCGAGAACGAGGGCAAGACCATCGTGGCGCTGCTCGCCGACACCGGCGAGCGCTACCTGTCCACGGCACTCTTCCAGGACTAGAGCTCTCGTTCTTAGAACGAGTCCAAGGCACGCCGGTCTCCCCTCTCTTCTGGCAGCCTGAGCTCATCCCAACAGGGTGTCCCACAGGACGCCCGAACTTGCTACAATGTCTGCGGCGCGGAACCAGCCTCCCGCGCCGCTTTTCTTTTTTGGCCACATGCCACCAAGGAGAACCTCCCCATGCACAACAAGCGCGTGCTCGTCGCCATGAGCGGCGGCGTCGATTCCAGCGTGACCGCGTATCTGCTCAAAAGTCAGGGTTACGAATGTGTCGGTGCCACCATGCGCCTCACCTGCCCCGCGCCCGATCCCACCACGGGCATGAGTAAGGTCGACCGCGACATCGCCGATGCAAAGGCCGTCGCCGAGCGCCTGGGGATACCCCATCACGTGCTCGACTTGCAGCAAACCTTCGACCGCAACGTGATCGAACGCTTTGTGAACGCCTACCAAGAGGGGCTGACGCCTAACCCGTGCATCATCTGCAACCGCCATATTAAGTTTGGCGCGCTGCTCGATGCGGCACTCAATATGGGCTGCGATTACATCGCCACAGGTCACTACGCCAAAACGAGCCAGGCGTCCGACGGAACCTGGCAGCTGCATCGCGGCGAGGACCCTAAAAAGGACCAAAGCTACTTTTTATATTCGCTTACGCAGGAGCGCCTGGCGCACACGATCTTTCCGCTGGCAGGCCTGGACAAGGAGCACGACGTGCGCCGCATTGCCGCCGAGCAGGGCTTTGCCAACGCCAAGAAGGCCGAAAGCGAGGACATCTGCTTTATCGCGGATGGCGACTATGCGGGCTATATCGAGCGTCGGTGCGGACATCCCGCTACACCGGGCGATATCGTGTGGCGCGACGGCAGCGTGGTCGGGCGCCACAACGGCGCGCTGCGCTACACCATCGGCCAGCGCAAGGGCCTGGGCGTCGCAATGGCGCATCCCGTGTATGTGACTGGTGTCGACGCCGCCAACAACACCGTGCATCTGGGCGAGGCGGAAGATCTGACCGCCACCGCGCTCACGGCCAACGACTGGATCTGGAGCGCGCCGGATACGCGCATGGAGGCAGAGCTCAACACCGGCGGCATTCACGTGGGCGCCAAGTACCGCTACCGTCAAAAGGACCAGGCAGCAACCCTTACGCACGGCGAAGACGGGCAAATGCTGCTGACCTTTGACGAGCCGCAGCGAGCCATCGCCCCCGGCCAGGCCGTTGTAGTCTACCGCGGCGACATCGTCCTGGGCGGCGGCACCGTTACGGCAGCCATCAGGTAGCCACGGGATTATCGCCGCACGTGTCGAAGCACTTCAACAGCAGCATTCACCTCGATAACGCGACGCTCCAGGCCGCGGCGAATGGACTCGAGCCGGCCCTCCGCCGTGGCCCACTTGCTCCGCGATAGAGTCTTTATCGCTTCTTCAACAAATCCGTTGAGCCGCGATGAATCGAACCAATCAAGTGAGTCTGCAAGCGCCAGTTGGACGGAGGGGTCGGGTCCAAACGGCTTGGCGGCAAACCCAAACTCCCCGGCTACGAGCACAGCGGTTGGCACGTTATACCACAGGCAGTTGCCGCTATCGAACAGCGGAGCAGGCCTTACCTCCAGGGTATCGACGTTGCGGATGATGCCAAAGTTTCGCCAATGGCGATCACTATTGGCCAAAAGGGCATCGCAGACAATCATCTGCGACATGGACCTTCTCACAACGGCCTCATCAGCTCCATGCTTACCAAGGTAGCGACAGTATCGGTCGTACGTCGAGTTTCCTCGCTGACCGCCAAGTGCATCCTTAACGTAAAAGGCTGGAACGTATTCCTCGCGGCCATCAAGAAAGTCATCGCACAGGCACACGGGGCCATCAAACATGTGCTCAACCGTATAAGAAACAAACTCATCCTCGGGTAGCAGGCGACGGTGCAGGGCCGTTGCAACCGCCTCGTTAAAGGGCCGCTGGTCATCCATGCCGCATCCTTTAGCCAAGACGCGAACGCCGCGGCGGATCATCCATGATTTAGGGAGCTCGCCCTCGGACGTGTTGTCGGGGTTTTTAAGGCCGATGCCCTCCAGCCAACCCGAACGCCCCTCGGGCGCAGACCGCTCAAAATCATTCTCGAAGTAATTGAGGTCTCGCCATTCGAGTCCCTCGCAATCGGCCGGCCGCAACCAATAGCAATCCGAAAGCGACAGCCCCAGGCACTCAACCGGCACCTCGATGCCGCTGGCAATTCCCAGTTCGCGATAGCGCGAGATAAGTCCGGGGCGGGCGTCGGGCACCGACCGATGGCTCCACCATGCATTGAGCGCCCGCTTATTCACCGTTGGAGAAGCGCTCGAGCACGTGCCCAGCGGCATCCTTTGCGCATCGAGCACCTCAGCAATTTCAAAGGAGAACTCACGCGTCGGATCAAACGAGACATGCGCGACCTCATAGTCAGCCGACATCAGCGTAAATTTGCGTCCCACATCGGCTGCAGGACGGCGGCCGCGTTTGCGGACCTTTTGGTAGGCGGTCGCAGAATTGTACTCGACCATCTTCCGGCCGCCCACAGTATTGCATGCGAGCGTTCCGGATGCCGCCAGTTGCGATATGCGAGCCTTCGTGACGCCTAGCAGGCGGGCGGCATCACCCATAGATAAGTATTCCGATGTATCCATGCGCCGCATCACCTCGTTAAGTATTTCACACGTTAAGATAACTTATCTTATACATGATAATACTAAACTGACTGAATTGAAAAAAGGCCCGAAAAATCGGGCCTTAGTGATTGCTCGGCTGAGTTACGGACTGCCCCTCAGCGCTGCACGTAGGCGCGGACCAGCTCGTAGGTATTGCGCACACCGTCGGTGTGGCTGCGTTCGTAGTTGTGGCTCGCGTACACGCCGGGGCCGATCAGGCCATGGCGAATGTCGTAACCGGCCGAAAGCGTGGCCTCGACGTCCGAGCCGTAATGCGGGTACACATCGATGGCGTAATCGAGTTCAAGCTCGCGCGCGATGTTGGACAGCGTGGTCACCAGGTCGTAGTTGTACGGACCGCCCGAATCCTTGGCGCAAATCGACACCATGCGCTCGGTGCAGCCCAGGTCGTCGCCCACGCAGCCCATGTCCACGCTGATCATCTCGCGCGTATCAGCCGGCACAAAGGCACCGCCGTGGCCGACCTCCTCGTACACGGTAAAGAGCAGCGACACCTTGCGCGAAAGGGTCACCTCGCCGTCAGCAACGGCGCGAGCCAGACCCAGCAGAATCGACGCGGACAGCTTGTCGTCAAGGAAGCGGCTCTTGATGTAGCCGCTCTCCGTCACCGTGGTGCGCGGATCCATAGCGATAATGTCTCCAGCCTGAATGCCCAGCTCGAGCACGTCGTCCTTGCTGTCGACGTTCTCGTCGAGCAGGATTTCCATGTTCTTCTCGATGGTCTTGACCGGCTCATCGGCCACATGCGCCGAAGGCTCGGTATTGAGAACCACACCCGTGTAGACATTGCCATCGCGCGTGTAAACGGTGCAGTTCTCGCCATCGGCCGTAGACCACTGATGCCCGCCAAGCGTCGTGGGACGCAGGCGACCATTGTCCTTGATGGAGCGCACCATGGCGCCCAGGGTATCGACATGGCTCGCCAATACGAGCGGCTCGCCCTCGCCGCCAAGCTCAACCAACACGTTGCCCTTATTGGAGCGCTCGGGGCCAAAGCCCATATCGCGCAACGTTTCCATTAGATAGTCAGTAGCCGCACGGGTATAGCCCGTAGGTGAAGCAATAGAAGTCAGCGTCTTCAACTGGTCAGTAATATAGGAGAGCGTCTCCTCTAGAGAAGCATCAACATTAGAAGCCATATACATCCTTCCAAGTAAAACTAAGACCGAGCCCCGATTTTAACCGTTCTGCACGTGCAATACTCTAGAAACCGAGCCGACTCCAGACGTCCCCGCACCGGTTTTGTGCACGCGCTCGGTTTACAGTCCCAATCTTGCATAAATCCTATCGGTATCTGCATAAATATGAGGCATCTATTTGCTTCGTCTCAGGGTACCCCACCTTGGACCGTGCAAAATACGGAGTATTCAGCACCGTGGACCCCGTCAGCCCCATCGCAAACGGCAAAGCGACGCGGTTACAGCAGTGTTGCAGGTCGTCGCAAACCAAAAACGCGGCGACAGCCCCCCTCCGCTCATCGATAGCCCACCCGCAATGGTTGTCGATGGGCGTCTGCGGGCCACTGCGGCCCATTCACAACGTTATGCATTTTTCAGAGCTTGCTGAATACTCCCAAAAATGCACGCTGGGAAGTGCACCACCTATCCGCAGCGGGCAGCATGCCTTGGTTTTGCCCATCTTGGGGCATCGGCGCGGCACAAAAAGCCCCACCGCGCGTAGCACGGCGGGGCCAGCAGCAAGTCAAAAGACCATACGCCTACGGGCGAAGGACCACCAAACTGGGCTAGGCAGCCGGGCAGATCTTCTTGAAGAGCTCGATAACGTCGTCGAGCGTCGCCTCGCGCGGGTTGCCCGGGAAGCAGGCGTCGGCCATGGCGTCCTTGGCCAGAACCTCGATCTCGTCAGCCTTCATGGCCTCGCAGACATGCGGGATGTTCACGTCGGCGGAGAGCTGCTTGACGGCGGCGATGGCGGCATCGGCGGCCTCGTCAGTGCTCATGCCCGTGGTGTCAACGCCCATGGCGACGGCAACCTTGGCCAGGCGCTCGGCGCAAACCGGCTTGTTGAACTCCATGGCAATCGGCAGCAGCATGGCGCAAGCGACGCCGTGCGGGGTGTCGTAGTGAGCGGACAGGGTGTGAGCCATGGCGTGGTCGATGCCCAGGCCGACATTGGAGAAGCCCATGCCGGCGACATACTGGCCAAGAGCCATGCCCTCGCGGCCGGAGCCGGGCTTGCCGGACTTGGCCTCGGCAACGGAGTCGCGCAGGTTCTCGCTGATCAGCTTAATGGCCTCAAAGTGGAACATGTCGGAAAGCTCCCAGGCGCCCTTGGTGGTGTAGCCCTCGATGGCGTGGGTCAGTGCGTCCATGCCGGTGGAAGCGGTCAGGCCGGCGGGCATGGAAGCCATCATGTCGGGGTCGACGACGGCGACCTCGGGGGCGTCGTTGGTGTCGACGCACACGAACTTGCGGACCTTCTCGGGGTCGGTGATGACGTAGTTGATGGTCACCTCAGCAGCGGTACCGGCGGTCGTCGGCACGGCGATGGTGAACACGGCATGGTTCTTGGTGGGAGCAACGCCCTCGAGGCTGCGGACATCGGCGAACTCGGGGTTGTTGATGATGATACCGATAGCCTTGGCGGTGTCCATGGAGGAGCCGCCACCGATGGTCACGATAGCGTCAGCCTCGGCGGCCTTGAAGGCCTCGACGCCGTCCTTGACGTTCTGGATCGTGGGGTTGGGCTTAATCTCGGAGTACAGGCTCCAAGCGATGCCGGCGGCGTCGAGCTCGTCGGTCACCTTAGCGGTAACGCCGAACTTGACCAGGTCGGGGTCGGAGCAGACGAAAATCTTCTTGTAGCCGCGACGCTGGAGCTCGCCGGGGATCTCCTTGATGGCGCCGGAACCATGATAAGAGATGGTATTGAGAACGAAACGATTAGCCATTGATAGCCTCCCATCGTGTGCGGGGCACCCATTACGCCCCGCGCTATGAGTCCCATCCTAACGCTTTTGAAACAAAAAACACGCGAGAACATCAAAAGTGTTAAAGCGTTTCAACATAATAACGGAGTCCTAGTCCTTCCCTCCCGACAGCAGCGAAGGCTAGATTATAGGAGCAATCGCCCAAAGAATACGACCAACTCAGTCTATAAATTGTTTCTGTTTTAGCAATATATGTTTGACAATACGTTTATAAAAGGATACTTTATAGCAAACATCTTAGTTCACTAAATTACATTAGTGAAATGAAAGAGGCGGTAGAGATGTTAGTTCTACCTATAAAGACCCTCTTGGGCCACTACATTTATGATGCCAATCGAAACGAGATACTTGCAGTAAGCAAAGATCTCTTCAATTACATCTCAGAAGTCCAAGCAGGCAAAGTTTGCCACGCCTCCTGTAAATCAGACCAAGAATTCCAGTTACTACAATCATGTGGCTACTGCTGCGATTCGCCATTGCAGGATATCGCTTATCCATCAATTGACCTTTTGAAAGTTAAGCTGGAAAGAAATATACGGATGCTAACCCTTCAGCTGACTCAATCTTGTAACTTCAGATGTGATTACTGTATCTATTCCGGAAACTCCTCATACAACAGAGCCCACAGTCATAACTCCATGTCCATTTCGACGGCAAAACATGCAATCGAATTCTTTAAGATGCACTCGATCGACAACTCAAACCCGGTCGTAGCATTTTATGGAGGAGAACCTCTCCTTCGATTTAATGAAATTAAGCTAATTACTCAATATGCAGAGCAGGTATTTGAAGGAAAACACATCTCATTTCGAATTACAACTAATTGCTCTCTTTTATCTGAAGAAATGGTTAAATTCTTCTTCGATTCTGGGCATGAATTCTATTTGTTAATCAGTCTTGACGGGCCGCAGCAAATCCATGATAAGTCTAGGCATTACGCTAATGGCAAGTCCTCATACCAAACAGTTATAGACAATGTTCATATGGTTTTAGACAGCCATCCTGAACGCAACAAATATGTTCATTTTAATGCCGTAGTCGACACGAACAACATCTATAAAACAGTCTCTTCCTTTATAAATGATAAAGATATCGAAGATTGCGATGTTCAATTCAACTACCTGGAACGCAACGGACGTATCGCCCCCTACAATGACGAGTTCTCAAGTCAGCTAAATTACGCCTTATTTAAAGCAAGAATTATGGATGAGCGCGAAATCGAAAAAGGAAACCGCAACGATAGGCTCGCTTCATATACGCTTGCAAACATCAACCAAAACATAAAGCGATTTGCACCTTCGAACATCCCAGCAAAAGCTATACCCGGTGGCCCATGCGAACCAGGGGTTACGCGTCTATTTGTGACAACAGCAGGAGCGCTTCTTCCTTGCGAAAGGGTCAGCGAAACAACGAAGGAAATGTATATCGGCACATTGGATTCAGGATTTGATTTAGGTCAAATTGAAAAGATAATCAATGTTTCAAAGCTGACCAGCGATTCATGTAAAAAATGTTGGGCATTTCAGCTGTGCACCCAATGCATAAAAAGCGCAGATTGCGAAGGAGTAATAAGCCCTGATTACAAGCGAACAGCATGCGACAATTCAAAACGAATTGCCTTTGACCGACTTAATCAGAAAATACTTCGCTTTGAGCTTCATAGACATGAAGTGTCCATTGCAACAGCTCTAAAAAGGAACAAGCGATAAAAATCATGAAGACAATCGGACTTATATCTTTCACAAGAGCTGACTATCCTCTTCTGATTGGATTGCTAGGAAATGGCTACAATATCCGGGTATCAACGCCATGCGGCATTCTACCGGACGGCCTAGATGTCGCCAACCTTGTTAATTGCAAAGAAATTGGCATAAGAAATCGAATTAACTATGTAACGACAATCGATGAATCAGACCTGGTTGTCGTTTTATCGACGAAAGAAAGCGCCGCAGGACTCGTAGAATTTAGTAAACACGCTGAAACCTACGCTCATTCTGTAAATAAGACGGTTGTCAGCCAACTCGCCGCTGAACAAATCGAGTCTAGCAAAAGCGACATGCAGGAATTAGCCCTGATACCAAAAATTGTTGTCGGGAATCTATATACACCCACCAATTCAACAATAACGTTCAGTAGCATCGTTAGCGAGATGAGAAAGCACCATCCCAATCTATGCGCGTTGAGCTTCAATCCTTTAAATGAAATCTGGGGCTGCAACACCCTTAGTTTTGATGGTGGCCAATCTGCCGTCATCAAAATGAATGAGCAGATCAACCTCATCATTGAGAATGATAAATCCGACCTAGCTCTATTAGAGACGCCCAATGTGCTTATGAAATACAACGACCACATTTTCGGAGATTACGGATTGGGGTCGATTGCTGCATGTCGAGCTTTCTGCCCTGACTTAGCCATTATCAATATCCCATACACGATAGCCGACTACGACATAATGCTAGGGCTCATGCCCGTAATTGAAACGCTTACGCAAGCAGAGAAAGTTCAATTTGAAATTACAAACGAAGTACTTGACGCCACAGAGGGGTTGGAGACGCATGAATTTCAAATAAGCTATTCATCTAGCGATAAAGCTATTCAAGCAGCAAGAGAACTTCGACTAAGAGGAATACCCAGTTTCTCAGCCAGCTTAGATCCAGAAGAATCATTACTATGCTGCAAGACAATCGAGGACGAGTTGTTTGATTTCGATCTTGGGGTACTGAAATGACAGCATATTGTAAAGATGAAACCATCTACGCAGAAATCGAAAAAGCAATAAGCAATATTAGAGATTTGGATTTGACTCAATTTGATCAAGATCTAAGAAATCAACGATTGACCAATTCCCCATTCAGCTTGTCCTCATCGGATCTAGTTCGACTGCTAATTTTTCTTGAAAGCAGGTTTTCTGTTTACGTTGAGTACTCGTCGATTGAAAACATAGGGTTCAACAGTGTTGAGGAGGTGAAGAAGGTAATAGAACAGTCAGAAACAATCGAACAATGGGAGGCAAATCATGAGAAGTATTCGACCATTTAACATGCATGCAGTAAATAGCGTCATTCATTTTATTAGAAATTGCCCATGCGGTTATTGCAGCTGCATGTACTGCAACGTACTGCGTAATTCTCCGCACGAAGCAGAAGTCGGTTCCAATGCGATTGAGGCGATGACGCGTGGTGGCTACTGGTCCTAAATCGAGCAAGACAGCTACGAACGAATATCGAATCTCAATTGAAGGTAACCCTTATCCGCATGCTCTAGCTCTCACCAACCCAGTGGGAGACAACCTCAACATCAAAAGACATGGGTTCACGGGTCCACTAGGACAGCTATTGAGTCTTAAATACACCGTTTATGACGATACAAATGAAAAGCTCTTTACTGTCGTCGACGGTGGCTTTAGTAACATGCCCAGGGTTGCGCTCGTCATCGAACATAAGGAAGTTGCGGTGTTCGATTATGGCCTAAACAGACTTGAGATGAAGTGCATAACGAACATACCGAATTACTCAATAAAAGGTAACTTCCTTTTTGGAGATTACGATATATTCAGCCAACGGGAAGTGAGGGTATCTTCAGTTACCGTTCTTCAATGTGATAAACAATCGTGCTTTAGCATACAGGTTTTGGATAAAGCCGAATTAGCTGCCGCAATTGGCATACCCACAGCCATTGCCCTTCTTAGAGCTCGCATTGAAGAGCATCTCGAATAACTCGCAAATAGCAGTTGGTAGCAACGTTCAGGAGCTAGATAGTTTTTTCTGGCTCCTGAAACTGTATTACATAGTCTGCAAATTGTTCAAAACCATGTCCATGATCCGCAATGATGACGATTCGCTCTTTCATCTCCTGTGCAACCACCGCCTTCAAAAAGGATATCGAAGCATTATCTAAATTGTTGCAAGGCTCATCCAAAATAATAATAGAATAGCTGCTCAGAAAGGCCCTACAAAGTAATAGAGAAGCCAGTTCTCCGCCAGACAAATTGTGTCCCCTAGTTCCAATGATGGGATTGGCTTCAAATAATTTATCGAGGCTAAAACCCTTCAAAAGATAGATGAGTTTTTCAGAGTCAATATCTACAAGACCATAGTAAAGAGCCTTCCTGAAAGTTCCCCCCATTATCAAATGTCTTTGCGGCATAGTTGCGCAGGGTAGCTGGATTAAAGTCAAGCCATCGAAAATGACAGTAGACTCATTAACACACAGTCTGCCAGCAACTGGCGACAATAATCCATTCAATACTTCCAGAAATGAAGATTTGCCACATGCATTAGGGCCGCTTACTAAAACCAGACAAGGTGCCTGTATCGTGCAATCTGGAATTGTTATCCTCTCATTAGTTTCGCTCGACGAAAACGAGAGACTGATTCCTTTCCAACTAATTCGATCAGCGTGATCGAAGCATATCAAATTAGGTTTTCCAGCTTCCAAAAGACGACGTAATTCCAAGACACGGCGCAACGACCTAAACGACGGCTGAAGCTGAGCCCAACAATTCAGAACAAGAGGAAAAGGAGAATAGCATAGAAGCACAAGTTGATAACTCTGCACCGCAATCCCGACCGTCAGCCCGCGCTTTAACACAAGGAAAATAAGCAGCAGAACTGAAAGCAAGCCAGTAATGATGTTGCCAGCGTTAACTATTTCAGTTGCCAATCTCGCAAAGACACTCTCCTCAACTCGAGAGTTCCTGCAGGCTTTAAGCATCTTTTTATAGCGAAGTAATTCCAAGTTAATTGAACGAGAAATTCGAATGTAAAGTCGACAATTTATTAGTTGGGCTAAATAAGCAGAACCCCTCGCCTGGGCCTCCAATGCCTTTTCGCTCTTAGTCGATAGCTTACTAAGAGCGAACGGATATAGAAGCGAAATAAACAATGCCGAAACACAAACAGGGATCAAAAGCAACAAAGAGATATTAGATAGCGCCACAAACGATGCCAAACCCGTCACTAAGCACGGAAGAAACGCAGTTGTAAATATTCCAATCATCGGCTGTAGGTTCCCAGCCTCTTCAATGCGCGATAACAGGTAGTCACTGTCTTTTGCTAAAACTAAGGGCCGCTCTAAAGCACGGCGGGCAAGCAATCTATAGAAGCAGTTAGCGCCATCGGAAGCCAATTGCTCCGCATATTTTGATCTGAACAGGTTTGTCACCAGCTCAACTGAGAGCAATACTAGCAGGCCTAACCCAATGTATAAAACGTTACGATAATTAGAGCGAAGCAGGCCATAGTCTATAATCAACGATTCAGCTTTAACAACAGACAGCTCTACCAGGGCAGATAAAATGCAGAGCACCATCAACTTGATTACTGTCGTCTTATTTTGAATAAAAAGCTCTGGCATATGTCCATCCCCTCAACCAATAATTATAGCTAGGAAGATGGCATTTTTATTCTATAGCCTCAAGCAGCACGCTTTGCTGACGTCAAATCTTGTCATTACGAACATGCACCTTAGCGCTTAAGGCTCGTGGTCTGCCAGTCAGCTACGATGCGGGCCCATTTCCTGTGCAAATCGCGTTCACGGTCGATGAACATGATGGCAAACGCGATAAACAGCAGCACGCTCGCCACCGCAATGGCGTGCAGGCCCATGCGCTCAATACACCAGTTGCCCAGCACGGCGCCAAACACAAAGGTAAAGATCACACCAAAGTACAGCAGGCCGTTTTCCAAAAAGCCGCGCTTGTGGGTAATGATGTAGTCGTCCACGTTTTGCAAGGCATTACGGAGGTTGCCGATACACATGGTCGTGGCGATGCCGTGTCCATGAATCTTGCGGAAACTCTCGACCTGCATACCGCAGGCAAACGAGGTGAGGCAGTTGGCGAGCAGGTTGAAATCGCCACCGGGAATAAAACTCACGCCTAGCAAGATGACGGCTTCAAAGAACACCGTCACTTGGCGCCAGTGAATCACACTGCCAAATCGCTCGTGAACCAGGTCGGCAAGCATAATGCCCACGGCAAACGACACCACGGGAAAGAAATAGCGTCCCGCCAGCGCCCAGTTGCCTTCCGAGATGCTCACGCCCACGAGCAGGATGTTGCCCGTCTGCGCGTTTGCGAAAACATGGTCGCGCCCAATGTACGAATACACATCCATAAAGCCACCGGCGAGCGCCAAGATGATGCCCAGCTCAATAGATTCCGATATCTGTTTGGCACGCTGCATCGTCGTGCATCCTCCTTGTTGACGACTCTCTCGTGCGTTGGCGGAAACATAGCCGCCGTTCATACTGTAACCCATTGACAACATGGCGTGCGCGCGAGACGGGTTCTCCAACGCGCAGATACACAGTCTGGAAACAAACGGCGAGCGCGGCGCCGACGCCTACATCGACGCGCCGACCCCGCCAGCTCGTGTACTCCACCAGTCTTTTTAGCGCCGTCCCAAAAAGACTGGTTACAATTACGTGCAGCATACAAACACCGGGAGGGATCGTGGCAAAAAAGCCTCAGCACGCTCAGAACAACCAGCGCAGTCAGCAGGGCAAACAGGGCCAGCAGCAAAAGCGCAGCGGTAAGGCGCAGGTCACGACCGCCCCTGCCGCCCGGGCCACGCACACCCAGACAGCGCCTGTCCGCCCCTGGCGTCCGGGCCGCGACAAGTTCCTCCCCGTCAGCCGCGCCGATATGGACGCGCGCGGCTGGGACCAGTGCGACTTTGTCTACATCTGCGGCGACGCCTACGTGGACCACCCTAGCTTTGGCATGGCCATCATCAGCCGCGTCCTCGACGCGCACGGCTACAAAGTGGGCATTATCTGTCAGCCCGACTGGACCGACCCCGCCAGCATCACGGTGCTTGGCGAGCCACGCCTGGGCTTTCTCGTCAGCGCCGGCAACATGGACTCCATGGTCAACCACTATTCGGTGACCAAGCACCGCCGCCACACCGACGCCTATACCCCTGGTGGCGAGGAGGGGCGCCGTCCCAACCGCGCCGTCACGGTCTACGGCAACCTCATCCGTCAGACGTTTAAGGACGCCCCCATCATCATCGGCGGCATCGAGGCGAGCCTGCGCCGCCTGGCCCACTACGACTACTGGCAGGACAAGCTCAAGCGCTCGGTACTGCTCGACTCGGGCGCCGACATCCTCATCTACGGCATGGGCGAGCACGCGATTGTCGAGATCGCCGACGCGCTCGACGCGGGGCTGCCCGTCGATCAGATCACCTACATCAACGGCACCGTCTACCGCACCAGCTCGCTCGACGAGGTCTACGACTACGACCTGCTGCCCAGCTGGGACGACCTTGCCGCCGACAAGCTCAACTACGCGCGCAGCTTTAATGTGCAGCAGCAGAACATGGATCCCATCACCGGACACCGCCTGGTAGAGCCCTACCCCAACAGCGTCTATGTGGTGCAGAACCCGCCGTCGGCGACGTTAACGACCGATGAGATGGACGAGGTGGCCGAGCTCCCCTACGCACGCGATTGGCATCCCGACTACGACGCGGCAGGCGGCGTGCCGGCCTTTGCAGAGATCAAGTTTTCCATTAGCTCCAACCGCGGCTGTTTTGGCGAGTGCTCGTTTTGCGCCCTCACCTTCCACCAGGGCCGCGTGTTGCAGATGCGCAGCCACGACTCGATCATACGCGAGGCCGAGCTGCTCACGCGCGATCCCGAGTTTAAGGGCTATATCAACGACGTGGGCGGACCGACGGCCAACTTTAGCCGTCCTGCCTGCGACAAACAGCTCAAGCACGGCGTGTGCAAGAACAAGCGCTGCCTGTGGCCGAGCGTATGCAAGAACATGGTGGTCGATGAGAGCGGCTACACGCAGCTGTTGCGCGACCTGCGCCAGCTGCCGGGCGTCAAAAAGGTCTTCGTCCGCAGCGGCATCCGTTTTGACTACACCATGGCCGACACCTCGGACGAGTTTTTGCGCGAGCTGCTGGAACATCACGTCTCGGGCCAGCTGCGCGTAGCGCCCGAGCACGTGAGCGACGCGGTGCTCTCCGTGATGGGCAAGCCGAGCCGCGCCGTCTACGACGCGTTCTGCCGTAAATTTGAACGCCTGAACCGCGAATACGGACTCAAGCAGTATGTAGTGCCGTACCTGATCTCGAGCCACCCCGGCTCGACCATGAAGGAGGCCGTGGACCTCGCCGAGGCCGTGCGCGACATGGGTTACATGCCCGAGCAGGTGCAGGACTTCTACCCCACGCCGTCCACCATGTCGACCTGCATGTACTACACCGGCGTGGACCCACGCACCATGAAGCCGATCTACGTGGCACGCGACCCACACGAGAAGGCCATGCAGCGTGCGCTCATCCAATACCGCAAGCCCGAGAACTACAAGCTCGTGCGTGAGGCGCTGGAAAAAGCCGGCCGCCGCGATCTGATTGGCTACACCAAGCATTGCCTGATTCGCCCCGTGCCCCCGCGCCCGGGCGAGACATCGGCCAGCGGCGGACACGGCACTGGCAAGAAGGGCGGCAAACCGCATGGTGGCGGCGCTGGCAAGGGGCCCAAGGGCAGCAAGGGGCACGGCGGCATGTCGCGCGCACAGAACACTGCCGGGCGCAATCGCGCGGCCCAGGGACGACAGGGCGCCAACGGCGGCGGACGTCGCAACTAGGGCAGCGGTGCGCTCGCTGCGTCCATCCCACACGCGCGGCGCAGCGACCGCATTGCCTCAACGAGGATGACGCCGGCGATGGCGACCGTAATTGCCACGTCGAACGGCGTGTTCACAAACCAGAGCAACGTCATGAGATACGACCCGGCATTAAAAGCAAAGTGCAGCAGAATCGTGTAGCGGAGCTTTCCGGTGGTCACGAGCACCCAACCAAAGATGAGGCCGGCGGCGCCCGCGTAGCAACCCTGCACCCAGTTCATATGCATAAAACCGAAGATTGCCGCCTGCAGCACAATCGCCGCGGTGATACCCCACGTGCTCGGGGCCGCCCAGGGCACCATGGCGGCGTCCTGCGCACCCGCACGACGCCGGCGCTTCCAAAGTGGGCGGCACTGCGGATTAAACGCTCGGAGCGAAAACTCAAAAATAATGCCGCGTACCAGCAGCTCTTCACAAAATGGGGCGCCGAGCACCGTGGTCAGGACGGCGAGATAGCTGGTGTCGCCCATGCCTGTTTCCTCGACAAGCTCGCTGTAGTCGGCCGCGGCCTCGGGCAACAGCGACAGCACGGCGTCGGTCACGTAGCCAACGACCACCTGCAGGGCCAGGCCAATCACGATAACGCAGGCGATTCGCTTCCACGCCCCACGCGCTCCCCCGCCAAGCGGACGCTCGCCCTGCCAGCGCGCCATAAACGAACGCGGCCACAGATAACGCCACCACAGCAGCGCCATTAAAAACGATGCCGTCTGCGCGACGGCCTGAAGCAATTGAATATCGAGGTCGTCAATCGAAAAGCCCATGAACACCGACGCAACACCCAGAACAGAAAACAAAACCACGCTCAGGGCGATATCGGCAGCGACGACGCCAAAACAGGCAAGCGCCCAAATCATCGCATTGAGCATGCCAACCTCCTCAAAACCCGGCACTTAGGGACGTTCCTTAACTGCCGGCAGAAAAGGAACGTCCCCAAATGCCGGCAGTTTGGGACAGTCATTGTTGATGAGAATCGGGCGAAATGCCAAAAGCCCCGTTCGGCGAGATGTCGAACGGGAAGGTGCCACAGCGATTGAACGCGGCAATGAACATGCGGATGGCGTTGGACGGCGTGGTGCCCACGAGCTGAGTTGCCGCCGCGAAGGCTGCCTTCTCCTCGGGCAAGACCTTCGCGACTACGGGGGTCATGTGTTCTGCCATGGCGCTTCCTTTTTGAAACGACGGTAGTGCGGATAGATGCGGGCCACGCGGCTGGGCGACGGGCTGTGAAGGCAACCCGATTGGCCCGCATCTGGAGTTTGTTTCTGCGGCGTTGGTATTACTTGGTATTTCTTGGTATTCCTAAGTATTACCCCGCAGATAGAATACCACATCCGACCCCATGGGGACGGAGGAAAACGGATCATTTTGTTGCTGAATTAGTATTTAGAGCGTGATGATGTCCGAGATATCGAGGGCCTGAGCGTCGGCGGCATCGTGCGTGGCAAGCAGGAGCATGCGACCGTCGAGCAAGTCGAGCACGACCTCGGCGCATGCGTCGCGCGCAGCGGTATCTAGACCGGTAAAGGGCTCGTCCAGAATCACCGCGTCGCCCGGGCACAGCAGGGCTCGAGCGATCTCGACGCGACGGCGCTGCCCGCCCGAAAGCTCGGCCACGCGAGCATGCACATCGACCCCCGGCACCAGCAAGCGCAACAGGGCCGTAGCACTCGAGGCGTCCACGCGTGCATCGGCGCACACCAGCGCGTTATCCAGCGCCGAGGCGGACTCGACCAAGCGCGCGTCCTGAAACACCATCGAGCACGGCGCGCACTCCCCCGCTGCCAACGAAAGCAGCGTCGACTTGCCCATGCCCGAGGCGCCCATCACACAGATACGCCCACCCGCGGGCACGTTGAGCACCAGTCCGTCGAGCGCCGGCGCCCAGGGCGCGCGATCGCCCACGGCAAGCGCAAGCTCCGCTGCAGCGCCATCGCCCGCAGCCCTCGCACGCCCGCGCAGCCCATGCCCATGCGCCCGCACGGCCGCACCCCACGCCACGGGCCCCGAAACCCGCAGCAGCCACACCAGCACGCGCTCGCACGCCCATGAGGCGGCAACGACCAGCACGGTCCACGCCAGCAGATCAGCCGTCTCAATCAAAAGCTTCGCCTGATAGATGCGCTCACCCACGGTGCCCACCGCCATGCCGATCAGCTCGGCTGCCACGCCGGCCTTCCAGCTCATGCCAATCACGGCTCGGGCACAAGAAAGCACAAACGGCAGGACTTCGCGCCAGGTATGGGCGCAAAACAGTCGCCAGCCGCGCACGCCATGCAGACGGAACATCTGCTCCAGTGGCTTATCCACCTGCGACAAGCCTTCGACCAGTGAGAAATATACGCCCGGCAGCGCCATCAAAAAGACCGCCGCGATGCTCACACGTGCCGACCCCAACCAAATAAGCAGCAGGACCACCACGCAGGCAACCGGCGTCGCCTTAACAAACGAAAGCGCCGGCGCCACCAAGCGGGCAAACGCCCGCGACCGTACAGAAATCCCGGCCAACAAACCGCCGCATACCGCGGCAAGCGCCAGCCCGCCCAGTATCCGCGCGCCCGAGCCCGCCAGAATCGCCCACGTGCCGGCATCGCATATCAGGCGCAGCAGCGCCAAGGCAACAGCACCCGGCCCCGGCAAAATCAGCGGCTGCGCCACCAGCGCCGCCACCAGCACCCACACAGCAAGCCAAAAGGCGGCGACGGCACCCACTGCCGCCACCGCCTTCGCACGCTCAGTCATTTGTCGAGCAAACGCACGCACGGGCTACTCCATGTAGTAGAAATCGTCAGCCGGGAGCTTACCGCCCACGGCGCTCGCGTCCGCATCGGCCAGCACCTGTAGGTACCCACCGAGCGCCGCCTTCATATCTTTCCCCGTCTGACACACGAGCATGCACCCGGGAATCGCCTTTTCGGCAATCGTGGCATTATCCACGATGCCCGCATCGACCACGGCCTGAGCCCAGTCCGCCGGCGCCGCATTTACGGCCTCAACGCTCGCCGCATGGCAGCTCAAGAACTCCGCCACGGCCTCGGGATGCTCCTCGGCAAATGCACGGCGCACCACGGTCACGCCCGTCAGCAAACGGGAGCCCGTGTCACCCGCGAGCTCGTCCCACGCGTCGGTCAGGCTCACCGGTACCGACAGACTGCCCTCGCTCTTGGCGATGGCAGCGGTCTTGAATGGCTCCGGCAGCACGCCCACGGCGGACGGGTCGGCAAGCAGGGCCGACAGCACCTCGGTGGGCTCGCTCTTAAACTCGAGCGTCACTTGACCGGTCAGGCCCGCGCGCTCCAGCAGGTAGTTCATGACGTACTCCGGCGTGGTGCCCTTGCCCGTCATGTAGACGGTACGACCCGCCAGATCGCCAAACGAGGCCACGCCTGCGTCGCCCGTCACAACGTTCAGCACGCCCAGCGTGTTGATGTCGATGACCTGCACCGCACCCTCGGTCTTGTTGTAGAGCACGCTCGCCAAGTTGGCCGGCACCAGGGCAATGTCGATATCGCCCTGAATGACCTTGGGCACAATCTCGTCGGCCGCGGCGCTGATCGCAAAGTCGAACTCATTGTCCGTCTCGCCATCGGCAGCCTGGTCCATAAACTGCACCAGACCGATCGACGTCGGTCCCTTGAGCGAGGCAACGCGCACCTCGACCGACTCAGCGGCAGCGCCACTCGCCGCAGACCCAGCAGCCGAACCCGCAGAAGACCTCGCCCCCGCAGCTCCGCCGCCACAGCCAACCAGCGCAAGCGACAACGCGCCCGCGGCAAGCGCCGAGGCAAATCCCCGGCGCGACATTTCAAAATCAAACGCGCGCATCGCTAGCACGTCCCCTCGTTAGGCATCGTCCATGCGTGATGGTCGGTATGCAGCAATCCCTCGGCCAGCGGCGACAGCGGCGCACCCAAGAACTCGCGATAGCACGCCTGGACATCGGGATTCTCGTGCGAGAAGCGAATCTTGGCGTTCGCATCGAGGCCCCACAGTACCTGGCCGCGCTCGGCTGCCAGCTCACAGCCGTCATGGATGGGCTGACCGCCGCAACCGACGCAGCCGCCCGGGCATGCCATAACCTCAACGAAGTCATAACTCACGCGGCCGTCGCGAATCGCGTCGAGCAGACGGGCAGCGTTTCCCAGCCCGTGTGCCACGGCGACGCGCACCTTGGTGCCATCGATATCGGCCACGGCCTCCTTCCAGCCATCGAGTCCGCGCACGTCGGTAAAGAAATCGGCATCCGGGTTCTTGCCCGTCACCAGGTAATATGCCGAGCGCACGGCGGCCTCCATCACGCCGCCCGTGGCGCCAAAAATCACGCCCGCGCCCGTGCCAAAGCCCAGCGGCGTATCGAGCGGCTCCTCGACCAGCGTGTCGACGCTCACGTGGCTCGCGCGGATCATGCGCACCATCTCGCGCACCGTCAGCGCAACGTCCACGTCGGGCGCGCCGCCCTCGCCCATCATGCTCGGCAGCGCACACTCGGCCTTCTTGGCCGTGCACGGCATCACGGACACCACGAACAGACGCTCGGGCTCCACGCCCAGCACCTTGGCGTAGTAGGTCTTGGCAATAGCGCCGAACATCTGCTGCGGCGACTTTGACGTGGACAGGCTGTCGACAAACTCCGGGTAGCGCGCCTTTACAAAGCGCACCCAGCCCGGGCAGCAGCTCGTAAACATGGGCCAGCCGCGGCTGTTACTCTCGCCCTTGGCGGCGGCGCCCAGGCGCTCGATCAGCTCGGAGCCCTCCTCCATAATGGTGAGATCGGCCGAGAAATCGGTGTCGAACACGTACTCAAAGCCCACGCGGCGCAGCGCGCAGGCCAGGCGCTCAACGGTGGCATCCTCGCGCGGAATACCGAGCTCCTCACCCCAGGCGGTGCGCACGGCCGGCGCTATCTGCACCAGCACGATCTTATCGGGATCGGCGAGAGCATCAAACACGGTCTCGGTGTCGTCGCGCTCGCGCAGCGCGCCCGTCGGGCAATGCGTGATGCACTGGCCGCATGCGACACAATCAGTCTTGCCGATGGGCGCGCGCCCGCGGGTACCCACGGCGGTGTGCGTGGCTCGGCTGGTCAGGTCCCAAATCCCTAGGCCTTGCACGTTCTCGCACACCTTGATGCAGCGCATGCATTTAATGCACTTGTCGTTTTCGCGGATGATGGGGAAATCGAAGTCCCAGCCCTCGCCCGCCAAATGCCTTTGATACGGCAGATAGAAAATGCCCAGGTCGTTGGCGATGGTCTGCAGGTTGCAGTTACCGCTGCGCACGCAGCTCGTACAGCGCGAGTCGTGCTGGGACAGCAGCAGCTGCACGTTGGTGCGACGCGCCTCGCGGGCCTTGGGGCTGTTGGTGTGGACCACCATGCCGTCGAGTACGTAGTTGTTGCAGGCGGCAACCAGCTGGTCGCAGCCCTCAACCTCGACCACGCACACACGGCAGCCGCCGATCTCGTTCAGATCGCGCAGATAGCACAGGGTGGGAATCTGGATGCCGACGGACTTGGCCGCATCCAGGATCGTGGTGTGCTCGGGCACCACGACCTCGCAGTTATCGATCGTGAGCTTGACCATGTTGAGTGCTCCGCTTTCGGTGTTGTCGCTGACAGTGGTTTTGTTGGGCTCTACCATTCCAGGTTCCTCCCTCCGCGGAACGCGCCAAAGCCAAAGTGGTCGCAACGCAGGCAGCGGCTTGCCTCCTGGCGTGCCTCTTCCTCGGTAAGGCCCTGCTCGACCAGATTCCAATCGCGGATGCGCTCGCCGGCCTCGCGCTCGCCCAGCTCGCAGCGGCCGCACTCGTGCTTGCCCTTAAACTGCACGGTCGGCAGCTCAACGTCGAGCTTGATCTTGTGGTCGAAGCCCAGGTAGCGGTCGATATTTGCCGAAGCAACGCGGCCGGCGTTGATGGCCCGGATGACGGTGGCGGGACCGGTCTGGCAGTCGCCGCCGCTAAAGAGGCCGTCGAAGTTGGGCACGGCGCCATCCGAATCGGTGACGACGCGACCCCACTTGCAGAAGATGCCCATGTCCTCAAACGGCTTGGAATCGATGTCCTGGCCAATGGCCACGAACACGCGCTCGCAGGGAATGACGCGCTCGGGCGTCGCGGCGGCACGCGGGGCCGGACGACCGCGACGGGGCTCGCCGATAATCTGCGGCTGCACGCGCAGGCCGCTCACGCGACCGTCCTCGCCCGTCTCGATGGCGAGCGGCGCCGTCAGCTCCAGAACCTCGCAGCCCTCGGCCTGGGCACCGGCAATCTCGGCGTCCTGAGCCGTCATATCGCAGATGCGGCGGCGGTAGACAATGCTCACCTTTTCGGCACCGCAGCGCACGGCAGAGCGCGCCACGTCCATGGCCACGTTGCCGCCGCCGATGACGCACACGCGCTGGCCGCTCAGGTCGGGCAGCTCGTCGTCACCGATGGCGCGCAGCATCTTGACGGCCGACTCCACGCCGGGCGCCTCTTCGCCCGGAAGGCCGAGCTTCTTATCGCTGTGGGCGCCAATGGCCAGGTAGACGGCATCGAACTCGTCGCGCAGGCGGGCAAGCTCCTCGCCGTTGACGGAGTGATCGAGCTCAACGTCGATGCCGGCGCTCAAAATCCAGTCGATCTCGGCCTGCAGGCGCTCGCGCGGCAGACGATAGCTGGGGATGCCATAGCGCAGCATGCCGCCCAGGTGGTGGCGCTGCTCAAAGATGGTCACCTTATGGCCCATCACGGCCAGGTAGTAGGCGCAGGAAAGGCCGGCCGGGCCGCCGCCGATCACGGCGACGCGCTTGCCGGTGTTGTCCACTACATGCGGCTTGTGGTCGTTGAGCTCACCGTGCTCGACGGCAAAACGCTTGAGGGCGAGGATGTTCATGGGGTCGTCGACCATGCCACGGCGGCAGTGCATCTCGCAGGGATGCTCGCACACCAGGCCGCAGACGAGCGGCAGCGGATTGTTCTTGCGGATGACCTTGACGGCGTCGGCATAGCGGCCGGCCTCGACCAGCGAAATGTACCCGGGAATGTCGACGTGCGCCGGGCAGCCCGAAACGCACGGGACGCGGGCCTCGCGGTCAAAGCCGCAGGAGCGCTCGCGGATGTGATGCTCAAAATCGTCGCGGAAGCCGCGAATGGCCGTGAGTGCCATGGCGCCAGCTTCGTAGCCGATGGCGCAATCGCTCGAAAGATAGATGGTGCGGGCGGTGCGCTCAATCAAGTTGAGCGTGGACTCATCGGCGCGCCCTTCGAGCACATCGGCGAGCAGGTCGCTCAGCGCGCTCAGGCCCACGCGGCAGGGCGTGCACTTGCCGCAGCTCTGGGTGGAGCACAGATCGACGAGCGCTGCCGTAAACTCAACGGGGCACGGGGCGAGCGAACTCACCGCCAGACGACGTCCGAGCGCATCGTGCAGGTCGTCCATGACGGCCTGAGCGTGGCTGCGTTCCATTACGTGCAGTCGAGCCACAAGATCCCCTCTCACATGGCAGCCCGGAGGCGAGGCCGGGCGAAGTTGCTACACGCACAACACTGACCTAAAAAGTTGTTAGGTCTCCACGCAGTTCGGCAGGCGGTATGAAATGTCACCCTCGGCGGTGAAATAGAACATTACCGCAGATAAATGCCATATTTGGTAAAACGCGTTACCAAATGACAATGCCCCGCCCACGCAATCACGTGGACGGGGCATTGCTCCAGGTATGCGGCCAGCGACCCTGTTGCTTTTACTTAAGCTCGGGCCAGTAACCCTTGTTGGCCTCGATCATGTCGTCGAGAACCTCCTTGGCGACCTTCATCGAAGGCACGGTCTTGTTGAGCGTAAAGGCCTTGAGCGCCTTCTCGTAAGAACCCTCGATCGTAGCCTCGACCACGAGCTTCTCGGAGTTCAGCTGCTGCATCATGAGGCCCTGCTGGAACAGAGGAATGTTGTCGCGGCTGATGACCTCGGGGCCATTCTTGCCAATGTAGGCAGGCAGCTCGACCATAGCGTCGTAGGGCATGTTGGGGATAGCGCCCTTGTTCTCGCAAATGACCAGGAAGCGCTGCTTGGTGTCGTTCTTCAGAGCGATAGCCAAATCGGCAATCCAGTCGCCGTGGCTGCCCGCATAGAACGTGCTCTCGTCGATCTCGCCCGTCTTCTCGTAGTGGTCGATGCCGTCGAAGAGGTTCTTCTCACGCGTCTCCTCAACCTCGTTAGCACGGGT
The DNA here is from genome assembly GCA_905208635.1 of uncultured Collinsella sp. GTDB lineage: Bacteria > Actinomycetota > Coriobacteriia > Coriobacteriales > Coriobacteriaceae > Collinsella. The sequence continues at coordinate 39,309 of CAJLPX010000003.1, read as the reverse complement.
GCGCTCGGGGTTGGAATGCTCGACGAACTCCTTCTGCTGCAGGTAGTAGTTCAGATACGTGTTGGGCAGGTACTCCGGGAAGCACTCCATGATCTCGTACTCGCCCTTCCAGACGTAGTACCAGCTGCCCTTGGTGTGGCGGTTCTGCTCGGGGTGCTCGTCAGTGGCCTCCTCGGGCTTCTTTGCCATGAGCGAGCCCATGCCCTTGAGGTAGGAGTCGGGCAGCAGAATCTCATGCTCCTTGATGTACTCGCGCAGCTGCGGGAGCACCTCCTCGCCCTTGTGGCGGATCGAGGTGAACCAACCAAAGTGGTTGAGGCCAAAGTAATCGTACTCGACATCCTTCTTGTCGATATCGAGTGCGGCGCAAACCACGTCGATGATCGCGATCGGCATGTCGCAGATGTTGATGATGCGAGCGTTGGGACGCAGCACGCGGCAGCCCTCGGACACGATGGCAGCAGGGTTGGAGTAGTTGAGAATCCAGTAGTCCTTCTTAGCGTACTTCTCAACGTCATCGATCAGCTCGACCATGGGGAAGATGGTGCGCATGCCGTAGGCAAGGCCGCCGCAGCCGCAGGTCTCCTGGCCCACGCAGCCGTGACGCAGCGGAATCTTCTCGTCCTGCTCGCGCATGGCATAGCCGCCCACGCGCATCTGGGCAAACACGAAGCTCGCGTCCGTAAAGGCAGTCTCCTTGTCGGTGGTCACCGTGAGCTTGATGTCCAGGCCGAGGTCCTCGTGCAAAATCCAGTCCACGAGCACGCCGATCTTGCGCTGGCGCTCCTCGTTGATGTCGTACAGACGAATCTCGTCAACGTCGAGCTCGTCCTTGCGCAGGGCGATGGATTTGACGATGCCGGGGGTAAAGGTGGATCCGCCACCACACAGAGTAATGATCATTGTTTACTGCTCCTTCTCAATTGCGTTTTCGACCTTGTCACGCATCTCGGCGACCTTCATGCCAAAGATGATCTGGATATTATTGCCGTTGCGGTTGATGCCGCTGTTGGGCACGTGGTTGATGAGGTCCTCATTGATGAGGTCCGGGTTCTTAACGTTCACGCGGAGACGCGTAAAGCAGTTCTCGAGCTCCTCGATGTTGTCCTTGCCACCAAGACCTGCGACCAGGTCGGCGATGCCTGCATCGACGCCCTCTGCGGGAGCCGCGGCAACAGCGCCCTGCTTCACCGCGACAGACGCGGCGGCCTCGCCCTCGGCAACGGACTCGGCGAGCTCGGACTCTTCCTCGCGACCAGGCGTGTGGAGGTTGAGCTTCTTAATAAGGAAGGTGAAGAGGAAGAAGTACAGAGCGGCGTTGACGACTCCAAGCACGAGCATCATCGGCCAGTTGGTCTTATCGACACCAAGGACCAGGTTGGAAACCACGATGTTGATGATGCCGCCTGCAGTCGAAGCGGGCACGGAGAGGACCTTGAGCAGGACCAGGAAGATACCGGAAAGAACCGAGTGAACAACAAAGAGCACGGGAGCGGCAAAGACAAAGAGGAAGTCCATGGGCTCGGTGACACAGGAGAGCACGGCGGTGATGATCAGCGGGATGATAACGGCCTTGGTCTTATCCTTGTTCCCCTTGTAAGCGGTGAAGATAAAGGCGAGACCGATACCGATGTAGGGCCACAGGTTGTTGAAGGTGTAGCTGTTGAAGTAGGTGCTATCGGAGAAGGGCTGGCCCGTCATTGCCATCTCGGCGACACGGATGGGATAGGCGCCGGCGATAACCTGATCACCCAGCGTCAGGGTGCCACCCACATCGGAGAACTGGAACGGAGTGTAGATGAGGTGGTGCAGACCGGTGGGAACGAGCAGCTTGTTGAGCATGCCGTAGATAAACAGACCGATGTTGCCCGACTCCTTAATGATGCCGGCAACGGAGGAGATGGCGCCCTGAACCGGAGGCCAAACGATGCAGAAGCCAGCGCCCATGATCCAGGAGATGATGATCATGATCAGGAACGGGAAGCGAACGCCCGAGAACATCGAAAGGGCAATGGGGAACTGCTTGTTCGAGTACTTGTTGAACACGGCACCGGTGATGCAACCAAGAATGATGCCGCCAAACACGCCGGTATCGAGCACCTGAATGCCCATAACGGTGCTCTGGCCGGTTCCGGTAAGACCGAGCATGCCGCTCGCTTCGGCAAGAGAGCCGGTGGCGTTGAGCACGATGTTGTTAGCCTGCAGGAACAGGAAGAACGACATCAGGGCAATCAGCGAAGCATGGCCCTTGTTCTTCTTTGCCATGGCGCCGGCGATGCCCACGCAGAACAGAATCGAGAGGTTGTTGATGATAAACATCAGCGACTGATAGACAACGGCGCCCACAAGCTGGAACGGACCGGAGCCCAGTACGGGGATCAAGGCGCAAATGGTCTTGTTGGTCAGAATGATGCCCACGATGAGCAGAATGCCGGCAACCGAGAGATACATCATCGGCTGAACGATCGACTTCGCGAACACCTCCAACGGCGCTTTGAAATTGAACTTCTTTTTTGCGGTCATAGCGGTACTCCCCTTCCTTTTCCGCAAATAAAGACAGATGTGCCCTGGACAAGACCGTGAGCCTTGCCTTATATCAATCGATGTATGGGCACGTTATGCCTAGAGACCAGGTTCTCCAAGCAGGTTAACAATGTGATATGCGAGATAACTCTTCTCGGCATCGGTAACGACAACGTTATAGGTAGACGACAAGTGGGCGGCTATGGCGTCCGCGCACGAGAACGCGCACGGATACTTAGTTTCATCGATTCGGAACAGTGCATCGTCATTGATCTGCCCGGCCGCGGGGTCAAGCGCCCGCTGTGCGAAAAACTGCAGGTGGCGGACGAAACGCTCATAGGGCAGCGAGGTGTCATCGAGGGTCGTAGCATAGCGCTCGGAAACAATTGCGAGCACGTCGCGAACAAGCTGGACCGAAATGATGAGGCGGTCGGAGCGTTGCGGCATAGTGGCGTTGACGATATGCAGCGTAATAAAACCCTGCTCTTCTTCGCTCATCTGGATGCCCATATACTCCTTGACAATCTGCAGCGCACGACCAGCGAGCGCATACTCCTTGCGATAGAACTGCTGGATCTCGAGCAGCAACGGATTCTCGCAGGAGACGCCCTTGCGCTCGCGCTCCAAAGCAAGGCTGATATGGTCTGCGAGAGCAATGAGAATCTTGTCGTTGATGTCGACATTGAGCTCTCGACGAAGCATCTGAACAATGTCCTCGGAAATCACGAGGTTGACGGTGGGAATGGACTCCAAAAGATGTGCCAAGCGGTCAATCGTACGCGAATCCTGAGAAGTGTCCTCCTGCAGCGCATAGGTCTTTTCGACCGATGCTTCATCGATAGCGTCGCCGGCATGACGGCCAAAGCAGAGGCCTCGACCGATGACAATAAGCTCGGAGCCATCGTCCGAAGTGACCATTGCGACGTTATTGTTGAAAACTCGCTTGATAACCACGGTACCCACCACAAGAATTTACTCGGAAAGCCAGACGACAGGCTCTTTAACAGCAACAGGGCCGGAAGCATGCTCACGAAGAGTCGAGTTCTCCGAACGCTCGCATACAATAACGAAGACCGTGGGATCGAAGCCGGCGGCGCGGACCGCGTCAAAATCGACCTCAACGAGGGGCTGGCCCGCGTCGACATGGTCACCCTGGGCAACAAGCGCATGGAAGCCCTTGCCCTCAAGTTTAACAGTGTCGATTCCGATATGCAGCATCACCTGAGCAGAGCTGTCGTCGGACATGATGCCCAGTGCATGCTCGGTCGGGAACAGCGCCGCGACGGTACCGGAAACAGGAGCGCACACCGTTCCCTCTTGGGGAACCACGGCAACGCCATCGCCCACGGCACGGCTGCTAAAAGCGGGGTCATTGGTATTTTCTAGATGAACAAGCTCGCCGGAAACAGGAGCGAGGATTTCGAACTCGGAAGTTGCAGTCTTCTGCTCATCCGAACCGCCCATCAGGCGAGAAAAGAAACCCATGGTGGCATGTCCCTTCATAAATATAGCCCAACCAAAATCAAGCGAATGCGTCCATAGAGACACATCCGTTCAAAGACTTTGGTTAGGCCCACGTCCGAGGGACTCGGTAACCTTCCGCATTTCTTTTTACGGGAGCTATTGTAGACAAGCCCAAAGCCAGAACAATCATTATGACCGGCGAACGGTATTTTTTCTTCGATAAACGGTATTTAAGCGACACTTAGGGACACTCCTTGTTTGGTGCATGGGGGACAGGTTACTTTGCACCAATCATGAGTTGCGGTGAAATAGGGACTGAAAAGCCGCTCAAAAGGCCAAAACAGTCCGTATTCCACCGCAACTTCAAGACGTTGGTGCAGATTAACCTGACCTCTTTGCACCAAAAAGGGCCCCGAGCATAGTCTGCTCGGGGCCCAAACTCATCTCGCCTTATCGCGCGATGCGTATGTTATTTGCGCTTGCCGCCGCCGTCGCCGGGACGACGGGAGCTGCCGCCGCGCTTGCCGCCACGATTGTTACCATAGCTGCCACGGTTATCGCGACCGCCGGCGCGGCCGCCACGAGAGCCGGACTGGTTGCCGCCGCGACCACCACGATAGCCGCCACGGCGCTCCTCGCGGGTGTCGTCGTAGTTGCGCCAATCATCGCGACGATCGCGGCTGGCACGCGGGTCGCGACGATCGCGCGACTCATTCGAACGACCGGCGCCGCTGCGGCCACCGTTGCCACGAGCGCCCTCGCGACGCTCACCACCGCGGCCTCCGTCGCGGCCGCCGCGCTCTTCAAAGCGCTTGCCGCCACGGGACTCACCGCTGCGGGTGCCACGCTCACCGCGACCCTCGCCGCCGCGACGCTCGTCTCGGCCGCCGCGACCGTCATCGCGACCGGAACGACGACGGTCGCCCGAGCCGCGCTTGCCGCCACGCGAGCCACGGCCCTCGTCCTCGCGCTCAACACGGCGACGACCGCCGCGGTCCTCGTCCTCTCGGCGACGGCGGTGCGCCTCGCCCTGGAACTGCTTGGCACGGCGCTCGGCACGGTTGCCTCGCGGGACCTGCTCGACGGCACCAGCACCGCCGCGCTCCTCGGCAGCCACCTCGCGGGCAACGCTCTCCACGGCCTCGTCCACGCGAGCCTGAACGCCCTCGCGCACGCGGGTCTTGCCGCCGCGCTTGGGACGGCTCGGGCGCTCGCCGTCGCCACGACGCTCGTCGCGACCGCGGTTGGAACGACCAGCCACGTCGCCGTAATCGTCGCCGTTACGCTTGCCGTCGCGACGCGCCTGCTCAAGCTTCTTCTTGCTCTTGGACTTGCCGCGCTTGGTCTTCTTCTTCACCTTAAAGGCGGCAGGATCGCGCTCGGGATCGACGGCGGGCGGGTTGGGACCCACATGCAGGTCGCCGGCTTCGTAGATGTCGGCCGTCTTGTCCATGAGCTTCTCAATCTCGTAGAACTCGTCGACGTCCTGCTCGGTCACAAACGTAATGGCCCAGCCCAGCTCGCCGGCGCGGCCCGTACGGCCAATGCGGTGGATATAGTCGGTCGGCTCGGCCGGCACGTCGAAGTTCACGACGTAGCGCACGTCGCTAATGTCGATGCCGCGGGCGAGAACATCGGTTGCCACCAGCACGTCGACGGTGCCGTCGCGGAAGGCAGAAAGCGCGCGCTCGCGCTGGGCCTGGCTGCGGTTGCCGTGAATCGCGGCGGCCTTGATGCCTTTGCGCTCAAGGCGACGGCAGCAGCTGTCGGCGCGGTGCTTGGTGCGCATAAAGACGATGGTGCGCTCCGGGCCCTCCTTTTTGAGGAACTCAGGCAGCAGGTTGTTCTTTGCCTCGATGGACACCGGGAACACAAACTGGTCGACGGTGTCGGCGGTCGACGTGGCCGGCGCGATCTCCACGCGGGCCGGGTCGCTCACCAGGTCGGTGATCTCGCCCACGGCCTCCTCGTCGAGGGTCGCCGAGAACAGCAGCGTCTGGCGCTCGGCCGGCGTCTCGCGCACAATGCGGCGGACGGCGGGCAAAAAGCCCATGTCGAGCATGCGATCGGCCTCGTCGAGCACCAGCACCTTGACCTCGTTCAGATGGCAGGCTCCCTGCTCGATCAAGTCGACCAGACGGCCTGGCGTTGCGACCAGGATGTCGCAGCCGTACTTGAGGGCAGCGGTCTGCGGCTTGTAGCTCACGCCACCCACGACGGTCACGGCAACGTGGCCGGTGACGTCGGCGATCTTGCTCGCAACCTCGTCGATCTGCTGGGCAAGCTCGCGCGTGGGAGTGATGACGAGCATCACGGGACCGCGGCCGTTGCCCTCGGGCTTCTTGGCGCCGCGACGACGGTTGCGGCCGCCGCGCTCGCGCACGGGTTTGGGAGGAGCGATGTGCTCCAGGTTGTTCATGGTCGGCAGCAAAAAGGCAGCCGTCTTGCCGGTGCCGGTCTGAGCGGCGGCAAGCAGGTCGCGGCCTTCGAGCACCACAGGAATCGAACCGGCCTGCACGGGCGTCGGCGCCGTGTAGCCCAGGTTCTCGATAGCACGAAGCATCTCGTCGGAAAGGCCCAGCTCGTCAAAGGCGGGCAGGCTCTCGGTAGCGGACTCGACGGCCTGGGCAGCATTGGCCTCATCGGCAGCATCGAAGGCAGCCTGGGTCATGGCCTCGCGGGTCTCGTCCAGAATCTCGGCGTCGGTGACGTCGGATACAGAATTACGCATATGTTGTTGTTCCTTATCTGCACGCGCAATGGGCACGGCATGCGGCCGCGCGGGCGTGCTTGGTAGTGCGCTAATACATACAAAAACGGGTGCGCACAGAGAGGACGTTGCTCAGCACGCTGGCGATCGCTTTGGCAGCCCTATCACGCGCCGTCCAGACGCAGCAGCACTAAACGATGGAGCAGATTCGCCGCCGGTTAGTATACCCGTGCTTCACATGCCCCCACGTAAACCACAGATGACGGAGCGGACGAGGCGGGCCTGGGCCGATTGTCTCAATCTGTAACAGTTACGAGACAAAACCGGGTCTACACGTTACAGATTGAGACGAACTCAAACATCGCAAAACATAATCTCGATCTGTAACAGTTAGAGGTCATTTTCCCCGCTAGATGTTACAGATCGAGATGTTTGACATGAGCTGCCAACGATTGAGCAGCCACCCGCATCTGTAGCGAAATGTCATACATTTTCATCCCCACTGGACACCCCCAGGGGGTATGGGTATATAGTATCGGCAGGTTAACAATTCCAACACCGAACTGCAGAAAGGAGAAACCATGGCTCAAGATAAGTTCGACGTGGGCGGCATGACATGCGCCGCCTGTCAGGCGCATGTGGATCGCGCCGTGAGCAAACTCGACGGCGTCCAAAGCGTCGCGGTCAACCTGCTCGCCGGTTCCATGATGGTCGACTACGACCCCGCGCAGGTCACCTCCGACGACATCTGCACCGCTGTCGACCGCGCGGGCTACTCGGCCTCGCCCATCAGCACGGGCACCGACGCTGTCCAAAGCGGAAGTGCGCAAGCCAGGTCCGGCGCCGCGCATATGGAGTCGCCGACCAAAAAGTTGGAGGCCGCCGCCTCTGCCATGCGCACCCGCCTCATCGTCTCGATCATCTTCCTCATCCCGCTGTTCTACATAGGCATGGGGCACATGCTCGGTTGGCCACTGCCCGGCGTCTTCACCGACCATGCCCACAGCATGACGCTCGCCCTCACCGAGCTCGTCCTGCTCATCCCCATCGTCTATGTCAACGACGCGTACTTTATCAATGGGTTTAAATCGCTCGCGCACGGCGCGCCTATCATGGACGCCCTCATCGCCGTGGGCGCCACCGCGTCCATCGCCTGGTCGCTCTACGCCATGTTCATCATGGCCGACCAGCTAGCCGCAGGTCAGGTGCACGAGGCCATGATGACGAGCATGGACAACCTATATTTTGAGAGCGCCGGCACCATCCTGTCGCTCGTCACCGTGGGCAAATACCTCGAGACGCGCAGCAAGTCCAAAACCGGCGGCGCTATCGAGGCGCTCATCGACTTAGCACCCAAGACCGCGACCGTCGTGGCCGAGGACGGTATCGAGGCCACCGTCGACGTCGATGCCATTCTGCCCGGCCAGGTGCTGCGTGTGCGCCCCGGCGAGTCCATCCCCGTTGACGGCGTGGTGCTCGATGGCAGCTCGGCCGTGGACGAAAGCGCGCTCACCGGCGAATCCATTCCCGTGGAGAAGACCGCCGGCGACACTGTCAATGCGGCCACGGTCAACCGCACCGGCTCGTTTACCTTCCGCGCCACGCGTGTGGGTGCCGAGACATCGCTCGCCAAGATTATCCAGCTCGTCGAGGACGCCAACGCCACCAAGGCGCCCATCGCCCGCATGGCCGACAAGGTCGCCGGCGTGTTCGTGCCCGTGGTGTTTGTAATCTCTGCCGTAGCTTTTGTGGCATGGATGGTGCTGACCGGAAGCGTCAACGAAGCGCTTACCTCCGCCGTCGCCGTGCTGGTGATCAGTTGTCCGTGCGCGCTCGGCCTGGCCACGCCCGTCGCTATTATGGTGGGCACCGGCAAGGGCGCCGAGATGGGCATTCTGTTTAAGAGCGCTGAGGCGCTGGAGAACCTGCGCAGCGTGGGCACCGTGGTGCTCGATAAGACGGGCACGGTCACCCGCGGCAAGCCGGCCGTGACCGACATTGTGGTTGTCGCGCGCGCCGACGGCTCGCCCGCTATGAGTGAAAAGGCGTTACTGAAGCTCGCTGCCGCGCTGGAGCGCTCGAGCGAGCACCCGCTGGCCGAGGCGATCATGGCCGAGTGCGAGGCACGCGGAATTGTCGCGCGCATGGTCGAGGACTTTGCCGCCGTGCCCGGTCGTGGCGTAACGGCGCGCGAGGGGCAGAATGTCATCGCAGCCGGCAACGTGCGCCTGATGGACGAGTTGGGCGTTACCGTGCCCGCGGGTCTTGCCGAGCAATTTGCCGCCGAAGGCAAGACGCCGCTGTTCTTTGCCAAGAACGGCGAGCTTGTCGGCACCATCGCCGTGGCTGACGAGGTCAAAGAGACGAGCGCCGAGGCCATCGCTGCGCTCCGCAAGCTCGGCGTCGACGTGCGCATGCTCACCGGCGACAACCGCGTGACGGCCGAGGCCATCGCCCGCCGCGTGGGGCTGAGCAGCGAGCAGGTCATCGCCGACGTCCTCCCCGCCGACAAGGAGCGCCACGTGCGCGGGCTGCAGGATGCGGGCAGCAAGGTCGCCATGGTGGGCGACGGCATCAACGACTCCCCCGCCCTGGCGCGCGCCGACGTGGGCCTTGCGATCGGCACCGGCGCCGACATCGCCAAGGAGGGCGCCGACGTGGTGCTCATGCGCAGCGATCTCATGGACGTCGCCCGTGCCATCGAGCTGTCACGTGCCACAATCCGCAACATCAAGCAGGACCTGTTCTGGGCGCTGTTCTACAACGGCATCGGCATTCCGCTGGCGGCGGGCGTGTTCTTCCCCCTCACCGGTTGGCAGCTCTCGCCGATGTTCGGCGCCGCGGCCATGAGCCTGTCGAGCGTGTGCGTCGTAAGCAATGCTCTGCGCCTGAAATCCTTTAAGCCTAAAGTGGCAAAATAAGCTCACCATTAAGTCCATTTAGAACGGGTTTTCCAGGTGCCCGAGATTGACCTGAAAGAGGAGCGACGCGTACTTTGGTACGCGAGCGACGGCTTGAAGGTCAAGGTCGGGTGCCTGGGAAAGCCGACGCAACAGAGAGGAATACCCATGCGTTACACAATCAAGACTTCCGGCCTCATGTGCGGCCACTGCGACGCCACCGTCGAGACCGCGCTGCTCAACGTGGCCGGCGTGACCGATGCCGACGCCGATCACGAGACCCAGACCGTCCAGGTGGAGTGCGCCGACACCGTGACCGCCGAGCAGCTCGCTGCCGCCGTCGAGGCCGCGGGCGAGAAGTTCCATGCCCTTTCGGTGACCGCAGCCTAGCGCCGTCGGTAGCATCCGCCCCTATCGATCAGAAACGAGGACCCGCCATGATGGCAGACCATAAATCGGTGACCCGCATGCTCAAGACGGCACGCGGTCAGATCGACGGCATCTTGCGGATGGTCGAGGAGGACCGTTATTGCGTCGACATCTCCACGCAGCTCATGGCCACGCAGGCACTCATCGCGCGCATTAACGCCGATGTGCTCAAGGCGCATATCGAGGGCTGCGTGACTTCGGCAATCGAATCGGGCGACGAAGACCTCAAAGCCGCCAAGCTCGCCGAGATCGAACGCGTCGTCGACAAGCTCTCCAAGTAATTGGGGCATTGGGGACAGACTGCTTTGCACCATCTTGGTGTATCGGGGATAGGTACGTTTGCACCACCTTGGTGCAGATTAACCTGTCCCCCTTGCTCTAAATCGGGTATAAAGGCGAGCAGCATATCGAACGAAAGGCAATTTGCATGAATGACTTTATGAAGGGTCGCAATGGTGCCGATGAACTCACCATCGTGATGGGTTTTGCCGGCATCGTCATCGCGATGATCGGATCGATAGCCCGCATCCAGTGGCTCAGCTGGATCGCCATCGCCGTGATCGTGATTGGCGTGCTGCGCGGCCTGTCCAAAAACATCGATGCGCGTCGCAAGGAAAACGCTGCCTTTGTCACCGCGACCGCGAACGTCCCCGGCTTGGGCAAGTTTGTCGCCAGCTTGGGCGGCGGCGCTGCGGCGGCCGGCACCTCGCGCGCGGCTGGAACGAGCAAGGAAGACTTTGAGCGCGCCAAGCGCACGGCCAAGAAGATGTGGAAGGGTCGCAAGACCACGGCATACCTCAAGTGCCCCAACTGCGGCCAGATGCTCTCCGTCCCCAAGGGCAAGGGCAAGATCCGCGTCACCTGCCCCAAGTGCCACGCTAAGATGGAAACCCGCTCCTAGCGCCCGCACGCGGGACAAATTAATCAGGTTTGTTTGTCCCAAATCTTAAGTATTTGTTCGATAAAAAAGCCGAGGCCTCGTGTTGAGACCTCGGCTTTTTACATGCGGCAACGGAGCTACACCTTTGTCACACCTATGCCACACCGTCGCGGGCGAGCTCCTCGGCCAGCGCCTCGGCCGGCATGGCCATAATCGCGTCGAGCTCGGCGTCCACCTCGGGAATACGCTTTACCTTGAGCTTGCGTACCAGATCACCGCGACACATCACATGTATCGGCTCACGCAGAGCGCACAGGTCATCGAGCGGATTCTTGCGCGTCACCAGGATATCGGCGGCCTTGCCGCACTCGATCGCACCGGTCTCGCCGCCCAGCCCCAGCAGCTCGGCGTTGACTTGCGTAGCCGTATGCAGCGCGAAGGCGTTGCTCACACCGACATACTTGGCAAAATAGGCAACCTCACGCCACATGTCGTACTGCGTCACGAACGGGCAGCTCGAATCTGTGCCAAGGCCCACCTTAACGCCAGCTTCCAGCGCCGCACGAGCACTCTCGATAATGCCCGAGCACACGATGTCGCCGTTCTTCTTTTGCGTGTCAGTCGAATGGGTCTTCCCCGGATCGAGCAACACAAACGGCAGCGCCGGGCTGATCGTGCAGGTAACGCTGGGCGCACGTCCCTCGAGCTGCGTGCCCGCGGCGCCACGGTACAGCTCCAGGATCTCGGGCGTCATCGGGGCACCGTGCTCGATCGTGTCGACCCCGGCCTCAAGCGCGGCCTTCACGCCCTCGGTGCTCTCGACATGAGCCATAACCGGCAGGCCCACCTCGTGCGCCGCCTTGCACGCCGCCGCGGCAACCTCCACCGGCATACGCAGCACGCCCGGCTCGCCCACCTCGGTCGCATCGAACACACCGCCCGTTACGAACAGCTTAATGACGTCGGCGCCGCGCGCATACAGGTCTCGCACCTGCTCGGCCACCTCGACGGGGCTGTTGGCCACCTGGGCGAACAAGCCCGCGCCATGGCCACCCGGCACCGTGACGCCCGTTCCCGGCGCTACCAGGCGCGGACCCTGATACTTGCCGGCGTCGATAGCGTCGCGCACGGCAATGTCGGCAAACAGCGGGTCGCCCGCGCCGCGCACCGTGGTCACGCCGCTTGCCAGCTGCTGCTGGGCACTGCCCTTGAGGATGCGGCGGACGATGGCACGCCCCACGGGATTATCGAGCTTCTTCATCAGCGCTCCCGCATCGCCGGCCGAGACAGGCTTGCCCGAGCCGCACAGGTGCGCGTGCATATTGATGAGACCGGGCATGAGATACGCCCCTGCCAGATCGATGACCTCGGCACCCGCGGGCGCCTGCGCCACAGCACTCGGCCCCATCCAGGTGATGACGCCGCGCTCAACAGTCACGGCCATATCGGGTTGCGGCTCCATATGCTCCGAACCGTCCAGAATGGTCGCATTGATAAACAACGTGGAACGATCGGCAGATGCCATATCGAGCTCCTCCCTCACGATTAACTTGAACATTTGTCCATTATCACCCAGTGCGGCAGGGTTGCTGCGGACATATCGGTTAACGGAGAAAGGATGAGACACGGAGAACGGAATGCATTGCAGTCCCATCCCAGCGACATCCGGGAAATGTCTAGATCTGTAACAGGTAGACCGGGTTTTAGCAGCCAGATGTTACAGATCGAGATCTTTCGGCACCGCGTCCAACCTTTGTCTCGATCTGTAACAGTTAGAGCGGTTTTTGGCCGTTAGATGTTACAGATTAAGATATTCTCCAGCCCTGTCGTCAAACGTCTAAATCTGTAACAGTTAGACAGGTTTTCGGCCTCTAGATGTTACAGATTGAGATCTTTTAGCGGCAGCCAACCTTCTGTCTCGATCTGTAACAGCTACGAGGCCAAACGGCCCCTTGTTGTTACAGATCGAGACAAACTCGGCAGGAACAACCACATTCGCGTCAGTTGCACCCCTTAGCACCCATACCACTGACGCTTCCATTCCTCAGCCAGATCGGCCCGCTGTGGAATTCCCGCCAGTCTCATCTTTTCAGCCAGGTTCCCCGGGTTCTTGAGTTCGTTAAACGTAAACCGAAGCACCTTATGCCCGAGCATTGTCAGATGAGATTCCCGCTGACGCTCTGCCACGAATGGGTCAACCGACTCCCGACCCTCGCCGCTCTGCAAGGTGTACTTCCCCTTTCCGTCGAGCTCGCCGATGACACACGTCCCGTCCTCGAGCCGCCAAAAATAGTCGACGCGAAACACCTGGCTCGGATCGAGCGGGTCGCGAAACTCCACCTGCAGCTCCGGAACCGGAAAGCCGTACGCAATAAAGAATGCTCGGAACCGAGACTCGCCGCCGTTTTCAAACAGCCCGTCCGCATACGACGCAATCACCTGTGCCCTGCGATACCCTCGCCTGCCCTCGCAATCGGCGCGGAGGCGCTCGCACAAATCCCCACGTGATACGCCTTTCGCCCGCAGTGCAGAATCGGCAATCGCCAACCCGTAGGAGAACGGCGCACGCAGTAGGCAATCCTCCACCGTGCGCCAAAACGACGTCACCCGCACGCCATCAACATGCTCGAGTGCGCCCGCCATCTGCGGACGCAACAACCTGCACCCGCCGCTCAACGCCACCGAACAACCCGTCTTAACAAGAAAACGCGACCCAAGCAGATCATTCGGCACCTCCAGACCCCACAAAAGCGCCGCGTCATAGCCCCAAAACGCCCAATCGGGATGAAACTCTGCAAGCCCTTTGATGGTACGCAGCGTTCGCTCCGCCGGCGTCAGCACACCCCAATCATGTTGAAAGCAGAACAAATACGGCTCGGGTTCCGCGATATCGTCGGTTCCAACATGACGCCGCAGCCACATGAGCTCGGCATTGTCATGCGTTGCGAGCAGCGCACCTTGCTCGGTCGCCTCCGTGAGTCGCGCGAGCATCCTATTCCGCGCCAACGTGTTGCGAGTCGTATGCTTGTGCTTGAAAACGGTATTAGACACTTCCATCACCACCACATCGGACAAATGGACCATCGTCACCGTTGCCTCCGCCGACAAACGTTTCGACCTGTAACAGGAAGACCGATTTTTGGACTGTAGATGTTACAGATTGAGACATCCCCCCCCCAGCCAGGTGCCAAACGTCTCGATCTGTACCAGTAAGACGTTCTCCAGGCCCCTAAACGTTACAGATTTAGACAAACCAGCGGCGCCCAAGCATTCGTCTCGATCTGTAACAGGTAGACCGGTGTTTTGCCCCCAAACGTTACAGATCGAGACAAAAAGGCAAAAGGCAAGGCAGGCGACAACTACCCATCCCCTACTCCCACTCCTGCTCGTAGATGTTGAGGGACTTTACGTACCGCCCCTGGGCGCCCATGATGTCGCGGACCAGACGCAAGAAGAAGCTGATGCACGAGGTGTCAAAGCCGTCCTGCAGATCCTCGGGATGCACCGCACCCGGTCCGTCGACCGCCGTGTCGTTCAGGCGCGCGATGTCATACAGGTAGAGCTGTCCCGCCGTAAGCCAGACATCGTCGACGCAGGCGAGGCGCACCGCAATCGCGCCGTCGTTCCAATGCTCCTTCTGCACGATATGCGGGTCGTAGACATCAAAGCGATGATCGGTGCGCGTGTCCTTCAGCACGACCATGCCGGACGCAGGATTCTTGTCCAAAATGCCAAAGCGCGAGAAATACTGCGTGTCGCGTACCTGCTCGAGCCGCTTGAGCGAGGCAGGCGAAAGCGATGCCGGCGGCTCGTCAACATATTGCTCGAGCAGCGTTTTGCCATGGCGATAGGGGCGCTCAAACAGCAGCCAATCGGTAAACGCCATGTTGTAGGCCATGATTTCGTTTTGAGAAGGCCCCTCGCAATAGCTGAGCCACGGGTCGACAATGACCTCGAACTGTTCGCGTGCCGGCTCCAGGAATTGAAACTTCCGCAGCATCCAAAAGTGAGCCATGTCGGCAATATCGTTGCCGACGGCTTCAGCAAGCTCTGCTCGGTCAAAAGCGTGGTCAGTCATGGCATCCTCCTCAAACTGATGGACCTCAATTTGAGCTTACGAGGAGGGTGGGCAGCCACGACCAGCGCGGGCAAAATAGGCCTCCGGCTGCAAACCAGATGCTGACCAAACACTTGACGAAAAGCTTGACCGAAAATGCGCACCGCAACAAAACCGCAGGCAAACATAGACGGCCAACCCGCCCTTTTGAGCCAGATGCCCGCAGCCACCACAGAAACAACAGGTGACCACAGCCCAAGAAGTCGACAAATGAACACCCGCACGTCGACAAACGAGCAAACTGCTCGCAAATCCGCAAGGAGTGTCCCCGAATGCCGGCACAAAAGGAACGTCCCTAACTGTCGGCACTTAGGGACGTTCCTTTTGTGCCGGCAGTTAGGGACAGCCCTTGCCGATTCGATTGTTGAATATCTCCGTGACTACTTTACAGTTCCAGTGCCTCGGCAACCTCGGCAGCGCAGGCGAGGGCATCGGCCATGGCACTCACCACGAGCGAGCTGCCGTTGCGGGCGTCGCCGGCCACATACACCGGCGCGGCATCCGCAGCAACGCCATCCACGCGGGCCGCGAGGTGCGAGCCCTCGGCAGCCATCACCGGCAGCGGACGACCAGCGGTGGCAACAGGCACGCTCACCACATCGAACACGCCATGCTCGGGACCCGTAAAGCCACAGGCGATGAGCACCAGCTGCGCCGGCACCTCGTGCTCGGAGCCCGCAATGCGTTCGGGCTTGCCGGCCGACCAATCTAGATCGACTACGCGCAGACCCGCGGCCGCGCCCTTCTTGTCCAGCAACACCTCGAGGGTATCCACACCCCAGGCGCGCATCTCGCCACCCATGGCGGCAATGGCCTCTTGCTGGCCATAGTCGGTCTTCTTCACATTGGGCCACTGCGGCCAGGGGTTGCTCGCCGTACGCTTATCGGGCGCCGCCGGCAAGAACTCAAACTGACGCACGCTGCGCGCGCCCTGACGTACGGCGGTACCCACGCAGTCGTTGCCCGTATCGCCACCGCCAATGACCACAACGTCCAGGCCGCGCGCGTCAATAGCGGGCTCGCCGCCGTCGAGTACCGACACAGTCGAAGCCGTCAGGTAATCCACGGCATACACCACGCCCGGGGCATCCACATTCGTAGCCGAAAGACCGCGGGGCGCACGAGCACCAGCAGCCACCACAACGGCGTCAAAGCCATTGAGCTTGGCTGCCACCGCAGGGTCCGTCACATCGGCGCTCAGCTCAAAGACGATACCCAGCTCGCGCATGAGCGCCACGCGACGCTCGACCACGGACTTCTCGAGCTTCATGTTGGGAATGCCGTACATGAGCAGGCCGCCCGGGCGGTCGTCACGCTCAAACACCGTCACGCGGGCACCGCGACGCGCGAGCTCCCACGCAGCCACCAGGCCAGCCGGGCCAGAACCAACCACGGCGACCGAGGGCGCGTCCTCCCCCGCCGGCTCAAAGCGACGCGGACCGCCATTTGCCCATTCGTGGTCGCTGATCGCACGTTCGTTGTCATGGATCGTCGTGGGCTGGCCATCGACCGAACCCAGGTTGCACGCGGCCTCGCACAGCGCCGGGCACACACGACTCGTGAACTCGGGCATGGGCGAGGTGAGCGACAGACGCTCGGCAGCCTCGTCCCAGCGGCCGCGGTACACCAGCTCGTTCCACTCGGGAATCAAGTTGTGCAGCGGGCAGCCGCTCGGACGTGCCTTGCCAAAGCTCGCGCCCATCTGGCAAAACGCCACGCCGCACATCATGCAGCGGCTCGCCTGGGCGCGACGTGCGTCGTCATCGAGCTCCACATACAGGGGATCAAAATCATGACTGCGCTCCTCCACGGGACGCAGCTCGTGGGCCACGCGGTCGATATCAAGAAAAGCACCGGGCTTACCCATGGCACTTACGCCTCCTTCTTGGTCGAAGCAACAGGGCTGGCAGCCACGGACGCAGCGCCCGCAGCACCGCCCGCAGCATCGAAGCGAGCGACATCCGCAGCGCTCGCGCGACCGGTCACGATGTCAAACGCCAGCTCCTCTGCCTGCGCATGCGTCTTGCCGACGGCCTCGGCGGCGGCGACAATCGCCAGCACACGCTCGTACTCGGTCGGAATGACCTTCACGAAGTGCTTGCTCATCGTCTCAAAGCTGTAGAGCAGCTTGATGCCGCGCGGGCTCTGCGTCGCGTCCACGTGCTCTTGGATGAGCTCACGAATCTGTGCCAGCTCGCCGGCCGTCGGGGCCTTGAGCTCCACGCTCTCGTGGTTCACGCGGGCACTGAGCGTGCCATACTGGTCAAAGACATAGGCCACGCCACCCGTCATACCGGCGGCGAAGTTCTGCCCGACCTCGCCCAAGATGAGCGCCAGACCGCCTGTCATGTACTCGCAGCCATGGTTGCCGCAGCCCTCGACCACCACGGTGGCACCGGAGTTGCGCACGCCAAAGCGCTGGCCTGCCAGACCGTTAATGAAGCCGCGGCCGCTCGTGGCGCCAAAGAACGCAACGTTGCCCACGATGATGTTCTCGTCGAACTTGTAGGTCGCATGCGGGTTGGGGCGCACCGACACCTCGCCGCCCGAAAGGCCCTTGCCAAAGTAGTCGTTAGCGTCGCCGCACACGTTGAGCGTAATGCCGCGCGGCAGGAACGCGCCAAAGCTCTGACCAGCCGAGCCATCGCAATCGATGGTGATGGAGCCGGCGGGCAAGCCCTCGGGATGTGCCTTGGTCACCGCGTTGCCCAAGATGGTGCCCACGCAACGGTTGACGTTAGCGATATCGGCGCGGAAGCGAATCGGACGCAGGTGCGCACGGGCATCGGCCGTATAGGGCACGAACAACGTGGAGTCGAGCGTCTTGTCGAGCTCGCTGTCGGCAGCCATCTGCGGCAGGAAGTGACGACCGTCGGCACCCGGGATATGGGCACCAAACTCGCAGGTCGCGCTCGCCAGCACGGGCGACAGATCGAGCAGGTTGGCCTTGCGGTTGCCCGGGACCTCGATCTGGCGCAAGCACTCGGGGTGGCCGACCATCTCGTCGACGGTGCGGAAACCCAGGCTCGCCATAACCTCGCGCAGCTGCTCGGCCACAAAGAGCATAAAGTGCTCAACGTGCTCGGGCTTGCCGCGGAAGCCGTGACGCAGGCGGCAGTTTTGCGTGGCGATGCCGGCCGGGCAGGTATCCTGCTGACAGTCACGCTGCATGAGGCAACCCATGGAGATGAGCGGCATGGTCGCAAAGCCAAACTCCTCGGCGCCCAGCAAGCAGGCGACGGCGACATCGGTGCCGTCCATGAGCTTGCCGTCAGCCTCGAGCACCACGCGCGAGCGCAGGCCGTTTTGCAGCAGCGTCTGTTGAGCCTCGGCAAGACCGAGCTCCAGCGGCAGACCGGCGTGCCAGATAGAGTCGCGCGCAGCGGCACCCGAGCCGCCGTTGTGGCCGCTGATCAAGATCTTGTCGGCAGCACCCTTGGCCACGCCGGTGGCGATGGTGCCGACGCCCGCCTCACTGACCAGCTTGACCGACACGCGCGCGCCGGGGTTGGCGTTCTTAAGGTCAAAGATCAGCTCTGCCAGGTCCTCGATGGAGTAGATGTCGTGGTGCGGCGGAGGCGAGATCAGGCCGATGCCGGGAGTGGACTGACGGACCTCGGCGATCCAGGGGTAGACCTTCTTGCCGGGCAGGTGGCCGCCCTCGCCGGGCTTGGCGCCCTGGGCCATCTTAATCTGAATCTCGAAGGCGCTGCACAGATAGCGGCTCGTCACGCCAAAGCGCGCACTTGCCACCTGCTTGATCGCGGAGTTCTTGGAGTCGCCGTTGGCCAGCGGGGTCTCGCGACGCGGGTCCTCGCCGCCCTCGCCTGAGTTGGAACGGCCATGCAGACGGTTCATAGCGATAGCCATGCACTCGTGCGCCTCTTTGCTGATGGAGCCGTACGACATGGCGCCGGTGTTAAAGCGGCGGACGATGTTGAGCGCGGGCTCGACCTCGTCGAGTGCCACCGGGGTGCGGCCGCTGGCATCAAAGTCGAGCAAGTCGCGCAGGCGCACGGCACGGCCGGTACGGTGCAGGCGGGCGCTGTACTCCTTAAAGGTGTCGTAGCTGTCCTCGCGGCAGGCGGTCTGCAGCAAGTAGACAGTCTGCGGATCGATCAGGTGATCCTCGCCGCCGAGCGGGCGCCACTTGGTCAGACCCAGCGTGGGCAGCTGATCGGGAGCCGGGCTCTTAAGGATAGCGAGCGCGGCGTCGTAGCGCTCGTTTTGCTCGTGCTCGACGTCCTCGACACCCATACCGCCCACGCGGCTCACCGTGCCGGCGAAGTACGCGTTGACGAACTCCGGCGTAAAGCCCACGGCCTCGAAGATCTGCGCCGAATGGTAGCTCTGCACCGTGGAGATGCCCATCTTGGACATGATGGAGACGATGCCGGCGGTCGCAGCCTTGTTGTAGTTGGCGATGCCCTGCTCGGCCGTCACGTCCAGGTCGCCGCGTGCCGCCAGATCGCGGATGCACGCATGTGCGTTGTACGGATAGATGCCGCTCGCGGAGTAGCCCACCAGTGCCGCAAAGTCGTGCGGGGACACGGCGTCACCGCACTCCACCACGATGTCGGCAAAAGTACGAACGCCGGCGCGGATCAGGTGGTTGTGCACGCAGCCCACGGCGAGCAGCGACGGCACGGGCACCTCGCCCGCAGCGGCACGATCGCTCAACACCACAATGTTCACGCCGTCGCGGACCGCAGCCTCAACGTCCTCGGCAAGCTGTTTGAGCGCAGCCTGCAGCGCGCCCTCGCCGGCATCGCGGCGGTAGACGGCACGGAAACGACGGGTCTTAAAGCCAACACGGTCGATGGCACAGATATGCTCGAACTCTTCCTCGTTGAGCAATGGGCGCTCCAAGCGCACCAGCTGACAGGCCGTGCGGGAATCCTCGAGCAGGTTGCCGTGGTTGCCCAGGTAGAGCGTGGTCGAAGTCACCATGTGCTCGCGCAGGGCATCGATCGGAGGATTCGTGACCTGAGCGAACAGCTGATAGAAGTAGTCAAAGAACGAACGCGTCTTCTTGGACAGGCAGGCCAACGGCGCATCGATACCCATCGAGGCGAGCGGGACCTTGCCCTGCTGGGCCATGGGGCGCACGACCTCGTCAACATCATCCCAGTGATAGCCGAGCTTGGCCATGCGCACGGCGGCGGGCACCTCGGCATCCTCGGCGGGCGCGGGCGCGGCGGGCTCATCGAGCGCGTCGACGGTCAGTGTCTCCTCGGCAATCCAGTCGCGGTAGGGCTTCTCCTTGGCATAGCGGGCGCGCAGCTCGTCGTTGTAGATCACGCGGCCGCGGGCAAAATCGACCTCGAGCATCTGGCCCGGTCCCAGGCAGCCGCTCGTCAGGATGTTCTCGGGGCGTACCTCGATGGTGCCCACTTCGCTTGCCAGCATAAAGCGGCCATCGCGCGTCACGTAGTAGCGGGCGGGGCGCAAGCCGTTGCGGTCGAGGGCGGCGCCCAGTGTGCGACCGTCGGTAAAGGCGATGGCCGCCGGGCCGTCCCAGGGCTCCATGAGCATGGACTGGTAAGCGTCGTAGGCGCGGCGCTCCTCGCTCAGGCTGTCGTTGTGGTCCCACGGCTCGGGCAGCAACATGGACGCGGCACGCGTGAGCGGGCGACCGTTCATGACCAAGAATTCGAGCACGTTGTCCAGAATCGCGGAGTCGGAACCCTCGCGGTTGATGATGGGCATCACGCGCTCAAGATCGTGCTGCAGCACGGGGCTGTACAGGTTGGGTTCGCGGGCGCGGATCCAGTTGACGTTGCCCTTGAGGGTATTGATCTCGCCGTTGTGAATGATAAAGCGGTTGGGGTGCGCACGCTCCCAGCTGGGCGTGGTGTTGGTGGAGTAGCGCGAGTGGACGAGCGCCACGGCCGTTTTGACGGCGGCGTCGTTGAGGTCGATGAAGAAGCGGCGCATCTGCGTGGCGACCAGCATGCCCTTGTACACGATGGTGCGCGAGCTCATGGAGCACACGTAGAAGATCTTGTCGCGCAGGGCGAACTCGGCATCGGCCTTCTTTTCGATGGTGCGGCGGCACACGTACAGGCGACGCTCGAAGGCATCGCCGGCGGGCGTGTCGTCGGGGCGGCCCAGGAAGGCCTGCAGGATGGTGGGCATGCAGGCACGCGCCGTCTCGCCCAGGTCGTGCGGGTCGACCGGCACCTCGCGCCAAAAGAGCAGTGGCACGCCGGCCTCGGCGCAGCCCTCCTCAAACACGCGACGGGCATCCTCTACGCCCTTGTCATCCTGCGGGAAGAACAGCATGGCCACGCCATAGTCGCCCTCTGCCGGCAGAATCTGGCCGCACTTTTGGGCCTCTTTGCGGAAAAAGTGATGCGGAACCTGGAACAGGATACCGGCACCGTCGCCGGTGTTCTTCTCGAGTCCCGTGCCGCCGCGGTGCTCCAAGTTGACCAGAATGGACAGCGCGTCGTCCAGAATCTGGTGATGGCGCTCGCCGTTGATATCGGCAAGCGCGCCGATGCCACATGCATCGTGGTCGAATTCGGGGCGATAAAGGCCCTGCTGCTGAGCGGAATCTGCCTGCATCGCGATCCTCCCCTAGATATTTAGACAGTCAGTTGAATAGGCATACTAGGAGCATCGCCGGCCCGTTGTGTTTCCCGCCCGTTTCGAAACAATCGCGTAACGCACGCCGACCATCAACGTCTTGCTATCAAACGTGTACATCAGCGGTGTACATCAGCGCCCAAGTTCGACCTGTAAACTCACCGCCTCAAACATCTCAATCTGTAACAGGAGGAACCGATTTTGGCGCCTAGATGTTACAGATTGAGATTTTCTGCAGGACGGTTTTAGTTTGTCTCGATCTGTAACACGAAGGGCCGGTTTTGGCGGTCAGCTGTTACAAATCGAGATTTTCCATAGGACCATTTCTTCCTGTCTCGATCTGTAACAGCTAGGCCCAATTTCCATCCCTAGTTGTTACAGATCGAGACATTTCGGCAGCCCCCTTTCACCATCCCATTCAAATACAACAATTTTGTTAGTCTTGGTTAACTTTTGAACCTAAAACGGGTATCCTTTGCGGCGTCAAGCAAACGGCACGCAGGAGCTCACCATGCTCAACCATCTCAAACAACACTTTGGCTCCCGACGCACCGGTGGTCACGGAGACCTAGACATTGCGCGGCATATCGGCCCCGGGCTGCTCGTGACCGTCGGCTTTATCGACCCGGGCAACTGGGCCTCCAATATGGCCGCGGGCTCGCAGTTTGGCTACGCGCTGCTGTGGATCGTCACGCTGTCCACGATTATGCTCATTGTGCTGCAGCACAACGCGGCGCACCTGGGTATCGCCACGGGTGCCTGCCTTGCCGAGGCCACGACACGTTACCTCCCCCGCTTCGTTGGACGCACGGTACTCGCCAGTGCCTATCTCGCGACTGTCGCCACCGCCATGGCCGAAGTCCTGGGTGGCGCGATTGCCCTTCAAATGCTCTTTGGGCTGCCCGTGCGCGCGGGCTGCGTCATCGTGGCGGCAGTATCGATGGCGATGCTCATGACGAGCTCCTACAAGCGCGCCGAACGCTGGATCATCGCCTTCGTGGGTGTGGTGGGACTCTCGTTTTTAGCAGAGCTCGCGCTGGTCAAAGTCGACTGGCCGCAAGCAACCGCAAGCTGGATCACGCCTAGTATGCCCACTGGCTCTGCCGCGATTATCGTGAGCGTCCTGGGTGCGGTCGTTATGCCACACAACCTTTTTCTGCACTCCGAGGTCATCCAATCCATGCACTTCGAAGGCCAAGGCGAGCAGGTTATCGAAGAACGTCTGCGCTACGAGCTCTTCGACACGCTCTTTTCGATGGGCGTGGGCTGGGCAATCAACTCGGCCATGGTCATCCTGGCCGCAACGACCTTCTTTGCGCACGGCATGGTCGTAGACGACCTCGCCGTCGCAGCGGCCACGCTCTCCCCCATTCTGGGCCCGGCAAGCTCGACCATCTTTGCCGTGGCGCTGCTGTTTGCGGGCCTCTCGAGCAGCGTGACAGCGGGTATGGCGGCGGGCACCATCACCGCGGGCATGTTCGACGAGGAATACGACATACACGACCGACATTCCTCGATCGGGGTGGCGGCCTGTTTCGTCGGCGCAGTGGCGGCGTGCTTGGTCGTCCCGAATCCTTTTGAGGGTCTCATTTGGAGTCAGGCACTGCTGTCGCTTCAGCTGCCGATTACGGTCTTTGTGCTCATACGACTCACCAGTTCGCCCCGCGTCATGGGTAAATACGCCAACTCGCGCCCGCTCAACGCGCTGCTTGTAGGGATCGGTGCCATCGTGACGATTCTCGATGTCGTGTTGTTGGCAGGGATGTAATGGGGCGGGGGCACCTACCCAGGCAAACGTCTCGATCTGTAACAAGTGGGCCCAATTTCCACCGTTAGATGTTACAGATTGAGACAAAAGGTCGGCCGGACTCACAACAGACAGGATCGGCCAACAGCAACCGTGATCCCTTGGGGGCGGAGGAAAAGGGCCCCGGCCGAGAATTCAACCGAGGCCCTTGGACAGAGCTATGTTCGGCTTTCGCCGTGTGTCTGCGAGCTACTCCTCGACGAGCTCAAACTGATCGGGACCGACGCCGCACACCGGGCACACATAATCCTCGGGCAGCTCGGGCGTATCGACCTCAACCTCGTAACCGCAAACGACGCACACGAACTTATACGTCTTCTTCTCCTCAGCCATGATGTTCTCCTCTCAAACGCGACTGGTGATGTACTTCATTTATCAGTATAGATTCTCAATAATATAATGCAAGTACTTTTAAAACATTTCTAGCCTTGATACGAGGACGCCTTCGGAGGCGTCTTGCCCTTCAGGACCTTATGGTAGTAATCGTAGGTGAGCGGCGTCTCGTCACTCAAGCGCTCGGCATCCTCGACCTCGCCGATAAACAGTAGATGCGTGCCAACATCCACAGTGTCGATCAAATGGCAGCTAAACAGGGCCGCCGCGTGCTCGGGCACATAGGGCATGCCCAGAGCCGTCTCGCGGGTCTCGTATTTGGCAAACTTGTCATAATCGCTGCTGGTGCGGAACCCAAAGTTACCGATGTAGAGCATATCGGCGGTCTGATCGATCAGGGTCAGCGCGAACGCTTTGGCCGAAGCGATGACGCCCGAGGTGACGTTGTCCTTGTTCACGGCAACCGAAATGCGCGGCGGCATGGACGTCACCTGCACCGCAGTGTTGATGACGCAGCCGGCGCGCAGCCCGTCTGCCGCGGCGCTCACCACGTACAGACCGCTCGGCATGGTAAAGAACGCAGTTTTGTCCATAACAATCACTCCCCTAACCCGGGTTGGAACCTCATGGATGTATGTACCCACAAAAAAGGCGGCGCCCACAACAGACACCACCTTTGAGACATATGTGTCAAAACAGTATAAGCAAGATGAGACGCCCGCAGTTGCGGTGAAATAAGGACTGAATAGCCCCTCAAACAGGCAAAACAGTCCGTATTCCACCGCAACTTATGAAGGACGGTCAGCGGTTGCGTTCCTTGAGGGCGCGGTCGATCTCGCGTTGGACATCACGCTTGGCCATGTCCTCGCGCTTGTCGTAGAGCTTCTTGCCGCGACCCAGGCCCAGCAGCAGTTTTACGCGACCGTCGGTATTAAAGTAGAGCTCCAACGGAACCAGCGCATAACCACGGTTGCGAAGTTTGCCGTCAAGAAAGTCGATCTCCTTGCGGTGCAGCAGCAGACGGCGCCGACGGTCGGGATCGCGATTCCACACGCCACCATGGCTATAAGGGTGGATATGCAGGCCGACGAGCCAGCACTCCCCGCCACGAATCAGTGCAAAGGTATCGGTAATCTGGCACGCGCGCTCGCGAATCGACTTGACCTCGGTACCGCTCAGCTCAATACCGCACTCAAACGTCTCATCGATAAAGTACTCGTGATGTGCCGAGCGATTCTTGGAAATGAGCTTGCGCTCGCGCTTACTGGGCATCGCCGGCCTCCTTGGCGCCATTGGCGTTTGAGCCCGCAGCCTCGCGCTTTGCCCTGCGCTCGGCATTAAGCTCGGCATCGCTCTCGCGCACCAGCTTGATAATCGCCGCGCATGCCTCCTCGCCCACCAGGTCGCGGGCACGGACCGTCAGACGCGTAGCCTCCTGCTTGTCGCCGTCGCTTGCAGCATCGGTCGCGCACATGATCAGGCAGATGGCGATCTCGGCCGAAGGCGAGGTCGGCACGCCCTGCAGGGCGAGCTCACCCATCACATGGTCGTCACTCTCGTCCGCGACATCCGGATAGGTGGTATGGATCTTGTTGAGCAGGCGCGTCGTATGCGCATCATTGGGCGCCAGGCGCAGCGCCAGACGCGCGCAGCCCACGGCAGCCGAAATGTTCTCGGTCTCGGGCTCCAAGAAGTACTGACCCAAGTTGGTGTAGGCGCGTGCGGCGCACTTACCGTCGCTCGCGCGCTCCAGCACCGAGAACGAGAGCGATGCCCACTCCTGCTTGTCCTCGAGCGCGCGGAACAGCTCGGCCAAGTCCAAGCGATAGTTGCAGTTCATGGGATCCCAACGCACGGCCTGCATCAGGGCATTCCGAGCACTCACATAATCCTGCTGGCGAATGTAGGCAAACGCCATGTCGGAGTACAGGCGGTCAAAGGGAACCTCGACCTGCACCAGCTCGCGCGGATCCTTCTCCACGCGGCGATAGGCCAGGCGCTCAAACTTGCTGTCGAAGCTAAAGTACTGGCGCTTCTCCTCCGTCTTGCACTCAGCGTCGATATACTCCTCGGCGAGCTCCACCAGACGCTCCAGCAGCGGCGTCGCCGTAGCCAGGTCGCCCTGCGCCAGATAGTTCTCGGCATACGTGATGTCTTCCAAGCTGATAGGCAGGTCCATGACAACTCCTCGGTCCGGGCGGCAGACTCAACGCGCGCCTTAAATATCGGTCAATACACAAAACCCGGGTCTCTTACGAGGCCCGGGCATTCAATTTTGGTAGCCCGTACCAGATTCGAACTGGTGATCTCCGCCTTGAGAGGGCGGCGTCCTAAACCGCTAGACGAACGGGCCATATGTAGCAAATGCAATGGCTGGGATGGAGGGAGTCGAACCCCCATTGACGGAACCAGAATCCGCTGTCCTGCCATTAGACGACATCCCAATGACTGCATCGCTGCGCTCGGCTGTGCCTTTGCGCAAGAAAGAAATATACGGGAAGTACCGCCGTGACGCAAGCCCCAATTTTGACTTTTTTAAAATTCAGCCAAATTGGCCTAATTTAGTCCAACCCGTGAAGGACCTGTGAAGCCGACCGCAGTACACGAAGGGCAAAACGCCGCGAGCGGTAGCCGTCAACCGTTGGCAGATTCTACCGTGAAAACGATAGCACCAGGCAACACAATCGAAGTATCAATGATCGCGTAGATATCGAGGCGCCATGGACGAAGAGCTTGATTACCTATGGGAGACCCTGGGCCTCGAGATCACTGCTGGCCTTTGGCCCGAACGGGACAAAATCCATCCCACACTGCGCCCCGCCATCACGGTGATGCAGGCAAACTACCGCCGCGCCTCATTTTTGATCATGCGGATGTCATGGCACGCGGGACTCCCCGACCTTAAGCGAATCCAGGCAAGCCTCGTCGAGCTGTCCGGTATGCCGACCGTCATATCCGAGGCGCACCTGGAGCATCGCCAGCGCGAGCGACTGCAACAGCAGCGGATTCCCTTTATCTGCCCCGGCGTTCAGGCATATCTGCCCTTTATGGACGAGGAATACTGGAGCGGCAAGCCCAACAAGCACGTAAAGGCCTACGATCCGCACGAATGGGCACAGCTCGAGGATTGAGCCGAGCGAGCCCGCCGATGGAAAACACGTCCCGCCCTGAGCACTCAAAACGGGTCGCACTTTCCGTAGCCGCTACAGCAGCGCCTCGGTCCAAGCTGCTTCCCTAAAGCCGGGAATCGCAAAGTCGTCGCCCACCAACAGCGGACGCTTGACCAGCATGCCGTCGGTCGCCAACAGCTCGCAGCATTCCTGGTCCGTCATACCCGCATCCAGACGCGCCTTCAGGCCCAGCTCTCGATATTTCATGCCCGACGAATTAAAGAAGCGCCGCACCGGCAGCCCCGAACGAGCAATCCAGGTCGCAAGCTCATCAGCCGTGGGATTGTCCAAAACGATATCGCGGTCGATATACTCTACCCCGTGTTCGTCCAGCCATGCCTTGGCCTTCTTACAGGTCGAGCACTTGGGATATTCAACAAACAGTACGGTCATGGGATTTCCTTTCTTAGAGAAAACAGGTGTCTGGAAAACTGCACATCGACGACCACTCGCGATTGCAGCCGTTATTGTAGTCAATGTCGAAGCGCAGGCAGTCGCGATGTCTCGTCTTAAGGCTAGCGCCTCGCATGGGCGCCGATCGGCCGATTCGCATGGCGCACCAACGCCGCCGCCAGCAATACCAACAGCATCGCGGTGACATAGCCCGCAGCATCGAATCCTAAATCGATAACGTCGAAATGCCTGCCGGGAACAAAGATCTTATGTACCTGATCGCCAACGGAGCAGACGGCGCAAAAGAGCAACACGGGCACGCAACGGGAGCAAACGCTCCACGGACGCCTGGAAAAGCAAACCACGGCCACCGAGGCGAACAATCCGACGAAGAAAAACTCTACGGTATGGGCAACGCGACGGACGTTCGTGCCCACCCACATGCGAATGGAAGCAAGTCGGCCAGACCGGACATTCGAGGCAGCCGAATCGATGCCCCCGGTCATCCCGTTCTCGGTCTGAGCTTCACCCGTGGCATCGGCAGCCTGAACGCCCGTAGCCTGACCCTCCACCACGCGCGCGGTGGACTCGCTCAGCAACGACGTCTCCACCGCATTTTGCTCCGTCAGCACCCAGATGCCCGCCAGCGTTGCAGCGAACAGAATGATCGCGGTCCATCCGATTATTTGTTTTACGCGCGCCAAGGGCCTACCTCCTTTTTTGAATATCAGCGAGTGTAGCCCCAAATGACATCGTCACCGTATCAAAATTTGAATCGCAACAGGAAGCGACAAAGCGACGCAAACCCCTACCCCGCCTCGCGCATCCAGCGATCGAACGTCCCCACGCACACGCCCAGGCACTTTGCTGCCTGGCTGCGGGTAATATCGCCCGCCTCATAGCTATCGCGCACCAGCTCAAACTGAGGAGGGCACGGCTTGCGAGGTCGACCGAAACGGACCCCTCGCGCCCGCGCCGCTGCAATTCCCTCCGCTTGGCGCCGATGGATATTCTCGCGCTCCACCTGCGCCACGTAGCTCAGCAGTTGCAGCACAATATCGGCAATCAGGGTATTAGTCACATCCGGCGTGCCGCTTGCCCTGGCGCGCGTGTCAAGCAATGGCATGTCCAACACCACAATGGCAACCCCGAGCTCCTTGGTAATGCGACGCCATTCCTCAAGAATCTCGGAGTAATTTCGACCAAGTCGGTCGATAGAAAGCACCACCAGCACGTCCCCGTCTCCCAGGACGTGCAGCAGCTCGCGATAGCGCGGTCGATCGAAGTCCTTGCCGCTCGCATGGTCGGCATAAATATTCGCCGAGCCCACGCCATAGGCGCCCAGCGCATCCAGCTGCCGATTAAGATTCTGATCGCGCGAACTCACCCGCGCATAACCATACACCGTCGCCATCTCATCCCCGCTTTCTTGTAAACCTGCCAAAAAGGGACAGGTTTATTTTGGTAGGTTTTACCTCTCGAATAGCAGGTAAGCGGGCGGCCGAGCAGACGGCAAGGTAGCCATGATCCAAATGCGGAGGGCGGCCCCGAAAGACCGCCCTCCGCTCTCCCGCCATGAGTCGAGATTTGGCTAATGGATAAGCTTAAAGTCCAAGTGCCCACGCGTGGTATTGACGCGCGAGACCTCGATAATCACGCGCTGACCCAGTTCATAGCGAGTCCCCGTGTCGGCACCTGTGAGCGTGAGCGCATCCTCGTCGAACTCGAACCACTCGTTGCCCAGGCTCTTGATCGAAACCAAGCCTTCGACCTGCGTCAGGTCCAAGCGCACAAAGAGGCCCATGCTGCTAACCCACGAGACGGTTCCGGCATAGCGCTCGCCCAGACGGTCCTCATAGTACTGGGCAATCTTGATCTTTTGCGTCGCATGGCTAGCGGCATCTGCCGCGCGCTCGGCATCGCTGCATGCGCGGCAGATCTGCGGCAGAATGCGCGGCAGCGACTCGCGCCCCTTGCCGATCAGCCGCGGCGTACGGACCAGGGCGTCCTTGCCGCCGAGCTGCTCATAGGCCAACTGCAGTTTGAGCACGCGGTGCACCACCAGATCGGGGTAGCGACGGATGGGACTCGTAAAGTGACAGTAGCACGGCGCGGCGAGCGCAAAGTGGCCCTCGTTGCGCGGCTTGTACAGTGCGCGCTGCATGCTGCGCAGAAGCAGCGTGTTGACGAGCGGTGCGTTGGCCGTACCGGCGGCAGCATCAACTGCAGCCTGTAGCTCATCGGGACTCCCCAGGGCGATACCGGCAGCACGGCGATCGTCGATGATGCCTAGCTGCGCCAGCGCAACTGCGGCACCGTGCAGGCTATCGGGGCTCGGATCCTCATGCACGCGATAGCAGGCCTCGATATCACGGTCTGCCAGCCACTCTGCAACGCACTCGTTGGCGAGTAGCATGGCTTCCTCGATAAGCGACGTGGCACACGAACGCTCGCGCGCCACAATCTGCACGGGTACTCCGTCCTCATCCAATAGAGCGCGAATCTCGGCCGTGTCAAAATCGACTGAGCCGCGGGCACGACGAATACGACGGCGAAGTTCGGCGAGTTCGTTGGCGGCGACAAGGAAATCGCCGAGGTCGACGTTATAGCCGCGAGCAGTTTCCTCGCACGCAAGACCGCGCTCAAGCGCCTCCTCGCGCGAGGCCTCAGCAGCCGCAACATCCTCAGCGGCGCCTTCCAGCACCGAATACTCAACCGCGCCGGCACGCACCAGCAGCGCCTCGGCGCCGTCATAGTCCATACGCACACGCGAGCGAATCACGCTGGGGTAAGGATCGTAATGCCGCACGCGACCCTGCGCATCGAGCTCAATGTCAACGGTAAACGCAAGACGGTCCTCGTCAGGGCGAAGCGAGCATAGGTCACAGGACAGGCGTTCGGGCAGCATGGGAAGCACGCGATCGGCCAGATACACCGATGTCGTACGATGGCGAGCCTCAAGATCGATATGCCCGTCCCAAGCCACATAGTGAGAAACGTCAGCGATATGCACACCCAGCTTGTAGCCACCCTCGGGCGTGCGCTCAAGCGAAATGGCATCGTCAAAGTCGCGCGCGTCGACCGGGTCGATCGTGATGACAAAGCGGTCGCGCAGATCGCGGCGGAGCGGGTCCTTAAGCGCCGCGGACACATCGAGCGAAAGCCCCTCGGCCTCGTCCAGCGCGGCCTCGGGATAGCTATCGGTATAGCCGTAACGCGCCATCACGTATTGAACGCCCAAATCGGGCGCGTCATCTCCGCCAATGCGGCGTTCGATCGTCACGGTGCCCGATTCCAGGCGCGTCGGGTAGGTCAAAATGCGCGCGACAACGGCATCACCCGGGTGGACGCCCAGACGATCCGCCGAGGTATCCTCGGGCAGAATGAAGAAGTCGGCCTTCAGGCGCGAATCGAGCGGCTCGATCACACCGAGCGGACCAGCGGTCTGGTACGTACCCACCACGCTTATGGCTGCGCGCTCAACCACGCCTTCGATCACGGCGCGCCGCTCACCGTGCGGGCTGTTCTTAATGCTCACGGCAACGGTATCGCCATCCATGATCTCGCGCTTACCGCGGCCCATAACCTTGTAGTCGCCGCTCTCGGTTATGACATAGGCGCCATGCTCATGGAGCTGCACGCGCCCGGTCAGGCTCGGACGGCGTTCGCTGCGCACCGGCCCACGCTTATTGCGAGCACCGCGCTTATGCTTGTTATTGCGCCCCATGGCGCCTCCTTGCTATCGATGACGAACTCCAAAGAGTCTACCCAAATGATTCGCTTTCCTGCCGTCCCCTAGAGATCAAAAAACGGGCCGCCCCATAAGAGACGACCCGTTGGAAGGGATGAATTCCAGGCATGCCTACACGCGCAGGTAGCGGCGCATGGCGATGGCGGAACCAAAGAGACCGATAATCACGCCGACCAGAATCAGCGCAGCATAGGTCACCAGGTAGTACTGCATCGGCAGGGCAAACGACATCCAGCCGATGCTCTCCTGCAAACGCGGAATCATCAGATTGCGCAGCAGCTCCAGAACGCCGATGGAAAGCAGCGAGCCCAAAATGGCCTGCAGTACGCCCTCGGTGATAAACGGGCCGCGAATGAAGCCGTTGCTGGCGCCGACCAGACGCATAATCGCAATCTCACGACGACGCGCCGTGATGGACAGGCGAATCGTGTTGTTGATGAAGATGAATGCGATAAAGGTCAAAAGGCCAACGAGCACCACGGCGGCGATGCGGATGTAGTTGGTCACCTGGAACAGGCGGCTCACTTCCTCTTGGCCGTACAGCACGCTCGCGTTGACGTCGCCGTCATCCGCGATCTTCTGGAAGTCGGCGTTCTTCTTGAGCTTCTGGGCCGTGCTCTCGACCTTGGACGGATCGTCCATCTCAATTGCAAACGAAGCCGGCAGCGGGTTCTGGCCATCGAGCGCGCTCATGGTGGCGTCGGCGTTGCCCGACATCTTGCTCGTATACTCGGCCAGCGCGTCGTCCTTGTCCTTATAGGTCACGGACTTGACGTTATTCCACGTCTTAAGCTCGGCCTCAAAAGCCTGAACATCGGCCTGATCGGCGTCATCGCTAATGAACGCGTTGATGACAACCTGATCCTCGACGGTGCCGATCACGGAGTTCAGCATCGCGGAGCCCATGATGAACAGGCCGATGATAAACAGCGAAAGGAAGATCGTGATGACGGCGCCGAGCGAGGTAGTCCAGTTACGGAAGAAGTGACTGATTGCCTCTTTGAAGGAGTAGCCCACGTTAGTTGGTGCCATAGTTGCCGTAACCTCCCCTCTCCTGGTCGCGGATAACGTGGCCGCCCTCGAGGGCGATCACGCGACGGTGCATGCTATCGACCATCTCGCGGTCGTGCGTGGCGACGATCACGGTGGTGCCGGTGCGGTTAATACGCTCGAGCAGCTTCATGATGCCCAGCGAGATCGCCGGGTCGAGGTTACCCGTGGGCTCGTCGCAGATCAGCAGCGGCGGACGGTTGACCATAGCGCGGGCGACGGCGACGCGCTGCTGCTCGCCACCGGAAAGCTGGTCGGGCAGCGAGTCCATCTGATCGGCCAGACCGACCAGACGCAGCACCTCCGGCACCTGGCTGCGAATGACGCCCTTGGGCTTGCCGATGCACTGCAGGGCAAACGCCACGTTTTCGTAGGCGGTCTTTTGCGGCAGAAGCTTAAAGTCCTGGAACACGGCGCCAATCTGGCGGCGCAGGAACGGAACCTTGCGGTTCTTGATCTTCATGAGGTCCTGACCGGCAACCAAGATGCGGCCGCTCGTCGGCTTGACGTCGCGGTTGAGCGTCGACAGCAGCGTGGTCTTACCCGAGCCGGAATGACCGACCAGGAAGACGAACTCGCCCGGATAGATCTCGATGTTGATGTCGTCGAGTGCAGGCTTGTTGGGCTGTGCCGGATAGATCTTGGTGACATGCTCCATAAGGATGACGGGCTCGACACCGGCCTGCTTGGCCATCTTCTTGCGGCTGGCTTGCGGATCGATGGGCGCAAACACCGACGTAAAATCGGGGTTGTTGAGCGCGTTATCGAGGCTTGCGACCTCGGCGGCCTGATCGCTCTCGACCACCGGGGCAGCAGGCTGCGTGGGATCGGGAATAGCGGCAAAGAGACCGGACTGCGCAGGCTGAGGAACCGGCGTCGCAGGGGCCATGGGGTCGGGAATGCCGGCCATGGTAGGCTGCGGCGTGGCGGCGCCAGCCTGAGGCTGCTCCACGCGAGCGGTCACGGCCTGAACGGGCTCAAAACCCGCCGTGCCGGAAAGCGCGACATCGCTGGTGGGATTGTAGGCAAAGGGATCGGATGCCGGCTGTGCCTGATCTGCCGGCTGAGCGGGGGCCTGAGCAACAGGCTGGCCCTCTGAATCCGGAGTGGCGAAACGACTGCCCTGGACGCCCGTCTGCGTCTTGGGGGCATCATCGCCCGCACCGGAGGTACGGAAGTGGTTACCCACTGGTGCTCCTTATCGTCGTGCGTTTAAACTACATGAGCGCTTTACATTTTAGCAGGATTGCCCTTGCTGCACATAAGAAGCATGGCGCGCCTTGGATTCCCGTCGGCCCCCTTGAATATCAACTTCATCCGAACACCTCCCCCGTCCGCCTCAATCGGGTATACTTCAGTTATTGTGAAAGGCTCTAGGGCTTTTAGCGGCTGCGGGTACCTGTACCTTCAGCCGCATTTTTCTTATCTTTTGGAGCCGATATGGGAGATTCCGGCACCGCCACAACAAGGGAACGGCCACTCATCGGGGCCGCCCAGCAAGTCCGCCACCTCAAGGACCGAGGGGTCCGCTTCGAGCTGACAGACGAGCGGAAGGCTGAGCGCTTACTGCGGGAGAGCTACTTCTTCTTCAAGGTGAAGGCGTTCGCGAAGTGTTTCTCCCGCTACACCAACCCCGACTCGGAGCACTTCGGCTCCTACATCAACCTCGACTTCGCCCACCTCGCCGAGCTCACGAGGCTCGACCACCACCTTCGCGAGACAGTCCTCTCCCTCACACTCGACATCGAGCACTACATGAAGGTCGAGCTCAACAGGATGACCATGGACGCGGGAGACGACCCCTACGAGCTCATGGCGCCCTTCTTCAATTCCGAGCGCGAGAGAAAGGCCAGGGTACTCGAGAAGAGGGTCGATCTCGACTCCGTTCGGTCGAAAGCCCCGACGGTCATGGGCCTGTCCGGAGACCTGGCCGCCCAGGACGCCGAGACCGTCATCTCCGCTCTAGCCTCCATTCTGCACCTTGCATCGGATTCGCTCGACGGGATAGACCCCAACCACACCGAGAGGAGCCTCGCCGGGCTGGGAGGGTCCTCATACACCCGCGGGCTCGTCGAGAAGTACGGGGATCCTGGACACATGGCGGTCGAGGAGCTGGGGATCGACCGCGAGCTCGTGTCACTCACCAAGAGAGCGCCCATCGTCCACGACTTCACTGCCCTCGCCCTCTGCTACATGCACATAGCCAAGAGCGAGAACGCAAGAGGGGACGCCGCCGGGCAGCTCCGAGCCCTGCGCAGACGATTCATGGCGCACGGGGACTACTTCTCCAAGCAGGGCGAGCTGAAGAACGGCCTGGACATGCTCAGCGAGGTTATGGGCAGGACCGCTGACCGGCTCTCACGGCCATAGCGGACACGTCTCGTAGCACCAGAAGTCAGCTCTCCGTATCCATCACCGCCCAGCTCACAGGCGCAATACCCGGAATAGACATTAGACAAGAGGAGCAGGTGGCCTGATAGTCCCCCAACTTTGTCCTGCGCTGCATCGAAGCGGAGGCATATACCGCCTTTCGAGCGCGCGTGACGCCGACGTATAGCAGGCCGGTTTCCTTGATAAGCCCGTCTGGCGCTCTGCGCATCGACCCGAAGGCAAAGGGAGCCCAGAAGCCTGACGCTGCCATCAAGGCGTGGCAGGACGCACAGGAGAACCTCAAGTCGGGGAAGATGACTCGGGACGGTTACGGTCTCCGGCGCGTCTCGTTCAAATGACCAGAGCGGTTTGGGAAAGCGAATAAGCTTCCTTTCCGCCTGCCACCCCCTCGCATATCCGCCACTCACCGAGCATCGCTGGCTGTGGTTTTCCTCCATTGCATGGGACGTAAATATCAAATTCCGCGCACATCCCAGCGCCAAACTACGTTATGCCCTATAGGAGGTGAGGGAAGAGAATGCAAGGCTTTCCATACGGCAGCAACGGCAGGGCGGACGCGTCAGGCCGCAAGAACGACTCTTTGGCAGGGCGCTTCGCAGAGGAGCACTACGACGAGATATACCGCTACTGCGCGCGAAGGCTCCCCTCGAAAGAGGATGCCCAAGACGTGACGCAGGAGGTGTTCCTTCGACTCGCGCGGAGCGATGCGCTATACGCCGAGCATGGAAAGCCCCTCGCGTATCTCTACACCTGCGCGCGCAATGTCTGTGCCGACTTCTACCGAGGCCAGAGACCGGTTGGCGCCTTGGACGAAGACGATGCGCCGGCAATTCCTGACGCGCGGCATGCTGACATGGACGGACGGCTGATCATGGCGGATGCCCTCGCCCGCCTTACGGAAGAGGAGCGCGAGGTCATCGAGCTGCGCTACGGCCAGGACCTGCCTATGTCCGACATCTCCTCCGTGACGGGGAAGTCGAGGTTCGCCCTCTATCGAATCGAGCGGCGCGCGCTCGGCAGGCTCAAGGAACTGATGGGAGAAGGCCATGAATGACTCGAAGCTAAAGGATGCGCTGAGGAGCTACTACGCCGCTGACGCGGCATCCCCCAACGCTTCGGCGCGCAAGCGCACCTTGCTGCTCGTGGAAGCAGAGGCGGCTCGCGCCTGCGGAGGCGCGAGGGAGGCGGATTACATCCCGCTCTGGCGGTTCGTCGCGAGCCAGGTTCGGTTCGTGCGTCCCTGGGCATGGATGCTCCAGATCGCGCTTCTGGCATGCATGCTCGTTCTCGTCGGTGAGATCGGCCCGCACTCGGGAAGCCCCATCGTCGTCATGGCGGCATCGGCCCTCTCGGTTGCCATAGCGGCACCATCGGTATTCAAGAGCTTCGAGACCCGCGTCTGCGAGATGGAGTACTCGTGCCGGTTCAGCTGCGTGCAAGTGTTGGCGAGCAGGCTTTTGCTTTTCGGCCTGGCCGACGTGCTTTGGATTACGCTCGCCGTTGCGGCAGTGCCAACGCTCGCGGGGATCGACGCACTTCGCGTACTGCTGTACGCATGCACGCCGTTCTTCTGCTCGTGTGCCACCTGCTTCTATGCGGCGCGCCGTCTGCCGGGCAACTCGCTCGTCGCCAGCGTCGCTCCCGCGATGTCCGTACTCGCGGCGCTCTGGCTGCTGAGCGCGACGTTCCCCCTCTGGTACGAGGGTGCGTCTCTCGCCGTATGGGTCGCGGCGCTCATGGCCTCCATGGCGCTCGCCGCCCTGGAGGCGTCAAGGCTCATGCGCTGCGTCTCGGGCGGCCTCTCGCCACACCTGTCAAAGGCGGCGCTCTAGCTCTCCTCCTGCTTATCTGCAACATCGAACGAAGGACAAGGAACGAACATGGAACTCAGGCTCGACAGGCTCACCAAACAGTTCGGCAGCCATATCGCTGTCGATCGCGTGAGCTTCAGCTTCACGCCCGGCGTCTACGGCCTACTCGGGGCCAACGGCGCAGGCAAGACCACGCTCATGCGCATGATATGCGACGTCATGAGGCCGACATCGGGAAGCGTGCTGTTCGGGGGCACCCCCATAGACCAGCTTGGCGACGGCTATCGGGCACGCCTCGGATACCTGCCCCAGGACTTCGGCTACTACCCGGATTTCACGGCCTGCGACTTCATGATGTACCTGGCATCGCTCAAGGGGCTCACCACGCAGCAGGCGAAAGTGCGTACGCGCGAACTCCTGGGCGTTGTCGGCCTCGCAGAGGCCGCAAAGCGGAAGGTCAAGACCTTCTCCGGCGGCATGAAGCAGCGGCTCGGCATCGCCCAGGCGGTGCTTAACGACCCGTCTGTCCTCGTGCTCGACGAGCCCACCGCAGGGCTCGACCCCAAGGAGCGCGTCCGCTTCCGCAACCTCATATCCTCTCTCGCCCAAGACAAGATCGTCATCCTCTCCACGCACATCGTCTCGGACGTGGAGTACATCGCCGACGAGATCCTCGTGATGCGCACTGGCGGCATCATCACGACGGGCACGGTCGACGAGATCACAGGGGACATCAGGGGATGCGTCTGGGAGTGCGCTGTCACCCCGAGGGAGGCAGACGCCATGTCGGCAGCGCTCACGGTGGGCAACATCCACTACGCCCAGGACGGCTCTGCCATCGTTCGCGTGGTGGCGCAGCAGCGTCCGCATCCGAGCGCGCGCGCCGTGGAGCCGACGCTGGAGGACGTCTACCTCTACCTCTTCCAGGATCAGTCCGGGGACCTGCCGGTTTCGCGGACGAAAGCGGAAGCGGGACAGGACGCAATCGCACGCAGGAAAGGAGCGCGCCGTGGGTAGCCTCATCAGATACGAGCTCAAAAAGATGCTCTCAAGACGCGTCTCGCAGGTCTCCATAGCAGCCGTCCTGGCGTTGGTCGCGCTCATAGCCTTCTTCAACATAACGTCCCAGCACGCCCTCGACCCCAAGGAGATGGGCACCGAATTCGAGGGCACTGCCGCCATCGCCCAGATAAAGGCAAACGCGGAAGCGCTCGCAGGCCCCATCACCGACAAGAAGGCCACCGAGGCGCTCCGCGAGTTCAAGGAGTTCGTCGGTCCGGACGGCGAGGTCAAGGAAGAGTACAGAATGGACAGAAAGCCCTACGGGGAAAAGGCGGACGAGTACTGGGAGTTCAGGGCGAAGAACGGCTCCCTTATGGCGCTGCTGACAAGCCCTTGGATGCAAGACAACCAGATGCCCGTGTCCGCGGTAGCCACTATCGACACGACTGGCACCGTCGACCTCTACGGACAAGTCCGCTCGAAGATAGCCTCCGAGCCCCACGCGAACGGGGCCCTCTCGTACAACGACGAGGAGAGGGCGTTCTGGAGCGAGAAGGCGCAAGGTGTGCACACGCCCATCGAGTACGGATACGCAGGAGGGTGGGCGGACTTCCTCAACCTCGCCCAGTTCCTCATATTCGCGATGCTCGCAGTCGTGATAACGTGCGCATCGGTGTTCAACGGGGAGTACCGGGCCAAAACCGACGCCATCCTGCTGTCCACCAAGTTCGGCAAATCAAGGCTCGGGCGCACGAAGGCGGCGGCCTCTGTGATCGCGGCAAGCGCCATATACTGGGTCTTCACACTCGTCTTCCTGGCAATACCGCTCGTCTTCTACGGAGCCGACGGCGCAGGTCTACCCATCCAGATCTGCAACATCACATGCACCTACGGCATAAGCCTGTCAGCCGCCGCCCTCATATGCTGCCTCGTCGGGTATCTCGCAACCCTCGCCCTCCTTGGGATAGTGCTCGCGCTGTCGGCCAAGGTAGACAGCCCTATGGGAATCCTCGCAGTCGGCGTCGCTCTCATCTTGATTCCGATCTTCGTGCCGACGATGACGAGCAGCATCGCGAACCACATCATCTACCTGTTCCCCTACGACGCACTGAACCCCTTGAACCTCTTCGACATGGTCTCGTACGCCATAGGCCCTGTCGTGGTCGAGCTCCCCGTGTTCCTCGGCGCTTTCTACCTCCTGCTTTTCGCGGCGGGCATTGTTCTCGCGATAAGGACGTTCAAACGCCATCAGGTTGCCTGATGATGTCAAGCAGAGCCGTTGCCGCCAAGAATGCATGAATCGGCGAACCTTCGAGTGATTGCGTACCATCTGGGCGAAGGTGGATTGTCTGAAGGCGGGAGTAAATCCCGCCTTCTTGTTATCGCGCCGCCGATTTAGCTCGCAACGCCCTGGCCTGCGGGTACCAGCCCCGAAATTTACTCCCTCTTTCTGACCTGCGGAAACTCACGTATATCAGGGCGAAATCCTCTCCGATTCGCCTCTGGCTGTTAGGGTTTAGGGCTGAACGTTGCGCAACTGCGCCCTGGCCCGACCGTAAAACCTCTCTAACTTCTTTCCCAGCCGTCTCCAAACACAAAGCCGGGGCGCCCTCCGCATGGAAAGCGCCCCGGCTTATTCATTACTCAATGCGCAAGCGGCTCTCAAGTTAAGGCCAAAGCAGACCGCCTTATGCCAAGAACTCCTTGGTGATCGCCACGATGTTGGCGGCGTCCAGGCCATACTTGTGCAAGAGCTCGGCACCCGGGCCGGACTCGCCGAAGGTGTCGTTGACACCGATCTTCTTGAGCGGTGTCGGGCACTGCTCGCACAGGACGTCGGCAACGGCACTGCCCAGACCACCGATCACGGAGTGCTCCTCGACGGTCACGACGTGGCCGGTCTTGGTAGCGCTCTTGACGACCAGGTCGGCGTCGATGGGCTTGATGGTGTGCATGTTGATGACCTCGGCGTCGATGCCCTCGGCAG
>CAJLPX010000002.1 GCA_905208635.1 uncultured Collinsella sp. | reverse complement strand
CAACCTTAACCTCATCCAGTCGGAACAGAGGGGCCGAACAAAATGCTCGGCCCTTATTACTTGCCGGCAAAGTCAATTTAACATAAACTGTTAAAAAGTAACCTGAGTTTTTTAAATTCTTCGGAGGTTATTATGAGTTCCGACAATCGCACTCCCCGGCTTCATTCCTTCCGCATCGCATGTGCGATAGCCTCTGCGACCCTTTGCGCCACCGCCATCGCACAAGTGGCGTTCTCCTTAAAGCCAGCAATCGAAGTGCTCGACAACCCTGTAATTGCAGACTCCCCCGCGTATCCAGCCCTTGCGATCTCGACATTGGTCCCTGCCGTCATCGGTATCGCTACGACCATCCTCAGCGCCGTTCTCGTGTGGACGATCAAGAGCGGAGACCCCTTCAAGAAAGGGTCTGCGACATGCTTGAAGGTGCTCGGCATTCTCTTCGTTGTTCAAGCTGCCACCAGCCTCTACGCCGGCTCACTCAAAACCTCCGTTTCGATGTTTGGCGGCGAGGGGGCCGTCGGCGCCCAAGAGATCGCTTCATCATTCGATTGGACCTCTCTGGTTCTCGGCATCGTCCTGTTCATGCTTTCCCAGCTCTTCTTGTACGCCCGAGAGCTGTACCTCGACTCCGACGAGATTGCGTAAGGAAACGCCATGCCCGTAATTGTTCGCCTCGACAAGATCATGGCCGAGCGAAAGATTTCCTCGAACGAACTTGCCGAAAGGATTGGAACCACGCCCGTGAACCTGTCCCGTATTAAAAAAGGGCATATTCGCGGCATTCGCTTCAACACACTCGAGCAGCTATGCCTCGCCCTTCGTTGCCAACCCGGAGACCTTCTCGAAGTCATGAGCGAAGAGGATGCCCGAAAGGAGTTCGGACTCGATTGGTCCGCCGAGGATTAGAGGGCGGTCGTACTCGCCCTGCACACGGGGATGCGAATCGGCGAGGTCTGCGGCCTTCGGTGGTGCGATGTGGATTTCGAGACGGGCCTGATCTCGATCAGACACTCGGTGGCGTACGCGAAGGGAATGGGTTCGTTCATCAAGGACACCAAGACCCATGACGCCAGGGGTATCCCCATCGACCCGGTCGGCCTACTCCCCATCCTGAAGGAGACCCACGAGATCGACTGCGGAAAGCTGCGCTTGCGCGGCCTTACCGGGGCGGTCGAGATCGGGGACTGCTACATCCTGTCGGAGCCGGGCGCGACCTTCGCGACGACAAGCTATATCCGCAGGGCGTTCAAGACGTTCTCGGAGACCAACGGCCTCATGGGCACCAACGACGAGCTGATCACGTTCCACGGCCTTCGCCACACGTTCGCAACGCAGTGGATCCGCCAAGGCGGCGATATCAAGGCGCTCCAATCGATCCTCGGCCACAAGGACGCCATGGCGACGCTCAACGTCTACGCCGACATCGAGCCCATCTCCAAAATCCATAACATGCTGCGCGCCACGCCGTGCCTTTGGCGCGGGCACCTCGGGCCGAGGGTCGATCCGGGTCCCATGTTCCAACAGAGGATCCAGGAGTCCATCGAGACGCTCCAGGCGTTCGGCTACGGCATCACCGAGCCGGACGACCGAAATATCGCCATACGCGACGTGAAGACGAACAGTTGGCTCTAGCTCACCGAGTACGCGGCAGTGCTGGGCCCATCCCAACTGAGGTCACGGTGGTCCGATAGGGGCGCCGCCCGCGGCATGCGCCGCGGAGCGGTATCCCCTACCGAAGGGCGGGGATGCCCTCCGCTTCCAGTTCGGAATCAGCCGTCGGAGGCGTTCGGCTGACTGCGGGAACGGCCTGTCCGCTCAATGTGTTCGGCTGAGATCGGAAATCAACCCAACACGAGCCGGACACGCGCCAGACGGCTCTTCCCCGTGCGGCCTTCCCCCTTACGCTCATGTTGCAGGCATGTAACGCCGCAGCGAGCGCGCCTTTTTTGCGCCAGACAGGTACAATGATGAACACTGTACCGTAGCGGAGCGCCCCGCGCGCGCCGCAATCACGCGAAAGGGTTTCCCATGGCCGAGATCTCGTCCTCCCGTATCGTCATCACCGTCCTTGGCAAGAACCGCCCCGGCATCGTCGCCGGCGTCACCCGTGTCCTAGGCGAGGCCAACGTCGACATCCGCGACATCACGCAGTCCATTATCGAGGACATCTTCACCATGACCATGCTGGCCGATACCGCCGAGTCCAAGCTCGACTTCGCCGAGCTGCAGAAGGCGCTGGCCGAGGCCGGCGAGCTTTCGGGCGTCAACGTGTCCATCCAGCGCGAGGACGTCTTTAACTTTATGTACCGCCTGTAGCGAGCAGGCCGCTGGGGATAGCCTGACACGCGCATGCCCATGCAGGCCACCCCGATGCGGCCCGGAGAGGAGCGCGCATGGCCTACGACGCCAAGAAAATCTATTACCGCTTCGATGACCACTTGAGCCGCCTGGTTCTGGATTACGAAGCAAGCCGCCAGATTTCGTCTGAGAGCGAAAGCCTCTACCACGGCCTGCCGACCGACCCTTATGACGAGGGCCTGTTTGTCGAGCACAATGTCAAGCGCGGCCTACGCAATGCCGACGGCTCGGGCGTGGTCGCGGGTCTCACTCGTATCTCGGATGTGCACGGCTACAACAAGGTCGACGGAAAGGTCGTGCCCGATCAGGGCAAGCTCACGCTTCGCGGCTACAGCATCGAGGATCTGGTCAACAATGCCCAGGCCGAGAATCGCTATGGCTACGAGGAAGTCGCCTATCTGCTTATCACGGGTTCGCTGCCCAACAAGGAAGAGCTCGACGGCTTTTGCGAGCGCCTGGGCGCCTTTAGACATCTGAGCGACGAGTACGTTAAAGAGTTCCCTATGACCACGGTATCGTCGAGCATCATGAACGTGCTCCAGCGCGCCGTACTGCTGCTCTACGCCTTCGATGCCGAGCCGGACGTGATCACGCCCGAGCACGAAATCGACGTCGCCATTTCCATGCTCGCACGTCTCCCGCGCATCGCCGCCTTCGCACACATGGCCTCGGTCGCCAAGCTTCGCGGCTCCGAGGTTCACGTGCCGCACCCTACGCCCGGTCTCTCCACCGCCGAGACCATCCTACAGGTCCTGCGCGGCGGCATGGCGTTCACCCGCGATGAGGCGATGCTGCTCGACGTTATGCTCATGCTGCATGCCGAGCACGGCGGCGGCAACAACTCCACCTTCGCTTGCCGCGTGCTGTCGTCTTCGGCCACCGACCCGTATTCCGCCTACGCCGCGGCTATCGGCTCGCTCAAGGGCCCGCGCCACGGTGGTGCCAATGCCAAGGTCGTGTCCATGCACGAGGACATCCGCGCGCATGTCTCCAACTGGGAGGACGAGGACGAAGTCGCGGCCTACCTGGGCAAGATCCTCGACAAGCAGGCCTTCGACGGCACGGGCCTCATCTACGGCATGGGCCACGCCGTCTATACGCTCAGCGACCCGCGCGCCGAGGTCTGCCGTCGTTACGCGCGTACACTTGCCACCAAGAAGAACCTGGGCGATGAGTTCGCGCTCATCGAGCGCATCGAGCGCCTGGCACCCCAGGTCATGCGCGACCACGGCATGACCAAGCCCATCTGCGCCAACATCGACCTGTACACGGGCTTTATCTACAAGATGCTCGGCGTGCCCGAAACGCTCTTTACGCCGCTATTCGCCGTCGCCCGCATGGCCGGCTGGTCGGCACACCGCATGGAAGAGCTCTTCTGCGCGCACCGTATCATCCGCCCCGCCTATCGTCCGGTGATCGAGCCGCTGGAGTACAAGCCGCTCGCCGACCGCTAGGACGCGGACCGTTATAGAACTCGAGCGTGGCCAGGGACCCAAGCCCTCGGCCACGCTTTTTATGCCAGTAGAAAGGGCTGCATCAAATGATTGTGTTTTCCGATATGGATGGGACGCTGCTGACGAGCGATAAGCAAATGAGCGATGCCACCTGGGCGATGCTCGACGAGCTCGCACGTCGTGGCATCGAGTTTGTTCCCTGCACGGGACGTCCACTGTCGGGCATCTTTGAGCCCATTCTCGCCCATCCCGCCGTGCACTACGCGGTCTGTGCCAACGGCGCCAGCGTCTGGCAGCTCGACGAGGATACGCCCACCGACGCCTCGCGCGCCACGTGCATCTTGAGCCGTCCGCTCGACCGTGGCATTGCCCGCCGCATCCATCGCATTGCCGCCGGCCACGATGTGACCTTCGATATCTTCGCGGATGGGCAGTGCTTCCTCCCCCGCTCGCTATACACGCGTCTGGATGAGTTCTGTGGCGGCGACCCCCACATCGCGGCTTCGCTCAAGCGCACACGAACGCC
This sequence comes from uncultured Collinsella sp., assembly GCA_905208635.1. Lineage (GTDB taxonomy): Bacteria > Actinomycetota > Coriobacteriia > Coriobacteriales > Coriobacteriaceae > Collinsella. The sequence continues at coordinate 130,296 of CAJLPX010000002.1, read as the reverse complement.
GATCGACATGAATATCGACAGCAAAATCGACGAGGTCGAGACACTCGAACGCATCGCTATGTACTGGCACGACCCCACCGATCGCGACGCCATCGCGGCGGCGCTCGACACGCTCGGAGGCATTGAGGTCACGCGTTCGTACGCCATGAATATCGAGGTTATGGGCGAAGGCGCCACCAAGGGAACGGCCCTCACGTGGCTGTGTGAGCATCTGGGCGAGCGTCTCGCCGACGCCTGGGCGTTCGGCGACAACATCAACGACATCCCCATGCTGCAGGCAGCGGGCCATGGCATGGCCATGATCAACGCCGAGCCCGAAGATCGCGAGGCCGCCGACGCCATCACCGAATACGACAACGACCACGACGGCGTCGCCCGCACCATCATGGCCGCCCTCGCCTAGTCATTGGTCAGTCATTGGGGACGTTCTTAAACGACTAGTCACTGGGGACACTCTTCGCAAAAAGCTGCAAGGACTGTCCCCCACTGTCGGCAGAAAAGGAACGTCCCCATCTGCCGGATTAAGCGAGGCTCTCCAGCACACGACGGAGTTCTTGCTGGACAGCGTGATCGCGGTTGCAACCCACGACGCGATCGGCCACCGCCTTGAGCGCGGGGCGCGCGTTTTCCATCGCACAACCCGTGCCGACAAAGCGAATGATCTCGTAGTCGTTCATCGAGTCGCCAAACGCCATGACCTCGTCGCGTCCAATGCCATAGCGCTCCATGAGCTGTGCGATGCCCGAGGCCTTCGACACACCGGGCTGCATGGCATCGATCCACGCGTTGCCCGAAGGCGCGAAAGAGAACAGGTCGCCCAGCTCGCGCTGCAACACGTAGGCGTTGTCCATCACGTTGCCGTCATCGCAGATAATCGATGCCTTGATGATATTCACATGCGGATCGGGCAGTCCCCAAATGCGTTCGGCGTTGGGCAGATCTTTGTCGATCTCGCGGACAAATTTGTCCTCGTCGTCGAGCAAAAAGGACTTGGTGCGATCAAAGAGCGCCAGATGCATGTTAGGAAACATCTTGACCGTGCGCGCGAGCTTGCGGACGGCGAGATGCGAATATACCTCGCGATCGACCTCGACCCCTTCTGCATAGACCTGCGCACCATTCGCCGCGACAAAGTCCATTTTGTCGACCACGGGCGCAAAGAACTCACATAGGCGGTCGTAACGGCGGCCCGAGGACGCAGCAAAATGCACGCCGTGCTCGCGCAGGGCCTCAATCAGCTCATATGTCTCGGGCGGTACCTGGCTATTCTCATCAAGCAACGTGCCGTCCATATCGGATGCAATCAGTTTAAACATAGAAAAGCTCCCTTCGGACTTGTTGGAATCGAACGTGTATCCGATTCCAACGTACCCAAAGGGAGCTCAGATAAGACCCTGCGGGCGCAAACGTTACAAGGACCTGGCAAATAGCTCACACATGCCAGAGGCCTCACGGTCGCGGCGTCAGGCGACACGCCACCCCGACGGCTAGTCGTTTAAGAACGTCCCCGATGACTAGTCGGCGTAGGTGAAGGTCGTGACGTCGAACATGCCCTCGGGGCGGATGCGGAGCGTCGGGATCACCGGCAGGGGCAGGAAGATGATGCCCATGATGGGGTCGAGCGGCGGCTCGATGCCCATGGCACGCGCCTTGACCATAAAGTCGTCGTGCTGCGCGGCGACATCCTCGGCCGTGCCCTCGCTCATCAGGCCACCGAGCGCCAGCGGAATGCGCGCCACGACCTCGCCGTTGCGCACCAGCACGTGACCGCCCTGGCCCACGGCCTCAACGGCGGCCATCATATCGGCGGCGTTGTCGCCCACCACGCACACGTTGTGCGAATCGTGACCGATCGTCGAGGCGATGGCACCACCGGTGATGGTGAAACCACGCACCCAGCCGCGACCGACATGCTTGCCGACAAGACCCAGGCCCGCAGGACCATCACCGTCGACGCCCTCGGCCTGCAGCGACACGCCGCGGCCGTGACGTTCGATCAGCATAATGCGGCGCAAGCCCTCGTCAGTCTCGGGACGAACCGTGCCCGTGATAGCCATGCCCGGGATCACATCAATCACAGCCTCGCCCGGCTTAAAGGCATAGTCGAATACGTCGAGCGAAAGCTTCGGCAGCCTAACGGAGGCGCGCAGCTCATCGGCAAGGGCCGCAACCTCGGCCATCTCGGGTGCAATCTCGCCCACAAAGGTACCGTCCTGCGCCACCAAAGCACCGGCGGCATACACGCGATGCGGAGCCTTGGCAAACGTCAGGTCATCGAGCAACAGCAGGTCGGCACGCTTGCCCGGGGCGATGGCGCCACGCAGCTCATGCGGGTCGCGGCAGCCGTGATCCAGGCCAAACGCCTCGGCCGTGGAGAGGGACGCCATGGAGATGGCAACCACCGGGTCGATGCCGGCCTCGATAGCCACGCGGCAGGCGTTGTCGATCATGCCGGTCGAAAGTGCATCGGAGGGAGCGCGGTCATCGGTCGCGAAGCAGCAGCGGCGGGCACGGGCGGGGTTTTCCAGCAGCATCGGAGACAGGTTGGCCAGGTCATGGCTGCACGTGCCTTCGCGCAGCATCACATACATGCCGCGAGATAGCTTGTCGAGTGCCTCCTCGGGAATCGTCGACTCATGGTCGGCGATAATGCCAGCCGCGGCATAGGCGTTGAGGTCCTTGCCGGCAACGAGCGGGGCATGACCGTCGACCTGTTTGGACGGCGTCTGGCTGGCAGCGTCTATACGAGCACAGGTCTCGGGATCGGCCATAAAGACGCCCGGCAGGTTCATCATTTCGCCCAGACCAAAGACATCACCCGGATATTCGGCAAAAAATGCCTGCATATCGGCAGCGGTGATGACGGCACCGGCCTGCTCGTCGGGCAGTGCGGGCACGCACGAGGGCATCATGTACTTGATGGAAATAGGAGCGCGACGACCGTCCTCGATCATAAAGCGCAGGCCGTCCAAGCCGGAAACATTGGCGATCTCGTGGCTGTCGGCAATAGCGGTGGTGGTACCGCGCGCCGCCGCCATGCGCGCATACTCGGCAGGGCGGATGTTCGAAGACTCGATATGCAAGTGTCCGTCAATAAAACCGGGGGCAAGATAGCGGCCCTGGCAATCGATGACCTCGGCAGCCTCATACGTACCGGCGGCATCGTCGCGACCATCGTAGAGCACACCGACGATCACGCCATCCTTGACGGCAACGCTACCGGGCGCTACGCGCTGGCCGTACACATCAACGATCTGCGCGTTGGCAAACAGCGTGTCGACGGGAACGCGCCCCTCGGCGGCCTCGATCACAGACCTCATGACCTCAACGGACATATATACTCCTTTAACCGTAGAAAAAAGCTGCGGAGCGGACAAACCTTCACCGCAGCAAGCCAATAGCAATTGTATGCCCAAACGATGGGTCAGCAATACGGCCCTCCGCTTAACGGCACCGCCAAATGATCCCTCCGTCCCCAAGGGATCGTCGTAACCAAAAAGGCCGCAGTCGGGATTCCCGGCTGCGGCCTTATTGCACTTGTGAGGTCAACTCGCTCGTTAGACCAACTTAAAGCCCTTGCGCTTGCCCACGGAGAGGGTGTCGCCCAGCTTGAGGGCGCTCGGATCGATGTTGTAGCTCTTGGAAGCCACAGCCTTGCCGTTGATCTTGACGCCGCCGCCGTCGATGTCGCGGCGGGCCTGACCGGCGCTGGCCGAAAGGCCCAGGTCCTTGAGCAAGCCGGCGAGGTAAATCTGGCCCTCGTCGTTGACGGTCAGCTCAACGTGCTTCTCGGGGAAGTCGGCAAGCTGGCCCTCCTTGAACACGCGGTCGAACTCGGCCTGTGCCTCGTCGCCGGCGCCGGCGCCGTGGTAGGTGTCGCACAGGTCGCGGCCCAGTGCGCGCTTGAGCTCATAGGGATCGGCGGAACCATCGGCCAAGGCGGCGTCGATCTTGTCGACCTCGGCCGGGGTGAGCGAGCTGGCCAGACGATAGTACTTGCCGATCATCTCGTCGGGAATGGACATGGTCTTGCCGAACATATCCTTGGGAGCATCGGTCAGGCCGATGTAGTTGCCGTAGGACTTGGACATCTTGCGCACGCCATCGGTGCCCTCGAGCAGCGGCATGGTAAGCGCGATCTGCGGCTCCATGCCCATCTTCTCCATGAGCTCGCGACCAGCGAGCAGGTTGAAGAGCTGGTCGGTGCCGCCCATCTCCACGTCGGCCTTGATCTGAACGGAGTCGAAGGCCTGCATCACGGGGTACAGGAACTCGTGCAGGGCAATCGGCGTCTGGGACTGGTAGCGCTTGGTAAAGTCGTCGCGCTCGAGGATGCGGGCGACGGTGAACTTGGAGCACACCTGCAAAAGACCGGCCAGGTCCATCGAAAGGATCCAGTCGCCGTTGTGCACGATGGTGGTCTTCTCGGGGTCCAGGATCTTCATGGCCTGGCTCACGTAGGTCTCGGCGTTGGCCTCGATCTGCTCCTGCGAAAGCTGCGGACGCGTGGAGTTCTTGCCCGAGGGATCGCCGATTAGCGCGGTGCCGTTGCCGATGATAAGGGTGACGTTGTGGCCCAGGTCCTGGAACTGGCGCATCTTGCGCAGCGGCACGGCATGGCCCAGGTGCAGATCGGGGCTAGTGGGATCGACGCCGAGCTTGATGTTGAGGGGCTCGCCCTTCTCAAGCTTCTTGCGAAGGTCGGCCTCGGGAACGATCTGCGCGGCGCCCGAGGTGATGATACGCATTTGCTCGTCAACAGACAGCATTGGGTATCCTCCTTTTGCTATAGCACCCTCACCGGATACGGCGGTGCTGGAAGTTCATAAACTCTCTTATGATAACCAAAACGGCGCGGCCGAACACCTACGACAGGAAAATCCTCGTCCTGCCGCACGCGTCGATAACGACCGGCAAACGCGTGCCGTCACGTTCGACCAAAAAGCGCGCCCGCTGACGGCGCGAGCAGTCACGGCAACGGATCTGCCCCGTTGCATCCGTGGCGCAGGCGCCCTCGGCAGTCAGCAAGCAGTGCTCGCACACCATGAGCTCGGAACGGTCGGCATCGACAGGCCCCAAGACACCGGGACAAGCGGCAAGCTCGGCAACACGCTCCGCATCATTGCCGAGCAACTCGGCCGACAAGTACACCCGCCCCGCCCCGAGTCCGCGCAGCCAGGTAAGCGTGACCCGATTCGCGCAGAACACCGGCGCCGCCACATCAAACGTCATGCCCAGCTCGCGAGCGATCACCACCTGTCCCAGGTTGCGGCAGACGACGCGCCCGGCACGCTGCATCAGCGAGCGGATCCGGTCAGCGTCACCCGTGCGGCACACCTCGTCCAGCACCACAACGGCGTCGGACAAATCAAGTTCTCCGCGCGGGTCGGCATCCATCAGCTGCCAAGCAAATACCATGCGAGCGGGAACCGCGCGCTCCGCCAACTCCGTCGACGCACCGCCATCCACCGCAACGTCCTCAAAGGGCAGCACCTCAACGGCACGCGCAACGGGCGCAATCGCATCCGCCTCGGCCCGCATGCGCTCCAACACCGCCGCTGTCTGATCCAACACGCCGGCGCTGCGAATCAGGTATACCTCGCAGCCCGTGTCCACCTTACGCTTGCAATGCACAACGACGCGCTTCCCCGCTGCGGCATCCACCGGACAGGGCACCTGCGGCCAGCGCTTGGGCACATCGGGACGCGCGTCGACGCCCGGATAGAACCGAATCTCGAGCGTGTCACCCGCCGCCACAGCGGCGTCGAGCTCAACGGTCACCTCTTCGTGGCCCACAGCGACCAAGCGCCCCACGCGCACGCCCTGGTTGATCGCGCGCTCAAAGCTCATGAGCTCGGCACCCGAACGACCTCGCAGGTAAGCATCGGTAAACCCACGGTTAAACGACCTTCCCAGCTCGCGTTCAAACTCTTCCACGACACCGGGGTCCCATGTGCCGTCGCGCAGCATATCGAGCGCCCGACGCCACACCCTCACCACGTTGAATACATAATCGGGATTCTTCATGCGTCCCTCGATCTTGAGCGATGCCACGCCAGCATCTACAAGCTCGGGCAGATGCGCAATACCCAGATAGTCATGCGGACACAGCAGACGATCTCCCTCGACGGCGACAACGCTCTGTCCCGCCTCGTCCACTAGGTCGTACGCCAGACGGCACGGCTGCGTGCAGTCGCCGCGCATCGCCGAGCGCCCACGCCGCAAGGCCGAGAACTCGCACGCCCCCGAATAGCCGATGCAAATCGCACCGTGGCAGAATACCTCGATGGGCACGCCCGTGGCACATAGCGCCGCAATCTCGTCGACCGTCAGCTCGCGTGCCGTCGTCACGCGCTCGACCCCCAGCTCATCGGCGGCAAGCCGCACGGCACCCTCGCTATGAGCGCCCGCCTGCGTGGACAGGTGAATCTCGACCCCGGGAATCGCCGCGCGCAGCGCGCAGGCCAACCCGGCATCGGCGACAATCAGAGCATCGGCGCCCAGCTCCAGTGCATGAGCTCCCAACGCCACCGCGTCGGACAACTCATCGTCAAACACGAACACGTTGAGCGTTACGTACACACGCACGCCATGGGCATGCGCCACGGCGCAGCCGCGCGCAAACTCGTTATCCGTAAAGCCATGGGCGCTCACACGGGCGTTAAAGCCGCCCAACCCCGCATAGATGGCATCGGCACCCGCGGCGATGGCCGCAAGCATCTGGTCGAGTCCGCCCGCCGGCGCCAGCAGCTCGGGCAGCGCCGCACCGGCAGCATCCAATCCAGTCTCGTATTGTCCGCTCGGCCCCATCGTCCGAATCGCCATCGACAAACTCCTTACCAAGGTATGCATTCACTCTGAAAAATGCCGTCTTCCAGCATACACGAGGCCTCGCGCGCCCCGTTTGGTTTATCGTGTAATAACTTATGTCCATCCTGCCCCGACGGCACATCCACCGTCCGGCACGACATACCTGGAGGTCAATATATGGGTCCTCGCCAACGACAGGGACGCAGCCGTTCAAAGACGCATGCTCTGCCCATAATCCTGCTCTCGTTTTTGGGCTTTCTGCTGATTGCGGGCGTGGCATTTGGCATCGGCATGGTCGGCAACGTCAACCGCTGGCTGTCCGATCTGCCCGACTACACCGACGCCAACGCGTATCTGGTGAGCGAGCCCACCGAGATCGTCGACTGCAACGGCAACAAGATCGCGAGCTTCTACACGCAAAACCGCAAGTCTATCACCAAGGACGAGGTCTCCCCCTACGTGCTGCAGGGCACCGTTGACGTCGAGGACGAGCGCTTCTACGAGCACGGCGGTATCGACCTGTGGGGTATCGCGCGTGCTGCGGTGGCAACCCTCGGTGGCGGGCACGAAGGCGCCTCGACTATCACCCAGCAGCTTGTGCGCAACACCATCCTGCAGGAGGAGCAGTTCGACTCGACCATTGAGCGTAAGGTGCGCGAGGCCTACATCGCCATCAAGATGGAGGACATGTACTCCAAAGACGAGATCCTCATGATGTACCTCAACACCATCTATTACGGCCACGGCGCCTACGGCATCGAGGCCGCAGCCGAGACCTATCTGTCCAAGAGCGCCGCCGACCTCACCCTCAGCGAGGCCGCGCTGCTCATCGGCCTTCCCAACTCGCCTTCGCAGTACGACCCCACGGTCAACCCCGATCTGGCACTGTCTCGCCGCAACAAGGTTCTCGACAACATGCTGCGCCTGGGCCACATCACCCAGGAGGAGCACGATGCCGCACAGGCCGAGCCCATCACCCTCAACGTGACCGAAATCTCGGGCAGCGGCGTCGACGTATACTCGCAGCCCTACTTTGTCTCCTACGTCAAGCAGCTACTGGAGCAGGAGTTCTCGACCGACGTGCTCTTTAAGGGCGGCCTGACCGTCAAGACCACCATCGACCCCACGATGCAGCAGGTGGCAGAGAATGCCGTCCGCGAGCAGCTCGACACGCTCTCGCTTGACGGCCTGGACATGGGCATGGTCGTCGTCGACCCCAAGACCGGCTACATCAAGTGCATGGTGGGCGGCTACGACTACAACGCCGACGAGAACCACGTAAACCATGCCACGGCCAAGCGTCCCGTCGGCTCCACCTTTAAGGCCTTTACGCTGGCAACTGCCATCCAAAACGGCATGAACCCCAACGTCACCCTCAACTGCAACTCGCCGCTCAAGGCCAAGGGCACCACGACCGAGGTCCAAAATTACGCCAACCAGAGCTATGGCAACATCACGCTTAAGCAGGCGACGGCATACTCCTCCAACACCGGCTACATCCAGGTGGCGGAAGCCGTCGGCAACAGCAAGATCATCTCGCTCGTCAAAAAGCTCGGCATCGACCCCGCCAAGGACAACATCGAGGACGTTCCCGTCATGACCCTCGGCACCGGCTCGATCTCGCCGCTCGAGATGGCCGCCGCCTACGCGACGTTTGCCAACGGCGGCTACTATCGCCAGCCGATCGCCATCACCGAGATTGACTCTCGTACCGGTTCGGTGCTGTACCAGCACACCGACAATCCCTCACAGGTGCTTACCGAGGGCGAGGCCGCCGCGGTCACCGATGTTCTGTCCGGCGTCATGAAGGGCAGCGGTACGGGTGCTGCCGGCGCCCTGAGTGTCAACCAGCCCTATGCCGGCAAGACGGGCACCACCGACAACACCACCAACCTGTGGTTCTGCGGCTATACCCCGCAGCTGGCATGCGCCCTGTGGACCGGCTATTCCGCGGGCGAGATCCCCATCCAAAAGTACGGCACGGACCTGCTGGGCGACAGCACCAACCTGCCTGTCTTTAAGCGGTTTATGAACACCGTTCTGACCGGTACCGAGCGCGAGGAGTTTGCGACCGGAACGGCGCCCACCTACAAGAACAACAGCGTCTGGAAGTTCTACGGCACCAACAACACCAAGAAGTCGGAGAACGACGACAAGGACAAGGACGAGGACGAAGAGGAAGAGGAAACCACCACAACGACTACCACGACGACCACGACCACCGAGACCACGGGCGGCGACACCACCGGCGGCACCGGTACGACCGGTGGCTCGACGGGCGGCTCCACTGGTGGTTCGACCGGCGGCGATGGCGGCACGCCTACGCCTACGCCCACTCCCGACCCCTCGCCCACGCCTGACGATACGGTCGGCTAAGAAGTACGCGACTAAAGCCAACAAGGCCCCGAGCAGCTTATTGAACTGCTCGGGGCCTTTTAGTTTGAAACGACCTGGAGGGCGGTCTTTATACCGGCAAACAAAAAGGGGGTACCGACCAACGTCGATACCCCTTACAAGCCACTATGTCAGCGCACACAATGCCGAACGCACGACCCGCACGCCTACTTGCGAGAATTGCTCAACTTATTGATCAGCGCCTCGAGACGCTCGCCGTCCTCGGCCGTCTGGGCAATAACCAAAATCGTATCGTTGCCGGCAAGCGAGCCAAGCACATCGGGCAACTCTGCCGCATCAACGGCGGCGGCGATGCCGGAAGCCGTGCCAGGCTGAGCCTTGATCATAACCAGATTATCGGTACGCAGAACGCCCGTTACGAGCTCGGAAACCATGCGCTGCAGGTGCAGGTCCTCTGCCAGAACATAGATGCCCTCAGGGAGCTTACGCAGCCCCATATCGGCAATATCGCGAGAGACAGTCGCCTGCGTGCAATCAAAGCCCATAGCACGGAGCTCATCGACCAGCACACGCTGCGTGCGGACGTCCTTATTGCGCACAATATCTCTAATGGCATCCTGGCGCCCATTGCGTTTTTTAGCCATACAAACCCTCACTCCAAAAGATGGCGGAGACAATCAATCAGTGATTGAATAGTTTAACGCTATTTGAAGGCTTTTGTGTATAAGAACGCATTTCGAAACAATTCTATGCAAATTTGTTTCGTAATGAGCCGTTTAGGCGGTTTTTGCGCCCGTCCGGTTAAGAAAAGCTGCCAGATGCGTACACATCACGCAACGCGCGGGCTTGGCGCTAGCGATCGGCCCAAACAACAGACCGAGCCCCCGATGGTTATCCTTGAGCGCGGCGACCATTTGACGGGTTCGAGGCGCCTCGAGCATATCACGCATGCGGGCGGAACGCTCGATTGACGACACCCCATGCGGGCTCAGACACAAATTCTCGATGCAGGCGACCAGTCCGGCAAAGTAGAACTTTTGGCTTGCCAGCTTGAGCCGACCACCGCTATCTGCTTCCGAGAGTGAGTCCGCAAGCTCGTCGAGCGCTCGGGTGTCATCGGATACCTTGGCATACATGGTGGGATCAAAGGCATCTGCAAGCTTAGGCGCCACCGCGTGGAAACAAGCGTCGCCGCATCCGGAGACGCGCTGCGCCTGCGAGAGCGCGCATGCCATAAACCCAACTGTGCGAAACGCCTTGTCGCACAAAAGGCATGCCTCAAACAGCGGACGACTATACATCACGCCAGAGACCTGAGCAACCAAGCCGCCCAAAATCAACTGAGGCAGCCCGGCCACCATCGAAGATTTGCTATCAATGGAAATATGAGTAGCATCCAAGACGCGCGAATGGCGCTCTCGATGTGCATCATAGCGGTCGAGCGACACCGTGGGGAACACTATGTCTGCCGCAGTATCGCACGCGATATCGACCATCTTGGAAAGTGATTGCGGAGCAAACCACTCATCGGCGTTCATGGCGATGATTTGAGAGCCGCGCGAGGCAGCAAAACCGGCACGAAGACACGCGCCGCGCGTCGCGTCCTCGACGTCAATCAAATCAATATGGATGTCCCTGTCGGCAGCAACTTGAAGCGAATGGCGCACACCGGGCGCAGTATCGCGACAGACAACGACAATCTGCAAATCGTAGAGGTCTTGGTTCTGGATACTCTCGAGCGCACGCATCGCATAGCTGGGCGAACCTTCTACCACAAGGATCACCGAAAGTCGCGGATGCGAGCCACGTCGAACCAAATTATCCGTCCTCTCGACAGCAATGAATCAAACCGTGGTTCATGGTACACCCCGGCAATAAAAGCAATGAGACACCGGTTGCATTGCACGCCAAGAACAGATGTTGCACACGCGCAGCCCACAGATGACAGGTGTCGACGCACGACACGTCGAGCCCTGCCCTAGTCGAGCACGACAAGCTCGGCGGGATCGTAATCCACGCCCATAAACGTAAGGCCGCAGGCAGGAGCCGTGGGGCCCGCAGCGGTACGGTCGCAAGCATCGATAACCTCGCGCATCCACTCGGGTTCACGGCGATGCATGCCAATCTCGACAAGCGTGCCCACGATCGTACGGACCATCGAATGCAGAAACGCATTGCCCTCGATGGTGAACGTCAGGATGTCCTCGCCAAACGCAACCTCATGGCCAAATTCGGCACGCATCACGCAGCGATGCGTGGGTTTGCCAACGGCCGAAGCAACCTTGCAAAAGCTTTTAAAGTCCTGCTCGCCCAGCAGAGCGGGGCAGGCAGCAGACATAGCCTCAACATCCAAGGGATAGCGATGCCACCACACGGCACCGCGGGACAGAACGGGGCGCGCATCTCGATCGGCAATACGGTACGTATACGTACGGGAACGCGCGTCAAAACGCGCAGAAAAGCCTTTACGGGCCTTGTAGACCTCGTTTATGGCGATATCTTTGGGCAGGAGGGCATCCATAGCCCTCAGCCACCTACGGCGCGTCAGAGCAAGCTCAGCGTCCGTTACGGGCACGCTAATGTACTGGGCCACCGCATGCACGCCGGCATCGGTACGACCCGCACACGTCAGATCGATCGGGCGGCGCAGCAGCGTCTCGATAGCGCGGCGCAACTCGCCCGCAACGGTCGTCTGGCCCGGCTGCTCGGCAAATCCGCTATAGGACGAGCCATCATAGGCAACACAGAATACAAGCGTGGCATCGAGCTCAGGAATCGAATTGAAATCAGACGGCGCGGTCATGGGCGCTCCCAACAAACAATCAACGGTATCGCGACAAAAAAAGAGGGGTACGCGAACGTACCCCTCGAATATAGCCTATGCAGACGGATTGTCTACTCAGCGGTCTCCTCAGCAGGAGCCTCCTCGACGGCCTCGACCTTCTTGGGAGCAGCGGCCTTCTTGGGGGCCGGAGCAGCCTTCTTGGCCTTAGGCGTGCAAGGCTCGGTGACGAGCTCCATGATAACGATAGGAGCGTTGTCGCCCTTACGGTTGCCGAGCTTCATGATGCGGGTGTAACCGCCGTTGCGGTCCTGCCACATGCCCTGGGCAGCCTTGTCGAAGATCTCGGCAACGAGCTGCTTATCGCCGAGCTTGGCGATGGCCAGACGACGAGAGTGCAGGTCGCCCTTCTTGGCCCAGGTGATGATCGGATCGACGACCGAACGCAGCGCCTTAGCGCGGGTCTCGGTGGTCTTGATGCGGTCGTTCTCGAAGAGGGCCTTGGCCAGGCTCTTCTTCATGGCCTTGGTGTGGCTCGCATCGGTGCCGAGCTTCAGGCCCTTCTTAACGTTGTGACGCATGGTCTAGTTTCTCCTCAAATATGCGAAGCATTAAGCCTTCAGGCTCAGGCCCATGGACTCAAGCTTGTCCTTCACTTCCTCGATCGACTTAACACCGAAGTTACGGATGTTAAGCAGATCGTTCTCCGAGAACTCAACGAGCTGACGGACCGAGTGAATGCTGGCGCGCTTAAGGCAGTTGTAGGAACGGACGGAAAGGTCCAGATCCTCGATCTGCTTGTCCAGCTCGGCGTTGTCGTTGGTGACCTCGGGAGCGAAGATCGAAGCCTCCTCCTCGACCTCGGGGGTCTCGGCAAGGTTCATAAAGGCAGCCATATGCTGGTTGATGATATTGGCAGCCTGGACCACGGCGTCGCGCGGAGCGATGGAGCCGTTGGTCTCGATCTCGAGGACAAGGCGGTCGTAGTCGGTGTGCTGACCGACACGGCAAGCCTCAACGAGCTTGGCGCAACGGGACACCGGCGAGTACAGCGAGTCGACGTGGATCACACCGATGGGATCGTTGTCGCGCTTGTTAGCCTCGCCAGAGACATAGCCGCGGCCATAGCCGATGCGCATGCTCATGGTGAGATGGCCACCCTCGGTAAGCGTAGCGATGTGCTGCTCGGGGTTGACCAGCTCAAACTCGGACGGAATAAAGAAGTCCGCACCGGTGACCTCGCAGGGGCCGTCAACAGAAATGGTGGCGGTCGCCTCGTCGGTCGTGCCGAGAGCCCTGAAGACAAGACCCTTGACATTCAGGACGATGTCGGTGACATCCTCGACCATGTTAGGGATGGTCATGAACTCGTGCTGTACACCATCGATCTGAATAGCCTCGACGGCGGCACCCTCGAGCGAGGACAGAAGTACGCGACGAAGGGAGTTACCCAGCGTATCGCCGTAGCCACGCTCGAGCGGCTCGACGGAGACACGAGCAGACGTCTCGTTGATCTCTTCGACCTGAACCTGAGGCCTAATGAATTCTGACATGTATTACCTCCAGCCTCAGCAGCCCGGATGGACTACTTAGAGTAGAGCTCGACGATGAGCTGCTCGTTGATATCACCGCTGATCTGCTCACGCGTCGGCAGAGCGAGCACGTTACCAGACAGCTTCTCGATATCGACCTCGAGCCAGCCAGGGACCTCAAAGCGCTCGGAGGAAATCAGAGCCTCCTTGATGGGGAGGAGGTCACGGAACTTCTCACCGACAGCGACGACGTCGCCGGCCTTGACGCGGTAGGACGGGATGTCCACGCGCTTGCCGTTCACGGTGAAGTGACCGTGACGGACGGACTGACGAGCCTCTTTGCGGGTGCGGGCGAAGCCAAGACGGAAGACGACGTTGTCGAGGCGAGACTCAAGGATGATCATGAGGTTCTCACCGGTGACGCCGTTCATCTTGCGGGCCTTGTTGAAGTACCCGTGGAACTGCTTCTCCAGAACGCCATAGATGAACTTGACCTTCTGCTTCTCGCGCAGCTGCATGCCGTACTCAGATTCCTTGCGACGGCGCTTGGGCTGACGGATAGATTCCTTCTTGCTGCTGTAACCGAGCTCAGCGGGATCGATCCCGAGCTGACGGCAGCGCTTAAGAACAGGAGTCCTGTCGATTGCCATATTGATACGATCCTTTCAGTTACACGCGGCGACGCTTCTTGGGGCGGCAGCCGTTGTGCGGAATGGGGGTCTTGTCCTGGATGCTCGAGACCTCGAGGCCAGCAGCCTGGAGGGAGCGAATGGCGGTCTCACGACCGGAGCCGGGGCCCTTGACGAAGACGGAAACCTTCTTCATACCGTGCTCCATGGCCTGCTTGGCAGCAGCCTCGGCAGCCATCTGGGCAGCGAACGGCGTGGACTTACGGGAGCCCTTGAAGCCCACCTGGCCAGCCGACTTCCAGGAAATGACGTTGCCCTGGGGATCGGTGATCGAAACGATCGTGTTGTTGAACGTAGAACGAATGTGAGCCTGGCCCACGGAAATGTTCTTACGGTCCGCGCGCTTCAGACGGGCAGCGCGAACGTTCTTCTTAGCAGTAGCCATCTATCTAGCGCTCCTTATTTCTTCTTCTTAGCACCGATCTGACGCTTCGGGCCCTTGCGGGTACGAGCGTTAGTGTGGGTGCGCTGGCCGCGGACCGGGAGGCCCTTGCGGTGACGAAGGCCGCGGTTGCAGCCGATGTCCATAAGGCGCTTGACGTTCTGGTTGCGCTCACGGCGGAGGTCACCCTCAACCATGATCTGGTTCTTATCGATATAATCGCGGATGGCGTTAACCTCATCCTCGGTGAGGTCCTTAACGCGCGTATCCACGTTAACGTTGCACTCGACGCAGATCTTCGTCGCAGTGGTGCGGCCGATGCCGTAAATGTAGGTCAGACCGATCTCAACGCGCTTCTCACGCGGGAGGTCGACACCATTAATACGGGCCAACGTAGTCTCCTCTCTTAACCCTGACGCTGCTTATGACGGGGGTTCTCGCAAATGACGAGGACCTTGCCATGGCGCCTAATGATTTTGCACTTATCGCACATCTTCTTGACCGAAGGACGTACCTTCATCGTTCTTCCTTTCGGTAGCGCTCAAACTACTTCCCTACTATCTACTCGCCCAGCCGCAGGCGTTTAAAACTATGGCTGGTCTTCACACACAATCCGACCGTAGGTTGAGCTAAGCCTGCAGCCGGAAATGGAGTGCGTGTATGCGTGCCGCTATTTGTAGCGATAGGTGATGCGGCCGCGGGTCAGGTCGTACGGGGAAAGCTCCACGACAACCCTGTCACCGGGGAGAATACGGATGTAATTCATTCGGATCTTGCCAGAAATGTTGCACAGAACCGAATGACCGTTCTCGAGCTCGACCTTAAACATGGCATTGGGCAACGGTTCCTTTACCGTACCCTCGAGCTCAATTGCGTCTTCCTTCTTCACAAGCAATCATCTTTCTCTAGAAAACGACAGCGATTGAGTATTCTACAATACGCATGCACGTATCGTAGTATCTTCGTAATGGCTCCACAACTAAGCGGAACTTGTTACATTTGAAATGTTAAGGCGTGCATTTGACGCAAGCCCTACATTTCACCGCCCTGCAAGGAACACCAAGCACCTTGGGCATCCGTGGTGAGAATCACCGGACCGTCATTGGTAATGGCGACGGTGTTCTCGTAGTGCGCGGCGGGCAGGTGGTCGTTGGTCGTAACAATCCAACCGTCGGAGCCCGTGCTCACATGGTTGGAACCCATCGTAACCATCGGCTCGATGGCAATGACCATGCCGGCCTGGAGGCGAACGCCCCTCCCCTTCTTTCCATAGTTAGGAACGTTGGGGTCCTCGTGCATCACGCGGCCAATGCCATGACCCACATAGTCGCGAAGCACGCCGTAACCGTGAGACTCGGCGAGGGACTGAACGGCATAACCGACGTCCCCGATATGGTTACCGGGAACAGCCTGCTCGATGGCAGCCTTAAGGCAATCGCGCGTGACCTCGCACAAAGCCTTGGCTTCGGGCGTGGGGGTGCCGACGAAAAACGTCCATGCGTTATCGCCGACCCAACCGTCGACAACGGCTCCCGTATCGATGGAGATGATATCGCCATCGCGCAGGATCATGTCAGGGTTGGGAATACCGTGAACCACGGCATCGTTGATCGATGCGCAAATGGTCCCCGGGAACCCGCCGTAACCCTTAAAGGCAGGGGTGCCGCCATGCATGCGGATAATCTGCTCCGCGAGCTGATCGAGCTCAAAAGTCGAAACGCCGGGGCGCACCATGGCTCCAACGTGGCGGAGCGCCATCTTAGATAGCGCTCCTGCCTTCTTCATCTGCTCAATTTGCGTTGCAGACTTAATCTTGATCATAGACCGAGAGCCTCTTTGACGTCCCCGTATACGGTCTCGCGAGCCTGGTCACCGTTGACCGACTTGAGCAGACCCTGGCCACGATAGTAATCGACGAGCGGGCTCGTGGACTTCTCGTAGACGTCGAGACGGTTCTTGATGGTCTCGGGCTTGTCGTCGTCGCGCTGATACATCTCGCCGGCGCACTTGGGGCAGGTGGCATCGGCAGCAGTGCCGGTGTAACCGCAGGCGCGGCAGGTGCGACGCGAAGACAGACGGTCGATGATGACCTCGGGGGCCACGTCGACCAGAAGGGCGCAATCGATCTCGCGACCCATGGCGGAGAGCTCGGAATCGAGCGTCACAGCCTGGGCGGTGTTGCGCGGGAAGCCGTCGAGGATGAAGCCCTGCTGGGCGTCATCGGCGGCAAGGCGCTCCTTGACAAGGTCGATCACGAGCTGGTCGGGAACGAGCTCGCCAGCGTCCATGTACTTCTTAGCCTGAATACCAAGCTCGGTGCCACCCTTGACGGCAGCACGCAGCAGGTCGCCCGTGGAAATGTGAGCGACGCCAAACTCGGCGACGAGCTCCTGTGCGACGGTGCCCTTACCGGCACCCGGAGCTCCGAGCAATACGAGGTTCATGAGCAATCCTCCTCTAGCCTATTTAAAGAATCCATCGTAATCATACATCTTGATCTGGCCTTCGAGCTTATCGACCGTGTCGAGCACGACGCCGACCATGATGAGGATGGACGTGCCGCCAAATGCCTGGATCAGATGGTTACCCGTAAAGGAGAAGATGATCGAAGGCACGATGGCGATGAGCGCCAAAAAGACAGCGCTGGGAAGCGTGATCTTGTTGAGCGCGTTCTTGATGTAGGCCGCGGTAGCCCTACCCGGACGCACGCCCGGAATAAAGCCGCCCTGTTTCTTAAGGTTGTCGGCCGTGTCATCGGGGTTGAACACCATGGAGGTGTAGAAGTACGCGAAGAACACGATGAGGACAACGTTAAGCACCCAGTTGAGCCAACCGGTCGAAAGCGCGGAGGCAACTGCCTGAATCCAGCCGATGCCGGGGAAGAACACGGCAATCTGGGCCGGGAAGTACAGCAGCGCCGAAGCGAAGATAATCGGCACGACACCCGCGGTGTTGACCTTGATGGGCAGGTAGGTGGTCTGGCCACCCATCATGCGACGGCCCACGACGCGCTTAGCGTAGGAGACCGGAATGCGGCGCTGGCCGCGCTCAAGGAAAACAATCAGCGGGATAACCAGCAGGATGATGGCGCAGATGATCACCATGGTGATGATGCCACCGGCGTTACCCTCGGTGCTGGAGAAGATCGCCTGCGGAAGACCGGCCATGATGTTCGCGAAGATGATAAGCGACATGCCATTGCCGATACCGCGCTGGGTGATGAGCTCACCAATCCACATGATCAGCATGGCACCCGCAGTGAGCGTGCCGACGATCATGAGGTCGAAGATGATCTCGGGAGCGCCGGCGCCATTAAAGCTGATGCCGAAGCTCTTAAAGAGGAAGAGGTAACCCACGGAGTTGAGGATTGCCAGAGCCAGGGTGAGGTAACGCGAATACTGCGTAATCTTGGTCTGACCGACCTCGCCCTCGCGGGCAAGCTCATGCAGGGAAGGCACAACGGCCTGGAGCATCTGGAGGATGATTGAGCTGGTGATGTAAGGCATGATGCCCAGCGAAAACACCGACACATAGCTCAACGCGCCGCCAGAGAAAAGATTCAGGAGGGCCATAGCACCTGCGGCGACCGAATTGTTATCGGTCGAGAAAAGGCCCAGCATCCCCTGGAA
This sequence comes from uncultured Collinsella sp., assembly GCA_905208635.1. GTDB lineage: Bacteria > Actinomycetota > Coriobacteriia > Coriobacteriales > Coriobacteriaceae > Collinsella. The sequence continues at coordinate 112,117 of CAJLPX010000002.1, read as the reverse complement.
GGGAATGCCGGGCACAGGAACGTGCGCACCAATGCGGTACACGACGAGCATAGCTATGGTAAAAAGAATCTTTTCGCGCAATTCTTTGATGCGGAAAGCATTCTTAAGACCATTTAGCACGGCAGCTCGACCTTTCCGCCGGCGGCCTCGATCTTGGCCTGCGCAGAAGCGCTGACCTTGTCGACCTTGACCGTGAACTTCTTGGTGAGCTCACCATTGCCGAGCACCTTGACGGGCTCGAACTCGCTCTTGGTGATGCGAGCGGCCTTAAGAGCGGCACCGTCGATCACAGCGCCATCCTCGAACTTACGCTCGAGACGCTCAACGTTAACAGCGGTGTACTCGATACGACGGGGGTTGCGGAAGCCCGGAAGCTTGGGCAGGCGCATAGCCAGCGGAGTCTGGCCACCCTCGAAGCCGGCACCCTTGGTGCCGCCAGAGCGGGAACCCTGGCCCTTCTGACCGCGGCCAGAAGTGGTGCCGTGACCCGAAGAATTGCCACGGCCGACGCGCTTGCGGTTCTTGGTGGAACCGGGCGCGGGAGTAAGATCGTGAAGCTGCATTTGCTACTCCTCTACAATCTCGACAAGGTGCTTGACCTTGAAGATCATGCCGCGGACGGACTCGTTGTCAGCAATCTCGCGAACCTCGCGGATCCTGTGGAGACCGAGGGCACGGACAGTACGGACCTGGTCCTGCTTGCAACCGTTGGTGCTGCGGACCTGCTTGATCTTGATGGTGTCAGCCATGCTTAGTTCTCCTTACCGACGAACATCTCGGAGACCGTCAGGCCACGGCGAGCCGCGACGTCCTCAGGGCTGGAGAGCTCCTTGAGGCCCTCGACGGCAGCCTTAATGATGTTGAGGCCGTTGTCGGTACCGAGGGACTTGGACAGGACGTTCTTGATGCCAGCAAGCTCGAAGAGGGGACGCACAGCGCCGCCGGCGATAACGCCGGTACCCTCGACAGCGGGCTTGATGATGATGCGGCCGGCACCAAAGTGGCCGAGAACCTCGTGCGGGATGGTGCCCTGCTCGGTCACCGGCACGTGGAACATGTTCTTCTTGGCATCGAGAGACGCCTTGGAGATGGCCAGGGGCACCTCAGCGGACTTGCCCATGCCAACGCCGACGTTGCCCTTGCCGTCGCCAACGACGACGAGAGCGACGAGGCTCATGCGACGACCACCCTTGACGGTCTTCGACACGCGGTTGATGTAAACGACGCGCTCCTCGAACTCGGAGGCCTCGCGCTGCTGCTTCTGATTACGAGCCATGTGCTACATACCTCCTAGAACTCGAGACCGGCGGCACGAGCACCGTCGGCGAGGGCCTTGACGCGGCCATGGTAGATACGGCCACCGCGATCGAAGGCGACCTTGGTGATGCCGGCCTCGATGGCGCGCTTGCCAACGAGCTGACCGACCTTCTCCGCAGCCTCCTTGTTCGAGGTGTGGGTGCCCTTGAACTCGGCCTCGAGGGTCGAGGCGGAGACGAGCGTCAGGCTGGAGCCCTTGCTGTCGTCGATGATCTGGGCATAGATGTTGGCGTTAGTACGGGTCACGCGAAGACGCGGACGCTCGGCGGTACCCGAGACCTTGCCGCGAACACGACGCTGACGACGCTTGAGGCCTTCCAGCTTCGCCTTATGCTTGTTCATACGTAAACTCCTAAAAAGGTTGATCTTGCCAGCACCTGACGGGGTGCTGGTCTTATGCGAGTGAGTCGGTTACGACTACTTGGCGGCCTTACCCAGCTTGCGGCGGATGTGCTCGCCAACGTAGTGGATACCCTTGCCCTTGTAAGGCTCGGGAGGACGATGGCCGCGGATCTCAGCGGCGATCTGACCGACCTGCTGCTTGTTGATACCCTTGACGTTCACGTGGGTGTTGTCGGGAACCTCGAAGGTGATGCCCTCGGGAGCCTCGACGATCACGGGGTGCGAGAAGCCCAGGGAGAACTCGAGGTTCTTGCCCTTCTGCTGCACGCGGTAACCGACGCCGGCGAGCTCGAGCTTCTTCTCGAAGCCCTCGGAAACGCCAACCACCATGTTGTGGATGAGGGCGCGGGTGAGGCCGTGGCGGGCACGGGTCTCACGCTCGTCGTCGGGACGGGAAACGGTGAGGACGCTGTCCTCGACGTTGATAGCGAGCTTCTCAAAGACATCGAGCTCGAGCTGGCCCTTGGGGCCCTTGACGACAACGTTGTTGCCGTTGACTGCCACTTCGACTCCGGCGGGAATCTGGACAGGCTTATTACCGATACGAGACACGGTGATCTCCTTTCCTTCTACCTACCGAGCGAATTACCAGACGTAAGCGATGATCTCGCCGCCGACGTTGTGCTTGCGAGCATCGCGGTCGGTCATGACGCCATGGCTGGTGGAAATAATGGCGGTACCAAGGCCGCCGCGGACGCGGGGCATGTCGGCAACGCCGGTGTACTTACGCAGGCCCGGCTTGGAAATGCGGCGGATGCCGTTGATGACCTTAGCCTTCTTGGGACCATACTTAAGCGTGATGTGCAGAGTCTTCTGGGGAACGGTGTCCTCGACATCGTAGCCCTCGATGTAGCCCTCCTCGTGCAGAACACGAGCGATCTCGACGAGCTTCTTGCTGCTCGGCATGGAGACCGTGGCCTTGTTCACAGAGTTAGCGTTACGGATGCGCGTAAGCATATCTGCGATCGGGTCTGTAAGGTTCATACAGATTCTCCTTCGTTCTTGATGAACACGTGCTCTTGGTTCTTCGCCGCCCTTAACGGCAAAGCCTTTTTAGCGCGTTTTCCCTGTTCCAAACGGATGCTTGAAACGCTGGTAGTGACTTACCAGCTGGCCTTCTTAACGCCGGGAAGCTCGCCCTTGAGTGCAAGCTCGCGGAAGCAGACACGGCACAGGCCGAACTTGCGGTACACAGAGTGCGGACGGCCGCAGCGCTGGCAGCGCGTGTACTCACGAGTAGAGAACTTCTGCTTGCGATTGCACTTGACGATCATCGATGTCTTAGCCACTTATATCCTCCTCACATAGAGTATTGTTCGCCCCAAACGCCGCCCCCTTGTGGGAACGGCGCTTATAGGGCAGGTGAACCTATTTCTTGAACGGGAAACCGAAGGCGTCCAGAAGGGCCTTGGCCTCCTCATCGGTGTTGGCGGTGGTCACGAAAGTGATGTCCATACCACGCTGGTGATCGACGGAGTCGAAGTCGATCTCGGGGAAGATGAGCTGCTCGGTGACGCCCATGGAGAAGTTACCACGGCCGTCGAAGCTCTTGGCGGAGATGCCGCGGAAGTCGCGGATACGGGGGATCGCGACGGAGGTCAGACGATCGAAGAACTCCCACATACGGTCGCCACGCAGGGTAACCTTGCAGCCGATCGGCATACCAGCGCGCAGGCGGAAGGTAGCGATGGACTTGCGGGCACGGGTGATCATCGGCTGCTGGCCGGTGATGGCGCGCAGGTCGCGCACGGCACCGTCGATGGCCTTGGAATCGGTAGCGGCCTCGCCGACACCCATGTTCACGACGATCTTCTCAAACTTGGGGATCATCATGACGTTCTCGTACTGGAACTTGTCCTGAAGCTGCTGCTTGACCTCGTTGTTGTACTTGGTCTTCAGACGCGGCACATACTTCTCTTCTGCCATTGTTCACTCCTTCTTGGGGTTTTAAGCACGGGGCGTGGCCACGGTGGGTTGTCCTCGTGCCTCCTGACTGCATCCGCGCCGCTCATGGCATTTTACGGTTTGGACTCGACGCAGCAGGAGCCGACAAAACAATCGGTACTATACGCGCATTGGGTGCGTATTTCCAGAAAAACCTCGTCTGCCTGCACAACTCCACAACTCCCCCGCACAAATGGGTCCCAAAAAGCAGTTGCGGTGAAATAGAGACTGTTTGATGGCTTAACAAGCTTAAACAGTCCGTATTACACCGCAACTCATATATGGGGCGTTATTTTTGGTGGGGCAGGACCAGGTTGAGGACGACGGCGACAAGCGCGGCGACGGCAATTGAGGATCCGCCGAAGACGGTGCCGACCCATGCCGGGAAACCCGCGCCGGCAAGCGCGCCGGCCGTGCGCTCAATGCCCGTGCCAAAGGCGATAGAGAGACCCATGAGCGTGGTATCGCGCTGAGACAGGCCGTGGCGGGCAAACATGACCACGCCATTCATGCCGATGGTCGCGAACACGCCAATGGTGGCGCCGCCGATTACCGGCTGCGGAATGGACGTGAGCACTGCCGCGCACTTGGGCAGCAGGCCCGCGATGAGCAAGATGGCGGCGGCAAGCGTAAAGACCATGCGGTTGACGACCTTGTTCTCGGCGATGATGCCCACATTCTGGCCAAAGGTTGCCGTGGGGACGCCGCCCAAAAAGCCCGACAGCATACCGACCAGGCCGTTGGCGATCAGGCCACCCGAGATCTGGCTATCGGTCGCAGGGGTATCGAGCGCAGCGGACGACACGGCGGCAAACTCGCCCATGACCTGCACAGCGTTAACAATGGCGACAACGCCCACGACGGCGCACGCGGCCGGGTCGAACACCAGACGATGAGTGCCAAGTGCCGGCGGAGCAAACCAGCTGGCGGTCGCGATTGCCGAGAAATCGACCATGCCCAGCACCGCAGCCAAAACAAAGCCCGCGCAGATGCCGGCCAGGATGCTGCCCAGCTTGAGCGCGCCCTTGCCATAGTTGCCGGCCATAAAGGTGACGACAAACGTCACGAGCGCGACGGCCCAGTTGGTGACACTGCCAAAATCGGCAGCGCCCTCCCCGCCCGCCATGGAGGCAACTGCCACTGGGCATAACGACAGGCCAATGACAAAGATGACGGTGCCAAGCACCGGGGCCGGGAACAGAAAGCTCACACGCCTAAACAGCAGGCCGAAGAGCACGACGAGCGCGCCGCCGATTACCTGGGCGCCCAGCACGGCCTCAAAGCCGAGCTCAAGACCGACCGCCTTGAGCGCCGGCACGAAGGTGAAGCTCGCGCCCATCACGATGGGCAGGCCCGAACCGACGACACCTTTTATGGGGAACTGTTGAAGGAAAATGTCGAGCGCCGAGAGGACGAGCGACGCCTGGATGACAGCGGCTTCCTCTTGAGGGGTAAAGCCACAGACCGACGCGATAATGATGGCGGGCGTGACGATACCAGCGAATGCCGCCAGCACATGCTGCAGCGCATGGGGTAATACCTGCACAAACGAAACTTTTCCCGTACGCTCGAACAGGGCATCCCCTGCTGCCGACTCTGCCATTTGCGCCTCCCATACCTTAAGCAGCGGCCCCATGCCGCTCAACGGTCGGACATTATAGGGCATATGACACAGGTAGCATTTTGACCCGCATGCGGCAGAGGGCTGGGGCAGCTCATGTGGGATGCGATTAGCGCTTGCGGGGGACGAGCTTGGTGCGGCGCAGGTGGATCATCTCGGCGGCTATGGAGATGGCGATCTCCTCGGGGTCCTCGGCCTCGATGGCAACGCCGATCGGCAGGTGCAGCTCGTCGATCTGGTCCTGCGTAAAGCCCTCCTGCTCCAGGCGGGCGCGCACAAAGGCCGTCTTGCGGCGCGAACCCAGACAGCCCAGATAGGCGGGTTTGGCGCGCATGGCCTGAATCACCACGTCGATATCGGACTTGTGGCCTGCTGTGGCAACGACCACCAGGTCGCGCGGGCCGATTGGGCACTGCTCGCTCAGGTTCTTGTAGTCGACCAGACGACGGTCGTAGACACCGGGCACCCATTCGGGGGTCAGCGTGCCGGGGCGGTCGTCGCAGGCCACGACGGCAAAACCCGCCGCCGTGAGCACCCGCGCCGTCGCAGCGCCCACGTGGCCGCAGCCAAAGATATAAGTCAGGCCCTCGGGGCAGAGCGTCTCGACGTGCGCCACGGGAATCTCGGAGGCCGCGTTGGTGTAGCTGACCTTACTCCCCTCCTCCACCAGCGAAAGCCCGGGGCAGCCCGCAATGGTACGGCGCGATTCCTCGCCATGGTACTCGGCCACATCGCCCTCGAGCGCGCTCGCGACAAACGGCTCAAAGTCGATGACGAAGTCGCCGATGCGCCGATAGGCCAAGACGTCGGCAATTTCCTGGAACAACGGTACCTGGGTCGCATCCAGATGCAGGTAGCACAAGCAGATGGCTCCGCCGCAGATCATGCCGGTATCGGAGTTCTCGCCGCCCATAGTGTAGCGGACCAGACGCGACTGTCCCGCGCTCAGGAGCTCGCGTGCCTCATCCAGCGCAAAGAGTTCAATCTTGCCACCGCCGATAGTGCCCGCCTGGCTGCCATCGGCAAAGACGGCCATCCAGGCGCCCACGCCGCGCGGTGACGACCCTGCCGTGCCGGCCACTACCACCAGTTCGCACGTCTCACCAGCACGCAAGGCGGCAAGCGCCGCATTCACAACATCGAGCTTTTCCATTGCCGCCTTCTATCCTCTAAAGACACCGGTGAGCATAGCGAGCGCCTCGAGCACACCGCCGCCGACCGACGTCGCCTTGTCCGAAATGTAGTTGATATAGCTGGCATCGCCGCGCGGATCGACATCGGCGCATTTAAAGCCCTCAGTCACCTGCACGCCGTTCGCCAAAAGCCCGCGCAGACAGCCATTGATCTGCGTGCACATGGGCGTATCGCCCGCGTAGCCAATCACGTCTCCGGCGCTCACGATGTCGCCGATTGCGCGGTCGGACCGAAACACGCCGGCGGCGGGGCTGTGGATAACACGCTCCTTGCCATAGCCGGCGATAATGCCCGGCACGCCCGTGTTGGGCTGGGGCGAACCTTGGGTAATGACACGGCCGAGAAAATGCCCGCGCATGGTCTCGACCACGGCGTCGCAGTCAACCGGCGCGGTAAAGCCCGGCCCCACGGCGATAACGGCAGGCGCCATGTCGCGCGCGGTGCCCAAGTTGCGCTTGGCCAGAATCGCGTCGACCACGGCAGCGGGTTTCAGCTCGCCGAGCATCTTGGCCTGGGGGTCCACCACAACGGCGACGTCTCCCGCTTTGGTAATCTCGAGCGCCTCAGCCGGCGTCTGTGCCAAGCGAGCGCGAATGCCTTCGACCTCGACCTCACCCAGGCGAATGGCCTCGCAAAAACTGATTGTGCGGCGGATGCACGTGGGAACCGCGATATCGGCCATAACGACCGACACGCCGGAGCGCACCAAGCGAGCGGCGACGCCCGTGGCGATATCGCCGGCGCCGCGAACATAAACGAGCATTCCCGGGGCACCTCCCTGTGCTACGGTTTGAGCAGAGCAAAAGCGGTTCGACCGCTACTCTGATGATTATTTATTATCACAGTATTATACGGCGGTGAACAGATGGAAACGGTTAGCGGCAATCTTGCCTCCGCGCTCAGGATCGAGCCGGGCATTACCGCGATTATCGGCAGTGGCGGCAAGTCGACGCTGCTGAAGACGCTGGGTCTCGAGCTCATGCGCGCTGGCGGCCGCGTGCTCCTCTGTACCACCACGCACATGTTTCCCGTCGCCGGCGTGCCATGGGACGGGTCGAGCCGTCGCCTGGACGCCGCGCCTTGGAAGCCGGGGACCCTACATGTTCCCGGCTGCACCTGCGAGGCATGCGCGGGACTTGTCCGCGGAAGCATCTGCCAGACGGGTGTTTTGGACCCGGAGACAGGCAAGCTCTCCGCCCCCGCTGAGCCGCTCGACCAGCTGGCGCAGCGCTTTGACTATGTGTTGGCCGAGGCAGATGGCAGCAAGCGACTCCCGCTCAAGGCACATGCCGCCTGGGAGCCGGTAATTCCCGCCGCCGCGACAAACGTTGTCTGGGTCGTCGGCGCCTCGGGGCTGGGCAAGCCCGTCGCCGAGGTTGTCCACCGCCCCGAGCTCTTCTGCGAGCGCTGCGGCTGCGAGCCCACCGACGCTGCCACCCCAGAGCGCGTCGCCCAGGTGCTCAATGCCGAGCTGCAGATGCTGAACCTCAACAATGCCCGTATCATGCTCAACCAAGCCGACACGCTTGCCGACCCAACAATGGCAGATCGCTTCGAGGCAGCCCTCAACCGCCCCCTCATCGCCACCAGCCTCCAGGGGTAGCAAATTTGGGACGGGGCTCTTTTTGCTACCCCGTCCCAAAAAATCATCTCCCAAATTAGCTACCCCGGCGGTCTTCCCGTTAGCGGGGCACGTAGCGGCCGGGTTGGGCTCCGGTGGGCTCGCCGTCGCGTGCCGCCAGCACGCCGTTCACAAACACGGCCTTGGCGCGGCCATGTGCCTCAAAGCCCTCGAGCGGCGTGTAGTCCACGGCCTGATGCTGCGTCGCGGCGCTGATCGTCCAACGCGCGCACGGATCCCACACGCACACGTCGGCATCGGCGCCCTCGGCAAGACAGCCCTTGCGCGGATACATGCCAAAAACGCGCGCCGGATTCTCGCTCATCAAGCGGCACAGATCCTCGGGACCCAGCTGTCCCTCAAAGCTCGTGGCAATCGCAACGGGACGATGCTCCACGCCGGGCCCGCCGTTGGGAATCGCGCGGAAATCATCGCGTCCTCGGTCCTTTTGCCCGTGCAGGTTAAAGCTGCAATGATCGGTCGCAATAGTATCGATCTCGCCAGCCACAAGCGCCTCGCGCAGTGCCGCACGGTCACCCGCATGGCGCAGCGGCGGGCTCATCACATACTTGGCGCCCGCAAAGCCGTCCTCGCCCTGCTCCAAGTAGCGCGTATCGTCGAGCATCAGATATTGAGGACAGGTCTCGACATAGATGCTCTTCTGCCCGCGCGCCTTGGCAGCGCGAATGGCCTCGAGCCCCAGCTTGGTCGAAAGGTGCACCACGTTGACCGGAGCATCCCCGGCCAAGTGCGCCAGATATAGCAGACGGCTCACTGCCTCGGCCTCGCACACATCCGGACGGCTGAGCGCATGGCCCTCGGGCCCGTGGATACCCTGCTCAAACACGCGCTTCTGCAGCTCGTTCACGAGCGTGCCGTTCTCGCAATGCACGCACAGGATACCGCCTACGCGCTTGAGCTCCTCCAGCACCTCGAGCGTCTCGGCATCGTCCAAGCGCAGGTGGTCATAGGCAAAGTAGGTCTTGAACGACGATACGCCCGCCTCGCGCATGGCCGAAAGATCGGCGCGATTGCGCTCATTCCACTCGGCAAGCGCCATATGGAAGGCGTAGTTGGCCGTGCAGGTTCCGTCGGCGCGGCGATGCCACTCGGCCAAGGCATCGGGCATGGTCACGCCGCGATCGGCTGTCGCGTAGTCCACGATGGTCGTCGTGCCGCCGCAGGCAGCCGCACGCGTACCGGTCTCAAAGCTATCGGCCGTCCAATCCATGCCAGTCCAGCACTGCATGTGCGTGTGGCCGTCGATAAAGCCGGGAAACACCCAGCAGCCCGCGGCATCCTCGACAGTATCGTCGGCGCCCGGCTCGATTGCCGCGGCAATCCGCACAATCTTGTCGCCCTCCATGGCAAGATCGGCGCGGCGAAGCCCCTGGGGCGTCACGAGCGCGCCGTTTTTGATAATGATCATGTTGCTCCTTATTGATTGATGCAGTTGGCCACGCGATCAAAATACGAGCAGGCGGCGATATGCTCCGTTATGCGTCGCTGTCCCTTGACGGTATCGACGTCCCACAGCTCGTAGGCACGCGCCTCGACCAGCACCACGTCGGTACGGTCCTTGAGAATCGAACCGCCGCCGTCCTTACCCTCAAGACACATAAGTGCATCGAACAGTTCCGCCGGAAAGAGCACCGGGCTCGAAGGCTCACCGTTGCACGCAAGACGCACCGGATGCCTGCGGCCACGCTCGTCAAATGCACGAACCATAGCCTCAAAAGAATCCGAACTCACGAGCGGCTGGTCACCCGGCAAAAAGAGGCAACCTTTCCAGTTGCGTTCGACTCCCCACGAAAGGCCCGCACGGACGCTTTCGCTGCGCAGCTCGCCATCGTGCAGCACGCACGGGCAATGCTTGTCATCACAAATCTGAGCGGCCTCGGGCCAACGCGTCGAAACCACGACGTCAAAGCCCCGGGGAACCGAATCAATGGTCCGGGCAATCAGCGGCTCGCCATAGATATCGGCGAGCATCTTGTTAGAGCCAAATCGCTTGCCCTCGCCCGAAGCCATAATGACGCAACCAAGTTTCATGGCGATACCTCCCCTGAAACCATCGTACCCATAACTCGCGTCGCGGGGCATCTACATCGAAAGCGCTTATCCCGCACGCCCACGATGCAAAAAGGGGCACCCCGCCGGTTGGCAGAGCGCCCCCTTTACATGGCTTACCTCAGCGCGGCTTTAGGCCTGGAACCAACGGGCGGTGTTGCGCTCGTCGAGGGCCTTGAGGGTAGCGGCGGGATCGGCAACCTTCTGCAGGAACATCATGGCTGCGATGGCGTACGGCTTGTAGCTGGCCTCCTTGTACATGCCCACGCGGTGCATGTCAAAGACGTCGGCGTTGACCTCGCCGCGCTCGCAGGAGACACCGGAGATGTCGGCGGGCAGCGGGTGCATAAAGATAGTGTCCTGGCCGTTGGCGGTCTTCTCCATGAGCTCGGTCGTGGAGCACCAGTCCTGATGGGTGGCGTTCTGAGCGAGCAGCTCCTTCTCGAGCGCTGCGATGCCGGCGTCGTCGCCCTCCGCGTACAGGTTGGTACGCTTCTCCATGGCGGCAAACGGAGCCCAGCTCTTGGGGATCACGATGTCGGCGCCCTCGAAGGCCTCGGCCATGGTGTTGACCTGCTTAAAGGTGGTGCCGGACTCGGCGGCGTAGCCCTTGGCGCGCTCGACGACCTCGGGCATGAGGTCGTAGCCCTCGGGGTGGGCCAAAGTGACGTCCATGCCAAAACGGGGCAGCAGGCTGATCAGCGACTGCGGACAGGACAGCGGCTTGCCGTAAGAGGGCGAGTAGGCCCAGGTGACGGCAACCTTCTTGCCCTTGAGGTTCTCGAGGCCGCCAAACTCGTTGATGAGGTAGAGCATGTCGGCAGAGGACTGCGTGGGGTGATCGGAGTCGGACTGCAAGGAGATGAGCGTGGGACGGTGATCCAGAACGCCGTCCTCGTAGGCCTGCTGGACAGACTCGGAGACCTCGGCCATGTAGGCGTCGCCCTTGCCGATGTACATGTCGTCGCGGATGCCGATGACGTCGGCCATGAAGGAGATCATGGTAGCGGTCTCGCGGACGGTCTCGCCGTGAGCGATCTGGGACTTCTTCTCGTCCAGGTCCTGCAGCTCGAGGCCGAGCAGGTTGGCGGCCTTAGAGAAGGAGAAGCGCGTACGGGTGGAGTTGTCGCGGAACAGGGAGACGGCCAGGCCCGAGTCGAAGATCTTGGACGAAACGTTGTTCTCACGCAGCTCGCGCAGGGCGTCGGCAACGATGTAGAGAGCCTTGAGCTCATCGGTGGTCTTATCCCAGGTGTGCAGGAAGTCGCTGCCGTACATGCCCTTAAAATCGAGGCCGTTCAGCTGCTCGACGAGCTCGGTAAACTTGGCGTCCATGTAAATATCCTTTCCATAGATGAAACGATCGCAATGAGTAGATGTGCTCCGGCATGCGCGTGTGGCTAGAACATGCAGAGCGCTATGACGAGGACCCGCTACCGTTGAGGAAGCATGGGAGATAACGACCGCGGGCCCCAAGTCAACAGGGGGTGCCGGGGACACAGGCTGTCCCCGGCTCAACAAGATCAAGGAATGGGACTAGTCGATCTTGTTGTTGGTCAGACCAGCGCGGAACACGGTAGCGTCGCCATCGGCCTGGCTCGGATCGTAGAGGTTCAGGGCAGCCACGTACATGGCAGCAGCGGTGACCAGGTCGTCCTTGTAGGTGACCTCGTTGGGAGCGTGAGCCTGAGACTCGGCACCCGGGCCAAAGCCAACGCAGGGGATGCCATAGCGGCCCTGGATGGAAACGCAGTTCGTGGAGAAGGTCCACTTGTCGCACAGCGGACGACCGGTGCGCTTGTCCATGCTGGGCTCGCAGCCGATGCGCTCGTCACCGAACATGGCCTTGTGGGCGTCGACGAGGGCCTTGACGTGCGGAGCGGTCTCCTTGTTGATCCACGTGGGGAAGTAAGCCTCGGTCTCGTAAACCTCGCCGGTCCAGGACGGACGGTCGTACATGTACATGGAGACCTTCACGTCGTCGCCGTACTTCTTGGCGGCCGGCAGGTTGCGGATCTCGTCCAGGCAGGACTCCCAGGTCTCGCCGGCGGTCATGCGACGGTCGATGGAGATGGCGCAGGAGTCAGCGACAGCGCAGCGGCTGGGGCTGGTGTAGAAGATCTGGCTGACGGTGCAGGTGCCGCGGCCCAGGAAGCGGGCGTCCTCGAAGTGCTCGGGGTTGTACTTGGGGTCGAGCATCTTGACGAGGCCCTTGATGTCGGTCGACTCGTCGCAGCCGTTGTTGTTGAGGGCGCGGACGTCGGCGATGATGTCGGCCATTTTGTAAATGGCGTTGTCGCCGCGGTCGGGAGCGGAGCCGTGGCAGGAGGTGCCGTGAACGTCGACGCGGATCTCCATGCGGCCGCGGTGACCGCGATAGATGCCGCCGTCGGTAGGCTCGGTGGAAATGACGAACTCGGGCTTAATGCCGTCCTTGTTGTAGATGTACTGCCAGCACATGCCGTCGCAGTCCTCTTCCTGGACGGTGCCGACGACCATGATCTTGTAGCCCTCGGGGATGAGGCCCATGTCCTTCATCATCTTGGCAGCGTAGGCAGCAGAAGCCATACCGCCCTCCTGGTCAGAGCCGCCGCGGCCGTAGATGATCTCGTCGGTCTCGTAGCCCTCATAGGGATCGGCATCCCAGTTCTCGATGTTGCCGATGCCGACGGTGTCGATGTGGGAGTCGATGGCGATGATCTTGTCGCCCTCGCCCATAAAGCCCATGACGTTACCCAAGCCATCGACCTTGACCTCGTCATAGCCAAGGCTCTCCATCTCGGCCTTGATGCAAGCGACAACCTCGCCCTCCTTGCAGGACTCAGAGGGGTGCGAGATCATGGCGCGCAGGAAGCGGGTCATGTCAGCGCGGTGAGACTCAGCAGCGTTTTTAATTGCCTCGAAATCGAGTTCCTTAGTCATAACAGTCAACCTTTCTACAAGGGTTTACCTACAGGTAGATATTTCAGATAGATCACTTGTGCCAAGCAGCGTGAGGTCGAGCACCCGGCAAGCAAGCAACCATAGGAGGCGGACGGAGGACTTTGCTCCGTCGCGAGTTCCGCACGAGCCGGAGAGCACTTAATGTGCTCTCCGTGCGAGCAGGACTGTCCGAGCAGGGAGTAAAGTCCTCCGGCTGCCTCCGGACAGGTCAGCCTGCTAGCAAGTCGGGTACTCGCCCTCCCAGACGATGCGACGGTACTGATCCGGATCGGTGTCGCCCTCGGTGGAGAAGCAGAGCACGGAGCTCGTCTTGTCCAGGCCGATGAGCTCCTTGAGCTCGGCGTACTCGGGGTCGAGCATGAGGGTCTCGACCAGACCGGTGGTCACTGCGCCGGACTCGCCGGAGATGACGCGCGGGTCGCCCTTCTCGGGAGCGCCCAGGGTGCGCATGCCGCGAGCGGTGACCCAGTCGGGGCAGGACACGAAGGCGGTGGTGTGGTTGCGCAGGATATCCCAGCCCAAGATGTTGGGCTCGCCGCAGCACAGGCCGGCCATGATGGAGGGCATGTCACCGTCCACGATGCGCGGATCTCCGTCGCCGGCGGCAGCGCCCTTGTACAGGCAGGCGGCCGGTGCGCACTCAACCACGACGAAGGTGGGCGGGTTATCGGGATACAGGTTGGTGAAGTAGCCCACCACGGCGCCGGCGAGCGAGCCTACGCCAGCCTGGACAAAGACGTGCGTCGGGCGGTTGATAGCCATCTCGCGCAGCTGCTCGGCAGCCTCGGAAGCCATGGTGCCGTAACCCTCCATGATCCAGGACGGGATCTTCTCGTAGCCCTCCCAGGCGGTGTCCTGAACGATGACGCCGCGCTCGCAGGCGTCGGCCTCGGCGGCGGCCATGCGCACGCACTCGTCGTAGTTGACCTCTTCGATGGTCACCGTGGCGCCCTCGGCGGCAATGTTATCGAAGCGGGGCTTGGTGGAACCCTTGGGCATGTGCACGACGGCCTTCTGGCCCAGCTTGTTGGCAGCCCATGCCACGCCGCGGCCATGGTTGCCGTCGGTGGCGGTAAAGAAGGTAGCCTGGCCAAAGTCCTCGGCCAGCTGATCGGAGGTCAGGTAATCGAAGGTGCAGTCGGCAACGTCCTTGCCGGTCTCGTCGGCAATATAGTTGGCCATGGCAAACGAGCCGCCCAGGACCTTAAAGGCGTTGAGGCCAAAGCGATAGCTCTCGTCCTTAACGCACAGGTTGGACAGGCCCAGGCGCGCGGCCTGGCCGTCCAGGCGGGCAAGCGGAGTAACGGTGTACTGAGGGAACGACTGGTGGAAGGCGCGGGCCTTCTTCACGTGGTCGAGGCTCATGATTCCCAAGTGCTTGTCATCGCTCTTGGGCATCGTGTTGCCCGCCCACTGGATCTTATCGGCCATACGGTGAACTCCTTAAGTCCTCTCTTGCCGGCCCCCGCATACGCGTTTCAGCCCGATCCCATTCACACGGCTGAACTTTTATGTGGATGCCAAACAAAAAGTTTGTTAGCAATGTTCTATCACACTTTTTGATTGGATAACCTAACAAATTGTTTGTTGCCGCAATCGGTACCTTTTCGCCGCCGAACGGTCACATAACGCAGCAACGCTTTCGTTATTTGCGAACAAGTGTGGTTTATGGCAAAGTGTGCCCAAACTAATTTTTAGGAAGGCACCCATGACCCCCGCACAGATTGAGTTTTACAAGCGCCTTGCACACGGTCTGGCGCTCCAATTTGGCCCCAACTGCGAAGTCGTCGTCCACGATCTGGAGACCGAGGACGTGGACCACTCCATCGTAGTGATCGAAAATGGCCACGTCAGCGGGCGCAAACTGGGTGACGGCCCCAGCCATATCGTGTTTGAGTCCATGCACGAGGGCACCACCGACGTACACGACCGCGAGCCGTACCTCACTAAAACCACCGATGGCAAGCTGCTCAAGTCCTCGACCATCTTTATCCGCAACGACGAAGGCAAGCCCGTCGGCATTTTGGGCATCAACTTTGACATTACGCTTATGAAGGCTTTTGAGCGTTCGCTCGACGCCTTTACCGGCACCGGCGGCACGGGCTACACCGAGCCCGAGCCCATTACCAAGAACATCGGCGACCTGCTCGAGGACCTGCTGCACGAGTGCGAGCAGTTTGTGGGCAAGCCCGCGGCGCTCATGACCAAAGACGAGCGCATTCGTGCCATTGGCTACCTCGACCGTCGCGGCGCCTTCCTCATTTCCAAGTCGAGCGAACGCGCCTGCGAGTTCTTTGGCATCTCCAAGTACAGCTTCTATAGCTACCTCAATGAGGCCAAGGCGGCAGCAGGCGACAAGTAGGCACTCGCCTGGATTGCCCCTCCCCTTTTGGGCGCGAGTTCTGGAAAGCATGAATCCAAGACCGAGCCGCTTGGGAAGTTCCATATAATCGATGTCATTAGTATTTCGAAAGGATGGAACAGAATGGCGTTGAGCAAGGCATCATGCACCGGTCGCGGATTGATTCCGGCAATTGGTGGACATGTGCACCGCATGTTCGATGAGGGTGAAGACGACCTGTTTTCGCTGAGCCTTGACGACGTGATGAATGATCGCCCGTGGACCGCCGACGAACTCATGGGCGGCGGGGCTCGTCCGTCAAGCCTCAATCCCGCACTTGCGCCTAAGCCCGCATCTGCGCCGACTCCTGCGCAGTCGCCTGTTTCGACGCCCGCACTCACTTCGGCGACCACGCCCGCTCCCCGCCCCACAAGCGACCCGTCCGAAACGGCGGCATTTCTCGCTGCAGCGACGCAGGGCAAATCGGCCGACAGCACCGTTATGTACAGCGCCCAGCAGTTGCCTGTTCCTGCGGCACGCAAGCCTCCGGTCACAAGGCTCGATGAGCCCGTTGCCCATCAGGTTGCCTACGATTCCTGGGCTGCAACCGATCTGGATGAGACCTCTACCGGCATGCCGGCGCTCGACGTTCCAGTTAACCCGCTTTTTGCCGCCAACACGAGTGCCGCGGACTATGAGAGCGGTACGGCATTTTCCGATTATTCCGATGGCTATGCTGGCAACGGTCGCATCGAGACCGAGGATTATGGCACCGCATCGAGCGATTATCTCAACGATCCGTACGCTGCCACGCCTGCACCGGAATATGACCCGGAGGCCGCGTCCGCGCCGGTGTATACCAAAAGCACAGGCGAAGAACGCTTCGCCGATTATTACGCCGAGGAAAAGGCGCTGCGTTTCTCGGAATTTCCGCAGGCAGTCAAGGTTGCCTTTATCGCCATTGTCATTGCCCTGCTCGGTGTCATTGCGTTTGAGGGATTCCGGCTGTTCTCCGGCCCCACCCAAGCGGAGTCGGAGACCCAGCAAAAAGAGGACGATAACGAGTATCTGGACATCAACACCCTCAAGGGCGACCCCAACGACGGGGACGACGAGTAGCGAGGGCTAAGGGAGGGTCGGAAGAGTCGGCGGCACGTTACGGCTCCAAAAGCCCTGCCATAAAGATGGGCAGATACAGCACGTCACCATCGCGGTGAAGATTACATTCCGCAAGTACCAGGGCGCGATCGATTCCGTAGCCCTTCGTTGCCAGTGCGTTATCGAGCGCCGCGTGGGACTTAAAACTCTTGCCCGATTTGACCTCGATGGCGAGCACTTCCCCATCGAACGTCTCTTCCACAAAATCGAGCTCACCGACCTTTTTGGACGTAAAGTAGCGCAATCTAAATCCGTGGGCTTTGAGCTCTTGGGCAACGAAGCCCTCGAATGCCGCCCCCATATTCATGCCAAAGGGGCCTTCTGCCTCCCCATCAAAAACGCCTTGGGCGACCCTTTTGGAATACGACGACATAAGCATTCCGGTGTCCAAGTAAAACAGCTTAAACAGATTTCGTTGCTCCCCCAATAAAAGGGGTGCCACGGGCGCCGTTACGTTATACACAGGAAGCGCGACACCCGCCTCCGATAGCCAGAGGAAATGATCTGTCACCTGCGAAAAACGTTTGACACCGTTAATCGATGACAGTTTGAATCGCTTGTTTTTGGAACCGGCCTCGCTGGGAATCAGATCATAGATATCGCGAATAACCAAGCGCAGCTCGGGCGGAGCGTACTTTGCGATGTCATCGCGATACAGGGCGTGAAGATCGCGGTGGATGTTTCGAACCTCGTCGACATTGCGCGTCGCCAAGAAGGAATTGACCGCGTCGGGCATGCCTCCCACCACCACATACTGATGGAACAGATCGAGCAAGCGGTCATACAGATAGCCGGGAAGCTCCCCCTCATTCTTTAGACAGCCCCTGAGCATGTCAAACACGCTGGCACCAACGCCATTTGCCCAGCAAAACTCCTCAAAGTCGAGCGGGTACATCTGGACCTGCTCGACATACCCCACCGGCAGGGAATCGATGCCCTCGAGCTCAACGCCAAGGAGCGATCCGGTAAGGATGTATCGAAAGTCGCCGCGCTGGACCAGATATTTGATAAACGTCACCACGTTGGGGCATCGCTGCACCTCGTCGATAACCACAACGGTCTTGTTCGCAACCATCGGCTGCGTTGCAGCAATAGACATACGCATAAGCAGATCATCCGCACTTTTCGCCGCCAAAAACGAATCGCGCACGGACGCGTCGGCGATAAGGTCGAACGTCACGACATTTTCGAACGATTCATTTGCAAAGACGTTGACCAAATATGACTTTCCTACCTGTCGGGCGCCCTTGACCAAAAGAGCCTTGTTAGGCGACGAGGCAAGCCAAGATTCAAACTGTGCTTTCGCTTTTCTCTGTAGCATAAGCGCACCCCTTATTACGTGCTGTTTTAGCACTAGGATACACTTTTCCGTGGTTGCTAGATGCTCATTTCGACACTTTTTCGAGATTTTGAAGTGTGTATTACGACACTTTTCCGTACTTTTACACGGGATATTTCGACACTTTTTCGGATTTAAGCCTAACAGCAGCCGGCGAAATCAAGCGCCGTCTGCACATCATTTCACAGGCGGCGCTTGATTTGTGTCCGCGCGCGCTGATAGACTCCATCGTGCCAGCAAGGAGCGGGCGCGTTTTATCCAGAGTCGGGGTAGAGAGTTGGCTCCACGATCCCGACGCCAACCGGCCAAGAGGCACGGTGGCCCTGCCAACATCGATGAAAGGAGTCCGTATGGACAATTTCTCCGTGCGCAGTGAGCGCAACTTCCACAACCTGGTAGCCAAGCCAAAACGAATGCATCTTCTGGACAAGCCGAACGGCTATGCCTCGGCCATGGTCAAGAGCAGCCTCTCCCACCAGATGCGCTTTACCGTGCAGGTGCTCGAGGAAGAGCTCTGCGTTGCCGGCGACCCGCACGTGCTACAGATCAAGCTGCTCGGAGACGACTCGCGCGAGTCGTCCAGCTGGAAGCTCTTTGCCGACGGCTCGTGCGTCGCAAGCGGCTCGGGTGACTTTGCCCGTGAGTGCTTCTGCGAGGGCGCCGAGGTGTTTTTGGACTTGTGTCGTGATGCCGTCGAGGCTGCCAAGCTGCACCAGTGGAGCCAGAGGGAGTATGAGCTGCTGAGTGCCGCGCGCGGGATTGCGGGGGTGTAAACAGGCGGAGCGCTCCTGAAGCCTTATTCCACACGATCGGGTGTACTCATCTGCAACTCGACTTGCTACCAGATGGTGCAATCACGTTCCACGTCGGTTAAGCCAGACCCCGGCCGGTCGTTGGCAAGTGAAACAACATCTCCCACCCATAGGCCTCTAAGACCGACCGTCCACTATAATCCAAGCGGTTAGCGTCTCCCAAAATCGCCATGGACACGTCTTCCAAGATGCCCTCTCAACTGTGCAGAAATAACAGCCGCCCATACGGTCGATGTGCTCCTTGCACGTCTCGCTGACCACGCAACGATGGAAAACAGGTTCCTGGACGGATGACCCCTGAGGGGATGCATGAAATCGGCATCGAGGCCATCGTCTGTCGAACAATACCTGCCCATACCTTTAAAACATGAGAACAAGACGCCGGCGTCGGTATCGTTTTCAATTCAGTTTAAAACTGAGGAGATTCAGGAGCCAGCCGAATAAACTAAGACTCACTTAGTAATTGCTAAATTTCTGACTGGGTATATAATATCTGACAGTAATAAGGATTCTTTACTATATGTGAGGCAGAAATGACTTCAACGGATGATGAACTAGTCAGCAGGCTCCAAGCTCACCTGTCAACCATTCGCAAGGCGGCGGGCTGGAGTGGCGAACGGCTTGCGAACGAACTAGGCATAACAAAGCAAACCGTCAGCAGCCTTGAGACGGGTAAAACGCAGATGACGAAGATGCACTATCTCGCCATCAGGGCGGTATTCAACAACGAAATCGCCGTCAGCGGAAACGAGGATCTGGCAAAAATAATTCAGCTATTCGTTGACCAACCAGTAGCACCCAAACTAGAGAAGATGCAAAATGCCCTTAAAGAAGGGGATGAGAAGGGGACACAACAAGAGGCAGCTACTAAGCAGAGCGCCATAGTTGGAGCAACCGCTCTCACCGCCGCCCTAATCCCCGCTTCATCGGCATTGATTCCGGCATTGGGCTCTCTTGCATATCAACTTGCAAAATCAATCAAGAAATGAGGTGTACAGAAATTGGAGTCGGAAAACACTGATCTGCCCGCAAAGAACAAAGGCCTCGTGTGGCTCGAGCAGCACAAAGTCCAGATTGGCATCGGTGTATTTGTGGCAATCAGTTCAATCGTTAGCATTACGATTGCCGCGAAAACGGGCCATACGCCTAAATTCAAAACTATTTGCAACGGCGCAGACAAAGGTGTTGCCACGATTGCTAAGGCAGCAGAAAAGGCCTCCTTGCCAGTGGTCAACCTTACCGGAGTCAAGAAGACTGCAACGGGACTCGGACATGACTTGCTTCTTTCGAATCAGGCAGTTAACAAGCGTCTCGTCTCCAGCGGAATGATGACAAAAGAGCCCTGGGGTTACAAGCTCACAGAAGTCGGCAAACTCTTTGGGAAAGAAACAGTCAAAGTAACGCGCGCCGGTTATACCTTCTCAAATATCGAATGGGATGAAGCGGTTGTCCCGTTTGTTTTTACTTCCGACGAACTTGCGAGCATTAACGCCAAAAAAACTCACATTGCGCAAGTCATAGCCCAGTAGTCAAATCTGATACACCGTGCGCCCCGCGTACGCAAACGAAAAGGAGACACCATGGTCATATACAGAACTCAAGAATGGAACGGATACGGAAAGCAAAACTACTACTGGAATGAATACCGCCGTGAGGGCGACACGGTTGTCAAATACAAGTGTAATAGGCGCAAGTTCTTCGATGGGGACGAAAGCAACTGGGAAGAAAGCGAGCATGAAGAAGATTCGTGGAGCATTGACGATCCCAATATGCCCGATTGGCTGAACGGCTACCTCTAATAACTATTAACTAGCAGCCCTTGAAAGCCCCACTTCCCACAGGGAACGTGGGGCTTGATATTGCCCTCCTGTCCGAAAGCACTTTCCATCTCAGCTTTCAATCTAGGCAACCACAATGGTATGGGCCATGGCCGTCAGTTCACCAATCTCAATAAACCTGTCTTTTGTAATGCGATTGACCAATGCGCCGACTCTCTGGTCGGTCGCATCGACATCACAAGCGATGCGCAGCCCGGGAGAGCCGCCAAAAGCAGCTGCTTGCCTGATGCACAAAAGCGCAGAAACCCGCATCCCGAATATGGTGGGATGCGGGCACGGACAATCGTGTGTCCCATTCCAGGCGCGGATTCTGGGATGCAATCTCCGCCGAGGGCTCCAAGGGGAAAGCGCATCCCATTCTGAGCGCCTATTCCGGGACACAGTTTCCGCTCCAAACAAAAGGCCCCGGCTCGCGATGGAGCCGGGGCCAAAGGCACAGCATATGCAGTTGATGGCAAGCGCAGACGGCAGTCAGCAATGGTCGTCCGCGCTCTACTCTACCCGCGGTGACGGGCGCGGCTGTACGGCGTATCCACCATGGGCAGATCCGGACGCAGCTTGCCGTCGAATGCGCGGTAGGCGTTCTGCACGGCGGGCGCCGTGGGGATCGTTGCGATCTCGCCGATGCCCTTACCGCCGTATGCCACGGGCAACAGCTCGTCCTTCTCCACGTAAATGGCGTGGATATCCGGAATCTCGGGCGCACGGAACAGCCCGAGCGTACCGTACCTTGCCTGGGGCACGCAGTCCTTGAGCGGCCAGTCCTCGGTGAGCGCATAACCCATACCCATGAGCACGCCGCCTTCAATCTGACCTTGGATCGAGATGGGGTTGACCACCTTGCCGGAATCGTGCGCGGCATAGACCTCGCTCACGCGGCCGTCATCGTCCAGAATGACCACGTGCGTGGCAAAGCCGTAGCAGATGTGGCTCTTGGGATTGGGGACGTCGGCGCCCAGTTTGTCGGTCGGCTCCAGATACACGTAGCCAAACTCGCATCCCTCGAGCGCCTTGATGGCGGCCGCGGGATCCTGAGGATGCATGCCCTGGCCGGCGACGAGCTCCTGTGTGCGCAGCTGGTAGGCGCGACCGTCGTCGTACTCGATCTTGACGCCGTCGCCATGGGCGCTCACGGGAGCATCGGGCGCAGGCTTGCCGGCCTCGATGCCGAGCATGGCATCGCGCAGCAGGAAGGCGGCACCGCGCACGGCCTCGCCGGTCACGACCGTCTGACGCGAGCCAGACGTGGTGCCGGAGTCGGGAGCGTTCTCGGTGGAGCACTCGCCATTGGCAATGCAGCGAAGCGGCAGGCCGCAGGCCTCGGCAACGTCCTGCAAAAAGACCGTGTTGCAGCCCTGGCCGATGTCGGACGTGGCGGCATAGACCACAGCCACGCCGTCCTCGATGCGAATCATGCAGCGACCGGCATCGGGCAGGCCCACGCCCACGCCGGCGTTCTTCATGGCGCAGGCGATACCGGCGTGTCCGGGATGTGCATAGTAGGCATCCTTGACCTCGAGCAGCGTCTCCTTAAGCGCCGTGGAGCAGTCGGCAATCTGGCCGTTGGGCAAAACCTCGCCCGGCTCGATGGCATTACGGTAACGAATCTCCCACGGGTCCAGACCGACCTTCTCGGCCAGCAAGTCAATCAGGCTCTCGAGCGCAAACTCGGACTGGCAAACGCCAAAGCCGCGGTACGCGCCGGCGGGCGGGTTGTTGGTGTAGTAGCCAAAACCGCGAATGTCGGTGTTCTGGTACTTGTAGGGGCCGACGGCATGCGTGCAGGCGCGCTCGAGCACCGGGCCGCACAGCGACGCGTAGGCGCCGGTATCAAAGTTGATCTCGCAGTCCAGACCGGTAAAGTTGCCCTCGGCGTCGCAGCCCAGCGTAAAGGTGCCGTCCATGGCGTGGCGCTTGGGATGGAACGCGAGCGACTCGGCACGCGTGAGCTTGCACTTCACAGGACGCTGGAGCTTATAGGCGGCGAGCGCGGCCAGGTGCTGGACCGAAACGTCCTCCTTACCGCCAAAGCCGCCGCCCACGAGCATGGTCTCGACGACCACGCGCTCGGGCTCGTTGTCCCAGCCAAACATGTGGGCACACTCTTTGCGTGTGTCGTAGGCGCCCTGATCGGTCGACTGCACCTTGACGCCGTTCTTGTACGGGAAGGCAACGGCGCACTCGGGCTCCAAGAAGGCATGCTCGGTAAAGGGCGTGGTAAAGCGCTGCGTCACGGTGAACGCGCTCTCGGCCAGCGCCTTGGCGGCGTCGCCGCGCGTCACGTGACGACTCTGGCACACGTTGTCCTTGAGCTCCACCGTGTTGCCAAAGGCAAAGAAGCTGTCGTGCAGACGCGGCGCGTCGGCGGCCCTAGCCTCGGCAATGCTGCGCATGGGCTCCAGCGGCTCGTAATCGATTTTTACGAGCTTCTTGGCCTTCTCGAGCGTCGCCTCGTCCTCGGCAACCACCAGCACGATGGCATCACCCACGCAGCGGGTGATATCGCCCTGGGCGATCATGACGTCCCAGTCCTGAATAAGGTGGCCGACCTGGTTGACCGGCACGTCCTCGGCGCGCAGGATGCCCACCACACCGGGCAGGGCCTCGGCCTTGGAGGTATCGATGGAGAGCACGCGGGCGCGCGGATACTTGGAGCGCACGGCGCTGGCGTAGGTCAGACCCGGCTGATCGAGCTCGTCGATGTCGTCGGGATACTTGCCCTCGCCGAGCACCTTCTTGCGCACGTCGATACGGAAGGCGCGCTTGCCCACGCCGTAGTCGTCGCCGCGCTCCAGGCCCTCGTCAATCTGCTTTTCGCCGCGGAGCACCGCAGCGGCCAGCGAAATGCCCTCGATAATCTTCTTGTAGCCGGTGCAGCGGCAGACGTTGCCGCGGATGGCGTACTTGATCTGCTCCTCGGTGGGCTCGGGGTCCTCGGCGATGAGCGCCGCACCCGCCATGACCATGCCGGGGATGCAAAAACCGCACTGCACGGCGCCCACGGCGCCAAAGGCGTACACAAAGGCCTCGCGCACGTCCTCGGGCAGGCCCTCGACGGTCACGATGTTGCGGCCGGCGGCAAGGGCGGTGGTCAGCACGCACGCCTTGACGGCCGCACCGTCCACATGGATGGTGCAGGTACCGCACGCGCCCTCGGAGCAGCCGTCCTTGGCGGAGTGAATGTGCAGGTCGTCGCGCAGGTAGCGCAGCAGCGGTTTGTTTTGGGTCGTCGTGCGCTCGACGCCGTTGACGGTAAAAGTGAATTCCTGTGCCATGGTGATTCCCTTCTACACGCCGGCGGCGATGCCGGTGCGGTCGTGGATGGCGCCATGCGGGCAGACGACGGCGCACATGCCGCACGACAGGCAGTCCGCGCCGTCGATATGGGCGCAGTTGTCCTCGATACGGATAGCGCCGGCGGGGCACTTTTTAGCGCACATGCCGCAACCGATGCAGCTGGTGTCGCAGATCTTGCGGGCGATGGCGCCCTTATCGGTGTTGTTGCAGCGCACCAGGATGTTCTGGTAGCCGGGGACGAAAGCAATCACGCGCTGCGGGCACGCCATGCCGCACAGGCCACAGCCCGTGCACTTGGAGCGATCCACGCGGGCGATGCCATCGACCAGCGCAATGGCGCCGTGGGGGCAGGCCGTGACGCAGGCGCCACAGCCAATGCAGCCTTCGCTGCAGTGGGCGTCGCCGCCTGCGGAGGCGCAACCGCTTCCGCAGGCAACGTAGGCCACGTTATGTTGAATGGATTTGGCCATAAGAGACTCGCCTATTTCTTAAGAAGGTACGGATAGCTGTCGCGCACGGCCTTGATGGTCAGGCGGACGGCCTCGGGCAGACCGGTGTTGACGGCATCGACCGAGACGGTACGGACCGTGCCGGCAACGCGGACCTTAAAGTGGTCCTCGTCCACGGCCAGGAAGCCCTCGTTCTCGGAGTTCTCCATGTCCTCCTCGCTCCAGAACAGGGTGAGCTTGTCCTTGTAGGGACGACCCTCCTGGTAGGGGCAGAACACGGCGCAGCTGCCGCACTCGTTGCACATGCCATCGACATGTACCACCTGATGCTTGGCCAGGCCCGGCACCTTAATAGCAACGTTGGCGCGGTTGGGGCACACGTCGCAACAGACCTCGCACACCGAGCCGCAGCCCAGGCAGCGGGTCTTGGTGCAGTTGCGCTTGTCGCGGCACAGCGACCCCTTGCGCTCGTAGCAGGTGTCCTCGCGACCGGCCTGCTCGTTGCAGTCGGCGTACTTGTTAAAGTCCACACCGGCGATGGCACGGGCGACCTCGGCGGCATCGGCGATAGCCTCGACCACGGTGGCAGGACCGCGGCGACAGTCGCCCGCAGCCCAGACGCCCTCGACGCCGGTGGAGGTGGCGGCAAGGCGGCCGCGACGGTCGTGCTCGACGCCCGCGGCATCGTACAGGCTGGCATCGATGCCCTCGCCCACGGCGCAGATCACCGTGGTGGCGGGAAGCTCGACGGTCTCGCCCGTGGTGACGGGGCTGCGACGGCCGCTTGCATCCGGTTCGCCAAGTTCCATGACGTCGCAGGTCAGCACGGCACCGTTGAGCGCCTTGGGCGCCAGCAGCTCGCAGAACTCAACGCCGTCGACAAGAGCAAGATCGAGCTCTTCCTCGTCGGCGGGCATCTGCTTCTTGGTACGGCGATACACCAGGCGCACGTTCTTCACGCCTGCCAGGCGCTTGGCCACGCGGGCGGCGTCCATGGCGGTGTTGCCGGCACCAATGACCACGACGTCCTCGCCCAGCTTAAGCTTCTCGCCCTTCTTGGCGGCCTCGAGGAACTCCAGCACGTCGAGCTCGGCACCCTCGCCCAGGCCCGCAGAGCCGGGCATCCAGGCACCGGTGGCCACGACCACGTCGGTAAAGCCCTGGGCCTTGAGCTCGTCAATGGACTCCACGCGAGCATTGAGCTGCACCTTGGCGCCAAAGGCCAGGCAGAGCTCGGCGTCGTGGGAGATATCGTCGCTCGCGATACGGAACTCGGGAATCACGTGACGGACCACGCCGCCGAGCGAATCGCGGGCCTCGAAGATGGTGACGGGCACGCCGGCACGTGTCAGGAAGAACGCCGTCGCCAGGCCGGCCGGGCCGCCGCCGATAACGGCAACGTTGCGCTCGCCGTCGTTGGCGATAGCCTGGGCGCGCAGCTTGGGCAGCACGGCAGTCATGGCCTCGCGGGCGGCCTTGAGCTTGCTGGCGCGGATCTGGGCACCCTCGGGCTCGTAGAACGCACGCTCGCAAGCACGGCCGCAGGGATGCGGGCAGATGGTGCCGGTGATAAACGGCAGGGCGTTGCGCTCGATGATGATGTTGAGCGCGTCCTCGTAGCGGCCCTCGTCAACAGCCGCCAGATAGGCAGGGATATCCTGCTGGATGGGGCAGCTCGTGCGGCACGGCGTGGTAAAGCAGTCGGAAAGCGGGCTCTTGCCGGCGACCTTGCGGTCGGGCAGCGGGCGCAACGGCTTCTTGTAGAGCGGATTGGTGAGCGAGTCGGTCTGGATCGCAGCCACGGCCTCGAGAGAGACGCCCGCAAACGGCTTGCCATCCAGGTCGGTAAACTCGCCGGCCATCTGGCTAAAGCGCTCGTAGCCACCAGGCTTGAGCACGTCGGTCGCCAGGGTGACGGGCCAAATGCCGGCATCGTACAGGGCGCGGATGTTGTAGACCGTGGCGCCGCCGGAGTAGCTGATGCGCAGCTTGCCATCGAACTGCTCGGTAATGCGGCGGGCAGCCTCGATGGTCAGCGAGAACAGCGAACGGCCGGACATATACATCTCGGTGGAAGGCAGCTCGTTCCTCGTCACGTCGACGGGGAAGGTGTTGGTGAGCTTGACGCCAAACTCCAGGCCGCGCTCGGCGCACAGGGCAATCAGGCGCTCGAACATAGGCACGGCATCGGCCCACTGCAGGTCCTCGCGGAAGTGCGTGTCATCGAAGACGATGTAGTCAAAGCCCAGCTCGTTGAGGCGCTGGCGGGCAAACTCATAGCCCAACAGCGTGGGGTTGCACTTGATGTAGGTGTTAAGGCCCTTCTCGGTGATGAGGTAGGTCGCGATGCGCTCGATCTCCGCAGGCGGGCAGCCGTGCAGGGTAGACTCGGTGATGGAGTTGGAGACGCGCGCCGGGATGGACTCGACAAACGCGGCGTCAACATGCTCAAACTTGTCCAGGTTAGCGAGAGCCCAGGCACGGCACTCGTTCCAGACGTCGGAGCCGCTGGCGTCCTTCATGCCCTCGATGTAGGCGTCGACCTTGGGGCTCTTAATGCCCTCCAGGTCATAGCCCACCGACATGTTGAAGACAAAGCCGTCCGGGCTGCCCAGGCCGTACTCGCGAGCGATCAGGTGGCAGGCGAACCATGCCTTCACGTACTCGGCAAAGGCCTGCGGAACCTCGAGCTCGGTCGACCACTCGCAGTTGTAGCACTCGTCCTGAGCCACGATGCAGGGCTTGTTGACGCACTTGGAGAGCTCCTCGCCGTCCATAACCTGGACGGTCTTGAGCTCAAAGAAGCGAGAACCGGCCACATAGGATGCCACGATGTTCTGGGCAAGCTGCGTATTGGGACCGGCGGCCGGGCCAAACGGAGTCTCGATGCGCTCGTCAAAAATGGGAAGCGCGCCCTCCTGGTTGGTCGTGACCATCTTGCGCACGCCAAAGATGGCGTCCTGGGTCTTGTGCTCCTCGATGATCCAGTTCATCAGCTGCGAAAACGGGATCGGCCTCATGATGTCGCTCATAATGAGCTCCTCTCTGTAACGCCCGGCGAGACCGCGCGGCGGGCGCAAATACGGTGTAGCGCTAGCACAGCGCCGGCGACCCCGCGGAGGCCGCCTATACGCGCGTCGGATGTGGCGAAACATCCGACGCGCGTGAATCTACTTGTAATTAGTAGGCGCGATCGTTGAGCGTGCCCCAGAGCTTCTTGGACTCAGCCATGGTCCACGCGTTGATCTTGTCCTCATCAATACCGACAAACTCGCGATCCTTGTACAGGACGCGGCCGTTGATGATGGTGGTGCGGCAGTTTTTGCCCATCATGCCAAAGAGCATGTGGCCGTCGATGTTCTCCTCGCTCAGCGGCGTAAAGGGCTTGTAGTCCATGACGATGACGTCGGCGGCAGCGCCGGCCTCGAGCACACCGAGCTTGCGATCGAAGTACTTGCTCGCCATCTTGGCGTTGTTCTCGAACAGCATGGTCATGGCCTCGCACCAGCCCACGTTGGGCATGGCGGCGTTGTGGCGCTGGATGATCAGGAAGACCTTGAGGCTCTCGAGCATATCGTGGGTGTAGGCATCGGTGCCCATGCACACGGGGATGCCGCGACGGAAGAACTCGAGCACGGGGGCGCAGCCCACGGCGTTGCCCATATTGGATTCGGGGTTGTTAACCAGCCAGGTGCCGGACTCCTTGACGATATCCATCTCGGCAGGCGTCACGTGGATGCAGTGGCCCAGCATGGTGTCGGGACCCAGCAGGTTGTGCTGCAGCAGGCGCTCGACGGGGCTGATGCCGCCGCGGTTGAGGCGGGAATCCCACACGTCGTTCATGCCCTCGCACACGTGGATGTGGAAGCCGGTCAGACCGTTGTTGGCCTCGGCCATCTTGTCCATGGTCTCGTCCGAAAGCGTAAAGGTGGCATGTCCGCCAAACATGGCGGCGATCATGTGGTTGTCGTTATCGCGACGCTCCTTGGCGGCCCACTGGGCAAATTCGGCGTTCTCGGCAATGGCCTGGTCGCATTTTTCCTGGCCGCGGCGATCGGAGACCTCGTAGCACAGGCACGAACGCATGCCCAGCTCCTGAGCTGCATCCTTAATGGTAAAGAGGCTACCCGGGATTTCGCAGAAGCTCGCATGATGATCGAAGATCGTGGTGACGCCATCGCGGATGGAGTCAAGAATCGTGGCATAGGCGCTGGCCTTGGTGCCGTCGAGCGTCAGGTTGTCGTCGATCTTCCACCACTGCTGCTCAAGATTCTCCAGGAAGTTGGTGGGGTTGCAGCCCTTAATGGCAAGGCCGCGGGCCAGACCCGAGTAGATGTGGGTGTGGCAGTTGATGAGTCCGGGCATGATGAGGTTGCCCTGGGCGTCGACGTACTCGGCATCCGGGTACTTGGCCTTGAGCTCGCACTCGGGGCCCACTTCGACGATCGTATCTCCGTCAATGGCGACCGCACCGTTTGGAATGAACGGGGTCTGAGCGTTGCGGGTAAAGACAGAACCGTTAGCGACCAGAAGCATGGATGCTCCCTTCAACATCAGGGGCGGGGTTTGACACCTCTGACATGGCGGAGTGCGAAGCGCCGGCCTACACCGGAAACGGGCCCTCTCCCGTCAACGCTTCACCAAAGGGACAAACCCTTTGAAGTGCGGCTTGGCGCCGCATGGCGTCGGCGGACGAGGCGATGCGTCCGCCGACGAATAGCACCGAATTGGTTACTTCTTGCTCTCGGGCAAGACCAGATCCACGGCAGCGTCCTTGGCAGCATCGATGTGCTGAGCCACGACCGGCGTCTGCGGAAGGATCAGGTTAAGGACGATGGCCATGATGGCGGTGGGGGTTACGGCATTGGAGCCGATGACGGTGGACACCCAGGCGGGCATACCCTCGCCGGCAAGGCAACCGCTGGCCATCCAGATACCCAGGCCAAAGACGACGGAGGTACCGACGATGGTGGTAGTGCGCTGCGTGAGGCCCTCGCGGGTGAACATGCGCACGCCGTTCATGGTGATGGTACCAAAGACGCCGACGGTCGCGCCGCCGATGACGGGCTGCGGGATAGCGGAAAGAACGGCAGAGAGCTGCGGGAACAGACCGGCGATGGCAAAGACGGCCGCGATGATCACAAAGACCCACTTGTTGACGACCTTGTTGGAGCAGATGATGCCCACGTTCTGGCCAAGGGCGCTGGTGGGAAGACCGCCCAGCAGGCCACCGACCATAGAGGTGAGGCCCTGGGACACGATAGCGCCGGAGAGCTCGCGCTCGGTGGGCATACGGTCGATGGAGCCCAGGCAGGCGGCGGAAACGTCACCGATAACCTGGATGGCAACCATGGGGAACACGACGGCGAGGGTAATGCAGACCTCGGGATCAAACTCGAGCGCGTAGGGCATGAGCTTGGGAAGGGCGAAGACCTGAGCGGTGGCGACGCTGGAGAAGTCGATCATGCCAAAGGGGATGGAGACGATCATGCCGACGATCATGCCAAAGAACACGGATCCCAGCTTGAGCGTGCCCTTGCCAAAGTTGGCGAGCGCAAAGACCACGGCGAAGGTGATAAGAGCGACGCACCAGGCCTGCGGAGTGCCCCACAGCGGCGTACCCATACCGCCGGCCATATACTTGACGGCCGTGGGATACAGCGAAACGCCGATGGAGAAGATGACCGTACCGGTCACGACGGGCGGGAACAGCCACTTGATCTTGCTGTAGGCCAGACCAAAGAGGACCGCGACGGCGCCGCCGACGATCTCGCCGCCCAGCAGCGCACCAAAGCTAAAGCCCGAGGCACCCATGGCCTGCAGGGCCGGCAGGAACGCGAACGAAACGCCCATGACGATGGGCAGGCCGCCGCCGATGCGACGGAAGGGAGCGAAGGCCTGAAGAGCCGTATCGATCGCCGAAAGAATGAGCGCGACCTGGATGATGTCGGTGCTCTGCTGGCTATTAAAGCCGTAGACGCCGGCCATGATGACCGCCGGGGTAATGATGCCGGCAAACGATGCCAGTACGTGCTGAAGGGCACACGGGATCATTTCCTTAACGGGAGGCATGCCTTCGCGAGTGAACAGGGCTTCAGTGCCGTTCGTAACCGTCTCCTGGGTCATTTGACCACCAATCCTCGAAGTAGTTGTTTTCGCATCTAACGCTCTATTGTGACGCAGTGCGGGGTTGAGGTTGTGCCTTCATTGCATATCGTATTAAAGATGATTCTCATTCTCAATAATAATTTTTTGTTATCAGACTATTCTTCAGCTGAAATAACGCATTGCCACAGGTCAGAAAAGTGTCTGGTCAAAATAACATCTAACTTTTCTTTTGGTCAACCGTTTACCGCTAAATTCCTACCGTTCGTCTGCATTACGCAATGTACCTGCGGATATACGAGATGATGGGCAGCGTGTTACCATGAGAAAAAATTGTTATGAACATTTCCGATTTCACTCAAAGGAGTTGCCCGTGAACGAGACCGTACGTCGCTTTTTGCCGATGGTCGATTTTCTGGAGCAGATACTCGGCAAAAACAGCGAAATCGTGCTGCACGATTTCTCGGATCCCGACCACGCCATCGTCGATATTCGCAACGGCATCGTGAGCGGCCGCAAGGTCGGCGGTCCCGCCACCGATCTGGCACTCAAGATCATGCACGACGCCAAGTATCGCGACCTGCCGTTTATTACGGGCTACGAGGGCCGCGGCGCCGGCGGCAAGACGTTGGAGTCAGCGACGTACTTTATCCGCGAGAATGACGAGATCGTCGGTATGCTCTGCGTCAACACCGACCTCTCGACCGTGCGCTCCATCAACACCATGGCGCAGCAGCTCATGGCATGCTTCGACGCGGCGCCGACGCGCACGGAGCCCGCCCCTATCGAGGTCGAAAGCCTTTCGGAGTCCACGCAGGAGCTCATCGACCGCAGCATTGCCGAGTTGCTGAGCGCGCGCGGGCTGGATGTAGCGTCGCTTGGTCAGAGCGACCGCGTGGACGTCATTCGCCACCTCAACGGCAACGGGGTGTTCATGCTCAAGGGCGCTGTGGCCTGCGCCGCCACCGCGCTGGGCATTTCGGAGCCCAGCGTCTACCGCTACCTGCAAAAAGTCCGCAAGGAGGGCTAAACGTGATCCCTTGGGGACGAAGGGAAACGGATCATTTTTGTCGCATCGCTTGACAAAAGACCCTGCAGCTCGCACGCGCTGCAGGGTCTTTTTGCATGTCATGTTTAGTTGTGGCCAACGCCTTAGAGAGCGGCGACGACCTCGATCTCGACCAGACCGCCAGCCGGAAGAGCGGCAACCTGGAAAGCGCTGCGCGCGGGGAACGGGGCCTCGAACTTGGAGGCGTAGATCTCGTTCACGGCGGCAAAGTCGGCGATGTCGGCCAGGTAGACCGTGGTCTTGACGACATCGGCAAACGTGGCGCCGGCAGCGGTCAGCAGAGCCTCGACGTTGGCGAGGGACTGCTTGGCCTGGGCCTCGACACCCTCGGGCAGCTTGCCGGTCGCGGGATCGATGCCCAGCTGGCCGGACAGGAACACCATGTTGCCAGTCTGGATACCGGGGGAATACGGGCCGATGGCTGCGGGTGCGTTATCGGAAGACACGACGGTCTTGCTCATGTTTTTCTCCTTACAAGTAAAAGGGAACGGGAGCGCGGCGTTCACACCGGGAGGCACAGTTCGGTCTGAACACCGCGCTTGATTGGGATAGTACTCAAGGTGTCCGCGCGATGCAAGATTATTATCACGTTGCGAGAATATTTTATCGCCCAACGGTTTCCCCGGACCGCTGAACGGTTCTCATGTGAAGCAGCCAGTCCAAGCTGCTGAAGACTTTATCCCGCTTAGAGCACGGGCATCGCCTGCCGCGACGGCACCACTATACTTTTGATTATCTGAGCATTTTGAAAGGCAGGATATGACCGCAACCGCCAGTCGAACCACCAACCGCAGACCCGAGCTTTTGGCGCCCGCCGGAGGGCCCGAGCCCTTTGCCGCCGCACTCGCCGCCGGGGCAGACGCCATCTACTGCGGCATGGGCAGCTTCAACGCCCGCCGCAAGGCCACCAACTTTACCGACGAGGCCTTTGAGCAGGCCTGCCGCGCCGCGCATCTGGCCGGCTCGCGCGTCTACGTCACGGTCAACATCGTCATCAAGGAATCCGAGATGAGCGATGCGCTGCAGCTCATCCATCGCTGCTCCACGCTGGGCGCCGACGCCTTCATCATCCAGGACTGGGGCCTGTTCTTTGAGGTCAAACGCACGATGCCCAGCATCGAGACGCATATCTCGACCCAGACGAACATCCACGACGACCGCGGAACCCTTTGGTGCCGCGAGCAGGGCGCCGACCGCGTGACCCTCTCGCGCGAGCTTTCCATCGACGAGATTGCCGCCATTCACGATGCCGCGCCCGATGTGGACCTTGAGGTCTTTAGCCATGGCGCCATCTGCTTTTGCTATTCTGGCCTGTGTCTGCTTTCGAGCTTTGCCATGGCGGGCCGCTCGGCCAACCGCGGCATGTGCGCCCAACCCTGTCGCCTGCCTTACGAGCTGATCGACGAGAACGGCCGCTCGCTCTCCCCTGCCGGTCGCGAGCGCGCGCTGTGCCCGCGTGACACCAACACTTCGCAGCTTGTTCGCCGTCTGTATGACGCCGGCGCCGCGTCGCTCAAGCTCGAGGGCCGCATGAAGGCGCCCGATTACGTGTACTCCATCGTTGATGTGTATCGTCACGAAATTGACGACATGCTATCCGGAGCCACCGTTGCCAAGGACGAGGAAGCCGCCCGCCAGCGCCAGCTCAAGCGCTGCTTTAACCGCGACTTTACGCACGCCTATCAGGACGGTACCTCGGGTGACGAGATGATGAGTTACGAGCGCTCCAACAACCGCGGCCAGATCGTGGGCACGGTGCTCGGCAGCCACCTGGCCAACCGCGATGTGCGCGGGCTCAAGCCCGACGACCGCCGTCGCCGCGCCGCCATCGCCCGCATTGAGTTGTTTGAGCCCGTGGGCAAGGGCGACCTGCTGGAGCTTCGCCACGACGATGAGTTCGACCAGTTCCTGACCACCATCGCCGCCGATGATGCCGCTGCCGGCGATGTTATCGAGTGTCGCGTGCCCCGTAGCATGCCCGAGGGCTGCCGCGTGCGCGTGATTCGAAGCCAGCGCGCTATTGACGCTGCCAGCGCCGCGCTCAAGCGCGATGTGCTGCGCCGCCGAGCTGTTGATGTATCCGTCGTGGCGCGCCTGGGCAAGCCGTTTACTGTCACGCTCACCTGCTGTGACGACCCCGCGCTCACCGCCACCGCCACGGGCTTCACCGTCGAGGCCGCCAAGACCCGCGCCGTCGAGGCATCCGATCTGGTTGAGCACGTCGGGCGCATGGGCTCCTCTCCCTTTGAGGCCGCGAGCTTTGACGTGGCCCTCGACGAGAGTTGCGGCATGGGCTTTTCCGCCGTGCACAAGGTGCGCGCCGCCGCTTGTAAGGCGCTGGAAGAGGCCATTCTGGCACCGTACGAGGAGCGCGCCCGCACGCTCGAGCTACCGGCGATTGTCACCAATGATTCCCGCCCCGCGCCCGAGCACTACCGCGATGAGCCGCAGATCTGCGCTACCGTCACCTCGCTCGAGGCCGCCGAGGCCGCTCGCGCGGAGGGTGCAACGCGCATCTACATGACCACCGACGCGCTCGAGGCTGTCGGACTCTCCCCTGCCGATGCATTTGAGCAGGGTATTGTGCCCGCACTCGACGAGGTCTGCCGCGCCGTTGACCACGTCCGCGTTGACCCATGGGTTGTTGCCGGCGCCACGGTCGCTATTGGCAACATCTCTGAGCTTGCCCTGGCCGCCCAGGTTGGCGCCACGGCCGAGATTCGCTCTTGCCTGCCGGTGCACAACACGCCCTGCATGGAGGCGCTTGCCGAGCGCGGAGCCGGTGCGTTTTGGCTCTCGCCCGAGATCACGCTCGACGAGATTGTCTCGCTCGGCGCCGCCGCGCCCGCGGCTCTAGGCATCACCGTCTTTGGCCGCCCGCGCGTTATGACAAGCGAGCATTGCATTCTGCAGGTTGCCAACGGTTGCATCCACGATTGTGCCAGCTGCCGCCTGCGTGCCCGTAAGCTCTCGCTCAAGAATATCGACGGAAAGGTCATGCCGGTGCGTACCGACATCCACGGCCGCTCACGCTTGTACGACGCCTACCCCATCGACCTCACGCCGCAGGTACCACAGCTGCTCGACGCCGGCGTCCGTCGTCTTATGGTGGACGGCACACTGCTCGAGACGGATGAGGTGGGCCGCGCCACCGCTCGCGTCCGCCGCGCCGTCGAGGCAGCGCAAGCCGGCCGCAAGCCCGCCGCCCGCCTGCGCGGTGCCACCTCGGGCTGCATGTTTGTGGGAATCAGCTAACCGAAAGGCTTACACGTGAACGAAGAACCTCAAGTCCTCTACTGCGACGCCTGGCTCATGGCCATCGACAAGCCCGCCGGCATGATCGTCCACGGCGACGGCACCGGCGAGCGCACGCTCACCGACTACGCCAGCGACCTGCTGCTGGCGATGGGCGACGGCTTTGCCGCGACCGACATGCAGCCGCTCAACCGCTTGGACCGCGACACCACCGGCGTGGTGCTGTTCTCACTCGACAAGCAGACGCAGCCCGCCTTTGACCAGATGATTATCGACCACGCGTTCGAAAAGCACTACCTAGCGCTCGCCGAGGGCAAAATCGACTGGAACGAGAAGCTCATCGACAAGCCTATCGCCCGCGACCGCCACGATAGCCGCAAGATGCGCGTTGGCGCCAGCGGCAAGCCGTCTCAGACGCGCGTCAAGGTACTCAAGCGCCTTAAGAGCCGCCGTGGCCTGCCTACGCGCTCGTATATTGATGTCGAGCTGCTCACCGGCCGCAAGCACCAGATCCGCGTGCACCTGGCAAGCGAGCATCATCCCTTGATTGGCGACGACCTGTACGGAACGCCGCGTCCCTGCGGCCTGATGCTCCACGCCCACAGCGTATCCTTCACGCATCCCGTAACCGGCGAGCACATCCACATCGAAGCCCCCTGCCCCTGGGAGCCCTAAATCCTGCCAAAAAGGGACAGGTTTATTTTGACAGGTTTTATCTGGTCAAACGTCATGCCGCCACGATGACTCAGCCGCGGTCCCAAAACGTCTCGATCTGTAACAGTTAGAGCCCATTTTCCGGTCTATCTGTTACAGATCGAGACATTCGAATCCCCCTCAAGGGAAAATCTCAATCTGTAACAATAACTCGGCAAAATCGATCCTAAATGTTACAGATTGAGACAAAGGAACGGCGCAATTCGGAAGTATTTCAATCAGTAACACCTAGCCCACTTTAAGCGGTCCAGTTGTTACAGATTTAGACTAAACCGGTAGACAACGAAAGCGGCAACGCCCGTAATGGACGTTGCCGCTTTTCTATTGAGAAAACTACTCAGTTTTCATTACTAACCACCACAATGGGGACGGGCACCTTCGCGGTGGTTTTGGCCTTAGCCCGTCCCTGCCGTTAGACCGTGACGACGTTGTCCATTGCCCGGTACTTGGCGGGGACCTCGCCTGCGGTAATAATCGTTGCATCGCGGAAGTCCGCGAACTTGACGGGCGCCACCATGCCAAATTTACTGGCGTCCGAGATTACGAAGCGCTTGGCCGTATGGCGCATCGAGATACGCTTTACTTGCGCCTCCTCGATATCGGGCGCCGTGAAGCCCTGCTCGGCGGCAATGCCGTTAGAGCCCCAAAAGCCGCAGTTGAAGTTGTAACGGTCTAAGGTTGCCAAGGCATCGGGGCCAACGAGCGCCTCGGTCTCGGGTTTGAGCTCGCCGCCCAGCACCACGGTACGCATGCCGCGCAAAGCGAGATGCTGAGCATGGAGCACGGAATCAGTCACATAGGTGACACCTTCAAGGTGTGGAAGATGCTCGATGAGCCTGAGCGTCGTCGAGCCCGAGTCGATGTACACAAAGCTCTCGGGCTCCACCAGCGCCGCCGCACGGGCGCAGATACGTTCCTTGTCGTCGTTATGGAGATCGCTGCGCTCATTAAGCGTTAGGTCGCGCGTCACGTGCGCGCGCTCAAGGCT
This sequence comes from uncultured Collinsella sp., assembly GCA_905208635.1. Classification (GTDB taxonomy): domain Bacteria; phylum Actinomycetota; class Coriobacteriia; order Coriobacteriales; family Coriobacteriaceae; genus Collinsella. The sequence goes on along the minus strand of CAJLPX010000002.1, from coordinate 75,640 downwards.
CGTCGCCCCACCGTGCACCTTGGCGATACGGTGTGCGCGATTGAGCGTCTGCAGGTCGCGCCGAATGGTAGACGCCGTCACGCCCAGGGCCTCAGCAAGCTCCGGTACGGTAACCGAGCCCGTCTGCTGCACCATCGACACGATTGCGTTGAGCCTATCTTCCGCAAGCATCGCTTACTCCTCCTCGGGGTACACGACTCCCCAATCGGCGCGAAGCTTGGTCATAAGCTCCATAACATCAGAAGCATAATCCAGAAGCTCGCGCTTGGAGTCGTCGCCGGCAACGGCCTTCTCAAGATCGGCCATCTCATAACACAGGGCGTAAGCCTCGGTGCCTGCGTGGACCTCCTCGCGGTGGCCGTCCGCAGTCCACACGATGGTCGCGTGATCGGCACGCGGATATTCGTTGACCTCGATGTAGCACTTGTCAAAGCTGATGACCGAGCGCTTGGGCTGCTTGGAGTGAAGCGTAAGGCTCACGACGCCCAGCTGCTGCTCGGCATTGCGGCAGACGATGCCGCCCGCAACATCGACGCCAGTCTCGCAGGTGTTGCCTAGAGACACGACCTCGGCGGGCTGGCTCGCCATAAACAGGCGCATGACGGACAGGGCATACACACCAATATCGAGCATGGCACCGCCGGCAAGGTTGCGATTGTAGAAACGGTTGGTCAGGTCGCCGTACTCCTTGTAGCTACCAAAGTTGAGCTGAGCGAGGTTCATGCGGCCGAACTCGCCGGCATCCATGCGGCGACGTAGCTCTTGATACAAGGGCATGTGGAGCACCGTGGTAGCGTCCATAAGGACCACGTTGTGCTCGGCGGCAATGGCACGGGCCTCATCGAGTTCAGCGGAATTGAGGGTAATGGCCTTCTCGCAGAGCACGTGCTTGCCGGCTGCCAGGGCAGCGCGCAGATAGGTGATATGAGTGTTGTGCGGGGTAGTGATGTAGACGGCGTCGATGCCAGGATCGGCGTAGAGGTCCTCAACCGTGTCGTAGACCTTCTCGATGCCATACTGCTCGGCAAAAGCCTGAGCCTTGGACGGCGTACGGTTGGCGACGCCCGCAAGCTTGCGACCGGCAAGAGCAAGGGACTGAGCCATCTGGTTGGCGATAACGCCGCAACCGATGACGGCCCAATGGAGCTCGGGAGCCGTAAAAATATCGTCGGGGAACGGCTTGTCCTGGACCGAAGCGAACGCTGCTTTGGCGGCTGCCGCGGCGTCGAGCGGAGCCTGCTTGGAATCTGCCATTATGTGCCTCCTGTGTCATAGAACGCCTTGCTTTCTGACAGCTCTATATTCGCACAAACACGCGCTTCTGTGCGCGTTTTTGCGTATCTCACCGCTAAACGGTCATTTTTATCCCGTAAACGGCGCATCTATACGCATATTCACGCAATCCCACGCACATAAATGCGCACAAATGCGAACCGGTCATTGCTCAGAGACAGGGGCTTATGCTTAGAACTCAAAAGACAGGATGATCCGCTTCGCCTCGTCGCTCATGGCGCGCTGCAGCTCTAAGGACCGTCCCAAACTGCCGACAGAAAAGGAACGTTCCAAACTGCAGACAGAAAAAGAACGTCCCCAGGCGCCGGCATTTCAAGAGCACTCATTTAAGTCTGTCCCCAATGAGTGGGAGTAATCAGAGACCCTTTGCGAGGGAGGCCGGACGTGGCCTTCCTCGTTTTTATTCATGGACTTTAGTCCGTGCCGCGCGGCACGCGCGGCATAGAAAGCCACCCGCTCAGCGGGTGGAGGCCAATTTCCGCTACGCGACAAAAACCTTCCCCCTAGCATGAGGATTGTTCAGGTCATCATACTAGGGGGAAGGTGATTGCTGTGGCCCAAAAAGCCAACAGCCTCGCGCACACGAAATGGCTGTGCAAGTACCGCATCGCACCGAGGCCAAGCTCATCGCCGCCATCGTCGAGAAGCACCCCGAGGTGCGCTTTGCCGCGAGCCGCACCTCGGCCCACGCCGACCTCTACGACCGCATGGAGCAGGCCCTGTGCGAGCGCGTGGCCAACGCGGTGGATGTCGTCCGCTCCGACATCAGCCCCGCGCTTCTTGTCCACACCGGTCCAAACCTCGTGGGTGTGGCGGTCCAGGGACTCTAGTGGAGGCGGGGCGTCCTGCCCCAAAAACAAATGCAAAAGACGAGCACTTCTTGCCGCTCAATTGGCAAGAAGCGCTCGTCTTTTCTTAACGCGTTGTATGGCGGAGAGAGCGCAAGTTACGCGAGCGCCCTTCTTGCCAGCTCGGCCGCGCCGAGGATTCCTTGGTCGCCGCCGCAGCCCGGGGCGCAGATGTAGCTCTCCATGTCCTTAAGCTCGGCGGTCTGGATGTAGCCACCCAGATATTCGAGGGTCTTCTTGCGGACGATGCCGTAGAGCTGCTCCTGGTGCATCACGCCGCCGCCGAGGACGATGCGGCGAGGCGAGTACATGAGCACGAGGTTCGCGCACATCTGCCCCAGATAATCCCCCTCGAGCGCCCACACCTCATCGTTGTCCGCGAGCTCGGCCGCGGGCTTTCCCCAGCGCGCGGCGATGGCGGGGCCGGAGGCGAGCCCCTCGAGACAGCTCGCGTGGCTCGGGCAGACGCAGCGTCCCTCCTCGGTGGGACGGGTCCTTACCAGCATGTGACCGGCCTCGGGGTGCAGCATGCCGTGAAGGAGTCTGCCCGCGCACATGACGCCCGCGCCCACGCCGGTGCCGATGGTCACGTAGACGGCGTCCTCGAGCCCCTTGCAGCAGCCGAAGACCACTTCGCCGAGGCAGGCAACGTTCACGTCCGTGTCGTAGGCCACCGGAATCCCGAGGGCGTCGGCGAACGCGGCGCGAAGACCATGGCCTCGCCACGCGAGCTTGGGCGTCTGGAGGATGGAGCCGTAGCGCTCGTCGTTGGGGTCGACGCAGGTCGGGCCGAAGGCGCCGATGCCCAACGCGTCCACATCGCGGGCGGTGAACCACTCGATCATCTGCGGGACAGTCTTGGCGGGCGTAAGCGTCGGGGTCTCCATACGGTCGAGGACCTCGCCGTCGCCGGACACCACGGCACAGACCATCTTGGTCCCGCCGGCTTCGAGGGCGCCGAGCCTCATTTGCTTTTCGCTCATGTGATCCTCCTTACAAAGGGACGCCCGCAGTCATGGTCAACCGCGGGCGCCCATAACGTTGGCTTGTTTCGAGGCGACCCTACCTGGGCACGCGGTCCTGCCTTGCGGCAAACGGGGCGAGCACGGCGTGCGGCTCGCTTTGGTACCAGTAGGCGACGGTGGAGATGTCGTCCTCGCGCTCGTAGAGCTTGATGTCGTCGTTGCCGAGGTCCTGGAACGTCACGCGCAGGTCCTCCTTGAACGAGATCGGGTCGGGAAGGTGCCACCTGTAGAGGCCGTGCCTGGGCAGCGCGTCGTCGTTAGTCGCGAGCATCGGATTCGGGTTCGGCTTGCCCGCGCTGAAGCGGTCGCGCGTGGCGTCGCGCGTCGAGCGGTACGGGTAGCCGGCGAACAGCGTGTTGAAGCACTGCGCCTCGGGCAGCGCGTGGGGCGGCCTGTCGAGGAAGGCCCAGGCACCGCCGAAGTAGTCCTCGGCTCCCGTCGAGGTGACCGTGGGGAACTCCTCGTCGCCGTCGAGGAAGAACTTCATCTCGCCCTCGCCCCACCAATAGCGCTCCAGGGCGCACAGGGCCATGTAGGTGCCGACGTAGTAGCCCTTGCCGCGCACGCCGTCGAGCACGGTGTAGTCGACGCCCCTGCGGGTGCTGCGCTCGCGGTTAAAGCGGGCGTGGAAGTACATGGCGTCGTCCGGCACGTCGGTGAGCGCGTAGTTGAACGTGTAGAAGATGTACTTAATGAACCCGGGGTGCTCGCTCGTAAGCGTGACCTTGGCGTGCTTCCTGAAGGGCATCTCGAAGTAGCAGTTCATGCCGCCCGTCGGGTTCACGCAGATGGGCATCGAGTTGACGATGGCGCGCTCACCGAAGCCGTTGCAGAAGAAGTCGCCGACAGGGCACTCGACCGAGGGGGTCTCCTCGTCGTCCCAGTAGAAGCGCAGCACGAGGTCACGCATGACGAAGCTGCCGGCGGCGGTCTTGTCGGGGACGGTCATCCAGATGTGGCGGATGATGCCGGGGCCCTCGATGTCCGCGAGCGTGATGGTCTCGCCGGACTCAAGGGGCACGCAGCACGAGCCCTTGCGGCCGACGCCGAGGTGGCTGGCCGACATGGCGGCGCGGCCCTTCTCGCCCGTGATGTTCTCGGGGGTGATGGCGCGGCTTTCCTCACCGCCGTGCATCCACACGTCCTTAAGGAACTCTCTCATCGTCGACCTCCTCTATTCGTCGTCGTCGCACTCGGCGGAACTGGCACCGTTCACGTAGATGATCTGCTGGCGCGCCTCGTTGACGAGGGCGTCGAAGTCGAGTTTCTCGTCGGGGCGCGCGAGCGCGACCGTCATGGCGAGCGGGAGGTTGACACCCGCGATCACGTGGATCCGGTCGGAGGCGAAGCGGGAAAAGCGCTGGTTCACGCTGCCGCCGTACGCGTCGGTGAGGACGACGACCTCGTCAGTGCCCGAAAGAGCCGCCTCGACCGCCGCGTCGAGCCCCTCGCCGTTGTCGTTCACGTAGGCGCACACGGCGTTGACGGCGTCGCCCTTACCCGTAAGGAACTCGAGGGTGTCCTTGAAGCCCTGGGCGAGAAGGGAATGGCTCGCCACAACTATCTTTCTCATTGATTCACCAATCTCTTGGGTCGAAGCTAGGCGAGGATGCCGGCGGCGGAGGCGACCATCGCGAGGACGATCACCACGAGGATGAGGGCCGTCATGCTCGCGTTCTTCTTGGTAAGAAGGTAATACGCGCTTCCCGTGATGGCGGCGGGGATCATGGCAGGCAGGATCTTGTCGAGCAGCGGCTGAATCTCCATCGCGACGTCGCCGAAGCTGAAGCTAATCGGGCAGGTGACGCCGATGACCGAGGCGATGAGGCAGCCGACCACGGTGAGGCCGAGCACGGAGGCGGCGGCAGTGAGGTTGGGAAGCTTCTCGCTGAAGTCGGTGACGAGCTTCACGCCCTGCTTGTAGCCGAACTCGAGGGCGTGCATGCGGACCCAGAAGATGGCCAGGATGAGCGCGAACCAGATGCCGGCTCCCACGGGGTTGCCCTCGATGGCCATGTAGGCGGCGATGGAGCCCATGATGGTCGGGATCATGGTCATGAGCAGGGAGTCGCCGACGCCGGCGAGCGGTCCCATGGTGCCGATCTTCAGGTCTTGGACGGCGTCCGCCGCCGCTAGGCCGTCGCGCTCCTCCATGGCCACGCAGGCGCCAAGGATGATGGCGGCGAGCCAAGGCTGGGTGTTGTAGTAGCGGAAGTGGTTGTTGAGCGCTTGCTTATAGTCCTCGTCGTTCGTGTAGATCTTCCTCAGGACCGGCGAGAGGGCGTAGGCGACTGAGGCGCCCTGCTGGGTCTGGTAGTTGAAGGTGCACACGCTCATGAGCCAGCGCCAGTTCGCGTTGCGCAGGTCCTTCTTGGTGACCTTGTAGCCGGAGGGCTTGCCCTCAGCGACGGCGGTGATGTTCTCGTTTTCCATGGTTACTCATCCTCTCCGATGAAGGCGTCTGCGGAAGCGTGGGCGGCGAGCTCGGTGTCCCTCTCGGCACGCTGGTAGAACGCAATCGCGAGGGCAACGCCGACGATGGCGGCGCCGATGATGGGCACGTTCAGGAAGGCCGAGAGGAAGAAGCCGGCGAGCAGGTACTGGAAGTACTTAGCGGTTGGCATGTAGCGGAGCAGCATGGCGATACCGACGGCCGGGAGCATCTTGCCGGCGAGGGTGAGGCCGGAGAGGAACCACTGGGGCATGACCTCGAGGAGCCAGTTGACGGCGGGCTGGCCGAGCGTCACGGAGACAAAGACGGGCAGGGCGGCGCACAGGCCGAAGAGCGCGGGGCAGACCCACAGGATGGCGTTCATCTGATTGAACTTACCCTCGTTGCAGAACTTCTGGGACTTCTCGACGACAAAGCCGTTGAGGATCTTGGCGACGACGTCGAGCTGGATGCCGAGCATGCCGACCGGCAGGCCGATGGCGAGGCCCGTGTCGGAGCCCAGGGTCACGCCGTAGGCGGTGGCGATGATGGCCATCGTGCCGTAGTCGGGAATGGAGGAGCCGCCGAAGCCCGCGACGCCGAGCTGCATGAGCTGAATGGTGCCGCCGATGACAAGGCCGGTCTTCCAGTCGCCCATGACGACTCCGGTGATGAGGCCCCAGAAAACGGCGTAATTGACGAAGATCATCGGGATGCCGTAGTAGTCCACGTGCTTGATGAAGGCCAGCAGGGTCAAAAGGACGACCTGCAGGATAGTGAAGTTGACCATATTTCCCCCTTAGATGAGGTCTGCGACGGAGACGGGCTTGTCGGCGGGCACGAACTGGGCCGTCACCTTGACGCCACGGGCGATGAGCGCCTTGTAGCTCTGGACGTTCTCGGCGGAGGCGTAGGCGCGCTGGGTGAGCTGGATGCCGTCCTCCTTGACGAGCGAGCCGCCGACGACCAGCGACGGGAGCTCGACGCCCGACTCGACCAGGCGAAGCATCGTCTCGGGCTCCTTGGCGATGACGAAGACCTTCTCGCGGTCGTACTTGCCCGCGGCGAAGTTCTTGAGCGCGGTCTGCTCGGAGATGATCGAAACGGCCATGCCCGCGGGGCGCGCCATCCTCATGGTGGACTTCAGGACCTCGTCGCCGGCGACCTTGTCGTCGATGACCATGACTCGGGTCGCGCCCGACACCGGGGCCCACTGCGTCACGATGATGCCGTGAAGCAGGCGATTGTCGATTCGTGCCATAACAACACTCATGTTTGCTCCTATCAAATGAAGTTTTACGTTCGGTACTGCCTCGGCGCTATCCGGATTCGCGCCGGGCAAGGGGTTATCGGATTATTGAGGACGCGCGGTCAGCTTGCGGCGGCGCGGGGAAGGTCACTCGTCGAGCAGGAGGTCCGAGGAGCCGAGGCGCTCTTCTCGCGCCGGGGCGGCGCTCACGCTTATGTAGTCGAAGACATATGCGATCTCGCTTACGGGAACCTCTACGCGATAGCGCGTCGAGATGCTCGAGAAGCTCTGCCTGAAGGACTCGATGAAATCGGCGCGTTCCTCCTCGAAGCGGTCCTGGCCAACGTAGGTCTCAATGGGGTTTCTGGTAACAAGGCGCTCGACGAGACAGCAGAGGTGAACGTAGAGCCCAATGATGGCGTTGCTGCCGATCTTCTCGCCTGTCCTGCGCTGAAGCTCGTGCACGGCGCTCTCGATCTCATGGAATAGCCGCTCCGGGTCGAGGATGGTGATGGAGCGGATGACGTTCTGCAGCGTCATGTTCGAGAGCAGCTTCTCGTGGAAAGAAGAGAGCTCGGAAGCGTCAAGCCACCTGCCGAACACGGCATCAACCTTAGAGGCGGACGCCGTCGACATGATGTCCTCGAGGGCGACGAAGGGGACGGAGGCGACCCCGGGGTCTCCCGTGCCGATGACGGCGCAGACGCGGTGCTCGGAGAAAACGGCGTCGTTCGACCCGTTCGCGACGAGCTGCTTGAAGGGCCTCGTGAGCAGGCGCGCGCCTATGGTGCGCGGGAGGCTCTGCGAGACGAGCTGGCGTATCCTCTCCGCGGCGTCGACCCCGGACTCGGAGCAGAAGACGATGGCGTCCTCACGGTTGACGCGCTCGATCACCTTGCAGTGCGTCACGCACGCGGCGGTCGCATCGCCAAGAACCTCGGCGATGGACTTGCCGCCGAGCAGCCCGACCCCGATCTCGAGCGCAAGACCGGTAGAGACGTTGTTCACCACGCCGATAGTGGAGTCGGTAACGTTCTCGAGGGCCTTATAGGCCTCCTCCAAGGAGCCCATGTCGACGAGGAACACGACCCCGGTGCAGTAGGAATGACGGTCGACGAGGCGCTGGAGCGGACCGACGATGTCCTTCAGCTGCTGGTCGTAGGGCATGTCGACAGCCTCGTACACATGCATGCCGAGCATACGGTTCGCCGCGTCGGCGATGCTCGTCGCCGTTGAGTAGCCGTGGGACAAGATGACGCAGAGCGTCCGAAGGGCCTTCGCATCGCGAGACTCCGATGCGACGCACAGCGTCAGAAGCGTCTTCGTGAAGTGATCGAGCGAGATTCCCAGCGCCCCTTCCACGTCTGCGGCGACCTGATCGGAGACACTCGAGGCAAACGGCAATTCGGAGGTCACGGCACCGAGGAGATGGGAGATTTGCTCCGCACAGGCAGACTTTCGCTTAGCCAGGCCGATACCCGGCCACAACTGCAGGCAAATCTCCTGGGCCAGTAGAAAAGCGACCTTCCTCGAAAGCTCGATGCCATAAGAAGAGCCTGCGTCGGCAAGGACCGCGCCCACGACGCGCTCGAAGGCGCGCGACCTCGAGGAGGCGACGCCGTGGTCGAAGATCAAGTGATCCTCAACGCCGCGCACAGCGGAGACAGCTTGCGAGACAAGCTCGGAGACAGAGAGCTCCCCGGCGCAGAATCGCTCATCGAGGGAGCACAGGGCATCGAGCGCCTGCTCGACCGGCCCTGTGCTCTCGGCGGCATCCAGAGACGCGTCGATCAGAACGCCATCGTCGGGCTGTTGATCGATCTGCGCGGAGGAGAGGAGCCCGCTGGGAAGAAGATACGGGCGAACGACGACGTAGCCGCCCTCGCGATTGAGGAACGCTTTGGCGCAGCAGTTCGTCACGCAGGCGCGCAAGCCGGCGATGTTATCGGAAAAGTCCGCGTTCACGAGGCAACGGTATGCGCCGCGGCTGATCTTCACATCAGAACCGATTCGGCACCCCTCGCTGCGCAGGAAGCTCAAGATGAGATCCTCGCGCTCCTCGGGGGTCCGCTCCTTGAGTGAGGGGACGCGGGCACAGATGGGCATTTTGCTGTAGGCCGAGGAAACCTTCAGGTCATCGGCGGAAAGCGTCGTCGAAAGAACGAGGCGAGCGCGCGGCGCATCCTGGGAGGCATCGAGCCCGAGGGCCGTCGCAAGGCAGTGCTCCATCGCAGAGGGAGAGAGCGCCTCGATGCCGTTGACAAAGACCACACCCCCGCGCGCTTTCGCGATCGACTCGTCAAGAAGCCCGTTGAACGAGGCGGCGTCCGGGACCCCGGCGCAGTCGATGCGCACATAGGAGGAGTCGCGGGACAGCAAGCCCTGGTTCTTGCCGTACTCGTACACAAGGCGAGAAAGGAAAGACTTACCGACACCCACGCCGCCGCTCAAGAGGATGGGCAGGCCAAACGGAGGGTACTGAACCGCAGCCTTGCACTGCTCGACAACGGAGCTGAGGCTCATGTCGAAGCCCACGGCACGCGCGAAGTCGCGGTGATCGGCGATTCCCGTCGCCTGGATGAGGTCGGCGAGCGAGGCGTACTCGCTTGCAGAGAGCTTTACCTGAAAACGCTTCTGGAACGCGCGGCGATGAAAATAACGGACAGGCCTGCCCGCCACCTTAACCACAAGACCGGCGCGAACAAGGTCGTTGAGGTACTGGCTCGCCAGGCTCCTGGAGATGATGAGCGTCTCGGCGATGTCGGAGGTGGACAGACGGGCAAGGTCGTCGAGCGAGACGGCAGAGGTGAGGGCCTCGAGATGCTCGAGAATCCTGTCCCTCATGTCGACGGGTTTCTTTGCCAAGCTGTCCTGTGTGGTCTTGTCCATGACTTCTTACCTCCTCGTACAAGGAGTATAAGGGGAGAACAGAGAACGGAAGGGGGCGCGTGGGGGAATCAACAGCTCCGAGGAAAAGTCCACCACTTGAGGGGCAGAAAACAACGGCCATTGAACATTCAGGGCCGACGCTCAACACTTCGGCTCGACACTTCGCTTTGGAAAGGGCCCGGCGCGCCGGGGTCCCAACATAAAGAAGGGCCCCGGCGCGCAGGGCCTAAAGCTTAACCATGCGCGCGGCGATGCGGGCGCAGTCGCAGGCGGCCTTCTTCTCGAAAGTGTTGTAGTCACGACCCGGCCCTCGGCGCAGGGCTTGTCGCTGATGGCGCGCACGACGACGAGGGGCACGCCGTTGAGATAAGCGGCCTGCGCGATGGTGCAGCCCTCCATCTCGCAGCACAGGTCGCCGAAGGTCGCGAGGATTCGCTCCTTCTGTTCCGCGGGCGAGACGAACTGGTCGCCGGAGACGACGCGGCCCTTGAGGACCTTAATGTCGGGGGCGACGGCGGCCGCGGCGGCGCACGCCGCCAGCAAGGGCCGGAACGGATCGCGCAAGATCAAGGCGTCGCCCGGGAGGTCGGGCGTTACCGTCAGCCGGCGCCGCGTCTGCCGCATCATGAGGGAGAACGGCCTGGCCGGCGCATACGGCAGGAAGAGGTTCAAGGTGCACCCCGGGGCGGTCAACGAGGCCGACGTGTCGAACGTCGTCGCGCGCGGCTTCGGCGGCAGGGCGCCGTGCACCCATATATGCAGCGACTTGGTCTGCGTGCGCGTCGGGGCGTCGTGGAACTACGTCTGCCTGCTCGTCGACCTCTGCAACGGGGAGATCGTCGGCCACTCCGAAGGACCGAGGAGGGACGCGCGAGCTCCGAGCCAAGCTCTTGGATTACGTGCACTGGTACAACAACTTCAGGATCCACTCGACGCTGGGCTACATGTCGCCGGTCGAGTTCAGGGAGGCGGGGCCGTCCCTCCCGGAATCGTCCAAATAAGTGTTGCCAATCCATAGCCAATCCAGCCATCATCTTCGCGAAGGCGGACGTCAGGAAAAGCTCGGCTTGAGCTCGGTCGGACGCGGTCTGTGGGGCATCATTCAGGCTCAGGGGGTCTCCTTGTCTTCTTCGGTCGCAACCTGAATGATAGGGACGGCCCCTTCTCTCTTTCCCCTTCGTTTTCGACGCGTCACCCTCTCGGCGGGCTTAAGGCCCGCGCTCGCGGGTGCAGGGCTACGCCCAAACCCCAAAAACGTAACGCCGTGCTCGAAGCGTTTCCGGACGTCAGCGTAATCTCAAATCCCGTTCGTCAACTCATGGGCAAGCCACCTGAGACTACTCATTTCTCCTACTGGCAATGAAGACCTGCGACCTGCAGTTTTGCAAACTGCTTGAAAGCCACCTGCGTTGATTCACTTCCTATTGCAGCTGGCGGCTTGCACGCGAAAAGGCATTTAAGTTTCAAAACGGGCGTTTTCGGCGCTATCGAGCCTCCAAAGGCATCCCGCCGCGCCCTTTGGGACAAAAACAAAAACTCAAAGCCCTGAGTTCGAAAATAGTTTTTGGAGTTGTCCCGACTTTTGTCCCCGAAGCCGACGAAACGCGACAGGGTGTCACGTGGCGGCACTCGATTCGAGACGGCACCGAAAACTGGATGCAACCGGAATGACGGGACGGCAGAACCGAAACCATCGAGTGGGGATAGAAAAAGGCCCGGGTGCCGTGGCATCCGGGCCTTTGCTAGCAACTTGATGTTGCGGGCAGCTTAGAACTTGTGGCCGCACTTCTTGCAGACGCGCAGCTTGTTCTTGCCGTCCTTCTCGTGACCGACGCGGGTAACCTTACCGCACTCGGGGCAAACGAGATTGACGTTGGAGGCGTCGATGGGAGCCTCCTGCGAAACGATGCCGCCCTGCTGGTTGGCAGCGTTGGGCTTGACGGCCTTCTTGACGACCGAAACGCCCTCGACAACGACCTTGTTCTCAGCGGGGAGAGCACGCAGGACAACGCCCTGCTTGCCGCGATCCTTACCAGAGAGAACCTGGACCTTATCGCCCTTCTTGATATACATATATCTCCCCTAACTACAGGGTCTCGGGAGCGAGCGAGACGATCTTCATGTACTTCTTGTCACGAAGCTCGCGAGCGACGGGCCCGAAGATACGGGTGCCGACGGGCGAACCATCGTTGTTGATGACAACGCAGGCGTTCTCATCAAAGCGAATGTAGGAGCCATCCTTGCGGCGGATCTCCTTAACGGTGCGAACGACGACGCAACGGACAACGTCCTTCTTCTTGACGTTGGCGCCAGGGGTAGCCTCCTGGACAGCACCGATGAACACATCGCCGATGCCTGCATAACGACGCTTGGAACCGCCAAGCACCTTGATGCAGCGAATCTTGCGAGCGCCGGAGTTGTCGGCGACGTTCAGCATGGTTTGCATCTGAATCATGGTAGATGTTCCTCCGAACTAAGAACCGAAGAGAGGTGCGCAGCCTTTATACGGCCCGTGGTATGCAAGCCAGGCATACGCACATCTTCGGAAACGTACAAGTCGTAAGAGCGACTGCTTATTTAGCGCGCTCGACGACCTCGATGAGGCGCCAACGCTTCATCTTGGACATAGGACGGGTCTCCATAACGCGGACGGTATCGCCCACGCCAGCCGTGCACTCCTCGTCGTGAGCGTGCAGCTTCTTGGAGCTGGTCATCATCTTGCCGTACTTGGGGTGACGCTTGCGCTCGGTGATGGTGACAACAATGGTCTTGGCACCGGAGACGGAGGTAACGACACCCGTACGGACCTTACGCGAGTTACGCGAATCAGTCATGTTCTCTCCTTAGGTCCTACTCGGCGACAGCGGACTTCTCCGCTGCGATCTCGCGGGCGCGCTGCTCCGTGAGGACGCGAGCGATGTCCTTCTTCACGGTGTTGACGCGAGCGGTGTTGTCCAGCTGGCTGGTGGCCATCTGGAAACGAAGGTTAAAGAGCTCGGCGCGCATTTCCTTCAGCTTCTCAACGAGCTGAGCGTCCGAGAGCTCACGAATCTCTGCGGGCTTCATTAGTTCTCCTCCTTGGCGGCGGCGGCGTCCTCAGCAGCCCACTTGGCCTCGAGAGCGGCCTCCTCAGCCATCTCCTTCTCGATGCGCTGCTCAGCGTTCTTAGCAGCAACAATCTTGGTCTTGATGGGAAGCTTGTGCTGTGCAAGACGCAGAGCCTCGCGAGCGACCTCCTCGGGCACGCCCTTGACCTCGAACATGATGCGGCCGGGCTTGACGACGGCCACCCACTCCTCGGGGTTACCCTTACCAGAACCCATGCGAGTCTCGGCAGGCTTCTTGGTGATAGGCTTATCGGGGAAGATCGTGATGTAGACACGACCGCCACGCTTCATGTAGCGGGTCATGGCAATACGAGCGGCCTCGATCTGACGGTTGGTGATCCAATGGGCCTCGAGAGCCTGGATACCAAACTCGCCGAAATGCAGCTCGGTATTACCCTTGGCCTGGCCCTTCATGGAGCCACGCTGCACCTTGCGGTGAAGAATACGCTTAGGGGCAAGCACTACTGACCCCTCCTCTCGGAGTTACGACGACGAGGACGGGAAGAGCCCTCGAGTGCAGGGTTGGGAACAGGCTGGCCCGGGAGCTTCTCGCCCAGGTAGATCCAGACCTTCACGCCGCAAGCACCCATGGTGGTGCTGGCGACAGCCGTGCCGTAGTCGATCTTGGCACGGAGGGTGTGCAGAGGCACGCGACCCTCACGATACCACTCACGACGGCCCATCTCGGCACCGCCGAGACGACCGGAGCACTGGATACGGATGCCCTTAGCGCCGGCCTTGCGGGCAGACTGGACAGCCTTGCGCATAGCGCGACGGAAGGCAACGCGGCCCTCGAGCTGCTCGGCGATAGACTGAGCAACGAGGTTGGCGTCGAGCTCGGGGCGCTTGATCTCGACAACGTCGACGGAGAGCTGGCCCTTGGAGACGCCAGCGACCTTCTCGAGCTCGGTGCGGAGGGTATCGATCTCGGCACCCTTCTTACCGATGACAACGCCGGGGCGAGCGGTGAGGATGATGACCTTCACCTTGTCGCCAGCGCGCTCGATCTCGACGCGGGAGACAGCTGCGCGGGAAAGACGCTTCTCGAGGTACTTGCGGATCTCGAGATCGTTACCGAGGGTCTTAGCGTAATCCTTCTCTGCGAACCAGCGGGAGCGCCAGTTCTCGGTGATGCCAAGACGGAAGCCGGTGGGGTAGACTTTCTGACCCATACAGCTTTACGCCTCCTTTCGAGGAGCAACGACGACGGTGATGTGGGAAGTACGCTTCAGAATGCGAGAAGCGGAACCCTTGGCGCGGGGACGGATGCGCTTAAGCGTCGGACCCTCGTCAACATAGGCAGCGGCGACAACCAGGTTGTCGGCACGCAGACCGTTGTTGTTCTCGGCGTTCGCAACGGCGGAACGGAGAACCTTCTCGACATCCACGGCGACGGCGCGGTCGCAGAAGTGGAGGATGTCGAAGGCCTGAGCGACAGGCTTGCGGCGGATCAGATCGACCACCAGGCGGGCCTTGCTGGGGGAAACACGCACGTACTTAGCGACGGCGCGAACCTCGGTGGCCTCAGTTTCAATAGACTTAGTTGCCATTTACGGTTAACCCCCTATTTGGCCTTGTGGCCACGGAACGTACGAGTCGGCGCGAACTCGCCGAGCTTGTGACCAACCATGGACTCGGTAACATACACGGGCACATGCTTGCGGCCGTCGTGGACGGCGATGGTGTGACCAACCATCTCGGGGAAGATGGTGGACGCGCGGGACCAGGTCTTCACGACGTCCTTCTTGCCAGCCTCGTTCATCGCGGTGATACGCGAGAGAAGGCGAGTCTCCACGAACGGGCCCTTTTTGAGACTTCTGCTCATAAGTGCTTTCTCCTAAAACTCGGTATCCGAAATTACTTCTTACGGCGACGAATGATGTGCTGGTTCGAGACCTTCTTCTTCTTGCGCGTACGAAGGCCCTTCGTCGGCTTACCCCAGGGGGTAACAGAGGGACGACCAGAGGTGTGGTTCTTGCCCTCGCCACCGCCGTGCGGGTGGTCGACAGGGTTCATGACGGTACCGCGGACGGTCGGGCGCACGTTCATGTGACGCTTACGGCCGGCCTTGCCGATGACGATGTTGGCGTGATCGGCGTTGCCGACCTCACCGACGGTGGCGCGGCAGGTAACGAGGATGCGACGCATCTCGGAGGAAGGCATACGGACGATGGCGTACTTGCCCTCCTTACCCATCAGCTGGCAGGAGTTACCGGCGGAACGGGCGATAGCGGCGCCCTTGCCCGGCTGGAACTCAACGGCGTGGATGAGCGTACCGACGGGGATGTCGGCGAGGGGCAGAGCGTTGCCCGGCTTGATGTCGGCGTCAGAACCGGACATGATGGTCTGACCGACCTCGAGGCCCTTGGGGGCCAAGATGTAGCGCTTCTCACCGTCAGCGTAGTGCAGCAGAGCGATGCGAGCGGAACGGTTCGGATCGTACTCGATCGTGGCAACCTTGGCGGGCACGCCGTCCTTGTTGCGCTTGAAGTCGATCACGCGGTAACGACGCTTCACGCCGCCGCCCTGGTGGCGGGTGGTGATGCGGCCGTTGTTGTTACGACCGGCCTTCTTGGGCAGGGGCTCGAGAAGAGACTTCTCGGGCTTGGTGCAGGTGATCTCAGAGAAATCGGAGATCGTCTGCCAACGCCTACCAGCGGAGGTCGGCTTAAGGTGCTTTACAGCCATTACAATCCCTTTCAATAGGAATCCGTTAGCCATCGCAGACAGGGATTCGAGGTTCTGCCTCGGGTGCGATGACACCGGACGTATACACGGTTCCGGGCGTGTCCATTTTATACGCCCGAAACCTTGAGCTCTCGCCTCCCCTATTTGGGAGGCATGAGCTCACTCAACAGCAGCGAGTCTTAGGCCTGGTTGCCAAAGACCTCGATGGTGTCGCCCTCGGCCAGCGTGACGATGGCCTTCTTCCAAGAACGGGTCTTGCCGGCGACATAGCGCACGCGCTTGGTCTTGGGCTTGACCGTCAAGGTGTTCACGCGAACGACCTTGACGCCGAAGATCTCCTCGACAGCGTCCTTGATCTGATACTTGTTAGCATCCTTGGCGACCTCGAACGTGTACTTGTTCTGCTCCATGCCGGAGAAGGAACGCTCGGACACGATCGGACGGATGATGATCTCGTGGGCGGTCATTTATGCAAGCACCTCCCCGAAGTGAGCGGCGATGTCGGCGGGCATCAGCACAGCGTTGTTGTTGACGAGATCGTAGGTGTTGGCCTCGTCAGCGGTGATGATGAACGTCTTGGGAATGTTGCGGAACGACAGGTAGGCGTTGACGTCCTCATCGCGAACGATGATGGTCAGACGCTTGCCCTCAAGGCCGAGAGCCTTGAGCATGGCGACGGCAGCCTTGGTGGAAGGCTTCTCGAAGCCGTAGTCGTCGACGAGCACGAGCTCGCCATCGGCCAGCTTGGCGGACAGCGCGGAGCGCATAGCCAGCTTGACCTCCTTGTTGTTCATACGCTTAGCGTAGGAACGGGGCTTGGGGGCGAAGACAACGCCACCGTGACGCCACTGGGCAGCACGGATGGAACCCTGGCGGGCACGGCCGGTGCCCTTCTGACGCCAAGGCTTCTTGCCGCCACCGGAAACCTCAGAGCGGCCCTTAGCAGACTGGGTGCCCTGACGCCAAGAGGCCATCTGGCACTTGACGATGTGGTGCATAACGTGGATGTTCGGCTCGATGCCGTACACCTCAGCGGCGAGCTCGGCCTCGGCGACCTTCTTGCCCTCGCTGTTCTTTACTTCAAACTTTGCCATTTAAGTGTTCTCCTTGGTATGACGCTGGGCTAAATGGGCTGGGCCCTTAGGCCATACGGATGGCGACGAGACCATTCTTGGCACCCGGGACAGCGCCCTTGACCAAGATGAGGTTCTGCTCGGCATCGATGCGGACAACGGAAAGGTTCTTGACGGTAACGCGCTCGTTACCCATGTGACCGGCCATCTTGACGCCCTTGAGGACGCGCGCAGGATAGGCGCACTGACCGATAGAACCGGGGTGACGCTGGAAGTGAGAACCATGCGTCATAGGACCGCGGCGCTGACCCCAGCGCTTGATGCGACCCTGGAAGCCCTTACCCTTGGAGGTACCGATGACGTCGACCTTCTCGACATCAGCGAAATCAGCGACGGTGACGACCTCGCCGACCTTGTGCTCCTCGCCGTTCTCGACGCGGACCTCACGAAGGAAGCGGACAGGCTCGACGCCAGCCTTGGCGAAGTGACCAGCCATGGGCTTGTTCACGTTCTTGGCCTTGATGTCGCCGAAACCGATCTGGACGGCGTCATAGCCGTCGGTTGCCTGAGTTTTAACCTGCGAGACAGCGCAGGGGCCAGCCTGGATGACCGTGACGGGAACGACGTTATCGTCCTCGTCCCAAACCTGGGTCATGCCAATCTTGCGGCCGAGAATCATGCTGATCAAGATATGATCCCAACTCTCGCGTGGTCTTGGGACAATGCGTACACCACCGAGCGTACGCCCCTAGAGGACCACTACTTACACGACGTGCTCCCCAGCCTTGTATTTCGCCCGGACTACCTGACAACCCTATTAAGCAGGCATTTTGTCCAGCCAGAATACTCCCCTGGTTTCACACAGCTGTTTAGTATACACGGCTGCGGGCGTATCCATCGAGATTCATATTTCACTCACATTGTTTACGCAGGTAAAGTGCGTGGCACGTTCCCAGTGTGCGGCGGAGGGGGCGGGCCTGAGAGATATTAAGGTTGCTGCTCTACAGTCCTGCTCACGACGGAGAGCACATTAAGTGCTCTCCTGTTCGTGCGGAACTCGCGACAACCTTAATATCTCTCAGGCCCGCCCCCTCCGCCGCACACTGGGAACGCCACGTTGATGTCTGCTAAACCTTGCTCGCTCAGGCTAATGACTTTGTTGGGGATCCACTATTTGTTGGAGGGTGAACTTGCATTGATGTGGTTCGCCTTCTGCTTGTGGCGTGGACTCTTCAAAATCAAAAATCATGATGGCGCAGTTGGGAAGTTTTGCTGGGAGCTCGAAGCCCTCTGGGGCTGCGGCCTTGATAAATTGGCGGCTGGCGCTGCCGTGGCTTACTGCTAGGAGGGTTTCGATACCATCGGCGCCCATGAGATTGGTGAGGGTGCCTACCATGCGTTCTTGCAACGCGTGGCTTCCTTCTCCTCCGAAGGGGACCAGATCCTCGCCGGGGTCCCAGACGTCGGTAGGCAGCGCGTCGTGGGGGCCTTCCTCAAAGGTGCCGTAGCTGCGCTCGATGATGCCTTCGCAGGACTCGACTGCTGCATCCGGGCCGAGGAGTTCGGTTGCGACGAGACTTGCCGTGTTCATGGCTCGGCCTAAGGGCGATGAGACCACTTTGTCGGGGACGACGCCGTGGGCTTTGAGCCACGCGGCTGCCATTCCCGCTTGTTTACGGCCCAGGTCGGTTAACGGTGAATCGCAGCGGCCCTGGACCAGCTTTTTGACGTTGAATTCTGTCTGGCCGTGGCGGAGTAGATATAGCTTCTTCATGCTCTCCCCTTCTGCATCATTTGCTTTATCGGCTCGGCCCTACTCGTGGGTATGCCCTACGTAGTCTTCGTCGATCGTGATCTTGGCAATCGACTTGGGATATTCAGATTCGACACGTTTCGCCAACGCGTGCTTTAGGTCCTCGGCGCTCATCGCCAAATCCGAGGGACGTACGCAGTCAAAGATCACGTTGGTATGCGTGGGACCCGGAACACAGCGTAGGTCGTGGATCGAGAGGCGGCTATCAATCTCCTGGGCCATGGCGTTAATGCGTAAACGCATGCTCGCCACCTTGGGATCGTCGGTCACGATGGGGTCGTAATGGAGCGTGACAATCATGCCGTCTTCGTTCCTAAACGCCTGCTCAATATTGTCGAGCGTGTCATGGCTTTTCAGCGGGCTGACCTCGGCTGCCATCTCGGCGTGAGCGCTTGCGAACTTCCTGCCCGGGCCGTAGTCGTGAACCATCAAATCGTGAACGCCCAAAACGCCGGGGTAGCTCATGATCTTGTCTCGAATGTGCTTGACCAGCTTAGGATCGGGCGTCTGGCCCAAAAGCGGGCTCACCGTATCCTGGATGAGTTCAAAACCGCTCCAGCCAATATAGGCGCCAACGGCAAGGCCGACCCATGCATCAAGATTGATATGCGTCACCTGGGAAACAATCGCGCACGCCAGCACGGCGCCCGTAGCAAGAACATCGTTCTTGGAATCCTGCGCGGTCGCACGCAGCGTCTCGGACTCAATGCGGTCACCGAGCTTTTGGTTGAGGGCCGCCATCCACAGCTTTACGACCATCGAAAGCACTAGAACTGCCACCAGGGCAAGCGAGAACTCGACAGGTTCCGGGTTGACGATACGCTCAACCGAGGACTTCACCAGTTCGATGCCAATAAGCAGCACGAGCGCCGCCACAACCAGACCCGAGAGATACTCGTAGCGGCCATGTCCGTAAGGATGCTCGGGGTCGGCCGGCTTGCTCGCCAGCCTAAAGCCCAGCACGCTCACGATATTCGAGCTGGCATCGGACAGGTTGTTCATGGCATCCGCCACGATCGAAACCGATCCCGACAGCACGCCAATTACGCCCTTCGCAGCACAAAGCGCAACATTGGCGAGAATACACACCACGCCCGTCAACGTGCCCACGCGCGCACGGTCGCCCTGCGCACGACGAACAATCCACTCAACCATCTATATCCGCCCCCACGGTACTACCTATATATCTATTGCTCAAACGGATTGTAGTGTAGCCACTTTGCCCCACAGATACAAAAAGGCCGCAACCCACACGGGCCACGACCTTGGAACATGACAAAGAAATCGCCCTTTGTCGCACGGGTTTATGCGCTTGCTTCGGCCACGCTCTTCGAGGTTTCGGGTGAATCAGCTCCGTCCCCCGTCGTCTGCCCCTTCGCCGGCACCACGCCAAAGCAGTAGCTCAGCGCCGCAGACACCGCAAATGCCACACCGCCGGCAGCACAGCACCACAGCAGGTTCGAGATGCCGCCCGTGGCAAAGCCAATGACCATGAGGACATTCGTCATGCCGATGGTATAGGCCGTAACGTGGCCCACGGCCGCAACAAGGCCTCCGACGGCACCGCCAATGGCCATGCACGTCAGACACCTGCCATATTTAAAGCCGCAACCGTACAGCGCCGGCTCGCTTACGCCGCCAAGAACACCCGAGATTGAATAGCCCAGCATGAGCGCCTTCTCGTCCTTATCCGCAACGCGAAGCGACGCGCCAAAAGGCATGCCCCAAACGGCGAACGTCGCCATCGTCGCGGCAATCAGGATGCACGAATCCGTTCCCACACTCATAAACTGCGCGTACGCAAGCGATAGGACAACGTTGCTGATACCCGCGATCTTAAGAAACTCCCAACCCGCGGCAAGCCCCATGAGCGTGAGCAGCGACACGATGCCACCGGAATTGCCAAGCATAAACATAAGCTGGCCCAACAGCATGCCCAGATAGCTGCCCGCCGGCGCTGTAATACACAGCGAAACCGGAACCATGACGAGCATGGTTGCAAACGGAACGAACGAAAATGCCACGGCCTTAGGGATAACTCGATGAAAGAAACACTCCACTCGCCATAGCACGGGCACCGAGATGAGGACCGGAATAACAGTCGTCGTGTAATCGTTGACCGGCGCGGGAAGCAGACCATACACGGAAGTCATCGATGCCCCCGCCGTCGATGCGGCATCGACGAGCTTAAGCAGATCGGGCGCAATCAATACGCCGCCCAGCATCATGCCCAGTTGTTCCGAGCAACCGAGCTGGCGGGCAGCCGCCCAACCAAGATAGATGGGCAAAAAGTAGTAACCGGCGTTATAGAGCCAACTGTAGAACAGGCGATAGATTTCGGAATCGGCAGGCCACAGGCCCAGCATGCCTTCGCCCATAATGACGGCGACGGTGCGGAACAACGCCGCGCAGACAATAAAGGGCAGCGCCGACATCATGCTTTTGGACAGATAGTCCACCACGGCCATGGCGTTTGATGAAACCGTCGTTGTAAACGAGGTGTTAGAAACTTGTGACATGGAACGCCTTTCCCAATGTGACATGCGGACTGCCCCTTTGTCACATCGTGCGGTACTGACCGATTGCGCGGTACTTTTCGTAGCGGAGGTTTGTGAGGGTCGCGTCGTCGAGCTGCCCAAGCGTATCGAAGGCATCAAATGCCGAGGACATGACGGCACCGGCGATCTCCTCATGCGACAGGCCCCTATCGTCAACAATGCCGTCGATGATGCCGAGCGCCAACAGATCGGGGGCCGTGAGCTTAAGCGCTTCGGCGGCCTCATTCGCGCGGTCGGTATCCTTCCACAGGATCGACGCACAGGCCTCGGGGCTCACGACCGAATAGGCCGAGCTCGAGAGCATCAGGATGCGGTCGGCCACGGATAGCGCCAGCGCGCCACCAGAGCCGCCCTCGCCTGTCACCACCGAGACAATCGGCGTCTTAAGGCCGCTCATCTCCATGAGATTCTGGGCAATCGCCTCGCCCTGGCCGCGTTCCTCGGCACCGATGCCGCAAAACGCGCCCGAAGTATCGACCAGGCACAGAACCGGTCGACCAAACTTTTCGGCCTGGCGCATAAGGCGACGCGCTTTGCGGTGGCCCTCGGGATGCGCCATGCCAAAGTTGCGGCGCATGCGCTCTTTGGTCGTGGTGCCGCGCTCGATAGCGATAACCGTCACGGGACGTCCGTCTTTCCAGCCAATGCCACCCACCACGGCGGCGTCGTCACCAAAGTAACGGTCGCCGTGCAGCTCCACAAATCCATCCAGGCCCAGCGAGATCATCTCGCCTGCCGTGGCGCGATCTGCCGAGCGGGTCTGCTTGACAATCTCGAGCGCGGTTTTTGGTGCCGCCGAGCGCTTAAACAATTGTCCCAGCCTTTTGCCGCAACGACCCGTATGCACGATCTCATGCGGTGCCCCCAGGCCGGGCGCGCGCCCTTCGTGCAACGCCAGCAGCTCGCCTACCGTGAGCGCAATCTCGCCACGCGGAACGACGGCATCGCAAAAGCCGTGCTCCAGCAAAAACTCGGAGCGCTGGAATCCCTTGGGCAGGCGCTTGTGCATGTTCTGCTCGATCACGCGCGGGCCGGCAAATGCCGTCAGGGCATCCGGCTCTGCCAGGATAATGTCGCCCTCCATGGCAAAACTCGCGGTTACGCCTCCGGTCGTGGGGTCGGTGAGCACCGTGATATACAGGCCGCCCACCTCGCTGTGGCGCCTAACTGCCGCAGAAATCTTGGCCATCTGCATAAGCGATGTCACGCCCTCTTGCATGCGCGCACCGCCCGAAACGGTAAAGCCGACAACTGGCAATCCCAGCTCGGTCGCATGCTCAAATGTGCGACAGATCTTCTCGCCCACCACGGAACCCATCGAGCCCATCATAAAGTTGGCATCCATAAAGAAGAGAGCTGTATCGCAACCGCAGATTTTGCCCCTGCCGCACACAACGGCATCGCGCTCGCCCGAACGCTCGCTCACGCTCTTGAGTTTGTCGGCATAACCGGGAAACGAGAGGAAGTCCTCCGACGCCAGATTAGCATCCCATTCCTCAAACGTGCCCTCGTCGACCGTCATGCGCATACGGTCGCGCCCGCTCACGCGAAAGTGCTTGCCGCAACGAGGGCAGACCTCGAGGTTGTCGTGCAGGCGCGCCTCATCGATCACACGGCGGCACTCCGGGCACTTGATAAACACGTGGCGCGCGGGAAACTCGGCGCACGACTCGGTCATCGGCCCCTCGAGGACGTTGACCGTCTTCGCTTTTCTATTCATCAGCATAGAGATGCCCCATCAGATCGGTGTGATACATGCCCGACAAGAACTCGTCGTTTGCCAGCACGTCGAGCTGAAGCTCGCTGTTTTCGCTCACGCCCTCGATCACGAGCTCGCCCAGGGCCGAGCGCATCTTGCGAATGGCGCCGTCACGCGTGGGCGCACACACGATGAGCTTGCCGAGCATGGAGTCGTAGTACGGCGGAACGTTCGCACCGGTAAACATGGCGGAATCCCAGCGCACGCGCGGACCACCCGGCACACGCAATGCGGTGACCGTTCCGCATGACGGCAGAAAGTCCGGCGTTTCGGCATTGATGCGGCACTCCATGGCGTGGTTGCGGACCGGTACGTCCTCCTGCTCAAAGGGCAGAGGCTGGCCGGCAGCCACGCGCAGCTGCCACTTAACCAGGTCGGTATCGGTCACAAACTCCGTAACCGGATGCTCCACCTGCAAGCGCGTGTTCATTTCCATAAAGTAGAAATTGCCGTCATCTGAGTACAAAAACTCGATGGTGCCGGCGCCCTCATAGCCAACGGCACGAGCCAGGTCGCGCGCGGCCTTGTGCATGCGCGCGCGAATGTCGTCGTGTCCGTCGAGGCACGGCGCGGGGCTCTCCTCGATCAGCTTTTGGTTGCGACGCTGTACCGAGCACTCGCGCTCGCCGAGCGAAAACACATGGCCCTGCTTATCGGCCATAATCTGCACCTCGACATGGTGCGCCGGCGCGACGAACTTCTCCATGTAGCACTCACCGTCGCCAAAAACGGCCTCGCCCTCGGCACGCGCTTCGATAAACGCTTTTGCCGCATCTTCCACGCGCTCGACCTTGCGAATGCCGCGACCGCCGCCACCCGCACGCGCCTTGATGAGCACGGGGCAGCCGATGCGCTCGGCCTCGGCCGTCGCCTCCTCGGGGCTTTTGAGCAAATCGCAGCCCGGTACGATGGGCACGCCCGCCGCGGCAGCCGTTCGACGCGCGGCGTCCTTGTCGCCCATGCTGTCGATCACCTCGGCCGAAGGACCGACAAACGTCAGGCCATACTTGTCGCAGTCGCGCACGAAGCTCGCCTTCTCGGAGAAAAAGCCATACCCGGGATGAATTGCCTTGGCGCCCGACTTTACGGCACAGGTGAGCACGGCATCGTCGTTGAGGTAGCTCTCGGCAAGACGCGGGCCGCCGATGCAATACGCCTCGTCGGCAAGCTGCACGTGTAGCGCGTCCGCATCGGCCGTGGAATAAACGGCGACGGTCTTGATGCCCATATCGCGGCACGCGCGGATAACACGGACCGCGACTTCGCCTCGATTGGCGATGAGCACTTTGTCGAACATGAAGCCTTCCTTAACTTTCGTGCATGAGTGCAAAAGACATATCGGCACGGCAGCAAACCTCACCGTTGACGCTCGCAGTACCCGTCGCAAAGCGGAACGGTCCGCGCGCACGCGTGATGGTGCACACCAGATCAACCGTGTCGCCCGGGCGCACCGGACGCTTAAAGCGCACCTTATCGAGGCTCGTATAGAACGGCGTCGCGCCGCGCGCCTCCTCGTCGCCCATCAGCAGCACGCAACAGTTTTGGGCGAGCATCTCGCACTGAATCACGCCGGGGACTACCGGGTTTCCCGGAAAATGCCCCTGCAAAAAGTACTCGTCGCCCGTAATCGTGATCTTGCCGTGGGCCTCGTCGCCCACCAGCTCGGCCTCGTCGAGCAAAAGCATCGGTTCGCGATGCGGCAACAGCTTCTTGAGCTCTTCTTTGTTCATGGACATCACCTATCCGATCCTCATAAGGCAACTGCCGAACTCCACGAGGTCGCCGTCGGCCACGCAGATCTCGAGCACCTCGCCGTCTGCCTCGGCCGTCACCTCGTTGAGAACCTTCATGGCCTCGATGATGCAGAGGGTCTCACCGGCCTTGACCTTGGAGCCCACGTGCACAAACGGCTCGTCGCCCGGCGCCGGGGCAGCATAGAAAACGCCGACCATGGGAGCGGTCACCTCGGTGCCCTTGGGCTCCGGTGCGGCGGCAGGTGCCTGCGCGGCGGGCTCCGGTGCGGCAGGCGCGACTGCGGGAGCCGCAACCGGAGCGGCCATGGCGCTCGGCATAGGCATGGGCACGGCAACCGGCTGTGCGGCGCTCGCGCGCTCAAGTTCGACCGCGGTGCCATCGGGCTCCTCAACCCGCACGCGCGTGAGGCCGCGGTCCTCCATCACATCGGCTATCTCGGCAAGTCTTTTGGAATCCATGCTCTAGCTCCTCGTATATCTACGCAGCGCGATGGCGGCGTTGTGCCCGCCAAAGCCCAGGTTGGTCGAAAGCGCCCAGGTAAGGTCGGCGCGAACCGCGCGATTGGGCGTGTAATCAAGATCGCAGGCGGAATCGGGCGTGTGGTAGTTAATGGTCGGCGGCACCACGCCCTGCTCGAGTGCCATGGCGCAGGCCATGACCTCAATGGCCCCCGTGGCACCGATCATGTGCCCCGTCATCGACTTGGTCGACGAGACATGTGCGGCGCGCGCCGCGTCCTCGCCGAGCGCCCGCTTAATGCCTGTCGTCTCGGACGAATCGTTGAGCTTGGTCGAGGTGCCGTGGGCGTTGATGTAGAGACCCTCGGAAGGCTTGACGTCGCCCTCGGCTACCGCCAGCGATATCGCGCGGGCAATGCCGGCAGCCTCGGGATCGGGACTCGTGATGTGATAGGCATCATCGGTGTTGCCGTAGCCCACGACCTCGGCATAAATGTGCGCACCGCGCGCCTGCGCATGTTCCATGCTCTCGAGTACCAGCACGCAAGCGCCCTCGCCCATCACAAAGCCGTCGCGGTCTGCATCGAACGGGCGGCAAGCCGTCGCAGGATCGGGGTTGGTGGTCAATGCGCGGCAGGACGTAAAGCCTGCAACGGCATCGGGGATAATGGCCGCCTCGGCGCCGCCCGCGAGGATCGCGTCGGCATAGCCGTGCTTGATGGCGCGGAACGCCTCGCCCACCGCATGGGCCGAGGTCGCGCAAGCAGTCACGACTGGCAGGGTCGGTCCCTTTGCCTTGTGGCGGATCGCGATATTGCCCGAAGCCATGTTGGGGATCATCATCGCAATCATATAGGGCGATGCGCGGCGAGGTCCACGATCGGCGATCGTGTGGACGTTGTCGACGAGCGTCTGCATGCCGCCCACGCCCGAGCCCACGTAGACGCCCAGGCGCTCACGATCGATGGCGCCTTCGACATCAAAGCCCGCATCGTGCATTGCCTCGTCCGAAGCCACCAGCGCAAACTGAACGCAGGGGTCCAGATGCTTGGCGTCGCGCTTGCCAAAGTACTCGTTGCCGTCAAAGCCCTTGACTTCGGCCGCCACCTTGACGGTAAACGCATCGGTATCAAAGTGCGTGATCGGGCCGATGCCACAGGTCCCGGCGCACATGGCCGCCCAGGTGGCAAGCGCGGTGTTGCCGAGCGGCGATACGGCACCGATGCCGGTGATTGCAACTCTCTGTTCCATCATGGTCTCCTCATCCAAGCCGTTCTTCGGCCCTGGTTTCTACATCGCCATTCCGCCGTCGACGCGCACGACCTCGCCCGTAATGTAAGCAGCCGCATCGCTCGCTAAAAAGCGCACCACGCCGGCCACTTCCTCGGGACGTGCCATGCGCTTAAGGGGAATCTGTTCCTCGGTTGCCGCACGCACCTTCTCCGAGAGCTTTGCCGTCATATCTGTCTCGACAAACCCGGGAGCGACCGCGTTCGCTCGTACGCCACGAGGCGCAAGCTCGCGCGCCACCGCCTTGGTAAGCCCTATCACGCCCGCCTTGGAAGCAGCGTAGTTGGCTTGCCCGGCATTGCCCATCAGGCCCACGACCGAGCTCATGTTGACGACGCAACCGCCGCGCTGGCGCATAAAGGTCTTGGTGAGCGCGCGCGTCATATTGAATGTTCCCTTGAGATTGACATCGAGCACGCGATCGAATGCGTCATCGCCCATGCGCATGAGCAGGCCATCGCGGGTGATGCCGGCGTTGTTGACGAGCGCCCAAATGGAACCAAAGTCATTGAGCACGACCTCGATGCAGGCATTGACGGCAGCGGGGTCGGCCACGTCGCATTGATATGCGCGCGCCGTGGCGCCAACCGCCTCGCAGGCTTCGCATGTCTTGCGCGCCGCATCGACGCTGCCGGCATAGATGACGGCGATATCAAAGCCGTCCTCCGCCAAACCGGTTGCACAGGCGCGGCCAATGCCTCGCGAACCGCCCGTGACCAGTGCCACGCGACGTGAATCGTTGCGCTCGAGCGCGCCGTTGTTCAAGTTGCCCATGTCATTCCTTTCGGGTTACAGCCCTGTGGATTATGCGAGCTCGTCGGCAATAGCTGCGACCTGCTCGGCCGTCTCGCACGAATACACGCGAACGTCGCTCAGCGTACGCTTGACCAGGCCCGACAGCGTTTTGCCAGGGCCGACCTCAATAAACGTATCGATGCCCTGATCCTGCAGAGTATGCAGCGTGTCGACCCAGCGAACGGCATGACTCACCTGGTTGGCCAAGACATCCGATACCGCTCGCGGGTCCGCCGGATAGGGCGCCGCCGTCATGTTTGCCATGACCGGAATCAGCAGCGGAGACGGCGCGTGGCCGGCTTGGATATACGTCGCCAGCCCCTCAGTCGCCTCGACCATATAGGGGCTATGAAATGCACCCGACACCGCGACTTTCATAGCGCGGCCGCCAGCCTCTTTTACCAGGACGTCGAGGGTCTGCAACGCATCGGGCGTTCCAGCCACAACCGTCTGCTGCGGGCTGTTGTAGTTGACCGGCCAGCAGTCCTCGCCGACCTGCGAAGCCAGGTTCTCGACTTGCGCCGCATCGAGTTTGATGACGGCGCGCATGCCGCCGGGGTGACGCTCGACAGCCGCGGCCATCAGCGCCGCGCGCTCGCACACGAGCTCAAAGCCCGCTCGCGTATCGAACGCCCCCGCAAAGGTGAGCGCGGCGACCTCGCCCAGCGAAAATCCCGCACAGGCGGCAGGCACCACGCCGCGCTCACGCAGTGCGGCAGCCGCTGCCAGGTCATGGACGAACACGCAAGGCTGCGTGTTCTCGGTCTGCGAGAGTTCCTCCTTGGAGGCGCTTCGGCACTGCTCACTGGTCCCCGGGCGCACCTCGTTGGCAATGGCGAACACCTCGGCAGCCGCCGGCGATGCTTCGATGAGGTCGACGCCCATCGCGGGATGTTGGGCACCCTGACCGGCAAATAGAAACGCTACGCTACCCATGCGGACGCACCCTTCAGGACGTGCTCGGCGCCATCGACTAGATCGTCGACGATTTCGCGTGCGCTCTGGCGCTCGTTGACCATGCCGGCAATCTGTCCGCACAAATACGAACCCTCTTCGTAATTACCGTCCTTTGCCGCCTTGCGAAGCGCACCCGTGCCCATGGCCCCGAGCTCCTCGGGGCTTGCGCCCGCCGCCTCGTTCTTGGCATACGCGTTGGTGAAGGGGCTCTTGAGGGCGCGAACCGGATGTCCCGTCGAGCGACCGGTCGCACGCGTCGACGTGTCGCCTGCCTTGAGCACCAGCTCTTTGTACTGTTCGGATACGGTGCACTCGTTTGCGACCAGAAAGCGTGTTCCCACCTGGACGCCGGCAGCGCCGAGCATAAAGGCGGCCGCCACACCGCGGCCATCGGCGATACCGCCAGCCGCAACCACGGGAATATCGACCGCATCGACAACCTGCGGGACAAGCGCCATCGTCGAGGTCTCGCCAATATGGCCGCCCGATTCGGTGCCCTCGGCAACCACGGCAGTAGCTCCGCGACGCGCTACGAGACGCGCCAGCGCCACCGAGGCAACGACCGGGATGACCTTGATGCCCGCCTCGTTCCACGCCTTCATGTACTTGGTGGGATTGCCGGCGCCGGTCACCACAACGGGCACCCGCTCATCAATCACCACTTGTGCGACCTCGTCGACAAACGGGCTCATGAGCATAACGTTGACGCCAAAGGGCTTATCCGTCTTGGCGCGCAGCTCGTGAATCTGATCGCGCAGCCAGTTGGCATCGGCATTCATGGCCGCGATAATGCCTAAGCCGCCTGCCTCGGACACGGCCGATGCCAGCGAGGCGTCAGCAATCCAGGCCATGCCGCCCTGGAACACAGGCTTTTCGATGCCGAGCAGATCGCAGAGAGGAGACTTGAGCATCACTACTTCTCCAATGCCGCCTCGACCGTATCGACGAACTCGCCGACCGTCTTGGGGTTCTCCTCGGTATCGAGCTCAATGCCAAACTCGTCCTCGACGGCAACGAGGATCTCGACGGTACCCAGGCTGTCGAGGCCAATCTCCTCGAGCGTGGACTCGGGCTTCATCTCGACGTCGTCAAGGCCAGCCGTCTCGCGGATAACGTCGCAAACGCGCTCGAAGGTCTTCTGATCTGCCATGGTAGTTCTCCTTTGTTTGTGCCCTAGGGGCGGTTTTATTTCCTATGTGCGACTACTTCCAACGAAGCAGATAGCCACCTATATCCAGGCCGGCGCCAAATCCAACGAGGGCGATGGTGTCGCCCGCGTGCAGCGCGCCGGTATTTGCCAGTCGATCAAGAGCAAGCGGAATGCAGGCGCTCGAAATGTTGCCGGTCTCGCGGAGCGTTCGAACCACGCGCTCGTCTGGCACACCGAGGCGTTTGACCGCCTGACTCAGGATTCGTTCGTTAGCCTGATGGAATACAAAATGGTCGATGTCCTCGACCGAAATGCCCGCATCGATCGCAAGCTTATGGACCGTGTCGCAGATGGCGTTGACACCGAACTTGAACACGCGGCGGCCATTCATGGACAGCACGCTTGCGCTATCTGCGGAAGCCTTAAACGGCGAGGTGCCGACCAGACCGGGAACACGCAACGTCTCGACGTCGGGCGCCGTCGAAAGCTCAACGGCAAGGGGACTGTCTCCCCCAGCCCCAATCACTGCGGCGCCTGCCCCATCGCCAAAGAGCACGCACGTGGCACGGTCGGTCCAATCGAGCGCGCGCGTCATCTGCTCGGCGGCAACGACCAGCACGTGCTCGGCGCGACCGCGGGCGATATAGCCCTCGGCGACATCGAGCGCAAATACGAAGCCGGCACAAGCCGCCGAGACATCGAAGGCAGGGCACGTCGCGCCTAGTCGCTCAGCAACGGCACACGCCTCAGCGGGAACAAGGTGATCACCTGTCGTCGTCGAGCAGACGATCAGATCCAGCTGGCTCGCGTCGATTCCGGACACCCGGAGTGCCCGCTCGCTCGCCGCTACGGTAAGGTCGTCAAGTGACTCGGTGGTGCAGACGTGGCGGCTCTTGATACCTGTGCGGGTAAAAATCCACTCATCCGAGGTATCGAGGAACTCGGACAGCTCGTCATTGGAAACACTGCGCTCAGGAAGCGCCGAGCCTGTTCCAAGAATCGTGAAACCCATCACTAACCTCCTTTGAGTTGTTGACGTGTTTACATCGACCAAGAGAGGATAGCGCAATTTTGTCGTTGTTGACGTGTTAACATTAAATTGTCCAAATGCGACAAAGGCTTCACATTGTGTCTATCTCTCGAGACCACTGCGTTATTCACTTATTCATTAAGGAGGTGGCAGCCATAATGGATGCCAAATTAACGATAGTCGACGTAACCGGATCGACCAACGATGACCTGCTCGAAGCAGGAAAACAGGGAGCGCCGCACGGCACAGGACTTACCGCCCGGGCTCAAACAGCAGGACGTGGCCGGCGCGGGCACAAGTGGGACTCAACCGTCGGCAACTTATTGCTTTCGATTGTCCTGCGCCCATGCGTTAATCCTGCAAAGTTCTCTGGTCTTGCCGCCGTCAGCGGCCTAGCGGTGCTCGAGGCGCTCGAAAAACAGGGTCTTGCAAACGATATTGGCCTCAAATGGCCCAACGACCTGGTCGCGCGTGAACGCAAACTCGGCGGCATTCTGGTCGAGGCCGCACGCGATAACGAAGGCAAACCTTTCGCCGTATGTGGCATTGGCGTCAATGTGAACTATGCGCCCCAAGAGGTGCCCGATGGCGGCTTGCCGGCAATCGGTCTCTCGGACCTTAACGAGAACGTTCCTGCCGTCGACATGCTCCTCGATGAGGTCTATCACGCAGTTATAGACGCTGTAGATGCGTGGGCAGAGCGTCTTGACGCCATGGAAGAAGACGCCGGACCGCTCGCGCCCGTCCACGGCGAATATGTCACTCACCTCAACTGGATTGGGGAGCACGTTATCGCCCGTTCCACTGCCGGTGACGAGCTGGCGCGTGGCATCTTTCAAACGGTCGATGCCTTTGGTCGCGCGTGTATCGAAACGGAAGACGGCCTGCGATCCTTCCATTTTGAGGAGGCATCGCTGCGTCCCATGGGTAAATAAGGCGCCACAGCCCCCCGCTCGACAGCATTACCCGGTCCCCCAAGGCTATCATGCAAAACAAAAGAGCCCCGCTACCGTAATGGCAGCGGGGCTCTGTAAGCTATGAGCGATATCGCTTAGAGCTTGATGTCGATGTCGACGCCAGCGGGGAGGTCGAGACGCATGAGCGAATCAACGGTGCCCGAGGTGGGATCGAGGATGTCGATGAGGCGCTTATGAGTGCGCATCTCGAACTGCTCACGGGAGTCCTTGTTCACGTGCGGCGAGCGGATAACCGTGTACAGGTTGCGCTCGGTGGGCAGGGGGACAGGACCGGAAACGCGAGCGCCGGTCTTCTGAGCGGTCTCGACGATGAGCTTCGCGGACTGATCGACGACCTCGTGATCATAGCCCTTGAGGCGAATGCGGATCTTCTGGGTAGCCAACTTAAACCTCCAAAGAGTGCGAGAGATGTTCTCGCGGATTACGTAACAGGGAGCTCGAACTTAGGCGTTCTTGCTCATGACCTCGTCCACGATGGACTTGGGCGCGGGCTCATAAGAGTCGAACTGCATCGTGTAGGATGCACGGCCCTGGGTCTGGGAGCGAAGGTCGGTAGCGTAACCGAACATCTCGCCCAGCGGCACCTTGGCACGGATGAGCTTGCTGTTCTTGCGATCCTCCATGCCCTCGATCTTGCCGCGGCGACCGGAGAGGTTGCCCATAACGTCGCCCATGTACTGCTCGGGGGTCTCGACCTCGACAGCCATGATCGGCTCGAGCAGCTGCGGATCGGACTTCTTGAGGGCGTCCTTGATAGCCATGGAGCCGGCGATCTTGAAGGCGGCCTCGGAGGAGTCGACCTCGTGGTAAGAACCGTCGAACAGGGTGACCTTAACGTCGAGGACCGGGAAGCCGGCGATAACACCGGTGTTCAGGGCCTCCTGGATGCCCTTGTCGATGGACGGGATGTACTCCTTGGGCACGACGCCGCCGACGATAGCGTTGACGAACTCGTAGCCGAAGCCCTCCTCCATCTTCTCGAGCTTGATGACAGCGTGGCCGTACTGACCGCGACCGCCGGACTGACGGACGAACTTGCCCTCAGCCTTCTCGACGTCGTGACCAGCGGTCTCGCGGTAGGCAACCTGGGGCTTACCAACGTTAGCGTCAACCTTGAACTCACGGAGCAGACGGTCGACGATAATCTCGAGGTGCAGCTCGCCCATGCCGGCGATGATGGTCTGGCCGGTCTCGTGGTTGGTGGACACCTGGAAGGTCGGGTCCTCCTCGGCGAGCTTGGTCAGAGCCAGGGACATCTTGTCCTGCTCGGCCTTGGTCTTGGGCTCGATGGCAACGTCGATAACGGGCTTAGCGAACTCGATCTTCTCGAGGACGATCTCCTTGCCCTCGGCGCACAGGGTGTCACCGGTGGTGGAGTTCTTGAAGCCGACGCAAGCGACGATGTCGCCGGCGGCAGCGTCGTCACGGTCGATACGCTCGGCGGCGTTCATCTCGAGGATGCGGCCGAGGCGCTCGCGCTGACCGTTGGAAGCGTTGACCACGTAGGAGCCGGACTCGGCGCGGCCGGAGTAAACGCGGACATAGGTGAGCTTACCGACGAACGGGTCGGTCATGATCTTGAAGACCAGGCCGGAGAAGGGCTCGTCGAAGGAAGGATGACGCTGGATCTCCTCGCCGGTGTCCGGATCGGTACCGGTGACGGCCTCAACGTCGAGCGGGCTGGGCAGGTAGTCGACGACAGCGTCGAGCAGCTCCTGAACGCCCTTGTTCTTGTAGGCGGAACCCACGAAGACGAGGTTGAGCTCGTTGGCCAGAACGCCCTTGCGCAGAGCAGCCTTGAGCTCCTCGACGGTGAAGTCCTCCTCCATGAGGATCTTCTCCATGAGTTCGTCGTCAAAGCTGGCAGCAGCGTCAAGGAGCTCCTCGCGCTTGGTGGCAGCGATGTCAGCGAACTCAGCCGGGATCTCGTCCATCGGCTCGGGGTAGGTCATACCCTTCTCGTCGGCCTTGAAGTCCCATGCAGTCATGGTGACCAGGTCGATGACGCCCCAGAAGTTGTCCTCGGCGCCCATCGGGACCTGAGCGGCCACGGCGTTAGCGTCGAGACGATCCTTCATGGTCTCGATAGCGTTGAAGAAGTCAGCGCCCACGCGGTCATACTTGTTGATGAAGGCGATGCGGGGGACGTTGAAGGTGGAAGCCTGACGCCAAACGGTCTCAGACTGGGGCTGAACGCCGGCAACGGCGTCGAAGACGGCGACAGCGCCATCGAGGACGCGCAGGCAGCGCTCGACCTCGGCGGTGAAGTCAACGTGGCCCGGGGTGTCGATGATCTGGATGCGGTAGTCCTTACCGTCCTTGTTCCAGAAGCACGTGGTAGCAGCGGAGGTAATGGTTACGCCGCGCTCCTGCTCCTGAACCATCCAGTCCATGGTGGCAGCGCCCTCATGGACCTCACCGATCTTGTGGGTCTTACCGGTGTAGTAAAGAATACGCTCGGTCGTGGTGGTCTTACCAGCATCGATGTGGGCCATGATGCCGATGTTACGGGTATCGGAAAGCTTGTACTTAGGCTTAGCCATGTTAGTTCCTTACCTTAACTTACCAACGATAGTGAGAGAACGCGCGGTTGGCCTCGGCCATCTTGAAGACGTCCTCACGCTTCTTGACGGAAGCGCCCAGGCCGTTGGAGGCGTCGAGGATCTCGTTGGCGAGACGCTCGGCCATGGTCTTCTCCTTGCGAGCGCGGGAGAAGTTGACGATCCAGCGGATGCCCAGAGCGGTGGAACGACGGGAGTTGACCTCCATCGGGACCTGATAGGTAGCGCCACCGACACGCTTGGGCTTAACCTCGAGCGTGGGCTTGACGTTGTCCATAGCCTTCTTGAAGGTAGCGAGAGCGTCGCCACCCTCGGACTTCTCGGCAACGATCTCGAAAGCGGTGTAAACGATGCGCTCAGCGGTGGCCTTCTTGCCGTCAAGAAGGACCTTGTTGATGAGCTGAGTCACCAGGCGGTTGTTGTAAACGGCGTCAGGCTGAACCTCACGACGATTAGCTGCTGCACGACGCGGCATGTGAAATCTCCTTAAGTGTCTACCGTGCGGCGCTCAAGGCGGCACACGGCGAAAGTATCAAAACGTTATCTGGCTTATTTGGCCTTGGGGCGCTTAGCACCGTACTTGGAACGGGCCTGCATACGGTTCTGGACCGGAGCAGCGTCGTAGGCGCCACGGATGACGTGATAACGGACACCAGGGAGGTCACGGACACGACCGCCGCGGACGAGCACGATGGAGTGCTCCTGCAGGTTGTGGCCCTCACCCGGGATGTAAGCAGTAACTTCGATGCCGTTGACAAGGCGAACACGGGCAACCTTACGAAGAGCCGAGTTCGGCTTCTTGGGGCTCGTGGTGAAGACGCGGGTGCACACGCCGCGCTTCTGGGAGTTGTGCTGCAGAGCAGCGTTCTTGGACTTCTTGGGCACGGAACGACGGCCCTGGCGAACCAGCTGGTTAATAGTAGGCAAAGCGTACTCCTTCTCGAATGATTCCAGCTTTCTGTAAAGTGCAACGGCTTGAATCGAGGGGTCAGCATCCCCCTACGAAACACGCAGTTCGATAGGATACGTGGCGTTAGCTGTGCCGTCAACAGACCACGCCGCCGGGCGTATCCTAAAATCGGCACATTTCCGCAAAGCCTACACAAAAGGAATCCCCTCCTGTGCGCTTGGGAGGATCCCCGGACCGGGCGGCCCAGGTTTTAAGTTTGCTGCTCTACAGTCCTGGCTCGCACGGAGGCCACATTAAGTGGCCTCCGGCTCGTGCGGAACTCGCGACAAACTTAACCCCTGTGCCGCCCGGGCCGGGGATCCGACGTGCTCGTCGGGGCAACGTTACCTGCCAAAAAGGGACAGGTTTATTTTGGTCGGTTTTATCTGGGGAAACGTCGCGCTCCAACGGTGATCTGCTCTCACCTGTCGCATGGAAATCGGCGGCGCTTTCGGAAGTATGCGGCAAATTCTGGACCCGCCGAGCGCACCGGGGTTTTGCGATAATAAACCCGCAGGTAGAGCGCTTGAGCATATACGGTGTGGTCGACCCATCAAGATTTTGCCGCATACTTCAGGAATGCAGGCGAATATCGTGCGGTCTAACCGCCCATTTACCGCAAAGAAGGCCGCTTCCCCTAGTAGAAAGCGGCCCCAAATCTTACGAATAGACGATGGTAAAGGGTTCCGACGTTTCGGCGCCCCCTGTTGAAGTGCAGCGTGTGCCTTCGAGCGTTACTGAAACCACTTGGTCGACATCAATCAACTTCGTTGGCACCCAAATGTTCTCTCCGCTATTGCGTCCCATCGAAACATAGAAATTGTACGCCCCTGCGTCGTCATCTTCGATAATCTGCTCTGACCCATCCTTGTAGGTGACGGTCAGATTATGATCAACTGCTTCATAGCCCAGATCATCGATGTGCGTCTGGATGGAAAACGGACTGATCTCGAGAGGCGAGTCATCGGAGCGGAGTTCTTTTGTATCGACGTGCGCTCCGACGTTAAACTCTGGCGTCGATACCTCGATCACCTTCGCATCCTCACCTTTGCCCTCCGTCCAACTGATATTCCAGGTGACCGCATGTCGTAAATCTCGATCGCGATTCCAAGATGCAAAGTACATCGTGCCGTTAATGACCGTGTCGCTTGATGTGTCTTTATCAATGGTGCAGCGTGTATCAGCCCATTCCTCGCCGAAGTTCATGCTGGGTGTACTGACGCCCCCTTCTTCTTCACCATAGAGAACAAGTTCGCCAAGCTCTGCCGCCGGCTTGTAGTAGTTAACGCCATTCGGATTGGACAATGTAAACGTCACAGCACCGCAACCGTTCTCGTCGATTGCCATCTCATGAATGTCGAGCGTATAGCCGTTGCCCTCGACGGACAGATTGACCTTCTGGACTGCACCCTCCAGGCTTTGGGGCGCGATACCATCACCAAACTCTCTGGTGTAGGTATATTTCGTCCCCGACGAGCCGCCATTTGTCCAGGTAACGGACTCTCCGTTGCCATGGTTTCCCCAGGCAGAGGCAAAATAACTGGAATTGACAACAGCGTAGGCGACCCCTCCGGTCGCCAGCACTCCGGCAAGACATCCGATTACGGCAACATACAGAGGCTTCGCGTGACCCTTTCGGCGAAGCGGCTCACCAGCAGCGGCATAAAGAACACGGCCAGCAAGATCGCTATCGGCTTGGACGGACTCGAAGGCCTGCTTGATTTGGTTGGATTTCACGGTCGCCCTCCTCTAGGATGAACTTGAGTTTCGATCTGCCGCGAGCTAAACGCGTTCGAACTGTCGCGGCTGGTACGTGCAGCAACTCGGCAATCTCTGAAGTCGAGAAGCCCAGATAGTAATAGAGCACGATGGGGATACGGAATCGCTCCGGAAGTCGCATAACGTCTGACAGGACCGCCTTGGTCTCCTCCTGCGCCGCCGAAAGCGAATCGGCCAGGTTCTCAATATCCTCTACACGCCTCCATGGCTTTCGAAAGAGCGATTTACATTCATTGATCGTGACCCGGATAAGCCAGCGGCGAAGATGTTCCCAACTTTCAAAGTGTCCATCGCTTTTAAGCAACTTAAGAAAGACATCTTGGGCAATATCGTCGGCATCGGCGCGATCGCGCAGGTACGTCAAGGCGATTCGAAACACGACATCCCGGTGATCTTCGACCGCCTGTCTAAATGCTTGTTCTTCCATAATCACCTCCCGGTGACGCTGATGGTTCTTGATGAGGTCCTCACCATAGATACGCTTTGGCCGAACGAAATGTTTCAAATCCAAGCAGGAAAAACCTACCAAAATAAACCTGTCCCTTTTTGGCAAAAGGAATCCCCTTCTGTGCGCGGGGGCAGATTCCCGGAACGGGCCGCCCGCTGTTTAAGTTTGCTGCTCTACAGTCCTGCGCAAGACGGAAAGCACATTAAGTGCTTTCCTTTGCGTGCGGAACTCGCGACAAACTTAAACAGCGGGCGGCCCGTTCCGGGAATCCAACGTGCTCGTCGGGGCAACGTTCCCCACCAAAAAAGACCCGCTCCCCTGTTGGGAAACGGGTCTTTGGAAGGGCAGTTAACGTACTAGGAAGTTACTCCTCGTCGTTGTCCTTGGCCTCTTCGGCGTCGTCGGTGTCCACGAGCTGATTGAGCAGCTCGTCGAGGGAAGCCATGTCCTCGTTGATCGCGCCGTTGGCGGGAGCCTTCTTGTCGTCGATCGGGGCGCCCAGGAGCTCCTCGTCGGCGTCGGCGTGATGCGTCGGAGCGGAGGTACCCAGCAGGATATCGTCCGGACCGTCGGGGCTAAAGACCATCTGCAGCAGCTGCGAGAGGTCTTCCTCGTCGGCAACGTCGTCGTTGTTCTCGAGGATGTAGAGCAGGTCGTGGGCCTCCAGGCCGTCACGGAGCTCCTCGATCGCCTTGGCACCGATGCCATCGATGCGCAGCAGATCCTCCTCGGACTTGCCAACCAGGTCGCCGACCGTCTCGATGCCGACCTCGCTGAACTTGTTGGTCCAGCGCTGCGACACGCCCAGGTCGTCGAACAGGTACAGGCGAGCCTTCTCAGCAGAGATGGTGTGGCCGTTGCGGGTGAACGAACCGTCAGCACCACCGAACTCGTCGTAGCCGGCCCAGTCGAGCTGCTGCGGGAGCTGCTCGTCCAGGTCCTTGAGCTCCACCGGAGCCCACTCGGGCAGCGACTTGGCGTTGGGCGAAGCCGGACCGTCGATGTCGACATAGCCGTCGGCCGTGCGATACGTCAGCTTGGCGTTGGCGTACGGCTTGAGACCAGTACCAGCCGGGATCTTCTTACCGACGATGACGTTGGACTTAAGGTCGAGCAGGTGGTCGACCTTGCCCTCGATGGCAGCCTCGGTAAGGACGCCGGCGGTGCGGATGAACGAAGCGCTCGACAGCCAAGAGTCGATGTTGGACGCGACCTTGAGCGTACCCAGGATGACGGGCTCGGCCACGGGAGCCTGACCGCCCAGACGGGCAACGCGCTCGACCTCGTCGGCGAACTCGTAGCGGTCGACATACTGACCAAGCAGGTACTTGGAGTCGCCGGGGTTGGTGATCTGAACGCGACGCAGCATCTGACGTGCGAGCACCTCGATGTGCTTGTCGTTCAGGTCGACGCCCTGGCTGGTGTAGACGTCCTTGACGCTCTCGACGAAGGTGTGCATCGTCGACTCGATGTCGGTCAGCTTGCGCAGGTTGCGGAAGTTGACGAAGCCCTTGGTGATCTGGTCGCCGGCGCGAACCTCGCAGCCGTCCTCGATCTCGGGCATAAAGCGCACCGATGCGGGGACGCGACGCTCGTCGAGGACACGGGTGTGATCCTCGGAGTCGGTGAGCGTCAGCACGTACTCGGACTTCTCGGGCTTAATCGAGAGGTGACCGGAGTACGGAGCCAGCTCGGCCTCGCGACCCAGAATCTTCTCGTTGACGTTGCCGACGATATCGAACATACGGCTGACCGTAGGCAGACCCTGCGTAATATCGTCGACGCCAGCGACGCCGCCGGAGTGAATGGTACGCATCGTAAGCTGCGTACCGGGCTCGCCGATGGACTGGGCGGCAATAATGCCGACCGCGGTACCGATGGCGACCGGACGACGGGTGGAAAGATCCCAGCCGTAGCACTTCTGGCACACGCCGTACTTGGAGCGGCAGGTGAGCAGCGCGCGAAGCTTGACCTTCTTAAGGCCCGCATCGACCATCTTCTGGATGTCGGCGACCTTCTCGATGTAGCCGTCCTGCTCAAAGAGCACGGTGCCATCGGGGGCCACGACGTCCTCGATGAAGCAACGGCCGACGAGGTCGGTGTTGAGGTCGGTGGTGCCGGGGATGATGAGGTTGTAGGTGACGCCCTCGTGCGTACCGCAGTCCTCCTCGCGGACAATGACGTCCTGGGCCACGTCGACCAGACGACGGGTCAGGTAACCAGAGTCCGAGGTGTGGGATGCGGTATCGACCAGGCCCTTACGGGCGCCGTAGGTCGAAATGAAGTACTCGAGCGGCAGCAGGCCCTCGCGGAAGTTCGCCTTAATGGGAAGGTCGATCGTCTCGCCGGACATGTCTGCCATCAGGCCACGCATGCCGCCGAGCTGACGCAGCTGGGTCTTAGAACCACGGGCGCCGGAGTCGGCCATCATGTACAGCGGGTTCTCCTCGTCGAACATGTCGAGCATGAGCGCTGCAACCTTATCGGTACAAGCGGTCCACTCGTTAACGACTTCGATGTGGCGCTCCGTCTCGTTGATGAAGCCCTCCTCGAAGTACTCGTTGATCTGGTCGACGTTGGCCTGGGCGCGGTCGAGCAGCTCCTGCTTCTCGGCAGGGATGAGAGCGTCCCACACCGAGATGGTGAGGCCGGCGCGGGTGGCGTAGTGGAAGCCGGAGTACTTGATGGCGTCGAGGATCGGGCCGACCTTGGCCTCGGGATAGCGATCGCAGCAGTCCGCAACCAGCTTGGCCACGTCGCCCTTGACCATCTTGTAGTTCATGAACTCATAGTCTTCGGGCAGGCACTGGCGGTTGAAGATGATGCGGCCGATAGAGGTCTCGAAGCGCGCGGTCTTGTTGCCGGTGACGTCGTAGTCGACAAACTCGTTCTTGCCGTTCTTGACGCGGAAGATACGGGTGCCGTCCTCGTTGATGACGTTGGCGTTCTCGGCGGACACGCGGACCTGAATCTTGGCCTGCATGTCGACCTCGGAGCGGCAGTCATAGGCATGCAGCGCGTCGTCGAAGCTCGAGAACACGTGATTCTCGCCCGGCAGACCGTCGCGGACCTGGGTCAGGTAGTACACACCGATGATCATGTCCTGCGAGGGGATGTTGACCGGCTTGCCGGATGCCGGCGAGCGCAGGTTGTTCGCAGAAAGCATGAGCACGCGAGCCTCGGCCTGAGCCTGGCTGGACAGCGGCACGTGGACAGACATCTGGTCGCCGTCGAAGTCGGCGTTGAAGGGCGAGCAGACCAGCGGGTGCAGGTGGATAGCCTTGCCCTCGACCAGCACCGGCTCAAAGGCCTGAATGGACAGACGGTGCAGGGTCGGTGCACGGTTGAGCAGCACGACGCGGCCGTCGATGACCTCTTCGAGGATGTCCCACACAAAGGTGGCACCGCGGTCGATAGCGCGCTTGGCGCCCTTGATGTTCTCGACCTTGCCAAGCTCGACCAGGCGCTTCATGACGAAGGGCTTGAAGAGCTCCAGCGCCATGGTCTTGGGCAGACCGCACTGGTGCAGCAGCAGCTTGGGGTCGGTAACGATTACCGAACGGCCGGAGTAGTCGACACGCTTACCCAGCAGGTTCTGACGGAAACGACCCTGCTTGCCCTTGAGGGCCTCGGCGAGCGACTTGAGCGGGCGACCGCCACGGCCAGAGACCGGGCGACCACGACGGCCGTTGTCGAACAGGGCGTCCACGGACTCCTGGAGCATGCGCTTCTCGTTGTTCACGATGATCGCAGGGGCGTCCAGGTCGAGCAGACGCTTGAGTCGGTTGTTACGGTTGATCACGCGACGGTACAGGTCATTGAGGTCGGACGCAGCGAAGCGGCCGCCGTCGAGCTGGACCATCGGGCGCAGATCGGGCGGAATGACCGGGATGACGTCCAGGATCATGTTCGCGGGGCTATTGCCGCCCTTCAGGAAGGCGTCAACGACCTCGAGGCGCTTGACGGCCTTCTCGCGCTTCTGCTTCTGGGAGTCCTCGTCGGCGATGATGGCCTTGAGCTTCTCGGCCTCGGAAGGAAGGTCGATGGCAGCGAGCAGGTCGCGGACGGCCTCGGCACCCATGCCACCCTTGAAGTACATGGAGTAGTAGCGGGTCATCTCGCGGAACAGCGGCTCATCGGAGATGAGGTCGCGCTCGGTGAGCTTCATGAAGGCGTTGAAGGCGTCCGTACGGAGCTGCTTCTCGTCCTTGCACTCTTCCTCGATGTCGACGATGCCGGAGGCGATCTCCTCGGGGGTCAGCGGCTCCTCGTCGGAGAACTCGTCAAAGTTCTCGGGGTCGCCCTGCTCCTTGAGGGACTCGATCTGGCGGGCGCACTCGGCATCGATCTCTTCCAGATCGGCGGCGAGCTCCTCGCGCAGATCGTCAGCGTCGGCCTCGCGGGCCTCGTAGTCAACCTCGGTGATGATGTAGCTGGCAAAGTACAGAACCTTCTCGAGGTCCTTGGACTTGATGTCGAGCATACGGCTCATCGGGAAGCTCGTGGGGCTCTTGAAATACCAGATGTGGGACACGGGAGCGGCGAGCTCAATGTGACCCATGCGGTCGCGACGCACCTTGGCCGAGGTGACCTCGACGCCGCAGCGCTCGCAGACGATGCCCTTAAAGCGGATGCCCTTGTACTTGCCGCAGGAGCACTCCCAGTCCTTGGCGGGACCGAAGATCTTCTCGCAGAACAGGCCGTCCTTCTCGGGCTTGAGGGTACGGTAATTGATGGTCTCCGGCTTCTTGACCTCACCGTGCGACCAGGAACGGATCTGGTCGGCGGAGGCAAGGGAGATCTTTACCGAGTCAAAATCAGTAGCTTCGAAATCTGCCACAGTCAACTACTCCTTATCAGTGGTCGTGGCGGCGACAGCCTCGGGTGCCTCGGCGGTCTCGGCATCCTCGGCCTCGACGTCGGCGTCAACGCCGGCGAGCGCAGCCAGGTCGTCGAGAGCGGAGGTCTCCTCGGCGGTCACAGGGGCGGAGGCGTCCTCGTCGGCA
Organism: uncultured Collinsella sp.; assembly: GCA_905208635.1. Lineage (GTDB taxonomy): Bacteria > Actinomycetota > Coriobacteriia > Coriobacteriales > Coriobacteriaceae > Collinsella. The sequence continues at coordinate 33,752 of CAJLPX010000002.1, read as the reverse complement.
TCGTGCATGGGCTCGATGTCCAGTGCGAGGGAGCGAATCTCCTTGACGAGAACCTTGAAGGACTCGGGGATACCCGGGACAGGAACGTTCTCGCCCTTGACGATGGACTCGTAGGTCTTGACGCGGCCCACGGTATCGTCGGACTTGACGGTCAGGATCTCCTGCAGGACGTTGGAAGCACCGTAAGCGTACAGTGCCCAAACTTCCATCTCGCCGAAGCGCTGGCCGCCGAACTGAGCCTTGCCGCCCAGAGGCTGCTGGGTAACCAGGCTGTAAGGGCCAGTCGAACGGGCGTGGATCTTGTCGTCGACCATGTGGCCGAGCTTGAGGATGTAGGACGTACCCACGGTAATGGGCTCGCGGAACTCCTCGCCGGTGCGGCCGTCGAACAGACGGGTCTTGCCGCGCTCGTCAAGCTGGGTGACGAACTCGGGGCGCATGTGATCGCCAAAGGCAGCGGTGGCCTTGTTGAGCATGTTCTTGTTGGCACGACGGATGACCTCGGCGATCTCGTCCTCCTTGGCGCCGTCGAAGACGGGCGTGGCGGTGAAGAACGGACCGGGGACGTACTTGTCGGAGTCGGCCTGCTCGGTATCCCAACCGCAGGCAGCAGCCCAGCCAAGGTGGCACTCGAGCAGCTGGCCGACGTTCATACGCGAAGGAACGCCCAGCGGGTTGAGGATAACGTCGATCGGGGTACCGTCAGCCATGTAGGGCATGTCCTCGACCGGCAGAACGTTACAAATAACACCCTTGTTGCCGTGGCGGCCGGCGATCTTATCACCCTGCTGGATCTTACGACGCTGGGCGACGTAGACGCGCACCTGCTCGTTGACGCCGGGGGCCAGGTCGTCGCCGTTCTCGCGGCTAAAGCGAACGACGTCGATAACGCGGCCGTAAGCGCCGTGAGGCATCTTGAGGGAGGTGTCGCGAACATCGTGGGCCTTGGCACCGAAGATGGCGCGCAGCAGGCGCTCCTCGGCGGTCAGAGCGCTCTCGCCCTTAGGCGTGACCTTGCCGACCAGGATGTCGCCAGGGCCGACCTCGGCGCCGATGCGGATGATGCCGTCCTCGTCAAGGTTGGCAAGCATGTCCTCGGAGAGATTCGGGATCTCGCGGGTGATCTCCTCGGGGCCGAGCTTGGTGTCGCGGGCGTCGATCTCGTGACGGGTGATGTTGATGTTCGTCAGCAGGTCCTCGGCCACCAGGCGCTCGGACACGACGATACCGTCCTCGTAGTTGAAGCCTTCCCACGGCATGTAGGCCACGGTGAGGTTCTGGCCCAGTGCGAGCTCGCCGTGATCGGTCGAAGGGCCGTCGGCCAGAGGCTCGCCCTGCTCAACGGTGTCACCGACGCGCACGAGCGGACGGTGGTTGATGCAGGTGGACTGGTTGGAGCGCTGGTACTTGGCCAGGTGATACTCGTCCATGCCGCCGGCATGCTTGACGATGATCTTGGCGGCGTCGGCAAAGATGACCTCGCCGGCGTTCTTGGCCAGGGTGACCTCGCCGGAGTCCAGAGCGGCGCGACGCTCCATGCCGGTACCGACATAGGGAGCGGCGGGGTGAACCAGCGGCACGGCCTGACGCTGCATGTTAGCGCCCATGAGCGTACGCTTGGCGTCGTCGTGCTCGAGGAACGGGATCAGCGTGGCTGCGACGGAGAGCATCTGACGCGGCGAGACGTCCATGTAGTCGACGTCCTCGACGGGCACGTCGGCGGGAGCGCCGAAGGAGCCGTCGAAGTCGCGGGTACGGGCGATCACGGTGTGGGGACGGACGATCTTGCCCTCGGCATCGGTCGTGATGAACTCGTTGGTCTTGGGATCGAGCGGCGTGTTGGCCGGCGCGATGACGTGCTTCTCTTCCTCGTCAGCGGTCATCCAGTCGATCTGGTCGGTGGCAACGCCGTTCTCAACACGACGGAACGGGGCCTCGATGAAGCCATACTCGTTGACGCGGGCGTAGAGGGCGAGCGAGCCGATCAGGCCGATGTTGGGGCCTTCGGGGGTCTCGATCGGGCACATGCGGCTGTAGTGCGAGTTGTGAACGTCGCGGACGGCCGTCGGCACGTTGGTGCGGCGGCTGGAGCCGGACTTGTGGCCGGCAAGACCACCAGGGCCGAGTGCGGACAGACGGCGCTTGTGGGTCAAACCGGTCAGGGGGTTCGCCTGGTCCATGAACTGCGAGAGCTGCGAGGAACCGAAGAACTCCTTGATGGAGGCCACGATCGGACGGATGTTGATGAGCGACTGCGGGGTGATCTCGTCGATGTCCTGGGAGCTCATGCGCTCACGGACGACGCGCTCCATACGGCTCATGCCGATACGGAACTGGTTGGCGACGAGCTCGCCGACGGTACGGATGCGGCGGTTGCCGAAGTGGTCGATGTCGTCGACCTTGAAGCCCTGCTCGCCGGCAGCGAGGGACAGCAGGTAGCGCAGCGTCGCGACGATATCCTCGTCGGTGAGCACCGTGACCTCTTCCTCGGTGGTGAGGTTGAGCTTCTTGTTGACCTTGTAACGACCGACGCGGGCCAGGTCGTAGCGCTGCGGGTTAAAGAGCAGACCCTCGAGCAGGCTGCGGGAGGCATCCACGGTGGGAGGCTCGCCCGGGCGCAGGCGACGGTAGATCTCGATGAGAGCGTCCTCGCGGGTAAGGGCGGTATCGCGCTCCAGGGTGCGCTTGATCACATCGGAGTTGCCGAGCAGCTCGATGATGTCGTCGTTGGTGACGGCGATGCCAAGGGCGCGCAGGAACATCGTGGCGCTCTGCTTACGCTTACGGTCGATGGAGACCATGAGCTGGTCGCGCTTGTCGACCTCAAACTCAAGCCAGGCACCGCGAGACGGGATAATCTGGGCCTTGTAGATCTGCTTGCCCGAATCCATCTCGGAGCTGTAGTACACGCCCGGGGAGCGGACGAGCTGGGAGACGACGATGCGCTCGGTACCGTTGATGATGAAGGTACCCTGATCGGTCATCATGGGGAAGTCGCCCATGAAGACGAGCTGCTCCTTGATCTCGCCGGTCTCCTTGTTGGTGAGACGGACGTCGGTCAGAAGCGGAGCCTGATAGGTCATATCCTTCTCGCGGCACTCCTCGACGGTGTGCGCGGGGTCGCCGAACTGATGCTCGCCGAAGGTAACCTCGAGAACATGGTTCTGGCTCTGGATGGGGCTGGATTCCTTGAACGCCTCACGAAGGCCCTCGTCCTTAAAACGCTCAAAGGATTCCCTTTGAACAGAGATAAGGTTGGGGAGCTCCATGGCCTCCGGGATTTTCCCGAAGCTGACGCGCTTGCGCTCAGTGGCAGTGTATGCGTAGGTCACCAGGTTTTTCCTCCTTCACGGAAATGCTCGGTGGGTTGGCGAGGCATAGCTTCGCCAGTTATCGCAACCTAATAGTTTATCAGGTACCGACCGTTGGGCAAGAAAAGCCTTGACGCGATTGAGTTTTTGGAGTAGCAAAGATTTTCGACAGAAAAGGTGCAGGTAGATACGTATGTATCGAACACCTGTTCATATATTTTCTGTGAACGAGACCGCTGATGCGCGCCGTTGAATGGCGGAATGGCGGCGAGGGTTGATCGAGCGGAAGCTGCGTCCCGTTTTGAGGCCCCAAACTGGGACGCAGCTTCCGATTGAGCCCTGTTTGGGAAAGCACATCCCATTCTGAGCCGAAATTCCGGGTCGCAGTTTCCGCTAGGGGCTCCAACCGGAAAGCGCGTCCCAGAATTCAGCCAAATTGTGGGTCGTACTTTCCGGCAGGATGCGACAAAGGGACCGCCGCTTTATCACATCCGTTTGGCAATGTTGCGCAACAGATTCTTCGAATCCGGCATGAAGATACTGGATAGATACTTATAACCCAACGAAAGGATTGCCATGTTTAAGAGCATCCGAGAAGGCAGGAGGATCGCCGCGGTCGCAATCGGCATCGTAGCGGCGCTGACCCCGCTGGCTGCCCCCCCCGCAGCATTAGCTGACGGCCTACCGACACCGGAGCTGGAGAAGTCGCTAACTGTTGACGTCGAAGGCCAAGATTCGAATGCATGGTTCTTCACAGACGACGGCAATTATGCCATCATCGCAGACTGTGACTTTGACGATAACTATGACGATAACGCTAATGATGTATGTTACGGTTATTCGCGGCTTGATCTTAGGAGCGGTGAAGTCACTCCCATCGACATACCAAAATCCTGTCTATTCGATGTTTACAGTACTTCGAACGGCAAGTATCTTTATTGGCTGGAAGACGGCAAGGTCATCGTCTATTCCGTCGAAGATCAACAACGGGTCGCTTGCTCTATACACGTAAAGAAATTAGAGGCCGACAGCATCGAGCTTAATGAAGACGGGAACAGCTTGACTGCCCATTGTTCGAATGGCAAATACGGGGATTTTTGCGTTTTCAATCTGCAATCAAATAAGAAAACATTTACCTACAAGTTCGAAAAAGACGACATGTACGCCGGCCTCTCAAAGGATGGAAAGCGTTTGTATGTCTACACGAATCGAAAGCTCAAGGTAATCAACATTCCCAATGGCTCCACATCAATTAAAGAGATACCAGGTAACGCCCAATGCAATAGCGTAACTAGGGCATACGGGTCCGACATGTTGCTCATAAAGACTGTAAGCGATGATGATGAACCGTATTCAACCTATTACAAAGCGGACTATGACGGCAACACCGATAAAGTTGCCGACGGTAATAAAATCTATGTTTATAACACTTGGGGGAAATTTTTCCTAGCCTTTACTGGGGACAATTTCGACACCATTGTCATCGATCCGCATTCCGGGAAGCAAATCCGCTATGTAGTCAAGAACGACGACGAGGACTGGACGGATTATTACGACATCTCGAGAGACGGCAATATCGTGCTGGCCTCGATCTCAAACGACGGTTCAACCGTCATTCGCCTCATTGACACCCAGACAGGCCAGAGGGTCGACAATAAAATTAAATCGGATAGCTATTGCTTCCCCGAATTCGTCGATAACGACCGAAAGATCGCCGTGGACTATACCGGTCCCAAAGACTCAAAGAAGTTGCACGTCGACATCTACAAGTCGAATATCCACTATAGCCCGATCGAAGAAATCATCTTCTTTGCCCAGGACAACATGCCAATCGTTATTGGCGGTGGGATTGCGGCTGTCCTGATAATCATCGGCGGCATCACAGTCGTTTGCATCCGTCGCAAAAAGCGCGCCGCAGCTCAAACAAGCATCGCTGGCACCGCACCCAAAGCAAAGAGACACAAACGCAGCCGCCACAAGAAGCATGCCCAGCAGGAACAGGTCGCTCAACAGTCTTCTGCTGATTCGGCATTTGATACACAATGGCAATCGTCAGGGGAGCCCCTCGCAGACATTTCCCAGCAGCCGGTCGCATCTTCTGCCCCGAAATTCTGCCGCCACTGCGGCACCCCACTCGTACCAGAAGCCAAGTTCTGCCCCAAGTGCGGCCATCCGGTCGAATAGCACCTGACAAGCGAACCCACAGTCAAATCGGGCCGCCCTTCACGGGACGGCCCTTTTACTTGGAAGACCAGCGAACGAAACTGTCGTGGACGAGCACCAAGTTGCTCATGACAGATCGGACGGAAACTGCATCCCGTTTTGAGGCCCCAAACTGGGACGCAGTTTCCGGTTGAGCCCTGTTTGGGAAAGCATATCCCGTTCTGAGCCGAAATTCCGGGTCGCAGTTTCCGCTAGAGGCTCCAACCGGAAAGCGCATCGCAGAATTCGACCAAATTGTGGGTCGCACTTTCCGGGGCTAAGCTGTAGCTCGCATAAAAAACGGGTGCAGACCGAAGTCCGCACCCGTAAATGTCGATGACCGAAGGCTTACTTGCGCATCAAGCCGCCGCGCTCGTCGATAGCGTCCCAGAAGGCGCTGGCAAAGCGAGGATCGCTTGCGGCCATGAGGGCGTTGGTGGCCATCCAGCCAGACGGGGTACCGGTGTCGTAGCCCGAGAGCGGGTCGATGACGACAGCGTACATGGCCTCGCGGTCGAGCGAGCGGGCCATGGCGTCGGTAAGCTGGATCTCGCCGCCCTTACCGGCCTGCTGGTCGGCGAGCAGGTCCATGACCAGCGGGCTCAGCAGGTAACGGCCGACGATGTACAGGTTGGACGGAGCCGCCTCGGGAGCAGGCTTCTCGACCAGACCGCCGATGCGCCAAACGGCACCGGGCTCGTCATCGGCAGCATTCTCGAAGCCCTCGAGAGAGCCCACGCGATCACCGGCGATGACGCCATAGCGGCTGACTTCCTCGGGAGCGCACGCGGCAACGGCGATAACCGAAGCGCCACCGTGCTCCTTGGAAACAGCGAGCATCTTGTCGCAGATGTCGCGGTTAGGCACAACGTAGTCGCCCAGAAGAACCAGGAAGTTCTCCCCTGCCACAGCATCGGCGGCAGAGCGGATAGCATGGCCGAGGCCCTTGGGCTCGTACTGATAACGGAAGTCGACCGGCATACCGCCCGCATGGGCGACGGCATCGGCGTAGGCGTTCTTACCGCGCTCGCGCAGCAGGTTCTCGAGCGAACGGTCGGGCTGGAAATAGCTCAGCAGCTCGGGCTTACCGGGCGAGGTAACGATGATGGCATCGTCGACCTCCTCGGGGTCGAGTGCCTCCTCAACGACATACTGAATGACCGGCTTGTCGAGCACCGGCAGCATCTCTTTGGGCGTGCACTTGGTGCCAGGCAGAAAACGCGTGCCAAGACCGGCGGCGGGGATGATTGCCTTCATATTATTCAAGGATCCTTTCGCAGGCGCAGAATGCGCCCCATGCGTGCGGCACGGCGGCCGCAGACCAAATTGCGATACCGAAGTATCTTACCGCCGGGACCAGGCGCTACCGCTAGGCAAACGCAATTCTTCAGCAGGTCAACGCAAATTATTGCTCGAATGGTGCAATTTTGCGCCCCAGCGGTAACGGGATTGGCACGGCGAAGACAGCGGTGTTCTGCGTTCCGAGCAATGGGGATGAGGGGCCAAAACAAAAAAGACGGGGCTCGCAATGCGAACCCCGTCTGCAAAGAAATCTGGCGAGAAAGCCTGATTACTTGAGGGTGACAGCAGCGCCAGCAGCCTCGAGCTTCTCCTTGGCGGCCTCGGCGTCCTCCTTCTTGGCACCCTCGAGAACAGCCTTGGGAGCGCCCTCGACGACCTCCTTGGCCTCCTTCAGGCCAAGGTTGGTGAGCTCACGGACGGCCTTGATGACCTGGATCTTGTTGTCGCCGAAGCCCTCGAGCACGACGTCAAACTCGGTCTTCTCCTCGGCCTCAGCAGCGCCAGCAGCGGGAGCGGCGACAACGGCGGCAGGAGCAGCGGCGGAAACGCCGAAGGTGTCCTCGATAGCCTTGACGAGCTCGGAAGCCTCGAGAAGGGTCATTTCCTTAAGAGCATCGATGATCTCATCGGTGGTAAGCTTAGCCATTTCTAAGTCCTTTCGGTTTCCGTGTCTGTGCACGGAGATCAGTTAAAACACGGCGCGAATGCGCCAGGGGTGCGGCGTTGCCGCCGCGGGTGAAAACAGCGACTAGGCTGCCTTCTGCTCGGAGACCTGCTGGATCGAACGAGCGAGACCAGAGGAAACGCCGTTGACGCAGACAGCGATGTCGCGAGCGAAACCGGAGATGAGACCGGCGATCTGGCCGAGAAGCTGATCCTTGGTGGGCAGCTCGGCGATAGCCTTAACATCATCAGCGGAAACGGCCTTGCCGTCGGAGATACCGCCCTTGATCTCAAGGACGCCCTTGGACTTAGCAGAGAAGTCCTTAAGGGCCTTAGCGGCCTCGACCGGCTCGGTCTCGTAGAACACATAAGCGACGGGGCCGGCGAGGATCTCGTCGAGCTCGGGCTGCTCCTGGTTCTTGAGAGCGATCTTGACCAGGTTGTTCTTGTAGACCTTCATCTCGGCGCCGCACTCGCGAAGCTGATGACGCAGCTCCTGAGCCTGCTTAACCGTCAGACCGTTGTAGTTGACGACGAACAGACCGGCGTTCTCGGCGATACGGGACTCGATCTCTGCAACCTTGTCGATTTTGTACTGCTGGGGCATGAATTACACCTCCTCGAATTCTTTCCGGGCACGGTCCGCCACAAGGACGTGACGGGGGCATGTCCAAAAAGAAAGCCCCCGCGCTGCATGAGCGACGGGGGCGAGAAGACATATCTACTCGACCACCTCGGCTGGCGGGATATCCCATTAAGCTCGCGGGCGATGCCCGTTTGCACCGGCTGTCTCTGGCAGCGGATTCGTGCGTGAACCGAAAGTATTATGGCGGGGACCCCGGCGTCGGTCAACGGACACGAGGATTCGTACACAAACCCTGCATACGCTCCGACCGGGAGGGGCAGGGCGAGTTTTCCGCTCGGTCAAGTCCTGGGCTCGCACGAAGGCCACATTAAGTGGCCTTCGGCTCGTGCGGAATCTACGGAAAACTCGCCCTGCCCCTCCCGGTCGGAGCTACGTTGCCTTTGCTGCGAATCCTCGTGTCCGTTGGCCGGCGCGCCCCACTCATAATGCTTGGGTCGGTGGGCTGATGTGTTGCATCCCTGAGGACTACAAAGTCGAAATGAAGGTGGACAGGCGGTGGAGGCCTTCGTCCAAATCTTGGTCGGAGACGCAGTAGCTGAGGCGGATGTGGCCTTCGGTTCCGAAGCAGTTTCCGGGAACTAGGGCTACGTTGGCCTCTTTGATGCCTTTGATGCAGAAGTCTTCGCTGGTTAGGCCGAACTTTTTGATGCTCGGGAAAGTGTAGAAGGCTCCTGCGGGCTCTACTACGTCGAGGCCCATGTTGTTGAGGGCTGTAAGAACTCGTTTGCGGCGGGCTCGGTAGGCTTTGAGCATGGGGGCTGGGTCGACGGTGAGGGCTCGAGCTGCGGCGTCCATTTCGAAGGAGACGGCACTCGATACTAGGTATTGGTGAGCTTTTGCAATCTCGGCGATGACGGGGGCTGCCGCTGCGAGCCAGCCCAGGCGCCAGCCGGTCATGGCCCAGGGTTTGGAGAAGCTCTCGATGACTACCGTCTGCTCGCGTAGCTCCGGGTGGCGCTGGGCAAATCGTTCGTAGCCGTCCACATAGACCAGGCGGTTATATACGTCGTCGCAGACTACGTAGATGCCCGCCTGCTCCGCTACGCGTGCCACGGCGTCGAGCGATGCCGCGTCGAGGATGCAGCCCGTGGGATTGTTGGGCGAGCAGATAACGATGGCCTTGGTCGCTGGGGTCACACAGGCGCGAAGCGCTTCCTCGTCAACCTGAAATTGCGCGGGCTCCGTATCCAAAAAGACCGCCTTGGCATGGTTGGCCACGACGATGCTTTCGTACAGGCCAAAGGCCGGCGTGGGGATGATGACCTCGTCGCCGGGGTTGAGCATGGCCATAAACGTAGCCGACAGGGCCTCGGTCGCACCATCGGTCAGGATGACCTCGTCGGCCGAAAACGTAAGACCCGCGTCCCCCATGTAGGCAGACAGCGCCTCGCGCAGGGCAGGGCGACCGTTGTTGGGCGGATAGTGCGTGTCACCGCGGCCCAGTGCGGCGGTCACCTCGGCGCTAATCACTTTGGGCGTGGGAAAATCAGGCTCGCCAAGCGCGAGCGCGATGCACCCCGGGTACTGAGTGGCGAGCGCGTTGATCCGGCGGATGCCAGAAGGCTCGAGCGTGGCAAGCGAGGTATTCATGGGCAGACGCATGGCGTTCCTTTCGTAAGGGTTGCACTAGGATAGCGCGCCCGCGCGCCGCCAGACGGTGTAACCTAAACGGAAACGAACCGGAAAGGAGGCGGCATGGAGACGACCGCACGCGGCGATGTACCAAAAACGTTGCAAACCATTGCGTATATCAGTATTCCCGAGAGCACCGATCTTGAGTTTTTGCTTTGGGACCTGCAGGATGCCATCGCGGCCTATGCCCGGCTTTCCGGCACCGCACTCCCCCACCCGGTTGACTTGAAGACAAATGACGTCGGTGCAGTCGATGGCATAGTGCTCGCCGTTGATGATGCATTTGACGATGAGGCAATGACCGCCGTCGAGCAGATACTCGATCGCCTTGGCGGTACGGGAACGCGTGTCTATGCCATGATTCAAGCCGCACAAGAGGGCGCTGAGCAGGCGCGCGGGGCCGCCGTTCGCCTGCACAAGGCATGCGAGCGCCAGGGCCAATTGTGGTGTGGCGGCGTTGTCATCTGCGCCGGCAGCGGCATTGCGGCGCTTCGTCGCTCCCCGCGCATGGGCCTCTTGCGCCGGCCTTTTTCGGAAGCGATGGATAAGCTTGTGGGCGCTGTGCGCATGGGCTGCTCCATTGAACATGCGCAGTTGCTTGGCGGTGGCAATGCCGGTGGCGTCGATGCCGACGGCATGGTGCGCGTCAAGCCTGCACTGCCCGCACCGATCTGGCATGCCATCATGAAACGCCTCGGCACCCGCGCCCAATCAGATATCTAAATTACAGCGCCGCCCAGCCAACGGCTTCGCGCCAACGCTCAACAAGACGTTCTAGGCGCCAGGCGGCATTGGCGGGGCTTGTCGAGGGCAGTACGATGGCGGGCAGCCCGGTGCGTTCTTGTAGATAGCGCTTGTAGAGCCGGCCAGCTGTACCACCGTTGCATATCACCTGCTCAATGGGAGCTGCGCCGGTAATGCGCTCGATATCTGCCGGTACAACGTTACGAATGCTCGCGTCACTCGAGCCCTAAATGTCGCAGCTCTCGATCACGTCCCACAGGGCCACGCCGCCGTTCAGCAGCATGGATCGCTTGGCGGCAATCGAGGCGTCGAGCGTCGCTGGCTCGTTACCTGCCAAAGCGTCGCCCTCGTTGGGCGGCACAGGCGAACCGAGGCACGCGGCCAGCACGCGCCAAAAGCGGTTCTGAGGATTGCCATAATAAAAGGCATTGGCGCGCGAAAGCACCGAGGGAAACGACCCGAGCACCAAAACGCGCGAGCGCTCGTCAAACACGGGCTCAAACCCATGCTCAATATGTTGATAGCCCTCGTCAGACGCTGCCATGGCCTAGGCCCTCAACAGATAGCGCACCTCGTGGGGCGCAAGCTCAAGGGAGCCCGTCAGCTCGACCGTGGGCACGCCGTCGGCAAGCAAATCGACAAAGGAGCCGTTGAGCTCGCCGGCTCCAAAGGTATAGGGCTCGTTCACGGCATTGACCGCCACGAGCACCGTCGCGTCGTCGCAGGCGCGCTCGAACAGCAGCTGCTTGTTCTGGATCACCACGTTGCGGTACGCGCCATAGTTGAGAGCGCGGGCCGCCGCGTCGTTTGCCGAGCGAAGGTGCGCGAGCTGCGTGACGAACGCCGTCAGCTCGTTAGGCGCAGGCTCATCGAGCGCAGGGCGCAGCGCCCAGTCGCCATCGGGGCCGCCCTTTTCGCCAGCAATTCCCCACTCGCTGCCATAGTAGACGCACGGAATGCCCGGCATGCCAAAGAGCATGCCATAGGCGGGACGCAGGCACGACTTGTCGGTGAGGATGCTTGCCAGGCGCGGCACGTCGTGGTTGTCGACAAACGACAGCAGGTGCTTGCCGCGGTAGATGCACCACGGATCGCCGCCAAACTGACGGTGCAGCGAATGGGCGATCTCGAACATGTTGACCGAGTTAAAGCTGGAGTACAGGCCCTTGTAGCACTCGTAGTTGGTGCAGGAGTCGAGCATCTCGTCGTTGACGATCTGGTTGTAGTCGCCGTGGAGCGTCTCGCCGATCATCACGAAGTCGGGCTTGAGCTCACGGGCAAAGCTATGCAGACGACGCATGAAATCGCGGTCGAGCATATAGGCAACGTCCAGACGCAGGCCGTCGACGCCAAAGACGTCGGCCCAACGGCGCACGGACTCGAGCAGGTAATCGACCACAGCGGGATTTTGCAGGTTGAGCTTCACGAGCTCAAAATGGCCTTCCCACCCCTCGTACCAAAAGCCGTCGCCATAGCAGGAGTCGCCGTCAAAGCTGATGTGGAACCAATCCTTGTAGGGCGAGTCCCACTTGCGTTCTTGCACATCACGGAAGGCCCAGAAGCCGCGGCCGACGTGGTTAAAGACGGCATCGAGCACCACGCGGATGCCATGGGCATGCAGCGTCTCGCACACGGCGGCAAAGTCGGCGTCCCCACCCAGGCGACGGTCGATATGGCGCAGGCTGCGCGTGTCGTAGCCATGGCTATCGGACTCGAGCGGCGGATTGATCAGCACAGCGCCAATACCGAGGTCCTGCAGGTAGTCGGCCCATTGGGCGATCTTCATGATGGGCGCATCGGGGTTGGGCGCGGCGTTGGCAGCCTGGACGAGCTCATCCTCGGCAACGGGCGCGGCGTTTTCGCGCGGAGCTCCGCAAAAGCCCAGCGGATAGATCTGATAGAACGTCGTCTCGTATGCCCACATAGCAACCTCCCGGTAAGCTCAACACAACGACATCCATTGTATGCCCGGTGTGTATCCTCTCCCCCAAAATAAGTTGCGGTGAAATAATTCCTGCTTGGGCCTTCAGAGGCCTTAAACAGGAGCTATTCCACCGCAACTGATGAGGGGACGTGATTAGGCGACGGGCTTTGCGCGGCGGATGGCTGGGAACAGTACGGTGATGGCGAGGATGACGCCCACGACAGTTATCGTGCCGCCTGCGTAGCCGATCCAGGCGATACCGGGACCCGAAACCACGGCGCCGCCGATTGCGGTGCCCGTGCCGATACCCAGATTGAACAGGCCCGAAAAGATCGACATGGCGACGGCCGACGAATCCGCCGGCGTGTACTTGATGAGCTCGGCCTGAAACGCCACGTTAAAGGCCGTGGAGCAGCAGCCCCATAGCGCGCAGATGGCAAGCACTGCTACGAGCGACGATGCGACCGGACCCATGAGCAGCAGAGCCACCGGCACGCCGGAGAGCGTGATAGCCAAGAACGGGAAGCGATGCCCATCGAACAGGCGGCCAAACAGCCAGCTTCCGAGCAGACCGGAGCAGCCAAACGCCGTCAGCGTCATGGTAATAGCGCTTGCGTCGACGTGCGCGACCTGTGCCAGGAACGGCTCGATATAGCTGTAACCCGCATAATAGCCGGTTGCCATGAACACCGTGACCGCATAAAGCGCGATGAGGAACGGGTTCTTGAGCAGCTCGGGCAGCTGTTTGAGCGTAAAGCGCTCGCCCACCGGCATGGCCGGGAACACCGCGGCCTGGTAGACGACCGCAACAGCCGAGAGGGCCCCGACCACGGCGAATGTCATGCGCCAGCCCACGGCCAGCCCGATGGCGCGGCCGATCGGCAGGCCAAAGATCTGCGCGATGGACGAGCCCGTGGCGATCATGCTAATGGCGAGCGCCCCGTGGCGACTGTCGACCAGGCGCGAGGCCATGATCGAGGCGACCGACCAGAACACGGCATGCGCGCAGGCGACCACTAGACGCGCGCAAACCAAAATAGGATAGGTGGGCGCCACGGCGGACAGGAACTGGCCCAGCGAGAACACGGCAAGCACGCCGAGCAGCATGCGCTTGAACTCGAAGCGCGAGGCGAACACCATAAGCGGCAACGACAGCAGCATGACGCCCCAGGCGTAGACCGAGATCATGATGCCGGCCTGGGCCTCGGTGAGCGAGAACGACGCGGCAATATCAGTCAAAAGGCCGATGGGCATGAACTCAGACGTGTTGAATACGAACGCGCAACAGGCGAGCCCGATAAGCGGGAGCCACTGCTTGAGTGAGATGCCATCCTGTCTTGCCTGAGCCATGTAGAAACCTCTCCGATTGTCTTGAGCGGTGGGCGATTATATAGCAACGGCCCCGCATCCGTCAGTACAGATGCAGGGCCGCAATCAACTCAATACACAGAGGTTGCGCCGTCAATAAATAACTAAGCCAACCCCAGCAATATGCCCGCCGAATGCACGACAAACGCCACGATCCAGGCGACCGTCACCTGAAACGCGAACACGGCAACGGCATAGCGCGCGCCCAACTCGCTCTTGACGGCGCCGATGGACGCCACGCAGGGCGGGTACAGCAGCGTAAAGACCAGGAACACGTAGGCGGTAAACGGCGAAAACATGGTCGACAGTGCCGCAGGCGAGGTCGCGCCCAAAAGCACCGTGAGTGTCGATATGACGCTCTCCTTGGCAATAAGTCCCGTGACGAGTGCCGTCGAGGCGCGCCAGTCGCCAAAACCGAGCGGGGCCAACACCGGCGCGATGATGCTACCCAGACCGGCAAGCAGGCTTTGCGACTGGTCGGCGACCACGTTAAAGCGGATATCGAACGTCTGCAGGAACCAGATGACCACCGTAGCGGCAAAGATAATGGTAAAGGCCTTGGTAATAAAGTCCTTGGCCTTATCCCATGCCAGCATCACCGTCGTCTTGACGCTCGGCAGGCGGTAATTGGGGAGCTCCATGATAAACGGCACCGGGTCGCCCTTAAATGCCGTACGGTTGAGCACCAAAGCCGCAATGCAACCAACCGCAATACCAATCAGATAGAGCGAGACCATGGCGGGAACCGTCGCCTGTGGGAAAAACGCCCCGCACAGCAAGCCGTAAACCGGCAGCTTGGCCGAGCAGCTCATGAACGGTGTGAGCATGACCGTCATCTTGCGGTCGTGCTCGGATGGGAGCGTACGGGTCGACATGATAGCCGGCACGGTGCAGCCAAAACCGACGAGCATGGGCACAAAGCTGCGGCCCGACAGGCCAAAGCGACGCAGCACCTTATCCATGACAAAGGCCACGCGTGCCATGTATCCGGAGTCTTCCAGAATGGAGAGGAACAAGAAGAGCACGACGATAATCGGCAGGAAGGTCAGCACGCTACCCACGCCCGTAAGCACGCCGTCGACAGCCAGCGAGCGCACCACGTCGTTGGTTCCGAACGCCTTGAGGCCCGCATCGGCCGAGGCGATGATGGCAGCGATACCGTCCTCCATGAGTCCCTGCAACGCCGCGCCGATCACGCCAAACGTCAGCCAAAAGACGAGGCCCATGATCACCAGAAACGCCGGAATGGCTGTGTAACGACCTGTCAGGATGCGGTCAATCTTGACGGAGCGCACGTGCTCGCGGCTTTCGTGCGGCTTGACGACGCAACGCCCGCTCACGTCGCCGATAAAGCTAAAACGCATATCGGCCAACGCAGATAGGCGGTCGGTGCCGGCCTCGCCCTCCATCTGGGTAATGATGTGCTCGATAGCGTCGAGTTCGTTGCGATCCAGGTGAAGCGCCTCGGTTACCAGCTCGTCGCCCTCAACCAGCTTGGTCGCCGCAAAACGCACCGGAATATGCGCCGTCGCGGCATGGTCCTCGATAAGGTTGGCGATGCCGTGGATGCAGCGATGCAGCGCGCCGCCGTCCGGGCCATCGGGCGCGCAGAAGTCCAGGCGACCGGGGCGCTCGCGGAACCGCGCCACGTGCAAGGCATGATCAACCAACTCGCCGATGCCCTCGTTGCGGGCAGCGCTAATGGGGACAACAGGCACGCCCAACAGGCTCTCGAGCAGGTTGACGTCCACGGCGCCGCCGTTGGCCGTCACCTCGTCCATCATGTTGAGCGCGATGACCATGGGGCGATCGAGCTCCATAAGCTGCAGCGTCAGGTACAGATTGCGCTCGATGTTGGTAGCGTCGATGATGTCGATGATGGCGTCGGGATGCTCATCCAGGATAAACTGGCGGCTCACGATCTCCTCGCCCGTGTACGGCGACAGGGAGTAAATGCCGGGCAGGTCGGTAACGCTTGCCTCGGGGTGGTTGCGGATGGTGCCATCTTTGCGGTCGACCGTCACGCCAGGAAAGTTACCGACATGCTGGTTGGAGCCCGTCAGCTGGTTGAACAGCGTGGTCTTGCCGCAGTTCTGGTTGCCGGCGAGGGCAAAATGCAGCGGTGCGCCCTCGGGCACGGCCGTCTTCGCGGCGCGGGGCGAATACGTCCCCTCGCCGAGTGCCGGATGCTCCGTCGTGCCGATTGCGGCGTTGGCGCGCGGACCCATATCGGTGTCGTGAACGCCCACGAGCTCGATGCGAGCGGCATCGTCCTTGCGCAGCGTCAACTCGTAGCCACGCAGGCGAATCTCGAGCGGGTCGCCCATAGGGGCGTACTTCATCATGGTGACTTCGGTGCCCGGCGTTAGGCCCATGTCCAAAATATGCTGTCGGAGCGCCTGATCGTCGGATGTCACTGATGCGACAACGGCGTCCTTTCCAATCTCGAGTGTATCGAGTCTCACGCGCTCATCCTTTCGTTAGACGCGGTTAACCGTTTACCGGGGCTAACCAACTCGTAACGACAAATGATAGCGCTCTGAACTATTTTATAAAGTCAAATACCGATGTTTACCTGCACAAACTTTATGCCGTGCGCCCCGAAAGCTCTTTGCGCATACCGCTCAGCGAGATCGAAACGGAACCCGACCGCGCAGTAGCGGTGAGTCGATCACCCTCGACCGACCCCGTGCATGTAAAGGGAGCCTTGCCCATCAAGACGTGGGAGATAGTACCCGAGAGCTCAAAGAAATCGCCCTCAGCGCGGGCACTCGAGAGAGCGATATTGAGACCCCTGACGTTTAGTACTGCCCTGAGCGCGCCGTCCACCCCATGTGAAAACGCCACCTCGCCGCGTTTACTCCCCACCGGCGTCTGGGCCGAAACCACATACGTACCCTCAAGCATGGCTCCTCCTCTGAGTAGGCTTTTTGAAACGGGTAAGTAGTCTACTTCTACATATGGCGCTCCAGGAAGCGGAAGGCTAGGCGAATCCAGGGACGGACCGCCACTTGCTTGTCCTCATTGTCGACCGCAGTGTTGGCGTTGCCGAGCGAAAGGCCGTGACCGCCCTGGTCAAAGACGTGCATCTCGCATGCAACGCCCTCCTCGGCCATGCGCTGCGCAAACGGATAGACCTGCGCGATCGGCGCCGTCTTGTCGTCGGACACGCCCCACACAAAGGTCGGGGGCATCTGACGCGAAACATGCGTGGTGGGGCAGATGTCGGCCAGGTGCTCGTCGGTCGCCTCGCCGCCCGTCACCATCGACAGATAGTCGTTGAGTAAATCGCGCCCCGTCTTGCCACCCGTCTTGGGCACGCGCAGGTCGATGCGCGGGTCGCGCGTCTGCATATCACGCACATAGGCAAGGTCGAGCAACGGATAGCCCAGCACCACGGCGTCGGGACGAATATCCTCCGGACGAGCCCCTGCCAGGCCCGCGAAGGGACCAGTTTTCCACTGCGTTGCCAGCGAAGCGCAAATCATGCCGCCCGCCGAGAAGCCCACGATGCACACGCGCTTGGGATCGACATGCCACTCGTCGGCGTTGGCGCGCACGGTAGCAACCATCTTGGCAAGGTCTGCCTGCGGGTGCGGAAAACTCACGTCGCCCGTGGCGCTCGTCACATAGTTGAGCACAAAGGCCTGGTAGCCGCGGTCCAAAAATGCAAACGCCACCGGGTCCTGCTCATGCGGAGCGATATGCGTAAACCCGCCTCCGCCGCAGATGATCACCGCGGGGCGGCGGCCATTCGGTTTATCGGGCAGCGGCTCGGCACCCAGATACGTAAACGTCGCCGGATAATCCTCGGTCGGCTCCTCGCCCCACAGCGCGTGATTCTCGACAATCATATGTGCTCCCTTCGCGCAGATTATGCGCACTCATTTTTCGCTCTCAAGCGTACCCCAGTTGGGCCCAGGGCGCAGAAACACTCCCGCAATAAGTTCACCTTCAACTGATATATCACATAATCCCAGCTCAGCGCTATCGTTTCACAGCGTAAAATAGGAGCGCTGACCGTGCCGGGAAACACATACGAAACGTTTCCGGCTTCATTACACGCGTGCCATATGCGCGCTTGATACGTTGGAGGCAACTATGGGTCTGCTCGATTCGCTTAAGTCCACCTTCACCTCGACGGGCGAGGCGTCCGTTCCGCCCGCAGCAAGCTTCGCCACCCGCGAAGGCGTCATCTATGCCCCCGTCAACGGCGTGCTCGTCAACCTGGACGAGGTCCCCGATGAGACCATCGCCTCGGGCATGCTCGGTCAGGGCTACGGCATCGAGCCCATTACCGGCACCATTTACGCCCCCGCCAACGGCCGTATCGGCGCCACCACCGTCACCAACCACTCCATCGGCATGATTACCGAGGACGGCCTACGCGTGTTCATCCATGTTGGCCTGGGCACCGTGGAAATGAACGGCAAGGGTTTTGCCCGCTTTGTCGAGATGGGCGATGTGGTCAAGGCCGGCCAGCCGCTCATCAGCTTCGACCGCGACGCCATTAAGGCCGCCGGCCACGAGGACATCGTGACCGTCATCGTCTCCGAGCTCGACCGCCTCAAGAGCATCGACCACGTCGGCGAGTCTGGCACGCTTATCGGCGGCAACCCGCTCGTCAAGCTGGGCGACCCGCTGCTGGTAGCCAAGACCAAGTAGCAGACCGCTGTCACATAACGGGCCAACCACCTGTGCATCTTTGCCGCATCTGTGTTGTTGTTTTTGCCTATGTAGAGGTTCCGAAACGTTTCTACATAGGCAGCTGAGCATCAACGCAGGTGCGGCTTTTGCGTAGCGAAGCATCGCCCCGTGGCATGTTGTTCAACCGCACGAACCCCCTTCCCATGTCCGCGCAGAGCGCTAGACTGCTAGGTCGACATTGGAGGAAAGATCGATGCAAAACACACCCACGGGCGCCGCACACGCAGCGTCTCAACGCAGCCAACGCATCGCCGCACTCGACGGGCTTCGCGCCCTCGCCATCGCCGGCGTCGTCCTATATCACCTTCGTCCCAGCCGCCTGACCGGCGGTTTTTTGGGCGTTACACTCTTCTTTACGCTGAGTGGCTATCTCGCCACCAAAAGCATTATGCGAGCAACGGCACGCGACGGGTTCTCATACCCGCGCTATATCTGCCGCCGCGTCACGCGCCTTATGCCACCGATTCTTGTAACCATCGCGCTTACCGCCGTAGCCACCTATATCGCGGCTCCGAGCCTGCTGCCTAAGGTGCAGCAGGACGCTCTGCCGTCGGCATTGTTCTTGAGCAACTGGTTCTATATCTTTCGCAACGTCTCGTATTTTGCCGCCGCAGGACTCCCCTCGCCGCTCACGCACCTGTGGTTCTGCGGCGTCCAGATGCAGTTCTATCTGGCATGGCCGCTCATCCTTATGGTGCTCTGTAGCAAAACTAGGTCGCGCAACACCGCTATCGGCGTCACGATCACGTTCATACTTATATCAACAGCAGCGATGGCCCTCATGTTCGACCCCATGGCCGACACATCGCGCGTCTACTACGGAACCGACGCCCGTGCCGCCGAGCTTCTATGCGGAGCCTTAGCCGCCATCGCTGCGCCGCGTCTGCGCGAGATGCTGAGCGACGACGCCCGTACCCCCGGCGCCAGCAAAGGTATCTCGAAGGTTAACGTGGTCTCCGTCGCGTGGCTCGTTGCCGTCATAACCGGCGCGTTCACGCTGACCGGAGAGAACCCCCTGCTCTACCGGGGTGGCTTTTTGCTGCTTGCCCTGCTCACCGGGCTTCTTATCATCTGCGCGCAAAACACGGAATGTATCGTGCGTCGTCTGTTGTCGGTCAAGCCGCTCGTCTGGCTGGGTCAGCGCTCGTTCTCGGTCTATCTGGTGCACTACCCCCTGCTCATCCTTATGAACCCCGCAACCCGCACTACCCGCATCGCCTGGTGGGAGCAGGTATTACAGCTTGTGCTGATCCTTGCGGTAGCCGAGGTTTTCTATCGCCTCGTCGAACGCCCTTGGTCCCACAAGCCGGCCCAACAGGACAGCACGGCAAGAAAGCACATCCTCGCGCCCGCCATGGTGCTCCCCGCGCTTGGCGCCGCATGCGTCACTGCACTTGCCTTCGCGCCACTTGACTGGGCAGGCATCGCCACCGCCCGCGCCGAGCAGCTCCGCCCCGAGCTTGCCCAAAACGCGGCCTCGTCCAAGAACAACGGCGCCGGCGGCAAGAGCGCCGAGTCCGCATCCAACCAAGACGCTCAGCCCAACGACGCCGCTCAGCAAAAGCCCAAAGAGGGACCTATCGCCGAAAAGGTCCCGAAGAACCTTGACTGGAAGAGCTTTACCTACGACGAGGCAACCGGAACCTGCGATGCCCATGTGCTTATAATCGGCGACTCGGTCACCGCAGGTGCACAGTCCGGTATTCAGGCGGCGCTTCCCAACGCCCACATCGACGGCGTGGTGAGCCGCCAGTTCTACACCTTCCAGGATGTCTATGCACAGGACACTGCCAACTACGATCCAAGCGTGGTCATCTGTGCGCTTGGCACCAACGGCCTCATCCGCGACCCCCAGCAGGTGCAGGACGTGATTAATGCCGTGGGCGGCAAGCCCATCTACTTTGTGACCGTGCGCGTACCGCTCGAGCTACAGGACCGCAATAACCAGACGATTCGTGACGTCTGTGCCCAAAATGACAACGCCGGCGTCATCGACTGGAACGGCGCCTCAGAGGGCCACAGCGAATACCTCGTCGACGACGGCACACACCTCACCCAGGCGGGAATCGACACCTACGCTGCTCTCATCCGCCAAGCCATCTGCGGGCACTAGGCACCGCAAAATCGGCGCTTGCGCGGTGCCCACGTCACGCCCATACATCAAGCTTGCCGTTTTGCTACGCTCCCGCTCGCGGGTTAGAATGGTTAACTGTTTGGAAATAATCCGTACAACCGCTCTGGGAGGATACGTGAACCGCACCAAAATCGCGCAGCTCTATACGCACGCCGAGACGCTCGGTGGCCAGACCGTCACCGTTGCCGGCTGGGTCAAATCCGTCCGCGACATGAAGAACTTTGGCTTCGTTACACTCAACGACGGCAGCTGCTTCCGCGACCTGCAGGTCGTCATGAACCGCGAGGCACTCGACAACTACGACGAGATCGCCCACCAAAACGTCTCGGCCGCACTCATTTGCACCGGCACCGTCAAGCTGACCCCCGATGCGCCCCAGCCCTTCGAGCTTTCTGCCACCTCCATCGAGGTCGAGGGCGTCAGCGCTCCGGATTACCCGCTGCAGAAGAAGCGCGCAACCGTCGAGTTCCTGCGCACCCAGCAGCACCTGCGCCCGCGCACCAACCTGTTCCGCGCCGTGTTCCGCATCCGCTCTGTCGCGGCTGCCGCTATCCACCGCTTCTTCCAGGAGCAGGGCTTTGTCTACGTCAACACTCCCATCATCACCACGAGTGACTGCGAGGGCGCCGGCGAGATGTTCCGCGTGACCACGCTCGACCCCAAAAACCCGCCCCTCACCGAGTCCGGCGAGGTCGACTGGAGCCAGGACTTCTTTGGCAAGCATGCGAGCCTCACCGTGTCCGGCCAGCTCAATGCCGAGAACTTTGCCATGGCCTTTGGCGACGTGT
This sequence comes from uncultured Collinsella sp., assembly GCA_905208635.1. Classification (GTDB taxonomy): domain Bacteria; phylum Actinomycetota; class Coriobacteriia; order Coriobacteriales; family Coriobacteriaceae; genus Collinsella. The sequence continues at coordinate 12,331 of CAJLPX010000002.1, read as the reverse complement.
ACACCTTTGGCCCCACCTTCCGCGCCGAAAACTCCAACACCACGCGCCATGCCGCCGAGTTTTGGATGATCGAGCCCGAGATGGCCTTCGCCGACCTCAACGACTACATGGATAACGCCGAGGCCATGCTCAAGTATGTCCTCAAGGACGTCATGGCAACCTGCCCCGACGAGCTCAATATGCTCAACAAGTTTGTGGACAAGGGTCTGCTCGAGCGCCTGGACCATGTCGCCAACTCCGACTTTGCCCGTGTCACCTACACCGAGGCCGTCGAGATCCTGGAGCAGGCCGTCGCCGCCGGCCACAAGTTTGACTATCCCGTGAGCTGGGGCATTGATCTGCAGACCGAGCACGAGCGCTTCCTAACCGAGGAGCACTTTAAGCGCCCGACCTTCGTGACCGACTACCCGGCCGAAATCAAGGCGTTCTACATGCGCATGAACGAGGACGGCAAGACCGTCGCCGCCGCCGACTGTCTGGTTCCCGGTATCGGCGAGATTATCGGCGGCTCCCAGCGCGAGGAGCGCCTGGATCTGCTCGAGGCCCGCATCAAGGACCTGGGAATGAATCCCGAGCAGTACAAGTACTACCTTGACCTGCGCCGCTACGGTTCCTGCAAGCACGCCGGCTACGGTCTGGGCTTCGAGCGCTTGGTGATGTACCTCACCGGCGTGGGCAACATCCGCGACGTCCTGCCGCACCCGCGCACCGTGGGCAACGCCGACTTCTAATCATCGGGCACTAGCTCTCGTCGCCACGCGCCAACGCTCATCGCACAAGCGCCTCTCGACATCCGCCGAGGGGCGCTTTTTCAACAGCATTCGTCAAGCTTTTGGCAAGGTTTTGGTCAGTTAGGCAGGGTTGTTGAAAACTCGACCCGCCGTTTGCCGGCAACCACCGACCGTCCAAGGCGCCACGCGTCCTTGGCCAGGCTCCGCGCCCTAGGCTCTGATCTGCCATCACCAAAAAAGGAAAGGACGTGGGCGCCATGACCGAAGCCGTTGTTGAAAACTACGAGACCACGACCAGGGGCTCCGCCTCGATGGCAGCCTATCGCGCCGTGCGCATCCTGCAGCTCTTGAGCGAGAACACCGGCGAGGACAAAGCGCTGCTTTCTGACGAGCTGGTCGAGCTCCTCGCCCATCCTGACGACCCCGCCCGCATGCCCATCTCGGCGGCACGCCGCAGCATCTATACCTCGATATCGGCACTTCGTCACGCCGGATACGAAATCGACTATAAACGCGGCGTGGGTTATCGGCTCCTCACCCGCCCACTTGCTGACGAGGAGATCATACGGCTCCACGGCATGGTTATGCGCAACCGATCGACGCCCATAGCCATTCGAAAGAGCATGGCGCAGCACCTGGTCGCCATGGCGAGCGCCGATGTTCGCGGCTACCTCGATATGCCCGAACCGGCACCGGCCGCCAACGACGCGCCCGTCAAGACAACGCGTCCGCGCGCCAAGCGTATCGACACGTGCGAGCTCGTCGAACAGGCCATCGACCATGGAACAACCGTCAGCTTTGATATCTCAAACGTCCTGACCCGGGGCGAAACCGAGGTGGTGCGGATGACGGTCCGGCCCTTTGCAATCAGGCAGCGCGATGGCGTCTCGTATCTGCTGGGAACGGTCTACGACACCCGAGGCGCCGACGACACCCTGCGCACCGTTGAGGTCAGCCGCATGAGAAACGTCAGCACGCGTTTGCTCGACGGCAAGAAACTCTTTGCCGCGCTAGATGAAGAAGACAGTCCCGCGCCCGCAGCGTAAGCCCCGTTGCCGTCCGTCGTTCCTCAGCACCGCCCATCCGGTTCAGTATTAAAAAACCCGCCAGGTTATTGTAAAAATGGACATCGGCGTTACTATAGTCCCACTTGCACTTTTTCCTAGTGCAGTGTTTCCAGCCATTTTTATACTGGGGGTAATGATATGAAGGACATCACCATCAGCCGCAGGAGCCTTCTTGTCTCCGCTGGCCTGCTCGCGCTCGCTCCGCTCGCCGGATGCGGCGGCAACTCTGGTTCTGGCCCCGCTGCCGCCGGTTCCGACTACACCATCGGCGTTCTGCAGCTCACCGAGCACTCCGCGCTCGATGCCGCCAACGACGGCTTCGTCAAGGCCATCAAGAAGAGCGGTCTCAAGGTCAAGATCGACCAGAAGAACGCCCAGAACGACCAGTCCACGTGTAAGTCCATTGCCGACAAGTTCGTAGGCGACGGCGTCAACCTGATCTACGCCATCGCTACGCCCGCCGCGCAGGCTGCCGCCGGCGCCACCGCTGATATCCCCATCGTTGGCTGCGCCATCACCGACTACGCCGCCTCCGGCCTGGTCCAGGACAACGACAAGCCCGGCACCAACGTCACGGGCGCTTCCGACCTCACCCCGGTCGCCGAGCAGCTCGAGATGATGCAGAAGGTCCTGCCCGACGTTAAGAAGGTCGGCCTGCTCTACTGCACCGCCGAGTCCAACTCCGACGTCCAGATCAAGGCCGCCAAGAAGGAACTCGACAAGCTGGGCCTCGAGTACACTGACTTCACCGTCTCGAGCTCCAACGAGATTCAGTCCGTCGTCGAGTCTGCCGTGGGCAAGGTCGACGCGCTCTACTCCCCCACCGACAACACCATCGCCGCGGGCGCCTCGCAAGTCGGCCAGATCTGCAAGGAGAACAAGCTCCCCTTTGTGACTGGCGAGGAGGGCATGTGCAAGGCCGGCGGTCTGTTCACCCTCTCCATCAACTATGAGGACCTGGGCTACGCTGCAGGCGAGATGGCCGTCAAGATCTTGAAGGGCGAGGCCAAGCCCGAGGATATGCCGATTGAGCAACTCTCGAGCAAGGACCTGGTCGTCGTCAAAAACGACGAGATGGCCGAGGCTCTGGGTATCGACCTTTCCGCTCTGGACGCGTAGCGCCATGCGCGGTAACGCGTCTAGGGCCCGCACGCGCGCCACTACTGCGTTATTCAATATCTGAGTCATTGGGGCGAACGCTAAAGACCGGCGTTCGCCCTGCTTGTTTCAGGTAAAACAAAACGTCTGTCCACCGCTCTTTTATGCATTGGTACCGCTATTATGGAAAATCACGTGTCCACCCTATCCTAGGAGGTATGAAGCATGCTCATTGCATTGCAGGGCGCCGTTTCGCAGGGCGTCCTCTGGGGCATCATGGTGCTCGGCGTGTTTATCACGTTCCGCCTGCTCGACATCCCCGATATGACCTGCGACGGCAGCTTTGCCCTCGGCGGCTGTGTTTGCGCCGTACTCATCGTCAACAATAACGTCGACCCGCTGCTCGCCGTGCTGGCCGGCATGTGCGCCGGCGCCATCGCGGGCGCGGTCACGGGCATCTTGACCACCGTTTTTGAGATTCCTGCAATCCTCGCCGGAATCCTTACGCAGATCAGTCTGTGGTCCATCAACCTGCGCATCATGGGCAAATCCAACACGCCCATCCTTGCCAAGGGCACCATCTTCTCATCCGTCAGCCACATGACGGGCCTGCCGCAGTCCACCGTTGCCATCATCCTGGGCATTGTGCTGGCCGTGGCCATCGTCGCCATCCTGTACTGGTTCTTTGGCACCGAGATCGGCTCGGCGCTGCGTGCCACCGGCAACAACGAGTACATGATCCGCGCCCTGGGCGTCAACACCAACTCCACCAAGATGATTGCCCTCGTGCTCTCCAACGCCCTTATCGGCCTTTCGGGTGCGCTCATCTGCCAGAGCCAGAAGTACGCTGACATTGGCATGGGCACCGGCGCCATCGTTATCGGTCTTGCCGCCATTGTTATCGGCGAGGTGCTCGGCCGCCTGCTGCCCGGCGGTCTGACGCAGTTTAGCGTCCGCCTGGCCTCCGCCGTCTTTGGCTCTGTGGTGTACTTCCTCATTCGCGCCATCGTGTTGCAGCTGGGCATGGACGCCAACGACATGAAGCTGCTCTCCGCCGTAATCGTTGCCGTGGCCCTGTGCGTGCCCGTGGTTTGGGAGCGTTATAAGCTCCGCAGCTCCTACACGAGGGGAGATGAGGCAGATGCTTAAGCTCTCGCACGTCAAAAAGACCTTTAACAAAGGCACCGTCACCGAGAAGCGCGCACTCACCGGCGTCGACCTTACCCTGAATGATGGCGACTTTGTAACCGTGATTGGCGGCAACGGCGCTGGCAAGTCCACGCTGCTCAACATGATCGCCGGCGTATATCCGCTCGATTCGGGCGTTATCGAGCTCGACAGCACCGACATCTCGCGTCTGAGTGAGTCGCAGCGCGCCAAGTACCTGGGCCGTGTGTTCCAGGACCCCATGCGCGGCACCGCAGCCGACATGCAAATTGCCGAGAACCTGGCCCTCGCCAAGCGCCGCGGCCAGCGCCGCGGTCTTTCGTGGGGCGTCACCAAGGCCGAGAAGGACGAGTACGTTAAGCTGCTCAAGCGCTTGGACCTCGGCCTGGACACGCGCCTCAACGCCAAGGTCGGCCTGCTCTCGGGCGGTCAGCGCCAAGCACTCACCCTGCTGATGGCCACGCTCACCAAGCCGCGCCTGCTGCTGCTCGACGAGCACACGGCGGCCCTCGACCCCAAGACGGCATCGAAGGTGCTCAACCTGACCGAGGAGATCGTCGACGAGAACCACCTGACCACGCTCATGGTCACGCATAACATGAACGACGCCATCCGTCTGGGTAACCGTCTGATCATGATGCACGAGGGCCATGTGATTTACGATGTGGCCGGCGACGAGAAAAAGTCGCTCACCGTCGCCGACCTGCTGCAGAAGTTCGAGGAGGTCTCGGGCGGCGAGCTCGCCAACGACCGCATGCTGCTGAGCTAACGACCTAGAAAACCACCACAAAGGGGACAGGCACCTTTGTGGTGGTTTTCGTTAACCCTTATATCGAGCGCAGAAGCCCGTCCAATGTGATCGGACGGGCTTTTTGGTGGGTATCATGGTTGGACGATCATTAGGAGGTTTCCCTACATGGAATTGTTTGAGCCAATTCTTCATTTCTTTGCACAACGATGGGTCCACAACATCATCTGGGCAGGTATCTTGGCTATCGGCACCGCCGTTGCCGCCAAGGTCGCGTCCAAGACCCTGCGCCACCTGCTTAACCGCGACGATAACCCACTCCCTTCATCCAGCATCTTCATCAACATCGCGCGCGCCGTCATATGGACGATCGGCGGCAGCTTTATCCTCGACAACTGCTTTGGCATTAACGCAAACGCGCTCGTCGCCGCTCTTGGCGTCGGCGGCATCGCCATCTCGCTCGGCTTTCAGGACACGCTATCAAACCTTATCGGCGGCATGCAAGTGACCTTTATGGGCATCATCAAGCCCGGCGACAATATCGAGGTCGGCGGCGTGTCGGGCGTGGTCCAGGACATCACTTGGCGCCACACGACCATCGAGGACGCCTGCGGACAGACCATCATCGTCCCCAACTCCAACATCTCCAAGAACACACTCGTGCACCTCATGCCCTTTGGACGCGTTGTCGTTCCCGTCGCGGTGAAGGACACGTCAAAGTGGGACTCGCTCGATGCGCTGGCAGACGAGCTCGCCTGTGCCACCAAGGTCGCCGTTTCACCCATCTCGGGCTTTGACAAGGAACCCTACGTGCTCTTTAGCGAGATCGGCGACTTTGGCATTAAGGGTAAGATCATCTTTATCGTCAGTGACGACAGCACCACCTTTACGGCAGCCGACGCCTGCATCCGCGCCATCGCCCCCATCATCGCCTAAAACCACCGCAAAGGGGACAGGCACCTTTGTGGTGGTTTCGCATCGTGGTACCATGGTTCATATCGTTGTTTAAACGACTAAGGGAGTAGACACCATGGAAGAGGCCTATCGTCAAGCGCGCAAGCGCGGCGAACAGGGACGCCGTCGCGCCATCAGCCAAAGCGAGCATCCATATCTTACGGACCTCGACAGCTTGGTCGCCCAGCTTCCCTGCGGGCAGCGCGAGAACATCGGCCTGCGGGACATTCCGCTCGAAATGGTCGTCGGCACGGTTACCAAAGGTCGCCAGTCCGCCTTTTCGTGTAACTTTATGCCGCTGCTCCCCTGGAATACCGAATTCGCCCGCAAATGGTCCAACCTCTACGATATCCAAATCTCCGAGGGCTACCGCGACCCCATCATCGTCACCGAGTTCATGCACCGCTTTTACGTCCAAGAGGGCAACAAGCGTGTCAGCGTCCTCAAATTCCTTGACGCTCCGACGGTTTCGGCCAAGGTGACGCGTCTGTACCCCGGTAAGTGGGATTCCGTCGAGAGCCGCCTGTACGGTGAGTTTTGCGCCTTTTGGTACGTATGCCCCCTGTACGAGATTGAGTTTTCGCGCGAGGGCAGCTACGAGATGCTTGCCAAAATGCTCGGCCAAGATCTTGTCGAAAAATGGCCTCAAAAGAAGGTCGACTACCTACGTCACACCTTCCTGCTCTTTAAGCGCGCCTATCTTCGCGCGGGCGGCGACCACTTGGACATTACGCCTGCCGATGCCATGCTCGTCTACCTCAACGTCTACAACCAGGACCGTCTGCTGGATACGCCGACGGATATCGTCGTCAACCGTCTGTGCAAGATTTGGCGCGAGCTTGTCATTGCCGGCAAAAGCGACGAGGACAAAGTCGATCTTGTCGAAGCGCCGCAGCCCAACGAGAAAGAGGGCGCACCGACAAAAGCTACCTCGGGCGTGCTCAACTTCTTTATGAGCAAGACCGTCTACTCCACTGCCAATCCCATGCGAATCGCCTTTATCCACGAGTTTCCCTGTGCCACGTCGAGCTGGGACAGCCTACACGACCAGGGCCGCCGGTATCTTGATGAGCACTTTGGCGGCATCGTGCGCACCGAGGCGTTCGAGGACTGCCACGATTCGGACGTGTTCTACGCCGCCGTCGAGACAGCCGTAAAGCACGGGGCGAACGTCATCTTCTCGACCTCACACCGGCTCATGGAATACACGCTCAGGGCGTCAGTCGAGTATCCCCAGGTGCGGTTCCTTAACTGCTCAATCGGCCTTCCCCACCAAAGCGTCCGCTCGTACTTTGGAAAGATGTACGAGGCCAAGTTCCTACTGGGCGCCCTTGCCGCCAGCATGGCCGACAACCACCGTATTGGCTACCATGCGTCGGTCTTCGCCTCGGGCGCGCTGAGCGAAATCAACGCCTTCGCTATCGGTGCCTCGCTGCTCGACCCTCGTGCGCAGATTATCCTCACTTGGGGAGATGTTCCCGCCGGCGGTCTTGCCGAAGCCATGTGTCGCGAGGGCGTGAGCGTCATGACCGGCGCCGATATGTCCAAGTCTCTCGAGGACCCCACCGCCTACGGGCTTCACCGTCTGGTAAACGGCAAGGAAGTTACCGGTATTGCTATGCCGGTATGGAACTGGGGCCGTTACTACGAACTCATCGTACGCAGCCTACTGCACGGCACATGGGACGAGACCGCCGATGACCAGCAGGTGCGCGCCGTCAACTACTGGTACGGTATGAGCTCCGGCGTCATCGATATTCGCTACGCTCCGGGCCTACCCTATCAGACGCGTAAACTTGTGCAGCTGCTTCGCAACGGCATTGTCGAGGGCTCCATCAACCCATTTGGCGGCGAGCTCCACAGCCAGGACGGCGTGGTTCAGATTGAGGGCTTCCCTCCCCTGCCGAGTACGCAGATTGTCGAGATGAACTGGCTGGCTGACAACGTTATAGGCTCGATTCCGCAGCTCGATAACGAGCCGGAGGTCCGTGCCCTATGAATATCCTAGCCATTGCCGATGTAGAGGAGCGCTGCCTGTGGGAATGTTTTCGCAAGGAGCGCTTTGAGGACGTTGACCTGATTCTATCCGCAGGCGACCTGGATCCGGACTATCTTGAGTTTTTGGTCACTGTCATCAACAAACCGCTTGTGTACGTTCGTGGCAACCACGACGACCGCTACGCGCGCCATGCACCGGGCGGGTGCATTTGTGTTGAGGACAGCGTATATGTGTACCGAGGTATTCGCATTGCGGGTCTGGGCGGTTCCATGCGCTACCGCGACGGCGCGAACATGTATACCGAGCGCGAGATGGCAAAACGCATGCGCAAGCTATCGCGAAAAATCGCACTGGTAGACGGATGCGATATTCTACTTACCCATGCACCCGTCGCAGGCATGGGCGACCTGGACGACCTGCCGCATCGAGGATTCGAGTGCTTTAATGCGGCTCTTGAGTCTTGGGGTCCCGACTATATGATTCACGGGCATGTGCACCAAAGCTACGGCCCCAACTTTCAACGCGAGCGCCAACACCCATGCGGAACGAAGATTGTCAACGCCTGCGGCTATACCAAGATCGAAATTGACGAGGCGCGCTACCCCACGCGCGGTTGGAAGGCCGCTTGGCTCAACTCGCAAACCATGCGCCGCGAGCTCAAACGCCACGAAGCAATCGAGTCTTCAACCGCCAGAACCCCCTGGTAACTGCCAACAACCACCACGAAGGGGATAGGCACCTTTATGGTGGTTTTGCTGACTCGTCCGACCTGTCCATCACGGTGCTTGTGTAATTAACGAGAACACTCATTGTTTTGTAAGGACGGCGCTCACGTGCCGTCTTTTTTTGTCAACTTATGCAGTCTCGACCGTGTTGTATGTAGAGGGACCTCGCGAGACGCCTTCCCTATATCCACCACGACCAATTGGAGGTGACACTATGCCTGCACGCCGTAACCGCAATAGCACGCTCCGATGCGATGCCGATCAGATCGAGCGGGAAGCAAAGCGCTTGGTCGACACGTATTCCGACCTCATCCTTCGATTGTGCTATTCGGCCCTTGGATCCGCTGACGACGCTCAAGACATCTGCCAGGACACGCTGATCAAGATTCTCCAACGCACTCAACCGTTCGACTCGCTCGAACACGAACGTGCTTGGGTGATCCGAGTCGCACTGAACGCATGTCGCGATATCGGCCGTACGCACGCGAATCACCCGGTTGTCGACCTCGATTCGCTCCCCGATTTCTGCGCACCCGTAACACATACCGAGCAAGAATTCGCGCAACGCGACTGCGCCATTCTTTCCGCTGTCACGGCCCTGCCTCAAGCACAGCGCATCGCCATCTTTTTGCACTACTACGCAGGCATGAGCATCAGGGAAATCGCAGACGCCGTTCACGCGACGCCAGCTGCAACCGCCCAGCACCTTAGCCGCGGACGTGCGTCACTTCGGCTTTCCTTGAAAGGAGACCACAATGACTACGAATTCGAATGACTATCGCCACGCCCTGGAGCACATTTCGTTTACCGATAATGCGAAGCAGCACATGGCAAACTCGATTGCTCAGTCCGTCGCCTCGAGCGATGCGGCGACCGCTCAAAGCAACTTTAATGGCACGCGACGCAAGCCGCGCATCGCCCGCCATCCCGTAAGAACAGTCGCTCGCATTGCCGCTGTAACGGCAGTCCTCGCTATCGTCATTGGAGGCGCTGGCACGGCTATGGCAACAGGCGTCCTGCCGCTTCCTTCTGACATGCTTTCCGACATCTTTGACGGACCTGCTTCTCAAACCGAGATCATCGACCGTATTGGCCGGCCCGTCGGTGCTAGCTGCTCCAACAACGGAGTCACCGTGACCGCCGACGCCATCATGGGCGACAAGGATATGGTTACCATCGCCTATACGCTTACGTTCGACGATCCCGCTGCCCTGAAAAAGCTTTCCGAGCCGGGCGAGAACGGAACTATCGCCGGAAGTGTCGATGGAAACGTATACGTTGATGGCGAGCATGGCGGCCAAGGCCAATCATGGCTCATTGACAAGAACCCCAATGACTCCAGCATTCAATACTTTGCACAGTTCAGCGTTGAATCACCCGGCCTTATGGGCAGGACCGTCCGCACGCATATCAACTCTCTCGTTGTGCCACGTGCTGGCAAAGAGCTTCCCGAGTATAAGAAAATACTTACGGGCCCATGGGATCTTAAGTTCCAGCTGAATTACGAAGATACATCCGTTACGATTCCCGCGCCCAAATCGGTCAACTTTAACGGCACCAAGGCGACGATTCAAGAGGCCACCGTATCCTGCGTTGGCGTTTCAGTCCGCTACAACATAGATCGTTCCATCGAACACGACAACAACAGCGGCAAGATGTCTCAAAACATGGAGGAGTCTATGGATGCCGTTGGCAACATACCCCTCATCGTGACGTTCAAAGACGGTCATGTTGAGGACGCAACCAGCCACAGCGGCTATTTCGCAAATAAACTGGATAACGGCACCACTGATGTCCACAAGACCTGGCCGTTCTCGCAAGTTTGTGACACAGACAAGATTGCAAGCGTACAAATTGGCGATACGGTCATTCCCATGAATTCGTAACGCTACGCGGCTCGTATATGCACCCGGTTCCGCACTTCGCGTCTAAAGATGCGCTGTCATCGAGCAGCGTGAGCGCAAGGCCGCCCGTATGGTCGGCTGGGAACACCTCGTTGCGCTAAAAACCACCACGAAGGGGACCGGCACCTTTGTGGTGGTTTTGCTGACTCGTCCGACCTGTCCCAACGGTTTGTCTCAATCTGTAACAGGTAGGGCCCAAATAATCGGTTAGCTGTTACAGATCGAGACAGACCACGGATGCTCGGCCGAAAATCTCAATCTGTAACAGGTAGGAACGATTTTGCCCCTTAGATGTTACAGATTGAGATATTTGACAGCTTGAATCGGCATCGCCTACAGCGCGGCGACGACCTTGTCGCCCATCGTCGTGGTTCCGAGGATCTTATCTGCCGGGGTGTTGACATCGGCGATGTCACGGGTGCGCCAGCCCTCGTCGAGCACGCGCGCCACGGCGCTCTCGATCCACGCGGCTTGCTCGCCCATGTCGAGCGCGTAGGTCAGCAGCATCGCCACCGACAAGATTTGAGCCAGCGGATTGGCCACGCCGAGCCCCGCGATGTCAGGAGCGCTGCCAGCGCTCGGCCCAAACAGCGATACGCCATCATCCAGCGAGGCAGAGGCAAGCATACCGAGCGATCCGGTAATCTGAGCCGCCTCATCGGACAGGATGTCGCCGAACATGTTCTCCGTCACCACGACGTCAAAGTCTGCCGGTCGACTGATGAGCTGCATGGCGGCGTTGTCGACGAGCAGGTCCTCAAGCTCCACGTCGGAGTACTCCTCGTCTTGCACGCGATGCACGATCTCGCGCCACATGCGGCTCGTCTCCAGCACGTTGCGCTTATCAACGCTCGTCACCTTGCCGCGACGTTTGCGCGCCGCCTCAAATGCCTGGCGCGCAATGCGCTCAATCTCGTACTCGCGATACTCCATCACGTCGACCGCACGCTGACCGGCCGCACCCGCAGCGCCCGCGCAGGTCACGGATGCGGGCGCCAAAGTCCCACGGCATGTTGTAGCCCATCGTATCGGGGATGTTCACGACCGTGGCACCGGCCTTTACGGCCGCCTCGATAATGCGCACCAGAAACTCCTGATCGGAGCGGCCGGCATCCTCGGCATAAAACTCAACATCGTCAACGAACTTGCGAGCATGTTTGACGGCATGGATCGCTCACTCAATTGCCCTTTCCTCAGTCATATGGAGCTTGTCGCGCAGGTGACTGGTGCTCACACCCAGCCCTGTATGGATACGGGGCCTCTGGGCCGTTTTGAGCGCCTCTGCAGCCACTTCGATATCCCTGTCGACAGCGCGCGTCAGGCCGCATACCGTGCATCGGTCGCCCGCAATCTTGCCAATCTCCTGTACGGAGCGAAAGTCACCAGGACTCGAGATGGGAAAGCCCGCCTCGATAACGTCCACGTTCATGCGCACCAGCTGGCGGGCGATGAAGAGCTTTTCCTCGGTATTCATGCTGGCGCCCGGCGACTGCTCACCGTCGCACAGGGTGGCGTCAAAGATTGTGATTTTGCGGCTTATATGTTCCTCCTGATTGACCGTTTTATGACAGATGGCTTTCAGGAGAGAGAGAAGGCCTAGAGATAGAAAAATACCCGTGTCGCTCATCACGCCTGAAAGCGGCAGACGATAGCGCACCCGGGTACAACAAATCGTTATAGCGAGATTACAACCCTAGCGCGCTATCCAATCTAGTAGCGCTAGGCCTAGGAGCTGTTGCGTGTTCTTAAACATGTTGGGCTCCCTTCGGCCTCGGGTAGTACTACATCGCGCTAAAGTACAACACAAGTAAAACCACCACAAGGGTGCCTGTCCCCTTCGTGGTGGTTTCGTTGACTCAAAAGCAAGAGACCCGGTCCTGCACTGAACTGCGTCCCAAATCTTGGACGCCCTAAATAGCGACTAGGCCGCGAGGGCCT
>CAJLPX010000001.1 GCA_905208635.1 uncultured Collinsella sp. | reverse complement strand
ATAGGAGAACGAGACATCGTCGACGTTGATGATCGTTTCCATGGATACCTTTCATGGTCATTGGGGACGTTCTTTAATGACTAGTCGTTTAAGAACGTCCCCAAGAGCTAGTTGTTTGGGACGGTCTTTACCGATGGGGCACTGTGGGTTAGTTGAGCTTCAGGGCCTTCTGGATGGGCAGGTAGAGGGCGCCGACCAGAATGGCGTTAAAGACGGCGGTCATGGCGACGACGGGCAACATGGCGGCGGCGAGCTCGCCGACCACGCCGAGCATGGCCATCTTGATGACCATGAAGATGGCGCCGGAGACAAAGGTGGTCAGGAAGGTTGCGACGATGGCGATGGCGGGCTTGACCTGACCGTTCTTGCCGGCGGCGTTGACGATGCCGGCCATGAGCATGGCGGCGATGCCCTCGGCGGCAAAATCGACGAACGGCGAAGTGGTGGTGATCTGGATCACGGCAGCCGAGATGAGGCCAATGACGAGCGCCTGGCAGATGTTGGGGCGAACGACCAGGATGGTGAGGCAGAAGGCCGAGATGATGAACTCGGGGCTGATCATGCCGCCCGAGATGCCCGAGATTGCCTTGCCGACGGTGAAGTTGAGGATGAAGCCGGCGGCGAGTAGGATGGCGAGCAGGACGAGGGCGCGGACATCGAGTTTGCCGCGATCGGCGGTATGGACGGTGCGGGGCTGGGTGGCGGTGGTGTTCTGAGACATGGTGAAAATCCTTTCGGAAGGGGATTGCAAGAGAAAAGCGGAGGCGCGTGATGCGAATGCGATCGGGCTCGAGATAGAAAAAGGCCCCCGGTCGAAACCGGAGGCCTTCCAATCACCTAGAGCGCAAAAACAGGCGTGAGGGACTCACTGTCGACCGATCGTATTCGCATCACGCCACCACCAGTTGTTGAGAGACTTCATCGTGTTCTTCATGTTGGTGGCTCCTTTCGTGATGCCGTGGCGCGGTCGCACCTAGTTGCTGTTCCGCTGCACTATAGCACAGCGAAGTGTGTGCGGGGAAATCTTTTTTAAAAAGATTTCAGGCGGGTTTCCCGTCGGTCAAAAGAGCGGGCTAAGCGGGCGAGGCTGCCATTGCTGCCTTGTCCGCTCAGCTAAGACATGAGGGCCTTAGGCCTTCTTGCGACGATAGATCACGTAGGCGCAGACACCGATGATGACGACGGCGCCAACGGCCATGGCGGCCATGTTGTTGCCCTCGGACTTCTCCTCGGTGACCTCTTCTTCTTCGGCCTCGGGCTCGGCCACGTCCTCATCGGAAAGGGCCTCGTCGGCGTAGGTGATGGACTCGACCAGGCAGTCGTTGTCAGCATCGTAGTCACTCGGGACGAACTCCTCGGAGAAATCGCCCTCCTGGAGGTAGTCGCGCATCTCCTCGAGCATGGCCTTGCACTTAACATAGGTGTTCTTGGTTGCAGCCTTGCCGGCCTTGTTGGCCAGGGCGGTGCGGGCTTCGGTGCCTTTTTCGGCCTGCATGGCCTCGTCGACGGTCAGGTTCTGCTCGATGAGTTCCTTCTGCAGGGCGTCGAGATAGGCGCGGACGCCGGTGGCGCAGTGGTCACGGTTCTCATAGGCGAGCGTGTTGATGTCCATGAGGACGTAGTTGATGGAGTTCTTGGGCTCCTCGTTGTTCACGACGTCTTCCTCTTCGCAGTGATCGAAGGAGACATCCTGACCGCTGAAGTAGGGGCTGACCTCGGTGAGCAGTGCGGAATAGAGGGGGATGGCGACGGAGAACTCGGCGTTGGAGAGCATCTCCCACTGGATGGTCGCGATCTCGGGGTCCATGCCGTGACGGATCTGGAAGGTGTGGATTTCGGTGTTGCGGTTGGAGCCGATGGCATAGGCGCCGTCGGTGTTGGCGTTGAGGCCGGCGACATTCTCGCCGCGAGCGGCGAAGGAACGAATCATCTCAAAGGTGTTCCAGTCGGACTTGCCGGGCTGGAAGAACAGCGGCTGCATTTCGTGGACCAGGGCGCCGGTCGTCGCGCGAGCGTCTTCGCGCTCGTCCTTGACGATCTCGTAGTCGGTGCCCTCAGCAAGCGGAGCCATGAAGTAATCGCGGCCCTGGATATAGCGCGACCACTGGTGCATGCCGGCCTCGCCAATCTCCTCGCCGTAGGTCTTGGCGACGTCGAACTTGCCGTCGGTGTACTCGGCAAAGCCCTTCTCCTTAGGCATAGACTCGATGCCCTCGGAGTGGAGGCAGTTCTCGGTGTCGTCGAGGTCGACGTCATAGGTGAGGTTGCCGATGTTGGGGTTGAGCGAGGCGATATCGTCAGTGAGCCTCATGGCGATCCACTGATGGCCGGAAAGCGCTGCAAACAACCAGGTCTCGTTGTTGTCGGCAATGATGATCTGGTCGTTGGAGCAGACGCCCTGCTCGTCAATCAGGCTGCCGAGGAGCTCGACACCCTCGCGGGCCGTGGCACTCTCGCCCAGAATGACGCTGGCGTAGTTGTATTCGCCAATGCCAGTCTCCTCGGTGATGGGGTCGGCCTCTTCGGCCTTTTCGTTATAGGAGGTGCTCAACGTGGCAGAGCAGGAGACGCCCTTCTCGTTGATGCCTGCCTCGGAATATGCGTCGTAGCGATCTTCCCACTGCGAGGGGTTGTCGCGAACGAAGGTGTAGCGGTAGGTTGCGCCCTTGGACTTGTACTCAAAACCGGACTCGACCGAGGTGTACTCGTTGCCGTCCTTGTGTGCGGGCTCAATGCCAAAGTGCTTGATGTAGCGCGGACCGAAGTCCTCGGAACGGCCGTAGTACGTGTTGCCGTCGGCCGTGAGCTTGCTGCCCATGTAGATCTGGGTGCAGGCGAGCGCCGAAGTCGGCATGGCCATGATGGCCGCTGCTCCAAACGCAAGGCCGCAGCCGAGCTTCTTGAGCGTGTTGACAGGATGAGTAAACCTCATAATCCCTCCCAACTGTTGAAACCCCGCGAAACCGTACGGAGTTTCAGCTAATAAATACATCTACTAGCCTAAAGGAAGCGTAAAGAGTATTCATTCGACAACAGCGTTTACTCGATGAGCGTGAAGAAATATACGATGAACGGATAATAATACTCATTTTATAGCTTTAGTTAAATAAAGGCACCCTGCATTTACTGTAGCTGAATAAAGCACTAGACGGCGCTCAAAAAGAAAACTCTCCCGCTGTTTAGGATTTGCATAAACAGCGGGAGAGTCGATAACTGGATGAATATCATACCAATGTGGATTTACTTCTTTCGGCGGTGAATCACGTTGATGGCGTAACCGACGAGCATGGCCAAGACGATGACAATAAAGCCGATCAGGGGATTGTCGTTCATAGGGTCCTCCTATTTTCCGAGCGGGGAGAATTCGTCGACGATGAGGTCGAGGCATTGCGGAAGCGCGCGGGCTCCAAAGACGCCCGAATTGCTGGAGATAATCTCGCCATCGAACTGCATGCCCAGTGACGGGGTGCAGGTGATCTTGGCTTCCTTGGTCTGGATGATCTTGAACTGTGGGCGCCCGAGTACCTTGCCGGCGGGGTCAAGCGCAGCGGTGATCACGGTAGGCAGCAGCTGCACGGTGCGCACGGGTTCGATGACCGCAATGTCGACCATGCCGTCGTTCATGCGGCAGTTGGGGAACAGGTTGATGTCGTTTTGGATGACCGAGGTGTTGCCGGCCATGCAGCAGATGCCATCGAGCTCCTCGACAATGCCGTCATGCTCGATGGTAAAGTGCGCCACCGTGGGATTGGGCGTGGCGAGCGCGGAGAGGAAGTAGGCGATCTCGCCGATGTCGTTTTTGGTAGGGGCGGCCTTCATCATGATCTCGGCGTCGAAGCCCGAGCCGGCGATGATGATAAAGCCGTGGCGCTTTTCGTTGCCGTTCTCGTCGAGCCAAAAGAGCTCGCCCATGTCCACTTTGACCGTGCGACCGGCACGGCAGGCCTTGGCAAGTGCCGCTGCCTCGGGGGCATTACCGATGTTGTTAAAGAACAGGCAGGCTGTGCCGGAGGGGAAGACGAGCGTGGGGACGCCGCATCCGCGCATTTGGTCGAGTACGTTGGAGACGGTGCCGTCGCCGCCCGAAATCACCACGCGATCAAACTCGCGCACGTCTGCCACGGCGTCTTCGGGTTCCATGCCATCGCCGATAAAACGCATCACGACCTCGTCGCCGCCCTGCGCGAGGGCGTGCGTGAATGCGTAGATTTCATCTGAGCTGGGGCCCGATGCCGGGTTGTGGATGATAAGGCAGCGCATACTTACGTTCCCGTTCTGTGACTAACCGAGTATAGTTGTAAGGCAATGCCGATATCCTACCCGTGTTTTTCGGGCCTAACCTTATTCGATGGGTTGATATGTACATTTCCACACATCAGGCTCTACTCGACTTTTGTCAGCGCGCCCGTGAGTTTGACGCGATTGCCGTCGATACCGAGTTTTTGCGCGAGCGCACGTTCCATCCGCGCCTGTGCCTGGTCCAGATTGCCACTCCTGCCGAGAGCGTCGCGGTTGATCCGCTGGTGATCGACGACCTGTCTCCCTTGGCCGAACTCATGGCCGACGAGAGCGTGACCAAGGTGTTCCATGCTTGCTCGCAGGACATGGAAGTTATGCTTCATACCGTAGGCGTGTTGCCGCGTCCGATTTTTGACACGCAGGTGGCCGCCGCCTTTTTAGGCGAGCGCCAGCAGATTTCCTACGGCGCGCTCGTGCAGACGTTTTGCGGCGTCTCGCTGCCCAAGACTGAGTCGCTGACCGACTGGTCGCGTCGCCCGCTGACCGATAAGCAGATTGAGTACGCGATCGATGACGTCAAGTACCTGATCGTCGCCTATACCGAGATGATGAGCCGTCTGCGCGAGCTGGGCCGCGTGGACTGGGTACTCGACGAGTTGCGCCCGCTGGCTGACGAGTCGCACTATCGCGCCGATCGCCACGAGGCGTTCCGCAAGGTCAAGCGCATCAATTCGTGCAGCCGTCACCAGCTGGGTATCGCGCGCGAGCTCGCCGCCTGGCGCGAGGACCGCGCCGAGCGCCGTAACATCCCGCGCAAGTGGGTCATGTCCGACGACACGCTGCTTGCGCTCGTTAAGCGCAATCCCGTCCGCGTTGAGGAGTTCCGTAGCATTCGCGGTACCGACCAGCTGGGGGAGCGCGACGTGGACGGTGCGCTCATGGCCATCAAGCGCGGCGCGAGCTGCCCGCACGATCGCCTGCCGCTCATGGTGCGCGGACACCGTCAGATCTCGCCGGAGCTGGAGAGCGTGACGGACCTGATGTATGCGCTCATCCGCCTGGTTGCCGAGCGCTCGGGCGTGGCGACCTCGGTCATTGCCTCGCGCGATGATCTGGCCGACTATATTGAGCACCCCGAGCAGAGCCCCCTGCGCGAAGGCTGGCGTTTTGAGCTTGTGGGCTCGCGCCTGGACGATCTGCTTTCCGGCAATATGGGACTCACCGTGAAGGACGGAAAGATTGAGTTGTTATAGGTATATAGTTACGCGGTTTTACCAAACCGCGTAACAGCTCGACGCTGCAAACGGCCGAGAGCGGCAAACTGACGTTCAATCGTCGCTCGCGTACCAAAGTACGCGTCGCTTCTCTTTCACGTCACCTTGCTCGCTCTCGGCCGTTTTCGCTGACATTGCCAAAACATCGATGTTGATTTGCCTGCTGGGCGAGTGGGTAGAATGCCTCCAACGTGTAACTCGATTTGGAGGAATTCGCATGCCCTATTACTATGGATATGGCTTTGGTATCGACCCGCTGTACCTGCTGGTTGTGCTTGTCTGCACGGTGCTTGGCCTTGCCGCGCAGAGCTATATCAACTCGACGTACAAGACGTGGTCCAAGGTTCGCTCGGACGGCGACACGGGTGCCACGGTCGCTCGCCGCATGCTCGACGCCAACGGTTGCAACGCCGTGGGTATCAAGGGCGTCGCCGGTGAGCTCACCGACCATTACAACCCGCAGGACAATAACCTGTATCTGTCGGATTCCAACCGTTCGGGCGGCTCGGTCGCAAGCGTTGCTGTCGCTTGTCACGAGGCAGGCCATGCCGCGCAGCGTCAAAGCGGCTATGCCATGATGAAGGTACGTACCGCCCTCGTGCCGGTCGTCAACTTTACCCAGAACACCTGGACCATCGTGCTGCTCATGGGCCTGTTTATGAACATCGCGGGACTCACGACCATCGCGCTGATCTTCTTCTCGTTTAGCGTGCTGTTCCAGCTCGTTACGCTGCCGGTCGAGATTGATGCCAGCCGCCGCGCCGTGGCGTATATTGAGCAGTCGGGTATGAGCTCCAAGCAGGTCAACGGTGCCAAGAAGGTGCTGACGGCCGCCGCGCTTACCTATGTGGCTGCGGCGCTCACCTCGATTATTCAGCTGCTCTATCTTATGGCTCGATACAACAGAAACTCCAACCGATAACAAATTGGGTCGCTGGGCGCCGCGGGGATTCGTGTCCTCGCGGCGCTGTACTATGTGTTGGACTTGAATTTGCGCAGGGCCGAAGCCCTTGTGCACGATGACGAAAGGAGGCTGCGTGGCAGGCTGGAATCTAACCGGCAATGCCGTTTCCGCCGAGTTCGACGGTTCGGACGAGCAAGAGCGCAAAGAGCTCAGCGTGAGCCAGGCGGTAGAGATCGCCGCCGGTGCGCTCGATGCCATTCCGCAGCTGAGTGTCCTGGGCGAGGTCACGGGTTTCCGTGGTCCCAATGCCCGAAGCGGCCACTGCTACTTCCAGATTAAAGACGACTCGGCCGCCGTCGACTGCATCATCTGGAAGGGCGCCTATCTCAAGCGTACCTTCGATCTGCGTGACGGCATGCAGGTGAGCTTTAAGGGCAGCTTCAATCTCTATAAGGCCACGGGCCGCATGAGCTTTGTCGCTCGCTCGTTTTCGCTGGCGGGGGAGGGTCTGCTGCGTCAACAAGTGGCGCAACTGGCCGAAAAGCTACGCCGCGAGGGCCTGATGGACGAGGCGCGCAAGCGCCGCATCCCGGTGTTCTGCTCGCGCGTGGCGGTCGTCACCTCGCTTTCGGGTGCCGTAATCGACGACGTCAAGCGTACATTGCGTCGTCGCAACCCGCTCGTCGAGCTCGTTTGCGTGGGCGCCAAGGTTCAAGGCGAGGGTGCGCCGGCCGAGCTCATTGAGGGCTTGCGCCGCGCCGCTTCCATTACGCCGGCGCCCGACTGTATTTTGCTGGTGCGCGGCGGCGGTTCCTTTGAGGACCTCATGACCTTTAATGACGAGGAGCTTGCCCGCGCGGTGGCGGCTTGTCCTGTGCCCGTGGTGACCGGCATTGGCCATGAGCCCGATACCTCGATTTGCGACATGGTGAGCGACCGACGCGCCTCCACGCCCACGGCGGCGGCAGAATCGGTGGCGCCGGCTATGACGGAGTTGGCCGATGTGCTCGAGGCGCGCCATCAGCGTCTGGGTGCCGCGATGGCATCGATGATTGGGTCGGCCCAGGTCGACCTGGAGATGCTCGATCAGCGCGGTCGCCGTGCCTGGGATACCTATACGGCTCGCTTGGGTGATGCGCTCGATGCCGCTGCGTGTCGCCCGTGCCTCAACGACCCCACATTTATGGTTGAGCGTCGCGAATCGGAGCTTGCGCTGACTGCCGATCGCCTGTCGGGCGCCATAGTACGCTCGGTCGGGACATTCCGCTCCAACTTTGAGCGCTTGCCCGAGTGTCTGATTACAAGCACCTCGGGGCTCGAGGGTAAGCGCCATGCGCTCACGCTTGCGAGTTCCCGCCTAGAGCATCAGGGGCGCACGATGCTCAGCAAGCCAGCGTCCGACCTGGGCCGTGCGGCGGCTTCGCTCGATGCCCTGTCGCCGCTTAAGGTACTTGCCCGCGGTTACTCCATCGCGTACAGCGATGATGGGGTTGCTACGAGCGCCAAGACCTTTAAGCCCGGCGACGCCATCCGCGTGCGCATGGCAGACGGCAACGTGGCAGCAACCGTCAACGCGGTCGAGTAGACCGCGTTTCACAGTGATAGACCCTTAGGAAAGGAAACAGATATGGCAGAGAAGACCCCGGTCGAACAGCTTACGTACAAGCAGGCCTCGCAGGAGCTGGAGCTCATCATCCGCAGCCTGGAGTCGGGCGATATGGAGCTCGAGGAGTCACTCGAGAGCTACACCCGCGGCGTCGAGCTCCTCAAGAGCCTGCGCACCCGCTTGTCCGATGCCGAGCAGAAGGTCTCGGTGCTCCTTAAGGACGTCGACGGCAACGACGTGCTCGCCGACGGCGAAGCCGCCAACACCGACGACAGCCTCTCGTTCTAACCATCTCGACCAAATATAATTACCTTGGTCTGTAAGAAAGGAACCAGCTATGTGCGATTGCATCTTCTGTAAAATTGCCAACCACGAGATCCCCTCGACCGTTGTCTATGAGGACGACCAGGTCATCGCCTTCGACGACCTCAACCCGCAGGCGCCGGTCCACACGCTCGTGATCCCCAAGAAGCACTACAGCGACATCGCCGACAACGTGCCTGCCGAGACCATGGGCGCCATGGCTCACGCCATCCAGGAGGTCGCCAAGGCCAAGGGACTGGAGGACGGTTTCCGCGTCATTTCCAACAAGGGTGTCAACGCCGGCCAGACCGTCATGCACTTCCATATGCACGTCCTCGGCGGCAAAAACCTGGGCGAGAACCTCATCTGAGGGCGCGTAGCCCGTCGACTTGGCTGCCTTTGGAGTAATCTATGCAGCTTTCTCAACTCGAATACCTTCAAGCGGTAGCGAACTATGGCGGCGTGCGCAAAGCAGCTCGCGCCGTTCATGTGAGTCCGCAGGCCGTTTCGTCGGCAATCAAAAAGCTGGAATCTGAGTATCAGATTGTTTTGCTCGACCGATCGGCGGGGGAGGCTGTTTTGTCTCCGGCGGGCAGAGAATTTGCGCGTCGTGCGCGCGTGATCCTGGCACAAGTCGACGATCTCAAAAAGTACGCTCAATCGAGGGGCGACGGCGTTTCGCCCGATGGCCACTTTCGTCTTTACGCCCCCTGCCTTCATGGGCGGGGGCGCCTTTTTGCCGAAAGCTGGTATGACTCGTTTGAACGCTCGCACCCTCAGATTCACCTTGATGTGTGGCATCAGCCAACGGCTACATGCTTTGAATCACTTGTGCTTGGCATTTCGGATGCGGCTATCTCATTCGAGGAACCACGGGACAGCGTCCTTTCTTCAAAATATTTGGGTGAAAAGGAGCTCAAGGTTCTTTCATGCCCAGCGGGTCATCAATCTGTGGGCGCCATGACCATTCGCGAGTTACTGGGCGGCAGGCTCGCTGTTCCCATTAATTTGTCGCCCTGTCTCAATGCAATCAATCAATGTCCCGAAGCCCAGCTCGTCAATTTTCGCTTCCGTGATGTTGAATACGGAAACAGGGCGCAGACTGAGTTTCTTCAAGCCGGGGGATTGATATTGAGTTTTTCTGGCTCTTCTCTCGCATCAGATGTATTGGAAGTGAGCGAGTGCTCCATTGAAGGTTCGCGTGACGTAGCCTTGCCCATCTACTTTTGCTATCGACAAAATGCCTGGACTGATCGACACCAGACGGTTTTTCTGCACCTATTGCGTCATCTTGCTTCGTGAGATTAATTGGCTTCGAGGCATCAAGTGATTATTGACGCCTTGTAACACATAGCTGACAGCTTTGCCCTCATGCTTTTCCAAGATTCCGATTTAGATTGCTGACTCTTGGAGGGTGGAGCATGAAAAACCGTACGGTTTTGCTTTATATGACGTTCGTTTTTCTGTCGAACTTCAGCACCATCTTGTATTTTCTAACTGTCTACCTTGAGTTCGTCGGACTTTCGATGGTATCGATTTCTAGCATGATGATTGCATATCAAGTGAGCAAGTTCATCCTTGAAGTTCCCACTGGCTATATTGCTGATAGGTTTGGACGAAAGACAAGCGGTCTCGTTGGCGTCGTGGGAATGCTTGGATACTACGCCGCCCTGCTTCTCGTCCGTTCTCCCCTGCTTTTAATCGGTGCGTTCGCTCTCAAGGGTTTTGCCGTTGCGTGTGTGAGCGGATCCATCGAAGCGATTTACATTGACAGCGTCTCTCAGGACCAGCTCGTAAGACTTAATGTCGTTGAGCGATTTGTTTTCTATGCCTCTTATGCCATCTCCGCTTGCGTGGGCGGTTTCATTTCGTCCGTCGGTGCATATCTCATTGGTCTTTCGGCAGATATCATCGCAATGGTGTTGACGTTGGTTGTCGTTGTCTGCATTCCTGAGATGCGAAGAGGGGGCACTGCGACGACACCTGAACATGGGATTAGCCCGAAGATGATCGGTGCCGCTATTGCGGGTAATGGCATTCTTCGTTCAGCGTTCATCATGGACTGTTCTCAGGCATTTGCTTTTGTCGCCCTGGAAGACTTTTTCTCACTGCTGCTTGCGGGTCGCGGAATGAATGCCGTCGCTTCGGGTGTGACCATTGCGGTTCAGCTCCTTGCCTCGGCCTCCATGGGACTTATTGTGCCCTGTGCGATTGCTCATGTCGACAAGGGCCGCTTTGCGCGTATTTGCGGCATCGTGCGTCTTTTCCTGACAGCTCTGTTTTTGATTCCCTTAACTCCGGTTTATTTGCTGCCCGTGTTCTATGTGCTGCAGACGGTCGCGTACTCGTTATTTGCTCCAATTAAATACTCAATTTTTCAAAATGCTGCCGATTCATCGATGCGCTGTTCACTGATTTCGGTTCAAAGCCAGATGGTGGCGGTGGGTGCTGTTCTTTTCTATCTGCTCAACTCTGTGCTGAGTAGCGTTGCGGGCATTCGAGTCGTATTGCTTGTTGCGCTCGGGATTTCTTCCCTGGTGTATGTCCCCGCGCTATTTCGTCTTACAAGTCAAAGGCCATGAGTATTTGGGCACCGATAACTTATATATCAACGCAATAAACCCGAGCGCGAGGGCGTTTGGGTTTATTATTGAAGCGTATGTAACCTGGCGGCGCCACACCGCCTGTTAGTTGGGAGACACATGAACGTTCTGGTCGTCAACGCAGGATCTTCGACCCTTAAGTATCAGGTCATCGATACCAAGTCCCGCAAGGTGTCCGCAAAGGGCTCCTGCGAGCGCGTCTGCTTTACCGGCGGTACCTTCACCCACGCTGCCAACGGCTCCAAGAAGGTGACCGAGAACATTGAGTTCCCCGACCACAAGGTCGCCATCGAGGTCGTCCTGAAGGACCTCGAGGCCAACGGCGTCAAGATCGAGGGCATCGGCCACCGTATCGTTCAGGGCGGTTGGTACTTTGGCGATTCCTCCCTCGTCGACGAGGATGTCCTTGCCAAGATCCGCGAGGTCGCTCCGCTTGCTCCGTTGCACAACAACCCCGAGGCCAACGTTATCGAGTACTGCCTCGAGCAGTATCCCGACCTGCCCAACGTTACGGTCTACGACACCGCTTTCCACTTCAACATGCCCGAGGTCGCCAAGACTTACGCCTTGCCCAAGGACGTCTGCGACAAGCTGCACATCCGTAAGTACGGCGCCCACGGCACCAGCTACCGCTACATCTCCAAGAAGGTTGCCGAGATGACCAACGGCGAGGCCCGCAAGGTCGTCGTGTGCCACATCGGTTCCGGCGCTTCCCTGTGCGCCATCGAGGACGGCAAGTGCATGGACACCACCATGGGCTTGACGCCGCTCGACGGTGTCATGATGGGCACCCGCTGCGGCTCCATCGACCCGGCTACCGTGTGCTACCTGCAGCGCGAGGGCGGCTACACCTTTGACGAGGTCGACGAGATGATGAACAAGAAGTCCGGCCTTTTGGCTGTGACCGGCGGCAAGACCAACGACTGCCGCAACGTCGAGGAGCTCGCCGCCGCTGGTGACCCCGATGCTCAGCTCGCCTTCGACATGTTTGTCTACAAGATTGCCGCCAAGGCTGCCGAGATGGCTACTTCCATGTGCGGCATGGACACGCTGGTCTTCACCGCTGGCATCGGTGAGCACGCCCCGGCCGTTCGTGCCGGCGTTGCCGACCGTCTGGCCTTTATGGGCGTCAAGATGGATCATGCCCGCAACGCCCTGCGTGGTGACGGCGCTTGGTGCCTGTCTGCCAAGGATTCCAAGGTCAAGATCTTCGTCATCCCCACGGACGAGGAGTTCATGATCGCTTCCGACGTCGAGCGCATCGTCAACGGCAAGTAATTGCAAGAGGGGAGGGGCTGGACGACCGAGCGCCGTTCGGCCCCTCTTTTGTGCTCGTTGGGCGATATGCTTGATAGCTATTTATCAAGTTGTGATAACTTCTTATTAAAATGCGGCCGCCTTAAGGGGTCTGCGTCGACCGTATTGCACTGCAAAGGAGTCTCATGAACGTACTTGTTGTCAACGCCGGCAGCTCAAGCCTTAAATATCAGCTTTTGGATACCGATACCCGAGAGGTTTTCGCCAAGGGCAACTGCGAACGTATCGGTTCGGACATGGGCATCTTTGGCCACTCCGAGAACGGTGGCGCCAAGCAGACCGAGGAGGTCCCTTTCCCCGATCATCGCTCTGCTATCGCTCGCGTGCTCGAGGAGCTCGAGAAGACCGACTTTACGATTGATGGCATTGGTCATCGTATCGTTCAGGGCGGCTGGCACTTCGATGATTCCGCAGTTGTCGACGACGAAGTCATGGCCAAGATTCTTGAAGTGGCCCCCTTGGCTCCGCTGCACAACTACGGTGAGGCCGCGGCGATTGAGTATTGCCGCGAGAAGTATCCGGAGCTGCCCAATGTGGCCGTCTTCGACACTTCGTTCCATATGACTATGCCCGAGGTCGCCTACACCTACGCGCTGCCCAAGGACGTGTGCGATAAGTATCATGTGCGCAAGTACGGCGCCCATGGAACGAGCCACCGCTACGAGTGGATGATGGCCAAGGAGATCCTGGGCTCGCGCTGCCACCGCCTGCTTTCGTGCCATCTGGGCAACGGCGCTTCGCTTGCCGCCATTGAGGACGGCGTGTGCCGCGACACCACGATGGGCCTCACGCCGCTCGACGGCCTGATGATGGGCACTCGCTGTGGTTCCATTGATCCGGCCACCGTGTGCTACCTCCAGCGCGAGGGCGGCTACACCTACCAGGAAGTCGACGACATGATGAACAAGCAGTCTGGCCTGCTTGCCATCTCGGGCATCTCCAACGACGCCCGCGACATCCGTACGCGCGCCTCCGAGGGCGATGAACGTTGCCTGCTCGCCTTCGATATGTTCGCCTACAAGGCCATGCAGCAGGCCGGTTCTATGATCGCTTCTATGGCGGGCGTGGATACCATCACCTTTACCGCCGGCATCGGCGAGAACGACTGGTCGATCCGCAAGGCCTTCTGCGACTGCTTTGAGTGGCTGGGCGTGCGCATCGACAACAACAAGAACCGTGAGGCCGTGGGCAACGGCCCACAGGTCATCAGCGCCGCCGGTTCCGCCGTCACGGTCATGGTCATCCCCACCGACGAGGAATACATGATCGCCCACGACGTCGAGCGCCTGACCAAGAACAACTAGCGCTCATTTGCAATTGAATGAAAGGCCTCCAGAGCAAACGGCTCCGGAGGCCTTTTTGTTGGCAGAAGGACGACGACCCAAGCTTTGCCGCTCAGATTCAAAGTGATCGATTCCAAACACATACGCCCTCAGCAACGTCGCCCATGCATTCAGATCCTCAGCCCCAGCTCGTAGCCAAGCCGCCGTCCACTCCAGATTCCCTGAATACTACGTAGCGGCAGGGACCCCACAGGGAAAAGCTCTGAAAACATTCCGCAGGACGGAGGAAGCCCCCGCCGCACGTAGTGCGCAGCGGGGGCTTCCGACATGTCCGAGGACGTTTTCAGAGCTTTACCCTGTGGGGTCCCGAGGGGATACGTCCGCTACTCAGCCATCTGAGCCTGGACAGCGGTGATGGCCACGACACCCACGATGTCGTCGGCAGAGCAGCCGCGCGAAAGGTCGTTGACCGGCTTGGCGATGCCCTGCAGGATGGGGCCGTAGGCGTCAGCACCGGCGAAGCGCTGGACCAGCTTGTAGCCGATGTTGCCGGCCTCGAGGTCGGGGAACACCAGCACGTTGGCCTTGCCGGCAACGGAGGAACCGGGAGCCTTGAGCTGGGCGACGGTGGGGACGATGGCGGCGTCGAGCTGCAGGTCGCCATCGATGGCGAGCTCGGGAGCCTTCTCCTTGCAGAACTTAACGGCCTCCTGGACCTTCTTGGCGACCTCGCCGCCGGCGGAGCCCATGGTGGAGTAGGAGAGCATGGCCACGTGCGGCTCGACGCTGCCCATAAAGGTGGACCAAGAGTGAGCGGAGGCGATGGCGATCTCGGAGAGCTCGTCGGAGGACGGGTTGATGTTGAGGCCGCAGTCGGCGAAGATCAGCGTACCGTCGGTGCCGAACTGCGGGGTGTCGGTGCACATCACGAAGAAGGCCGAGACCAGCTTGGTACCCGGGGCGGTCTTAAGGATCTGCAGCGCGGGGCGCAGGGTGTCGGCGGTGGAGTGGCAGGCGCCGGAGACCAGGCCGTCGGCGTCACCCATCTTGACCATCATGGTGCCAAAGTAGGTGGCGTCCATCACCTGGGCGCGAGCCTGCTCGATGGTGACGCCCTTCTTGGCGCGGAGCTCGGCAAACTTCTGCGCGTACTCCTCGTGCTTCTCGGCATTGCGCGGGTCGATGACAGTAGCGCCGGGAACGTTGATCTCGTCGGGGTTGCCCAGGATGACGATCTTTGCCAGGCCCTCCTCGATGATTTTGGTGGCCGCGACGATAGTGCGCGGATCTTCGCCCTCGGGCAGGACGATCGTCTTAAGGTCGGCCTTGGCGGCAGACTTCATACGGTTCAGGAAATCGCTCATGTTACTCCTTACAAGCGTTTTGCTAAGCTCCAGGCCCTCGGCTGTACACGAATAAACCCGCTGCTAGCGGGTTTACCTTTCAATTATGTTCGCCGTGGTGCTTGAGCTTTCCTTGTGTGGCAAGCTCATTATAGGACGCATTAGCGCTATAATCGCTCTGATAAATATGTCTCGAAGAATGTTCGAGAAAAGCCCAGCTAACGAGCCCGTGGCTTTTGACAAGGAGTATCGATGCAGATTACCTCAGGCCTGCCTGAAGGCTTTAACGCCGGCGCGTACGACATGATTGTCGTCGGTGCTGGATATGCCGGTGCCGTTTGCGCCCGCCGTCTTGCCGAGACCATCGGCTATCGTGTTGCCGTTTTGGAGCGCCGTAGCCACATTGCGGGCAATGCCTATGACTGCACTGACGAGGCCGGAATCCTGATTCACGAGTACGGTCCGCATATCTATCACACCTTTAACGAGCGCGTGCACAATTTCCTGTCGCGCTTTACCAAGTGGACGGATTATCAGCACAAGGTGCTCGCCAACATCAACGGTACCCTTATGCCCGTGCCCTTCAACCATGCGAGTCTCAAGCTCGCCTTTGGTGACGAGCGCGGCGAGGAGCTGTATCAGAAGCTCGTGGAGACCTTTGGCAAGGATGTCAAGGTGCCCATTATGGAGCTGCGCAAGAAGAACGACCCCGACTTGGCCGAGGTCGCCGATTACGTCTACGAGAACGTCTTTTTGCATTACACCATGAAGCAGTGGGGCCAGACGCCCGATCAGATCGACCCCTCGATCACCGGCCGCGTTCCCGTCTTTGTGGGCGATGATGACCGCTACTTCCCGCAAGCTCCCTTCCAGGGCATGCCGCAGGAGGGCTACACGGCGCTCTTTGAGCACATGCTCGACCACGACCTGATTGACGTGTTCTGCGACGTGGACGCCCGCGATCTTTTTGAGATCGACGAGACCACCGTCAAGGTCGACGGCAAGGTCTACGGCGGCGAGATCGTTTACACCGGCCCGCTCGATGAACTGTTCAACCTCGACTTGGGTGCGTTGCCGTACCGCACGCTCGATATGAAGTTCGAGACGCTCGATATGGACCAGTTCCAGCCCGTGGGCACCGTCAATTACACCACGAGCGAGGATTACACGCGTATCACCGAGTTCAAGAACATGACTGGTCAGGTCCTGCCCGGCAAGACCACCATTATGAAGGAGTACTCCAAGGCCTATACGCCCGGCTCGGGCGAGACGCCCTATTACGCCATTCTGGAGCCCGAGAACCGCGAGCTCTACGAGCGCTATCTCGAGCGCGTCCAGAACCTGACGAACTTCCACCCGGTGGGTCGCCTGGCCGAGTATCGTTACTACGATATGGACGCCGTGACCAATTCCGCCCTCGATCTTTCGGATGAGATTATCGCCTGCCATGCATAAAGTCATAACATTCGGTATTCCCTCGTATAACGCCGCCAAGGACATGGACCATTGCATCACCTCCATCTTGGAGGGGAGCAATTACGCCACCGATATCGAGATTATCGTGGTGGACGACGGCTCCAAGGACGAGACGGCCGCCAAGGCCGACGAGTGGGAGGCCCGTTATCCTGGAATCATCCGCGCGGTGCACCAGGAGAATGGCGGTCACGGTATTGCCGTCCTTTCGGGTCTGCGCGAGGCGCAGGGCACCTACTACAAGGTTGTCGACTCGGACGACTGGCTTGACGGCGCTGCCCTTTCGACCATGCTGTCGATTCTGCGTGGCTTTGAGGAGCGCGACCAGCGCGTTGACCTGTTTATCTCGAACTACGTGTACGAGAAGGTTTACGAGGGCACGCATACCGCTATCGGTTACAAATTTGCCCTGCCGCGCAAAAAGATCTTTTCCTGGGATCAGATCGGTCATTTCCGCCTGGACCAGAACCTACTCATGCACAGCCTGTGCTATCGCACGGATGTGCTGCGCGAGTCCAACCTTCCCATGCCGCCGCACACGTTCTATGTGGACAACATCTACGCCTACGTGCCGCTGCCGCGTTGCAAGACCATGTACTACGCCGACATCGACCTCTACCGCTACTTTATCGGTCGCGAAGGTCAGAGCGTCAACGAGGCAACGATGGTCAAGCGTCTGGACCAGCAGTTCCGTGTTACGCGTATCATGATGGAGTCGTACCACCTGTACAGCGATGTTGAGTCGTCGCGTCTGCGTTCGTACATGATGGGCTACTTCACCATGATGATGGCGATCTGCTCGGTGCTCACCAAGCTTTCCGAGGAAGATTGCGCCGACGAGCGCCTAAAGACGCTGTGGAATGATTTGAAGGCCTACGACGAGCGCATGTATCGTCGTGCCCGCTACGGCGTGGTCGGCTTCTTCACCAACCTGCGCGGACGGGCCGGAGACAAAACCACACTCGGCCTATACCGTCTTGCCTCAAAGATCTTCAAATTCAACTAACTGCCGAGTAATCGCTTCTGTTAGGTTGACTGGGCCCCTTGGCCTTTAGTTTGCTACTGCGAACAGTCCTGCTCGCACGGAAAGCACATTAAGTGCTTTCCGGCTCGTGCGGAACTTGTATCAAACTAAAGGCCAAGGGGCCTCTGCTATAAGAATCGATTGTCAGATTGTCTGAATTTGAAGATCTTAGACGCGCGGTACACAGGGGCCTGGGCTGAAAAGAATATGGTTGGTAGTCGATCGGAGGCGGGCGGATGTTACGTTTGTCGTGAGTTCCGCATGCAAAGAAGGCCACTTAATGTGGCCTTCGTCTTGCATAGGACTGTAGAGCAGCAAACGTAACGCCCGCCCGCCTCCGACCGACGGTCGAGTGGATTACTTCGCGGCGCCGGGGATGCCGTGGGAGGTTTTGGCGGTTTTGGCTCCGTTTACGATGGCAGTTTCCAGGGCCCTTACTGCGAGCATGCCCAGCAGGTCTAGGGGAACGGCGGCGCTTGCCTGGGTGCCCAGTTTGCCGCTGGCGAGGGTGTAGATGGTGTCGCCGTCGTTGGTGGTGTGTGTGGGACGGATGGCGTGTGCGTAGGCGTCTGCGGCCATCTGGGAGACCTTGGTGGCTTGTGCCTTAGTGAGTTCCACGTTGGTGACGATGCAGCTGATGGTGGTGTTGGTGCGGTCGAGCGGCATCTGCATGGATCCGGCGGCGGCAAAGGCTGCGAGTTCCATATCGACGATTTGGTCGCTATCGGCTGAGGCGCGCATGCCGGCGACCCACTCGCCGGTGAGGGGGTCGACAACGTTGCCGCAGGCGTTGACCGAGACCACGGCGCCCACCTTGATGGGGCCGAGCGCCACGGCGGCAGCGCCAAGGCCGGCCTTCATGCAGGTGGCGGGGCCCATGAGCTTACCCACGGTAGCGCCCGTGCCGGCGCCTACGTTGCCCTGTTCGAGCTTGGTGGGGGTGTGGTCGAGCGCCTCGCGCACGGCGGCGATGCCGGCCTCAATGTCGGGGCGAACGGTGGGGTCGCCAAAGGCAAGGTCGAAGATACAGCTGGAGCACACGATGGGCACCTGCGTGGGGCCGACGGGCAGACCAATGCCGCGGCTCTCGAGTTCGCGGGCCACGCCGCTTGCAGCCTCGAGGCCAAAGGCCGATCCACCCGAAAGGCAGACGGCGTGGACCTTGTCGACGGTGTTCTCGGGTCGCAGCAGGTCGGTTTCGCGCGATGCTGGAGCGCCGCCGCGAACGTCAACACCGCCGGTGGCGCCCTCGGGTGCCACGATTACGGTGCAACCGGTGCCGGCCTCCTCGTCCGTATAGTTGCCAAAGCAAAAGCCATCGACATCGCAAACGTCAATGGCCTCAAGCAGTGTATCCATGTTTTACTCCTATCGGTTTTCCGCCGGGCCTTATGCCCGGTCGGGATCCGTACGGTACGCCGAAATTGTAGGCGCCGGGGGATACCCAGCGCCAGATGCAATTACGATAGTTTTTGAATCGCGCGTGCGACGCGAGCGATGGGCAAGCCCACCACGTTGTAGAAGTCACCCGAAATATCGTGCACAAGCATGCGGCCGCCTGTGCCTTGGATGCCGTAGGCTCCGGCTTTGTCCATGGGCTCGCCTGAGGCGACGTAGCGCTCAATCTGCTCGTCGGTGAGCTCATAGAACGTCACGTCGGTCACATCGACAAACGACAGGCTCTCGGCGGCGTGTGGAGCGGTGGTGTCTCCGGCCCTAACGATGCAGACGCCGGTTGCCACCTGGTGCGTGCGACCCGAGAGCTCGTGGAGCATGGTGCGGGCCTCGTCCTCGTTTGCCGGCTTACCCAAAAGCTTGCCATCGAAGGTGACGATGGTGTCGGCCGCGATGGTCAGCTCATTGGGCTCGGCGTGCTCGGCGGCAACGGCGGCAGCCTTAGCGCGAGCTAAGCGCTCGACAAGCGTAAGCGGGGCCTCATCATCAAAAGGAGTCTCGTCGATGTCAGCGGGAATGACGCGGATGTCGTAGCCCGCTTCGCGCATCAACTCGATGCGGCGCGGTGATTGCGAAGCCAAAATCATAGCTGAATGCCCTCGGCAACCTTCTCGACGGCCTTTTCGCCGGCGAGCGTACGCAGCAGCTCAAGCGCAAAGGGGAGCGACTGGGCCATGCCGCTGGCAGTGATGATGTTGCCGTCGTGCGTGACCTTGTCGCCGGTATAGGCGCCCTCGGGGAAGCTCTTCTCAAAGCCGGGGAAGCACGTGGCGTGGCGTCCCTCGAGCAGATCAAGCTCGCCCAGGATAAACGGGGCGGCGCAGATGGCGGCAACATGCTTGGTCGCGGCGAACTCGCAGACTACGTCGCAGACGCGCTGGTCGGCGCGCAGGTTGGTGGCGCCGGGCAGACCGCCGGGCAGCACGACGCAGTCATACTCGTCAAAGTTAATCTCGTCAAAGAGTGCGTCGCAGGTTACGGGAATCTGCAGCGAGCTTACGACCTCGCGCGTGGGCATGATCGAGACGAGCGTGGCGCGCACGCCGCCACGACGCATGACATCGACCATGGTCAGGCATTCAATCGTTTCAAAGCCATCGGCGGCGAGAACGACAACGCTGGGCATGAGGGTTCCTTTCATAGACGGCATACAATTAGCCGTCTTATACCCCGAAGACCTCCGCTTGCCACGCTCGATTTCCCAATGTTTAAAATAGCCCCGTCCGAATTAGCTACCCCCACCCATCCTCAACAATCTCAATCTGTAACATCTAGACCCACTTTTGACCCCTAACTGTTACAGATCAAGACAAACGGAAACCGCCCCGACAAAACGTCTAAATCTGTAACATCTACGGACCAAAACCGGGTCTTACTGTTACAGATCGAGACAGCCCCCAACAGCACCGCCCCGTTCGGGGAAACGACCGCTACAGGTACGGCGGGCAGAGGCTCACTTTTTTCTTCGGTTTTTCTTGACGGAATCTCACCTGTTGTAGTACTTTGTCCCAGTCTAAAAACGCGTGGACTTTTCTGGGCGCTAGCCACCTTTTTGCCACGCAACCGAGCAGTCGGTTGCGTGGCTTTTTTCGTCTTGGCAGCAGGTACCACATGCACCGCCAGAAGACCGCACGAGCCCACCTTCCGACTGCAGGGAACAGACGCACGAGACGTGCATCTGCAAGACAGCAGACGGAAGGGAGCCTAATGGCAGAAACAAACACAATCAAGCAACAGACCGCCGAGGCGGGAGCCGCGGGCGCGGGGCAGGTCAAGGCGGCGCTCCAGGTCTTTGCGGGCGGCGCCTGCTACGGCGCGATGGCCACGACCTACAAGCTCGCCTACGCCGCGGGCTTCACCTCAGCGCAGGTGGTGGCGAGCCAGGCGTGGTTCGGCTGCCTCTTCTTCGCCCTCGCCACGCTCGCAGGGCACGCACTCGGGCACCGCTGGCAGCGCGTGGGCTGGAAGCTCGCCCTCAAGCTCATGGGCCTGGGAGCCCTCACCTGCCTCACCTCAATCCTCTACTGCTACGCCATGAGCGTGCTGCCCGCCCCGGTGGCGCTCACGCTCCTCTTCCAGTTCACGTGGCTGGGGCTCGTGTGGCAGACCGTCATGACGCGCCGGCCGCCGAGGCTCCTCCAAGTGGCCTCCGCCCTGGCCATCGTCTTCGGAACGGTGTTCGCCAGCGGCGTCTACAAGACCGGCATCACCGGGTACGACCCCGTGGCCCTGCTCTGCGCGCTGGGGGCGGCCGTGTCCTGCTCCCTCTTTGTCACCCTCTCCGGCAAGGTCGAGGCCCCCTGCTCGTCCGAGCAGCGTGGCGTCATCGTATGCGCGGGCTCCGTGGTCATGTCGCTCACGGTGTGTCCGGACTACGTCGTCTCGGGCGTCCTCGCCCAGGGCATCCTGCCCTTTGCCGTCATCGCCGGCTTCTTTGGCATGCTCTGCCCGGTCCTGCTCTTCGGCATGGGCTCTCCGCACCTGCCCGCGGGCCTGTCCACCGTCATGGCCGCCGCGGAACTCCCCGCCGGCCTGCTCATCGCCATGATCGTCCTCGGCGAGCCGCTCGGCGTCGTCGAGTGGCTGGGCGTCGCCATCATCCTCGCCGGCGTGTGCCTGGCACAGGTCCCCTCCCTGCTTGGAGGCCGGGAGGCACGTCGCGCCGCCGCAGGACAAGCCGTCAGCTAGTCACCCCTTCACAGGCGGCCCGCGCGCATCAGGGAAAGGGCCACGGGCCAGGCGCGCGAGGCCGCAAGGACGTTATAAAGCGTCCCCCGCAGAGATGGGGGCGCCAGAGAGAAGGAGGCACCATGCCATTTCCAAAAGGGTTCCTTTGGGGAGGAGCCACCGCCGCCAACCAATGCGAGGGAGGTTATGACGAGGGCGGCCGCGGCCTTGCCAACGTCGACGTCATCCCACACGGGCCGGAGCGCAACGACGTAAGCCGCGGCCTGAGGCGCATGCTCGACTTCGAGCCCGGGTACTACTACCCGGCCCAGACGGGCATCGACTTCTACCACCACTACCGCGAGGACATAGCCCTCTTCGCGGAGATGGGCTTTAAGGTCTTTCGCCTCTCCATCGCCTGGAGCCGCATCTTCCCCAATGGCGACGAGGAGGAGCCCAACGAGGCCGGGCTCGCTTTCTACGAGGACGTGTTCCGCTGCTGCCGCGAGCACGGGATCGAGCCCCTCGTGACCATCACGCACTTCGACTGCCCCATCCACCTCGTCAAGAAGTACGGCGCCTGGCGAAACCGCACCCTTATCGAGCTCTACAAGCGGCTTGTGACGGTTCTCTTCAACCGCTACCGCGGCCTCGTGCATTGGTGGATCACGTTCAACGAGATGAACATGATCTTGCACCGTCCCTTCATGGGTGCCGGCATCGTCCTCGAGCCCGGGGAGAATGCCCGCGAGGCCGAGTACCGCGCCGCGCACAACGAGCTCGTGGCGAGCGCCTGGGCCACCAAGATCGCCCACGAGGTCGATCCGGAGAACAAGGTGGGCTGCATGCTCGCCGCGGGAAGCTACTACCCCTACTCCTGTCGTCCCGAGGACGTTCGCGCGGCGCAGGTCAAGAACCAGGAGGACCTCTTCTTCGTGGACGTGCAGGCGCGCGGTCGCTACCCCGGCTACGCGCTCAAGATGCTCGAGCGCGAGGGCATCGACGTGGGCATGACCGCCGAGGACGAGCGCATCCTTGCGGAGAACACCGTCGACTTCATCTCGTTTAGCTACTACTCCTCGCGCTGTACCGCGGGCGACCCCGATTCCGTGGGCGGCGTCGCCGAGGGCAACGCCTTCGCCGGCGTAGAGAACCCCTACGTGCGCACGAGCGACTGGGGCTGGGTCATCGACCCGCTGGGGTTCCGCATCACGATCAACGACCTCTGGGACCGCTACCAGAAGCCGCTCTTTGTGGTGGAGAACGGCCTCGGCGCCTATGACGAGGTGCTTCCCGACGGCACGATCGAGGATGACTACCGCATCGCCTACCTGCGCGAGCACATCGAGGCCATGCGCGACGCTATCGAGCAGGACGGCGTCGAGATGCTCGGCTACACCACCTGGGGGCCGATCGACCTCGTGAGCGCGGGCTCCGGCGAGATGGAGAAGCGCTACGGCTTCATCTACGTGGACCGCGACAACCTGGGCAACGGCACGCTCGAGCGCAGGCGCAAGAAGAGCTTCTACTGGTATCAACAGGCCATCGCCACCAACGGAGGCGACCTGGGCTAACCACCCGGGCAATATCACTAAGGAGAAAATAATGGCAGAAAAATACGACGACCTGGCCAGATCCATACTCGAGAACGTAGGCGGCGCCGAGAACGTCGCCAGCGTCGCGCACTGCATCACGCGCGTGCGCTTCAAACTCAAGGACGAGTCCCGCGCCAACACGGCCAAGATCGAGGCCCTCAAGGGCGTCATCCAGGTCATCCAGGCCAACGGCCAGTACCAGGTGGTCGTGGGCAACATCGTCGAGGACGTCTACGACGCGGTCCTGGAGGCCGGCAACTTCTCGGGCGGCGCAAGCGCCGACGACGAGCCCCAGGGCGATAAGACCGTTGCCTCCGTCATCATCGACCTCATCTCTGGCATCTTCCAGCCCATCCTGGGACCGCTTGCCGCCGCAGGCATCATGAAGGGACTGCTTGCCCTCATCACCTACTTCGTCCCGGCCTTTGCAAACGACGGCCTCTACACGCTGCTCTACACCGTGGCTGACGGCTTCTTCTACTTCCTTCCCGTCGCCCTGGCGTTCAGTGCCGCGCGCAAGTTCCGCATGAACGAGTTCACCGGCGTGGCAATCGGCGTGGCGCTCCTCTACCCGACGATGGTCGCCCTGACCTCGGGCGAGGCGCTCGGCAGCATCGACCTCGGCGTGGCCGGCACGTTCTCGTGGTACGCCACCGCCCTCGGGCTTCCCATCATCATGCCCGTGTCCGGCTACGTGAGCTCGGTGATCCCCGTCCTTCTCATGGTGTGGTTCGGCTCTATCCTTGAGCGCTGGCTCAAGAGCTGGATGCCGGCTGCGCTCAAGATGTTCCTTGTCCCGCTCGCCACGATGACGGTCTCCATCGTCTTGGGCTACCTCATCATCGGCCCGGTGGCCACCCTCATCACCAACCTGCTGAGCGCGGCATTCTCGTTCATCTTCCAGCTCCCCGTGGTTGGTTCCGTCCTGGGCAGCGCCCTAGTCGGCGGACTGTGGATGTGCCTCGTCATCTTTGGCTTCCACTGGAGCCTCATCCCCATCTCCATCATGAATCTGAACACCCTCGGCCACGACAGCGTGCTCGCCGCCACCATCGGCCACGGGTTCGCGCTCGGAGCGGTCATCTTTGCCATGTACCTCAGAAACAAGGACGAGCGCTTCCGCGGCATCGCCCTTCCCGCGATGATCTCCGCCTTCTTCTTCGGCGTCACCGAGCCGGGCATCTACGGCATCGCCCTCCCCAACAAGCGCGCGTTCGTCGTGGCATGCCTGAGCTCCGCCGTGGGCGGCGCCATCGTGGGAATGACTGGCGCTCTCATGTACATCTCGGGCGGCCTCGGCGTCTTCAACCTGCTCAACTTTATCGACGGGACCCCTGGTGGCGCCGGGATCTCCCACATGATCTTCGCGATCATCGCCTCGCTCGTCTCTGCCGTCCTGGCCTTTGTTATCGAGTTCATCACCTACCGGCCCAACGACGATGAGGAAGGCACCCGCTAGCCTGCGCCCTCCTCAATCAGCTCTATGTAATTGAGGGGCAGTTGAGGTGGGTGAGGGCCGAAGGCGATCAAGGTGGCCGCCCTCGGCCCGGGACAACCTG
Organism: uncultured Collinsella sp.; assembly: GCA_905208635.1. Lineage (GTDB taxonomy): Bacteria > Actinomycetota > Coriobacteriia > Coriobacteriales > Coriobacteriaceae > Collinsella. Next base: position 175,453 of record CAJLPX010000001.1, on the reverse strand, counting down.
CCAGAAGGCGTTTAGCTTTCTCGGGCGGCGCTGAAATGAACTGCGCCCCGATACTTGGACGGGTCAATTAGCGGCCTATGCCGCACATGGGGACTGATTTCGGAACTCCTCCGGGGTCAGTCCCTTTTGCTTAACCCGCCTCCTCTTGTTCCAGTGAACGGTATAGGCTTCGAGGTCCCGCTTGAACTCCTCGAAGCTCCGCCACGTCCGGCTCCTGTAGAATTCGTCCTTCAGGCGCCCGGGCAGCAGCTCCGTCGCATGAGCTTGCCCTCGCACGCCGCCGGCCCCGGCCGGGTCCGGGCACCCTTCGGCCTCCCGCTGGCCTTCGGCGCGCCCGCACCCCCTGTCGCAAAGCTCTGCTGCAAGAGTCCTCAGCGTGGCGTCGTGCCTGACTCTCCCGTCCATAAAGAAGCCCCCATTTCTAATGTTCAAGAAATGAGGGGCGGTTCAATTTCGGGACGGGGATTAAATAATCATTCGGAGCAAATCTATTTTTATCCCCGTGCCAGAAAAATCATCGGGCGTGGTCTGGGGCAAACAGTCTAGTTGCGCTTGAGGTGGACGACGGTTTCGCAGTGGAAGGTTTGCGGGAACAGATCGACCGGCGTGATCTTGACGGGGGAGAAGGTACCTTCCTCGACAAAGCGCTTAAGGTCGCGTGCCAGGGTGGCGGGGTCGCAGCTCACATAGGCGACATCGCGAGCGCTCGTGCTGGCGATGAGGTCGATAGCCTCGGGCGCCAGACCTGCGCGCGGCGGATCGACTACCAGGACATCGGCGTCCTGATCGGGGAACTCGCGCACCGCGTCGCCGCCGATGACATCGACGTTATCGAGTTTGTTGATCTCTAGGTTACGGCGCAGGTCGCGCACGGCCGGGCCGTAGGCCTCGACGGCGGCAACAAAGTCGCAGCGGCGGGCGAGCGGCAGGGTGAAGGTTCCAGCTCCGCAATACAGGTCCACGGCAAGTTCGTCTTCCTGCGGGTCGAGCGCCTCCATGACAAGCTCGATCAAAATCTCGGCACCCTTGGTGTTGACCTGGAAAAACGACGGGGCCGAAAGGCGCATCTGGCCGTCGGCGATGTTCTCGGTCCAGGAGCCCTCGCCGGCGAGCATCTCAACCTTGGAGACGCGGCGGGCCTTCTTCTCACCCTTGCTCATAACGCGCACTATGCTCGTGGGGTGTGCGGCGTCTGCCAGCACGCGCGAGACTTGCGAGCGCGGAAACGACCCCGTGGGCGTCCAGAGCGCGACCTCGAGCGCTTTGGTGCGACGCGAGGCGCGAATGCCCACGCGCTCCAAGCCCAGGTCGTGGCTGCCGCTCAGATAGTTAAGCGCGCCGACGACCGATTTGAGCGCCTTGGGAAAACGCTTATCGAACAGCGGGCACGAATCGACGGTCACGATCTTGCTGGGATCGACGCCGTGCATGCCAAGACGCACGCGGCCGTTTACAACGGTCGGTTCGAGCTCAATTTTATTGCGGTAGCCCCAATCGTCCTTGGTGTGGCGGATGGGCTGCACCAGCTCGTCGACTTGCTCAGGGGTGAACTTGCCGATGCGCTCGAGCGTGGAGCGCAGGTTTTGCTCCTTGGCGGCAAGCTGAGCGGTGCGCGAGAGATTGCCCCACGAGCAGCCACCGCAGACGCCCACGAAGGGGCAGGGAGGCTGAATTCGATCGGAGCTCGGCTCAAGAATCTCGGTGGCGCGGGCGCGCATAAACGACTTGCCGTCCTGCACGATTTCGGCCTCGACGGTATCGCCCGCCACGGCGCCCTGCACAAATACGGCCTTGCCGTTGTCGGCGTGCGCCAGACTATCGGCGCCATACGTCATCGATTCTATGGTGAGCTTCATATTCCTGCCTGTCATTCGCATTGTTGTCCGCAACCATGGTAGCAGGGAAAAGCGCCCGTACCTGAGGCATTCCTCAAATACGGGGCGCTTCTACAAACGTCTATTTCGTCTTGCCGGTAATGAGCGTCTTGAGTCCTAGGCCGATTAGGCCCAAGCCCATGCGCACGCGACCGGGGCGATGGCGCTCGATGGCTTTGGTCTTGCCGGCGGGTTTCTCGCGGCGGGCGCTTGCCTGGGGCGCGGGCTTGGCGGTCTGCGGCTGAGGCTGGGGTGCAGGCTCGGGCTCGGGCTCCAGGTCGGGCTCGATGACGGTCGCCTGGACCTTCTGTACCTTAGAGGCTGCCGGCTGTGGCTCGGGCTTGGGGCCCAGAACAGGTGCGGATTCCGGTTTTGCTTTGGCGACGGGCTCCGAAGCCACGGCTGCGGACTCGGCGTTGCGATAGGCGCGCTCCAACAGGAACTCTTGCGAGTTAAAGGGCTTCTCACCCTCTTTTCGCTCTACGGGAACCCAGGTGCCGTCGCTCGTCAGGCTACGTGCCTTTACGTTGTCGCGCAGCTGCACACCCATGTACTCGTGCACCAGTGCGCGGCAGGTGGGGTCGAGCACGGGGAAGGCGATCTCCACACGATGCTCGGTGTTGCGCGTCATCATGTCGGCAGAACTCAGGTAGATCATGTCCGAGTCCACGCCGAAGGCATAGACGCGCGCGTGCTCCAAGAAACGTCCGACGATGGAACGTACGTGCACGTTTTCGGTCTTGCCCGCAATGTTGGGCTTCAGGCACGAGATGCCGCGGATGATCATGTCCACGCGCACGCCGGCACACGATGCCTCGGAAATCTTGTCGATGACCTCGCGGTCGGTCAGCGAGTTGAGCTTAAAGAACACGCGCGCGGGCTCACCGGCGAGAGCGCGTTGGATCTCGCGGTCCAGGCCGCGCATGATGAGTGGCTTAAGGCCGACGGGCGCCACACCCAAAAAGCGGTAGTCGCCGCGCAGGTTGCCCAGCGACAGGTTGCGGAAGAACAGGTTGGCGTCTTCGCCGATCCCGGGATGGGCGGTCATGAGCATAAAGTCGCTGTAGAGCTTGGCCGTCTTCTCGTTAAAGTTACCGGTGCCCAAAAGCGTGAGTCGGGTGAGCGCCATGCCCTCGCGATAGGTGAGCTGGCAGATCTTTGAGTGGCATTTAAAGCCCTCGGAGCCATAGATGACGGTGCAGCCCGCTTCTTCCAGACGCTCTGCCCACTCGATGTTATTTTGCTCGTCAAAGCGCGCGCGGAGCTCCATGAGCACCGTGACCTCTTTGCCGTTCTCGGCGGCGTCAATCAACGACTCGCACAGACGACTCTGCTTGGCCACGCGGTAGAGCGTGATACGCAGCGAGATGCACTCGGGGTCGTATGCGGCCTCGTGTACCAGGTCCAGGAACGGATTCATGGCCTCGTAGGGGTAAAAGAGCAACTTGTCGCCCTGCAGCACCTGCTCGCGAATGGAGCGGGACATGTCGATGGTGGGATTGGGCTGCGGCTTAAACGGCGTAAAGAGGAGCTCGTTGCGCAGGTGCTCGGGAATTTTGCCCTCGATGCCAAAGACGTAGCCCAGGTCGAGCGGGATATCGCAGGTAAAAACCGAGCGGCGCGAAAGCTCGAGCGCTTTGCGGATGGTCTTGAGCGTCGCCTTCTCGAGCGAACCGGAGACGGCAAGCACCACCGGCTGCAGGCGCAAGCGCTTTTTGAGGATGCGCTTCATGTGCTGGCGGTAATCCTCTTCCTCCTCGACGCCCTCGCCGTCCGGGTCGATATCGGCATTGCGGGTGACGCGGATCAGAGCGCGGTCGAGCGGCTTATAGGAGCCAAAGCAGCTGTCCAAGCAGGCAAGAATGACGTCCTCGAGCAAGATGTAGGAGTAGGTGCCGGCGGGCGAGGGAATCTCGACCACGCGGTTCATCGAGGCGGGAATCTCGATGAGGCCCAGCAGACTTTCCTCGTCCGTGACACCGTCCAGTCCGCAAGCTAGATAGAGTGCGCCGTTGCGCAGGTTGGGGAAGGGGTGGCGCGGGTCAATGACCAACGGCGAGATGACCGGCGACACGTAGGCCTGGAAGTAGCGGGTGACAAAGGTGCGCTCCTCGGGCGTAAGCGAATCGATGCGAGCGCGGTGAACGCCCAGGGCGTCGAGTTTGCCCTCGATGCTCTTGAAGATGGACTCCCAACGGGTAAGGAGTCCGGGCATTTCGGTCATGACAGCATCGACCTGTTCGGAGGCGGTCATATTGCTCTTGTTGTCCACAGGCTGTTTTTTGAGTTCTGCCAAGTCGGACAGGCCGCCCACGCGCACCATGAGAAACTCGTCGAGGTTGGACTCGAAGATCGACACGAACTTTAGACGCTCGAACAAAGGAACGGTCTCGTCGAATGCCTCGTCAAGCACGCGGTTATCAAAGCGCAGCCAGCTAAGCTCTCGGTTTTGCGTATACGAAAAATCACGCGGCGGCTTGCGCAGCTTGGCGGCCTTTTGCTTCTTTTCGATTTTGCTCGGCATATGCATCTGTCCGTTCAGTCCCCGCAGGGGACGATAGCCTAACTCTATTCTCTATTGTCTCAATTTAGTTGACCGCTGGCACGGACGTATCGCGTGAACGGTATCTTTACCTATTTCTTACGATGTCCGGCCATAGAACTAACGCTCGCGACGCTATTGCTAGCGTTCAATATTCTCACTCAACTGATAAGGATGCGTGAATAAGAATGATGGCAAGCTGAATATCATTGAATTCGGTCCAAAACGTGGGCTAGCTTCATTTATATACATAAAACCGTTTTACCTATGCAATTCTGAATCATGGATTTATAGATGCGATGGGGGATAATTTATAGGAAAAAGAGCATTTACCTTAGAAAAGTTACTTTAGAGCGCCGAAGTGCATCATGGGGGAATCACATGCGATATACCGTTCATCGCACTTTGTTGACCGTTCGGGGGTGAAGTGGAATTGCGGGTGGAATTTGGATATAACTAGAGCTGTCAGCAAGCAGCGCCCGTTACGGAAGGGCGCTGATAGATTCGGCCGAAAGGCCCGAAAGAAAGGTAGGAGGCCATGACGAAAGGTCTGCACGTGCCTTCCGAGATCGGCAAGCTCAGGAAGGTCTGCCTGCACCGTCCCGGCGACGAGCTCCTCAACCTGCCGCCCGACGAGCTCGAGCGACTCCTGTTCGACGACGTCCCGTTCCTTGAGGTCGCGCAGCAGGAGCACGACACCTTCGCCCAGATCCTGAGGGACCAGGGCGTGGAGGTGCTCTACCTCGAGAACCTCGTCGCAGAGGTGTTCGACCAGGTCCCCGGCGCCCGCGCCGAGTTCACCGACCAGTACATCGCCGAGGCGGGCATCCGCGGCCAGCACATGCCGCAGATCGTCCGCGAGAAGCTGGACTCCATCGAGGACAACCTCGAGTTCGTCAAGAAGACCATGGCCGGCATGACCAAGGCCGAGATCGACATGCCCCTCACGGCGTCCACGACCCTCGACTCCCTGGTCAACTCCGAGTCCGAGTCCGACCTGATCATCGACCCGATGCCCAACCTCTACTTCACCCGCGACCCGTTCGCGGTCGTCGGCGAGGGCGTCAACCTCAACCGCATGTACTCGGTCACCCGCAACCGCGAGACCCTGTACGGCAAGTACGTCTTCAAGTACCACCCCGACTACAAGGACGTCTCCCTGTACTTCCGCCGCGACTGCCAGTTCCACACCGAGGGCGGCGACGTGCTGAACATCAACGAGAAGACCCTCGCCGTCGGCATCTCCCAGCGCACCCAGGCAGCCGCCATCGACGTCATGGCCCAGAACATCTTCTGGAACTCCGACTCCAAGGTCGAGCGCATCCTGGCCTTCGACATCCCCGTCTCGCGCGCCTTCATGCACCTCGACACGGTCTTCACCCAGATCGACGTCGATAAGTTCACGATCCACCCCGCCATCATGGGCACCCTGCGCGTCTACGAGCTGACCGCCGGCAAGAACCCGGGCGACGTGAACATCCGCCTGATCGAGGACACCCTCGAGCACGTCCTGGAGGACGCCACCGGCGTCGACCAGGTCAAGCTGATCCCCTGCGGCGGCGGCGACCCGATCGCGGCCTCCCGCGAGCAGTGGAACGACGGCTCCAACACCCTGTGCGTCGAGCCCGGCAAGATCTGCGTCTACGCCCGCAACACCGTCACCAACGACGTGCTGTACAAGGAGGGCCTGGACCTTCTCGTCGTGCCCTCCGCCGAGCTCTCCCGCGGCCGCGGCGGCCCGCGCTGCATGAGCATGCCCTTCTGGCGCGAGGACCTCTAAGGTTTTCAAAGACCCGTACAGGTCTTAATACAAACATCTAGCTGCCATTAGATGTCTCCCAATGGGACGGTGCGGTTCTTTCGCACCGTCCCATTCATGTTTATTGACGCTAAATTAAGATCAGATAAGGTGGCCATGGATATCAAGACAATTGGCGTTGAGGAATGGCTCAACGTTTGGGAGAAGAGTGCTACCTGGGATATCGCTCAGTCGACGATCTCGTCGCTGACCATGGGTGAGCTTCGCGCACTTGACGAGCAGGACGGTGCTACGTTCTACGAGCGCCTGGATCGCGAGAAGATGAATTACGGCTGGATCGAGGGTTCGCCGGAGTTTAAGGTCGAAGTCGCCAAGCTGTATCGTCGCGAGGTCAATCCCGATCACATTTTGCAGACCAATGGCTGTACGGGTGCTAACCTCAATGCCATCATGGCTGTTGTCGAGCCCGGCGATCACGTGATTGCCGAGTGGCCTACCTATGCGCCGCTCTATGAGATTCCGCGTACGCTCGGTGCCGAGGTCGAGTATTGGGAGCTTCGCGAGGAACTCGGCTGGAAGCCCGATATCGAGGAACTCAAGCGCTTGGTGCGTCCCAATACCAAGCTCATCTGCATCAACAACGCATCGAACCCCATCGGTACGGTGCTCGATGCCGATATGCTCGGCCAGATTGCCGAGATTGCCCGTTCGGTGGGCGCCTACGTGCTGTGCGACGAGGTGTATCTGCCGCTCGAAAACACTGAGTCCTTTATGTCGATGGTCGACGCGTACGAGAGGGCCATTGTCACCAACTCGTTGTCGAAGACCTATTCGACGCCTGCGGCCCGCGTGGGCTGGGTCGTGGCCGACGAAGAGGTGTCCAACCGCATCCGCACCTACCGCGATTACACCATGATCTGCGGCGGCGTGTTCAACGATGCCCTGGCGACCTATGTGCTTGAGCACAGGGACAAGATTCTCGAGCGTAACCGCAAGATCGTGTTTGGTAACCGCGATATCGCGCAGGCTTGGATCGATACGCAGCATCGCGTGTCTTGGACGGCCCCGCAGGGCGTGTCCACCTCGTTTATCCAGCTGGATATTCCCGAGGATGACGAGGAGTTCTGCAAGCGCCTGCTGGCCGAGAGGGGAGTGCTGTTGGTTCCCGGTAGCCGTTTTGAGCTTCCCTGTGGAGCGCGCCTGGGCTACTGCGCGAGCGAAGATGTTCTTCGCGAGGGCCTGAGGCTTCTGGGCGAGGCGCTGGCCGAGTTCGATCGCTAGGATTCCGATGATCTTCGAGGGCCTTATCCAAATTGGCCGAAGATAATCGAAAACGGATCCGTTTCCCTAGGGGAAGCGGGTCCGTTTTTCCATACCGAGAAGTCAAGTTTTTACAAATGGGGCCGTAAGGCGAGCCGGTATCCGCTGGGCCTTATACTGAGCTTCCGGTGAACGGTATCAAGCGTCTGGTAAACGGTAATTTGTATACCAGAAATGAATAGGACAAACTTTTTTCTGAATAAAAATGAAAATGGTTGAGACGAGGTATGAATCACTAATTCTATTCATAGCATTGTTGGAAATATGCAATTTGAGGGTGGTTTAATAAAGTTTAGTTCCAATTGATTTTTGGATTGAAAACGCGTTTAAGCACGTAAATACACTTTATTAAATCAAAGTGTGCCATGCGTGAAGTATATGTGTATGCCGTTCACCCCTCATATAAAACCGTTCGGGGGCGAGGTGGAAGTATGGACTGATTTTGGATATAAATATGTCGTCAGCAATAACGCCTCACACGGAGGGGCGCTAACGAATCGGCCCTGACAGGGGCCCGAAAGAAAGGTAGGAGGCCATGACGAAAGGTCTGCACGTGCCTTCCGAGATCGGCAAGCTCAGGAAGGTCTGCCTGCACCGTCCCGGCGACGAGCTCCTCAACCTGCCGCCCGACGAGCTCGAGCGACTCCTGTTCGACGACGTCCCGTTCCTTGAGGTCGCGCAGCAGGAGCACGACACCTTCGCCCAGATCCTGAGGGACCAGGGCGTGGAGGTGCTCTACCTCGAGAACCTCGTCGCAGAGGTGTTCGACCAGGTCCCCGGCGCCCGCGCCGAGTTCACCGACCAGTACATCGCCGAGGCGGGCATCCGCGGCCAGCACATGCCGCAGATCGTCCGCGAGAAGCTGGACTCCATCGAGGACAACCTCGAGTTCGTCAAGAAGACCATGGCCGGCATGACCAAGGCCGAGATCGACATGCCCCTCACGGCGTCCACGACCCTCGACTCCCTGGTCAACTCCGAGTCCGAGTCCGACCTGATCATCGACCCGATGCCCAACCTCTACTTCACCCGCGACCCGTTCGCGGTCGTCGGCGAGGGCGTCAACCTCAACCGCATGTACTCGGTCACCCGCAACCGCGAGACCCTGTACGGCAAGTACGTCTTCAAGTACCACCCCGACTACAAGGACGTCTCCCTGTACTTCCGCCGCGACTGCCAGTTCCACACCGAGGGCGGCGACGTGCTGAACATCAACGAGAAGACCCTCGCCGTCGGCATCTCCCAGCGCACCCAGGCAGCCGCCATCGACGTCATGGCCCAGAACATCTTCTGGAACTCCGACTCCAAGGTCGAGCGCATCCTGGCCTTCGACATCCCCGTCTCGCGCGCCTTCATGCACCTCGACACGGTCTTCACCCAGATCGACGTCGATAAGTTCACGATCCACCCCGCCATCATGGGCACCCTGCGCGTCTACGAGCTGACCGCCGGCAAGAACCCGGGCGACGTGAACATCCGCCTGATCGAGGACACCCTCGAGCACGTCCTGGAGGACGCCACCGGCGTCGACCAGGTCAAGCTGATCCCCTGCGGCGGCGGCGACCCGATCGCGGCCTCCCGCGAGCAGTGGAACGACGGCTCCAACACCCTGTGCGTCGAGCCCGGCAAGATCTGCGTCTACGCCCGCAACACCGTCACCAACGACGTGCTGTACAAGGAGGGCCTGGACCTTCTCGTCGTGCCCTCCGCCGAGCTCTCCCGCGGCCGCGGCGGCCCGCGCTGCATGAGCATGCCCTTCTGGCGCGAGGACCTCTAAGTCTTTCCGTTTCCGGTGCGGTCCCCCTACAACCGCACCGGTTTCGCCCGTCAAACGGGCAACACTGATACTTATGTAATTCATTTCTTCGAAAGGATTCGAACCATGGGTGTTAACCTCTCCGGCCGTAGCTTCCTCAAGCTCCTCGACCTCACCACCGAGGAGATCGAGTACCTGCTCAAGCTCTCCAAGAACTTCAAGGACATGAAGCGCGCTGGCGTTCCGCACCGCTATCTCGAGGGCAAGAACATCGTTCTGCTCTTCCAGAAGACCTCCACTCGTACCCGCTGCGCCTTTGAGGTCGGCGGCATGGATCTGGGCATGGGCGTCACCTACCTCGATCCGGGTTCGTCGCAGATGGGCAAGAAGGAGTCCATCGAGGACACCGCCCGCGTTCTCGGCCGCATGTATGACGGCATCGAGTTCCGTGGCTTTGCCCAGGACGATGTCGAGGAGCTCGCTGCTAAGTCCGGCGTGCCCGTGTGGAACGGCCTGACCACTGAGTGGCATCCCACCCAGATGCTCGCCGACATCCTGACCGTCCAGGAGAACTTCAACTACGACATCAAGGGCAAGACCCTCGTCTTCATGGGCGACTGCAAGAACAACGTTGCTCGCTCCCTCATGGTCGTCTGCTCCAAGCTCGGCATGAATTTCGTGGCCTGCGGCCCCGAGGAGTGCATGCCTGCCGACGATGTCATCGAGGCCTGCAAGCCCATCGCCGAGGCCAACGGCTGCACCATCAAGCTGACCACCGACGTCAAGGACGGCGTCACCGGTGCCGACGTTATCTACACCGACGTGTGGGTCTCCATGGGCGAGCCCGACGAGGTCTGGGCCGAGCGCATCGCTCAGCTCACCCCGTATCGTGTTACCTCCGAGGTCATGGCTATGGCCAACCCGGGTGCCATCTTCCTGCACTGCCTGCCCAGCTTCCACGACACCAACACCACGATTGGCGCAGAGAAGTGCGAGCAGTTTGGCATCACCGAGCAGGAGGTCACCGACGAGGTCTTCGAGAGCCCCGCTTCCAAGGTCTTCGACGAGGCCGAGAACCGCATGCACACCATCAAGGCTGTCATGTACGCTACGCTCAAGTAAGAGCATCTAGCATCTCGCTCGGGGTGCATTGCTGCGCACCCCGAGCGCTTTTGTCTGGTAAAAATCTCGCACCGAGCGACATGCACGGCACGGAAGAGCCGCTTTGGGCGAGATCAGTAAATGATTTATGAAGGGGGGATGAGAACTATGACTGAGACCGCTAAGAAAAAGCGCGGTATGCCTTCATCGTTCACCATTCTTCTTGCTCTGCTGGCAATCGTCGCGGTTGTTACCGTTATCGTCTCCGGTACGTCCGGTGGCGAGGTTACCGCTGCCCGCCTGAGCGATTTCTGCACCGCCCCGGTCAAGGGCTTCGCTGACGCTCTGCCCGTCTGCCTCTTCGTTATGATCCTCGGCGGCTTCCTCGGCATGATGACCGAGACCGGCGCCCTGGACAACGGCATTGCCGTTCTGGTGCAGAAGCTTAAGGGCAATGAGATCATGCTCATTCCCGTGCTGATGCTCATCTTCTCCCTCGGTGGTACCACCTATGGTATGTGCGAGGAGACCGTTCCCTTCTACGCCCTGCTTGCCGCTACCATGATGGCCGCTGGCTTCGACCCTATGGTCGGTGCTGCCACCGTCCTGCTCGGCGCTGGCTGCGGCTGCCTGGGCTCCACGGTTAACCCGTTTGCCGTCGGCGCTGCCGTCGACGCTCTGACCGGCGTTGGCATTGAGGTCAACCAGTCCATCATCATCGGCCTCGGTGCCGTCCTGTGGATTGTTACCACCGCCATGTCCATCTTCTTCGTCATGAGCTATGCCAAGAAGGTCAAGGCTGACAAGGGTTCCACCATCCTTTCGATGCAGGAGCTCAAGGACGCCGAAGAGGCTCACGGCAAGGCTGCTTCCGAGGTTCACAAGGAGGTCAAGCTCACCGGTCGTCAGAAGGGTGTTCTGATCGCCTTTGCCTTCACCTTCGTCGTCATGATCGTCGGCTTCATCCCGCTGGCCGACCTTAACGAGGGCGTCGCCAACTTCTTCGATGCTGGCGCTGTCTATGACGCCGACGGTAACGCCATCGTTCAGGGCTGGTCTGCCCTGATCACCGGCCTGCCCATTGGTCAGTGGTACTTCGACGAGGCTTCCACCTGGTTCTTCCTCATGGCTGTCCTGATCGGTATTATCGGCGGCCTGTCCGAGAAGCAGATCGTCAACACCTTCATCACCGGCGCTGCCGACATGATGTCCGTTGTTCTCGTCATCGCCCTCGCCCGTGGTATCTCCGTCCTCATGGCTAGCACCGGCCTCGACGTCTACGTCCTCGACGCTGCCGCCAATGCTCTGGCTGGCCTGTCCGGCGTGATCTTCGCTCCCATGAGCTTCCTGGTCTACTTTGGCCTGTCCTTCCTGATCCCCTCGACCTCCGGTATGGCTACTGTCTCCATGCCCATCATGGGACCGCTGGCTGTTAAGCTCGGCTTCTCGCCCGAGGTCATGGTCATGATCTTCTCCGCCGCCATCGGCGTCGTGAACCTGTTCACCCCGACCTCCGGCGCCATCATGGGCGGTCTCGCCCTGGCCAAGATCGAGTGGACGACCTGGCTCAAGTTTGCCCTTAAGCTCATCGTCGCTCTCTCCGTCGTCTGCGCCATCATCCTGACCGTCGCTTGCGTGATGCTCTAAGTACCCCTTGGGTACCCCACGGAAACCATGACGATCCTATAACGGATCACCTGGTCATCGTCTGTCCGGTGGGGTAACCCCACCGGTAGACTCCTACCTTTGGCCCCCTCCCGTTCCGTGCGCGGGAGGGGGCGCTCTTGTGTTCCGGCGTTTTACCAAACGCCGGAACCACTCGACGCTGCAAGCCCGCCAGAGCGGCAATCTGACGTTCAATCGTCGGGCATGGCCAAAAGGCCTATGCCCTCCTCTTTCACGTCACCTTGCTCGCTCTGGCGGGCTTTCGCTGACTTATGCTCAACCTGCGGCGCTGCCATTGTTGGCGCAGGGGGCGGCTTGCTCGCTCTGGCGCCTGTTCGCTGTCCGTTCTCTGCCCGCGACGTTTCTGCTGTTGGTGCAAAGGGGTCAGGTTAATTTGCGCCAAAAGGGGAAGTTGCGGTGGAATAGTTCCCGTTTGGCCGTCTTGAGGGGTTAAACAGGAGCTATTTCACCGCAACTTATCGATGGCGTGTTTGGTTGGTGCCTGTTGATGGTCTGGTTATCGGGGAGGGCGGGCTCCGTTATAATCGCGTAGGAACTTAATTTACGAAACGGGACGGGAGCCATACATGCGCCAGGGTTTCGACAACGCGAAGTATATCGAGCTGCAGGCTGCTCACATTAAGGAGCGCATCTCGCAGTTTGGCGGCAAGCTGTATTTGGAGTTTGGCGGCAAGCTGTTCGATGACTATCATGCCAGCCGCGTGCTACCGGGTTTTGAGCCGGACAGCAAGTTCCGCATGCTCAAAAGCATCGCCGACGATGTCGAGGTTATCATAGCGATCAACGCGAACCACATCGAGAAAAACAAGGCTCGTGGTGACCTTGGCATTACCTATGACGAGGATGTGCTGCGCCTGGTTGACCTGTTCCGCGGCAACGGCTTTGCTGTCGCGGCCGTGGTCATCACCCAGTACGCTGGACAGCCCGCTGCCGATGTGTTCCGCAACCGCCTGAACGCGCTCGGTATTCCCGCCAAGCTGCACTATCCCATCGAGGGGTATCCGCACGATGTCGATCTGATTGTGTCCGACGACGGCTATGGCAAGAACGAGTTTGTCGAGACCACCCGACCGCTCGTTGTCGTGACGGCGCCCGGCCCTGGCTCGGGCAAGCTCGCTACTTGCCTGTCTCAGCTCTATCACGAGCACAAGCATGGCACGGCCGCCGGCTATGCCAAATTCGAGACCTTCCCGGTTTGGAATCTGCCCCTTACGCATCCGGTCAATATTGCCTACGAGGCCGCCACGGCAGACCTCGATGACGCCAACATCATCGACTCCTTCCACCTGGAGGCCTACAACAAGACCACGGTCAACTACAACCGCGACGTCGAGGCCTTCCCGGTAGTCCGTGCCCTGATGGAAAAGATCCTGGGCAAGAGCCCCTACCAGAGCCCTACGGACATGGGCGTCAATATGGTCGGTTTTGCCATCACCGATGACGATGCCTGCCGCGACGCCTCCAAGATGGAGATCGTCCGCCGCTACTTTACCGCGGTCGAAAATGTGCGCCGTACCGGCGTGGGCGATGAGCAAGTCGACCGTCTCAAGATTATTATGAAGAAAGCCGGCATCGATAAGAACTACTCACCGGCGCGCTCGGCGGCCCTCACCAGGGAGCAGCTGACGGGTGGTCCCGTGGGTGCCATGGTCATGCCCGATGGCTCCGTGGTGACCGGCAAGACCTCCACGCGCCTGGGCGCCGCAAGTTCGCTCATTATGAACGCCCTCAAGCATGTCTCGGGCGTCGACCTTGAGCTCGAGGTCATTAGCGATGAGGCGATCGAGCCCATCAGCAAGCTCAAGACGCATTTCCTGGGTAGCAAAAACCCGCGCCTCCACACCGACGAGACGCTTATGGCGCTGTCGATCACCTCGGCCACGAGCGAGACGGCCGCTCGCGTCCTTTCGGGCCTGGAGCAGTTGCGCGGTTGCGATGCCTTCTTTAGCGTGATCATCTCGCCGACGGACGAGACGGTACTGCGCAAACTGGGTATCAACGTGTGCTGCGAGCCCAAGTTTGAGCGCCGCGGTTTCTTCCATCGCTAAGTTTGAAGCGCCGCGGTAATTGCATTGCATTTTGGCCGTATCGGGTTAGCGCCCGGTACGGCTTTTTGATCAATAAAGCGCCTATTTCGGCGAAAAATAGCCGTTTACCTGCCTAGAAACAATTTGAGCGGTATACAATAACCGTAACTGTTTCATCCTTAGCGGGATGCCGCATGATGGATATTACCTGCCATCGTGAGGTGTGTCGGTCGCGCACGTCGCGTTAGATGCTCGTGCTCGGTTTGAGGAGGCTGCTATGGCGGGCAAGGGTCGTGCGAGTGTCAACGATATGAAGCGTGTCGAGGTGCTGGTGTTGATGGAGATCGACCAGCAAACCGAAGACAATGGCGGGCCGTATGGTTTCTCGCGCAAAACGCTTGCCGAGCGCGTGGGGGTTTCGCCGTATCGTGCCCGCGCCGCAATCGATCGCTTGGATTCCGAAGGTATGATTGATGTCGTCTCGCGTTATAGCGACGACGGCGGTCAGCTTGCAAATGGCATTTGCCTCACCGAACGTGGTGAGTGGTATCTTGAGGGCGTCCGTACCGGCATGCTCGTTCAAGAAATGCTTGAGGACGAGGTTGCTGATCGATAGCAGCATGTAACCCTTGCCATAGCGACGCCGCCTGGGAAACCGGGCGGCGTTTTGTTTCAAGATTGAGAAATGCAATCGCACGCGAGAAAAATTGCGGACGGTCCGCGGCGCGAGTATTACAATGAAGACCCGTAAGATGTGGATAAACAACTTCTACGGGAAGCGCAGGTAACTCAATATGACCAAGCATGTGTTCGTGACCGGTGGCGTGGTTTCGTCCCTGGGCAAGGGTATCACCGCGGCCTCGCTGGGCCGTCTGCTCAAGTCGCGTGGCTACAAAGTAACGATGCAGAAGGCCGACCCGTATCTGAACGTCGACCCCGGTACCATGAGCCCGTTCCAGCATGGTGAGGTCTTTGTAACCGAGGATGGTTACGAGTCCGACCTGGACCTGGGTCATTACGAGCGCTTTATTGATGAGAACCTGACCCGCGATTCCAACTTTACGACCGGTGCCATCTACAAAAGCCTAATCGCCCGCGAGCGTCGCGGCGACTTTTTGGGCGGTACCGTGCAGGTGATTCCTCACGTCACCAATGCCATTAAGGATAAGTTCCGCCGCATCGAAGAGCAGACCGGCTCCGATGTAGTCATCACCGAGCTGGGCGGCACGATCGGCGACATCGAGTCCCAACCGTTTGTCGAGGCCATTCGTCAGTACCGCAAGGAGGCCGGCCCCGAGAACGTCTGCTACATCCACGTGTCGCTCGTTCCCTATATCGCCGCCGCCCACGAGGTCAAGACCAAGCCCACGCAGCATTCCGTCAAGGAGCTCCGCAGCTTTGGCATCCAGCCTGATATTATCGTGTTGCGCTCCGACCACCATATCGATGACGCTATCCGCGGAAAGATCGCAAGCTTCTGCGACGTCGACACCGATTGCGTCTTTACCAACGAGGACTGCGCGAGTATTTACGATGTTCCGCAGCTGCTTGCCGAGCAGGACTTTGACCTGCGCATTTGCGAGCGCCTGGGTCTGGACCCGCGTGAGCGCGACATGAGCGAGTGGAACGAGTTCCTGCGCAAACAGAATCACGCCAACCATCACGCCGACAAGGTGAAGATCGCCGTCGTTGGCAAGTACACGCAGCTGCCCGATGCGTACCTGTCGGTTATCGAGGCCCTGCACCATGCGGGCGTCTTCTACGATCGCCATGTGGACGTCCAGCTGGTCGACGGCGAGAGCCTCGACGAGCAGAATGTCTCCGAAGTTCTGGGCGACGCCTCGGGCATCCTGGTCCCCGGCGGCTTTGGCAAGCGCGCCCTGGAGGGCAAGATCCTCGCGGCCGAGTTTGCCCGCGAGCACAAGATTCCGTATCTGGGCATTTGCCTGGGTATGCAGGTGGCCGTGTGCGAGTTCGCCCGCAACGTCGTCGGCCTTGCCGGCGCCAGCTCCTCCGAGTTCGACCCGGACGGTCCGTTTAGCGTCATCGATCTGATGAGCTCGCAGGAGGATGTCACCGAGAAGGGCGGCACCATGCGTCTGGGCGCCTATCCGTGCAAGCTCGCCGCCGATACCCTCGCTCGCGAGGCATATGGCGAGGATCTCGTCTACGAGCGTCACCGTCACCGCTTTGAGTTTAACAACGCCTTCCGCGACCAGCTTGAGGACGCCGGTTTGGTTATCTCGGGTCTGTCGCCCGACGAGCGCCTGGTCGAGATGGTCGAGCTGCCGCGCGACGTGCATCCTTGGTATGTGGCAACCCAGGCTCACCCCGAGTTCAAGAGCCGTCCGACCAACCCGCAGCCGCTGTTCCGAGAGTTCGTGCGTGCCTCGATCGGTCAGCACGAGGGTGTCGATCGCCTGCAGGTGACGCCCATGAACCTCGCTACGGACTAAGGGTGCCGGCGAACAAAGAACATACCGAAGCTACTCCCTCGTCGCTCGCCGTGGCGGCGGGGGAGTATCTCGATTATCTCGCGGTCGAGCGGGGTTTGGCGCGCAACACGATTGCGGCCTATCGTCGTGACCTGACGACGTACTGCGCGTATCTGGAGCGGGCGGGCATCATGTCTTTTGATGAGGTGACTCGTCAGGTCGTGGAGGGCTTTGTCGCCGACCGTCGCGATGGGGGCTATTCCGATGCCTCGGTGGAGCGTGCGCTTGCGGCCGTGAAGGGCCTGCATGCCTTTTTGGTGCGCGATGGGATTGTGGCCCAAAATCCAACGGCGGCGTTGCGCCTGCCTAAAAAGGCTGAGCGTTTGCCGGAGTATCTATCGGTGGAGGATGTCTCGGCGCTGCTCGATCAAGACTTCCCCGAGGGCGAGATGGGCTTGCGCGACCATGCCATCTTGGAAGTGCTCTACGGATGCGGCTTGCGTGTGAGTGAGTTGGTGGGGCTCGATGTGGGCGATATCCATATCGACGATGGCTTTGTGCTCGTTCGCGGTAAGGGCTCAAAGGAACGCCTGTCCCCGTTGGTGGGAAGCGCGGCGCGAGCTCTGACGCGCTATATAACTAAGGGGCGTTCTCGCTTGGCGGCCCATGCCCACGGAACCGAGACCTCGGCGGTCTTTTTAAATAAGAACGGCCGCCGTCTGTCGCGCCAGGGCATCCATGCCATCTGTGAGCGCTACGGGCGCCAGGTGGGGCTGGTGGGACTCCATCCCCATACGCTGCGTCACTCCTTTGCCACCCATATGCTTGCGGGCGGTGCAGACCTCCGTGTGCTACAGGAGATCTTGGGACATGCCGATATATCGACCACGCAGGTCTACACGCATGTCGATCGTACGCAACTGACCGAGGTCTATCTGGCGGCGCACCCGCTGGCACATCGTTAACACATCGCTGGCCTGCATATCTATAGGTATTTGGGGACGGGCCCCAGATTGCCGCGGCGTGCTTTTGCGCGCGCATGGGCAATCTGGGGCCCGTCCCATTTTTGCCACTTGTCGTCGCGGTGGCGGGCCGCATGTGCCTTGGGTGGGGGAGTTTGGGGGCGATGTGAACGGCATGTAAAGGGACGCAAAAATCGCCTCAAGGTCAACTTGAAGGTTGAGGTTGAAAGGCGGGGTGCCACAGGTGGCATCCCGCCGTTGCTGTAAACACAACATATTGTGTTTTCGAACATATGCTCGGGGGTGTTTTACAACATATTGGGGGTGGAATGGTGGGGAGGGGTGGGGGAAGGGGTGGGGAAAGGTGTTGAAAAATGGGGCGGTTCCCCATATTATTGATGACGTCGACAGGCGGGGTGGTTCCCCGCGTACGTGCCATCTGAGTAACCGAGGGGAGGGCGCACATGGGAATGACTGGTGCATACGAGCGCAATCTCGATGCAAAAGGTCGTCTGTCCCTGCCTGCACCCCTTCGCGAGGAGCTTGGAGAGCACGTTCGCGTGTTCAAAGCCCTGGATGTCGATGCTCTGTACGTGTTCTCTGCCGAGGCCTTCGATAAGTGGGTCGAAGGACTCTTCGCGGGTCGTGAGGACCACGAGGGTTTTAACCCGCGTGACATTAACGACCAGAAGCTCATGAGGGCGATCAACAAGCGCACCACGTCGATGGATGTGGACAGCGCCGGTCGTATCGGTCTTTCCGAGTCTCTCCGCAAGCAGGCGAATCTCGACCGCGAGGTCACGGTTGTGGGCAACTACGACCACCTTGAGGTTTGGGATCGCGCCGCGGCCGATGAGGACGATGACGATGAGGCCCTGCTGGACCTCTTCTTCTCGTAAGGGCAAGGCACGGGTAACGGATGGAGCGTGGGATCTTGACACAAGAATATCGGCATGAACCTGTCATGCTCGGCGAAGTGCTTGAGTCGCTGCAGCTAAAGAGCGGCTCCGTTGTCTGCGATTGCACCCTTGGCGGTGCCGGCCATTCGGTAAAGATGGCCGCACAGGTGGGGGAGACGGGCCTTTTGCTCGGCGTCGATCAGGACGACATGGCCCTCGAGGCCGCTGGCGCCCGTCTGGACCGCGAGGTTCCCGGCGTTCCGCACCAGCTGCTGAAGGGCAACTTCGGCGACTTGGACGAGCTGCTTTGCTCGGCCGAGGTGCCCGGGGTCGATGGCTTCCTGTTCGACTTGGGCGTTTCGTCGCCGCAACTCGATATCCCTGGCAGGGGCTTTTCGTATAACGAGGACGCCCCATTGGACATGCGGATGGATCCGGGCAATAACACCTTAAACGCAGCTGAGGTCATCAACACCTATAACGAACACGACCTCGCCCGGATTCTACGCGTCTACGGCGAAGAGAAGTTCGCCTCGCAGATCGCGCGCGAGATCGTGCGCCGCCGCGAGCAAGAACCGATCGAAACCACCGGCCAATTTGTCGAGATCATCAAGGCGGGTATCCCAGCTGCCGCTCGTCGGCATGGTGGACACCCGGCCAAGAAAAGTTTCCAGGCCATTCGCATCGAGGTCAATCACGAGCTCGATGTGCTCGAACGAGGGCTTGATGCCGCCACCAGGTGGCTCAACCCGGGCGGACGTATCTGCGTCATTTCGTATCACTCGCTCGAGGACCGTATCGTAAAGAACCACTTTAAGGAGATGAGCCAGGGGTGCACGTGTCCGCCGGAGATTCCGGTGTGCGTGTGCGGCAACGTGCCGATACTCAAGGTCATCACCCGCAAACCCCTGGTTGCCCAGCCTGATGAGGTTGAGCGCAACCCTCGGGCGAGATCAGCCAAAATCCGCGTGGCGCAGCGTCTGTAGGCGCGACCGCGCGATATTGGACCTCCCGCTCGCACCATAAACGAAGCTTAAACACACTACCAACGTACTCGGGATGGGAGGCGGCATATCATGGGCTACAACACTTCAAACGCAGCACTCGCCTATGATATGAACGCCATGCCCGCCTATCGTGAGACGCCGCAGGCCCCCGTTGCTCCCCGTGAGCAGCGCACGCCGCGCTTTGATGTCTACACGGGCGCGGGCCGTCAGGCAAACCAGGCGGTAAGCCCGGTTTTCATGAGCGTTCTTAAAACGTTTTGCATCATTGCGGCTATCTTCATGACGATCGGCGTCGCCCGCGTGGCGCTCGCCGGCGTTACGGCCCAGGTGCTCAACAGCAACGCCGAGCTTACCAACACGCTCGAAAAGGCGACCGATGAGAGCTCCGACCTGGAGGTCATGCATTCGGTCTATGGCGCCGACACGCGCATTCGCGACCTTGCGGGCGCTTATGGCATGGTGGAGCCCAGCGAGAGCGTTACACTTGACTTTTCGCAGGATGCAGCCGCGGGCGCCAACGCGACCGCGACCGCTCAGTAGCAAGACGGTAGCTGAGTATGACAAATGACTATCGCCGCGGTTCCGACGGGGGCCGCGGTTCTGGACGTCCCTCGTCGCGGGGACGTTCTGGTTATCAAGGAACGGGTCGGCAATCTTACAACGCCGGGCAGTCCCGTGGCAACGACCCGGCGTCGCGACTTCGCGGCTCGGGCGGCCCTCAAGTGCATAACACTAGGTCGCGCAAGAGTTCGTCGACCGAATGGCTCACAGGCACGCCGCTGCCTCGCCGCAAAGCCGTCATGGGATTCATTGGGCTTGGCTTGGGCTTGGGCGTCTTTCGCCTTGCCGACTATCAAATTGTCGAAGCCGATAAACTGCGCGAGCGTGCCGATGCGCGTCGCCTGCTTGCGCAGACCCTCTATGCCAAACGTGGCACCATCTACGACCGCAACGGTAACGTGCTGGCGTCGTCGGTCGAATGTCGCAACATCGCTGTGAACCCGCAGCTTGTCGAGGATGTTGACAAGACGGTGTCGGCGCTGGTCAAGGCAACTGGAATCGATAAAAAGACCTGCCGCAAGCTCGTTGAGTCCGATGGAACCTGGGTGTATATCAAGCGCCAGGTGGACGAAGACGACGCTGCGGCGCTGGAGAAGAAGAACCTGCCCGGCGTGCTTTTTGAGCAGGCCATGAAGCGCGTATATCCATACGGCAATCTGGCATCGCAGGTGCTGGGTGTAGTGAATGTAGACAACGACGGCTTGACTGGTCTCGAAAAGCAATACAACAAGCTTCTGACCGGCACGAACGGTTCTCTTGTACGCGAGCGCGCGAGGGACGGCAGCTATATCGCGGGCGGTGCCTATAAAAAGGTGGCTGCGGTCGACGGCGTTGATATCGTGACGACGCTCGATGTCAATATCCAGCGTGCGGCCGAGGATGCCCTAGCAGAGGCTGTCGAGAAGACAAAGGCCAAGAACGGCTCGGCTTTGGTCACCGACCCCACGACCGGTGAAATTCTCGCCGCCTGCTCGTATCCGACCTACGACCAGACCGATCTGGAAAACGCCAAGACCGAGGATATGAACCTGCGCCTGGTCACCGACGCCTACGAGCCCGGCTCGGTCTTTAAGACACTCGTGGCGGGCGCCGGCTTCGACTTGGGCGTCGTGCGATCGAGCACGTCGTTTGAGGTGCCGGCGAGCATCAAGGTGGGCGACGATACCGTCACCGATGCCGACAAGCGCGACTATGCCATGACCATGGATGTGCGCGAGATGATGCGCCGTTCGTCCAACGTGGGCTTTGTCCTGGTGGGGCGCAAGATCGGTGCCGATGACTTTGCCGCCTATGTGGACAAGTGGGGCATCGGTCACAGCTCGGGTGTCGATTTTCCGGGCGAGAGCCTGGGCATCGTCAAGGAGCGTGACCAGTATGACGGCGCCACGCTGGGCTCGATGAGCTTTGGACAGGCGCTGTCTGTCTCGCCGATTGAGATCGCACGTGCCGTGGGCGGCATCGCCAACGGCGGCGTGATGATGACCCCGCACTTCTATAAGTCCAGCAAAGGCGACGAGAAGGACTGGGGCGAAGGTGAGCGCGCGATTTCGGAGGATGCCGCATCGCAGGTGACATCGTGCATGCAGACGGTCGTGTCCGAGGGAACGGGCGTTGGCGGCGCGGTTGACGGCTATGACGTGGCGGGTAAGACCGGTACGGCCGAACGTGCCGACGAGAACGGCGGCTACCTCAAGGAGAACTACATGTCGTCCTTTATGGGCTTTGCGCCGGCACAATCACCCAAGGTGCTGTGCTATATCACGCTCGACGGAACGCCGAGCGGCTCAGATGCCGCTGCGGTGCCGTTCCAGTCCATTATGGCCAACGCGCTCGACGTGCTGGGCATCCCGCGCACGAAGTAGGGGGTTACAATCTTTGGGGCGTGGTTTGTTGTCCCATATGAGGGGTGTTCACATGCCCTGCACCACGCATGCGCGGCGCTGGGATACAATACGCCGATAGCATTATTAGGTTTACAGGGGAGCTGCAATGATAGAGATCGCCGTCAACAACCTCGCGGCCGCAACAGGGGCCCGAACCGTGACGGGAGAAGTCGATCGGGTATGCCGCGGGTGCGTTATCGACTCGCGCCAGGTCGAGGAAGGAACGATTTTCGTCGCCTTTCCCGGTGAAAACGTCGACGGCAATGATTTTGCTTCCCGTGCCGTCCAGTCGGGTGCCGGCGCCGTCGTGATGACGCGTGAGCCCGAGGCCGAGCTGGTCTCGCTGGCGCAGGACAAGGGCTGCGCCATCCTGCTGACTGATGATCCCGAGGAGTTTCTGCTGCGTTTGGCGCACGCGTACCGCCTGGAGCTTGGCTGCCTGGTCGTTGGTATTACCGGTTCCATCGGCAAGACGACGACCAAGGACGTGCTCGCCGCTGTGCTCGCCAAGCGCTATCGTGTCTGGGCCACCAAGGGCAATTTCAATAACCTGATCGGCATGCCGCTCACGGTGCTTTCCGCTCCGGCCGATACCGAGGTCTTGGTGCTCGAGATGGGCATGAACCATTTCCACGAGATCGAGCGCCTTTCCCGGTCCGCCAATCCCAACTTTGCCATCGTGAGCAAGATCGGCACCTCTCATATCGGTATTTTGGGCAGCCGCGAGAACATCGCCCGCGCCAAGTCCGAGATTGTCCAGGGCATGTGCGCCGCCGGCGACTATTCGTCGCTGCTGGTTTTGGGCGGCGAGGACGACTTTACGCCGTTCATTCGCGATACGTTCGCCCAGCCTGCTGGCATCGACGTGATGCTGGCCGGTGTCTCGGACGATGATGAGGTCCGCGCCCGCGACATTCGTGTTGATGACGAGGGCCGTCCGGTCTTTACGCTCGATTTTGGTCAGGGCGAGACAATCGATACCATGCTTGCCATCCCCGGCGTGCAGTCCGTTCCTAATGCCGTTAAGGCCGCCGCGGTTGCCTATCGCCTGGGCGTGACGCCCGAGCAGATCGATGCTGCCTTTAGGGGTCTTACGATCACCAGGCACCGCCAGGAGATCAAGCGCGCCAAGAGCGGTGCACGCATCATCGACGATTCCTATAACGCCAGCGCCGAATCGATGGCAGCCGGCCTCGATCTGCTGTGCTCGCTTTCGTGCACGGGGTCTCGCATGGCGATCCTGGGCGAGATGGGCGAGATGGGCGATGAGGCTCCTCGCATGCATGAGCTCGTGGGCGCCTATGCCGCCGCCAAGAAGCTCGACATGCTGGCGTGCGTGGGTGGTGAGCTGGCCCAGCTTATGGCCGATGCCGCGCGCATGATGGGCATGGACGAGGACCGCATCCAGGTGTTCTCCGATTATCAGCAGGTGCTCGACCGCATGGGCGGCGCGCTTGAAAAACATGATGTTGTACTGGTCAAGGGTTCCCGCTTTGTTGAGCTCGACCGCTTTGTGGAAGGTGTGTGCTAGCCCATGTTCGGCAATCCCTCGTATCCAACGTATCAGGCTTTTTTGGGGCTTGGCATCGCCGCAGCCATTGCGCTGCTGCTCATGCCGTGGTGGATCAAGCTGCTCAAGGTCGAGGGTATCGGCCAGCAGGTTCGTGCCGACGGCCCCAAGCGTCATTTGGTTAAGCAGGGAACGCCCACCATGGGTGGCGTTGTCATCCTCGTCGCGATCTCGCTGACCTGCCTGCTGATGGGCAAGCTCACCACCGAGCTCGTACTCGTGCTGCTCGCCACGCTGGCGACCGGCGTGCTGGGCCTGATCGACGACCTGACCTCCGTTACGCATGGGCGCTCGCTCGGTCTGACGCCCCATGCCAAGATGATCGGCCTAACCATTATCTGTGTCACCTTTACGGTACTTGCCGTCAACTGGTGCGGTGTCGCCCCCGAGATTCGTTTTCCCGGTGGGTTGACGATCGACCTTGGCGTGCTTTCGACCACCATCTGCGGCTATTCGTTCCCGTGGCTCTATATTGTCTTTTGCTGGCTGATGATTGCCGGTCTTTCTAATGCCGTGAACCTGACCGATGGCCTTGACGGTCTTGCTGGCGGCACCTCCATGATCGCCATGCTCGCCATGGCTGCCATGGCGTTTTTGCACGGAGACGTGAACCTGTCCATCTTCTGCACCGCGTGTGCCGGTGCCTGCTTGGGCTTTCTGTGGTTCAACTGCTATCCGGCGAGCATCTTTATGGGTGATACCGGCTCGCTTGCTCTGGGCGCCGCGTTTGCCTGTACGTCCATCATGACTAACACCGAGGTCGTCTCCCTCATCATCGGCGGCCTGTTTATCGTTGAGACCCTGTCGGTCATGATTCAGGTTGTCTACTTCCACTTTACGCACAAGCGCGTCTTCCTTATGGCGCCCATCCATCATCATTTCGAAAAGAAGGGTTGGGCCGAGACCAAGGTCGTCATCCGTTTTTGGATTATCGCTGCGGCATTTGGTGCCGTTGGCCTTGCTCTGTTCTTCCAGTTGGGATAGTGGTCTTTCATGCCTCTTGCTGATGTCTTTAGCCTGCTCGTTTTGGGTCAGGGCAAATCCGGTCTCGATGTCGCCCGCTGGGCGCTGGCACATCCAGAGCGCGTAAGCGCCGTTACCGTGTATGGCGGCGGCACCTCTGAGCCCAATGACGCCACGCGTGCGCTCGAGGCTGCTGGTGCGTCGTTTGTCTATGGGACGGAACAGGTCGAGGGCGCCTATGACGTATGCGTGACGTGCCCGGGCATCTCGGAGTTCTCGGGCTTCTTTAAGGCCGGGCGCGAGCATGCCGCCCAGATTATGGGTGAGCCCGAGTTTGCCTATCGCCTGTCGCCCGATAACTGGATTGCCATCACGGGCACCAACGGCAAGACGACCACCACGTCGCTGACCGATTATCTGCTCAAGGCTTCCGGTGAGGCCAGTGTAGCTGTCGGCAACATCGGTGAGCCGCCTGTCAACGAGATTGACGGCCGAGCCCACAACGAGTGGTTTGTGGCTGAGCTCTCGAGCTATCAGATTGCTACGACCACCGAGCTCCACCCTCGCGTGGCAGTGCTGCTCAACATCACTCCCGAC
Source organism: uncultured Collinsella sp. (assembly GCA_905208635.1). GTDB lineage: Bacteria > Actinomycetota > Coriobacteriia > Coriobacteriales > Coriobacteriaceae > Collinsella. Next base: position 150,511 of record CAJLPX010000001.1, on the reverse strand, counting down.
CACTTGGGCTGGCATAAGAGCCATAAGAACTATGCGCTTGCCAAGATCAAGCTGTTTGACAATATGGTCGATGACGATCTGGTGGTTGTCGACGTCGAAGACGCCGGCATTCACGAGTTCGATGAGTACATCTATACGCCGGGTCGCCGCATCTGCAAGGTCGCTTTTGACGAGCCCGAGGGTGCAGACGCCGCCTTTGTGCGCGACGGCAAAATGGTCGTGCGCCTGAAGGGCGTCGAGACTCAGCTTGTCGCCACGTCCGAACTCAAGATCTCGGGCCATCACAATGTTATCAATGCCCTGTGCGCTGCCACGGCTGCTCTGGCCGTCGGTGCCGATGTCGATGGTGTCTGCCGCGGTCTGGCCTCGTTCCAGCCGCTCGAGCACCGCGTGGAGCCGTGTGGCGAGATTGACGGCGTGCGCTACGTCAACGATTCCAAGGCGACCAACACCGATGCGGTCGAGAAGGCGCTGACGGCATTTCCCGATGACGACGTGATCTTGCTGCTCGGCGGCCACGATAAGGGCACGCCGCTCACGGACTTCGCGCGCGTTGTTATGGATAACGTACGCTCGGTCGTCTGCTTTGGCGATGCGCGCGAGCGTTTCACCGCCGCTATGGACGAGGCCGATGTCGATGGCGATGTGGATATTGCCCAGGCGGATGACCTGCGCGATGCCGTGGACGTCGCCCGTTCGCTGTCGAGCCGTGGCGACGTGATCTTACTTTCTCCTGCCTGCTCTTCGTTCGATGAGTTCTCGGGCTATGAGGAGCGCGGCCGCGTGTTTAAGGACTATGTGGCGCAGCTTGCCGCTGCGGCGAAATCGCAAATGGAATAGGGGTTGCCGGTGAGAGAGGAGAGCCCCCGACAAGGTATGAGGAGGCCCGACTCGGACCGTGCTTCCTCGCGGCGCAGCACACCGCGTTCCGGTCGCGGCGGGCAGTCGTTTAGCGAACGCTATATTGCCGGCGTTCCCGCCCGTATCATGCGCCCCCGTCTGATATTCATGGCCTGCCTGTTTACCTTGGTGTGCTTTGGCCTGCTGATGGTGTACTCGGCGTCTTCGGTCGAGGCGCTGCACGAGAATGGCTCGGCGACGTTTTTTCTGTTTCGACAAGCCGCGTTTGCCGGAGTTGGCGTGCTGGCTATGGTTGCCATCGTGCGCATCTTGCCGGACAGTTGGTTTGGGGAAGACGTGCTCAGGATCTTCCTCATAGGCATGATTGGGCTACTGTTTCTGGTGTTCTTGGTGGGCAGCGGCAGCCGTGGTGCCACGCGCTGGCTCAACATTGCCGGCATTCAGTTCCAGCCTTCCGAGTTTTTAAAGCCATTTGCCATTGCGTATTCGGCCATCATGCTCGACCGCTTCTTTTCGCCCGGTGGCAACATCAACGAATTCCTTCGCAAGATGGGCATCTACCTGGGCATTTCGCTCTTTCTGATCTTTATCCAGCCCGATTTCGGTACCGTCCTGATCATCCTGTTGACCCTCATGTGCATGGCGTTGTTTGCGGGTCTCGACCCCAGATTTATCATCGGCGTGATAATCTTCGGCATTCTCGTGATCGTGATTGCGCTTGTCGCAGAGCCGTACCGTATGGTGCGTATTCAGGTTGCCTTGAACCCTTGGGCCGACGAGTATGGTGACGGCTATCAGGCCACGCTTGCCATCATGGCCTTTGCCTCGGGCGGTCTGTTCGGCCGTGGCATCGGCAACTCAACCATGAAGTACTCGTATCTGCCCGAGGCGCACAATGACTACATCCTGGCCATCATTGGCGAGGAAGTCGGTTTTGTCGGAACCGTGCTGTTCTTCTTGGTGTTTGCGATGCTGATCTACTCGGCGTTTCGCATTGCCGAGCAGGCGACCGATCGTCGGGGCGCGCTCATGGCGTCTGGCTCCGCGGTCATTCTCGCGGTGCAGTTTTTGATCAATGCGCTGGGCATCCTCAACGTGTTTCCCATGACGGGCAAACCGTTGCCGTTTATTAGCTACGGCGGTTCGTCGATTATTGTGTCGCTTATGCTTGCCGGTCTGATCCTGCGCGTTTCGTACGAGAGCGCCCGTCGCGATGAGTACGACCGTCGCCGCGAGAGCTTTGCCGTTATGGACGAGAGTACCGCCGGCGTGCCCCACGTGCGCGGCGATCGCCCTTCGCGCAGCGGTTTTACCGTCTTGGATGGCTCTGCGTCCGAGCCGGCGGCTCGTCCGCGCCCGCGAACGGCGCCGCAAGGTCGTCCGCAGCGCCCAACTCCTCGCAATGCGGGCGGCGGATATAATCGAATCGATTTGAATTCGGACCCGTCGGCGCGTCTGCGCACCGACGACCAGGGACCGCGCGTACGAAGGGATTACCATGACCGATAAGATGACCGTTGCTATCGCAGCCGGCGGCACGGCGGGACATATCAACCCTGCGCTCGCCTTGGCTGAGGAGTTGCGCGACCGCGGACATCATGTTGTGTTCGTGGGCCAGTCGCGCAAGCTCGAGGGTCGTCTGGTCCCCGAGGCCGGGTTTGATTTTGTACCTATCACGGTCACGGGCTTCGACCGCTCCCGTCCTTGGACGGCGCTGACCTCGCTGTGGCGCGTCAACAAGGCCAAGCGTGCGCTCGCCAGTCATTTCTCAAAGGTCGGCAAGCCCGATGCCGGCATCGGTTTTGGTGCCTATGTCGAGGTTCCGTTGCTGGGGTGGTGCAAGGGCGCAGGCGTTCCGTATCTGCTGCATGAGCAGAACTCTGTTCCGGGCCTGGCCAACAAGATGATGAACTCCCACGCCGCCCGCGTGTGCATCTCGGTGCCGGCAGCGCGTTCGGTCTTTGAGCGCGAAGGTGACCCTGACCACGTGCTCATGACCGGCAACCCCGTACGTCGCTCGGTGATCGAGGGCGATCGCGCTCGCGGCCGCAAGGCACTTGGCGTTCCCGAGGACGCTACGCTGCTGCTCGTCTTTGGCGGTTCACTTGGCGCCCAGCACCTCAACGAGCGCGTGGCTTCGCTCAAAAACGAGCTGCTTTCGCGCAAGAACCTCTATGTGTTGCATTCGACGGGTGCCGACGGCTTTGAGGAGACCGAGCGCGCTTTGGCGCTGACGCCCGAGGAGGCGAAGCGTTACCGCGTCCAGCCCTACATTGACAACATGGGCGATATGCTAGCTGCGGCTGACCTGGTGCTCTCGCGCTCCGGTGCCTCGAGCGTGGCTGAGATTGCCGCCCTCGCCGTGCCCTCGGTGCTCGTGCCGTACCCGCATGCGACGGCCGACCACCAAACCACCAATGCCCGTTATCTGGTCGACGCCGGGGCCGGCGTGCTCTGTGCCGATGCCGATATCGACGGTTCTGCCTTTGCCGATGAGCTGCTGCACCTGGTCGATGACGCGGCGGCACGCGACGCCATGCGTCAGGCGGCGCGCGGGTTGGCCCAGGACCGCGCCGCCGCTCTTCTGGCGGATGCGGTAGAGGGTTTGCGTTAGTTAGACGGGATATCGTCGGTCGCCCTCGCGCTGATGCGGTAGGTGCGGTACAGTTAACGGGTTACAGGCAGTGTTTACGCAAGGAGTACACGAGCACATGGCTGATTCCCAGACTGCAACCTCCGCGCCCGAGTTCAAGAGCGCCCACTTTATCGGTATCGGCGGCGCCGGCATGAGCGGCATCGCCCTCGTTCTGCACGAGCGCGGCTATGCCGTTACCGGCTCCGACCTTAAGACGTCACGTTATATCCGCCAGCTTACCCGCGCTGGCGTGAAGGTGCATGTGGGCCATGAGGCCGCCACGATCGACGAGGTCAAGCCCGACGTGGTTGTTGTGTCCACCGCTATTCCGGAGTCCAACCCTGAACTCGTGCGCGCTCGCGAGCTGGGTATTCCCGTGTGGCCCCGTGCCAAGATGCTCTCTGCTCTGGGCCACGGCTACACCACCGTCGCTGTTGCCGGCACGCACGGCAAGACCACCACGTCTTCGATGTGCGCCACCATGCTCGACCGCATGGGCCTGGATCCGAGCTTCTTGATCGGCGGCATCGTCGAGGGCTATGACACGAACGGCAAGAACGGCTCGGGCGACTACTTTGTCGCCGAGGCCGACGAGTCCGACAGCTCCTTCCTGTTCCTGAACCCCAACGTGGTCATTGTGACCAACGTCGAGGCCGACCACCTCGACCACTACTCGGGCATCGAGGAGATCGAGGCAACTTTCGCCAAATTCATGAGCCTGGTGGGCGAGGACGGCACCGTCATCGTCTGCGGCGAGGACCCGCATCTGGTCGAGCTCGCCAAGTCGACGGGTCGCCACGTGCTTTCCTACGGCTTTGCCGAGAGCAACGACATCGTCTGCGTGCACCCGGATGTCAAGGGCATCCAGAGTGACTTTATCGTTCGCTTTGAGGACGGGACCGAGCATGCTGTCGAGATCAAGAGCAACCCCGGTCGCCACAACATGCTCAACGCCACGGCGGTGCTCACCGTCGCCCATGTCCTGGGCCTTGACATCGACGCCGCCGCCAAGGCGCTCTCGAGCTTTGAGGGCGTCCGCCGTCGCTTTACCCACGTGGGCGATATCGATGGCATCACCGTGGTCGATGATTACGGCCATCACCCCACCGAGATCAAGGCGACGCTTGCCGCCGCCTCGTCGCTGGGCTACAAGCACGTCGATGTCGTGTTCCAGCCGCACCGCTATTCGCGCCTGCAGGCCCTGTGCGACGACTTCGCCGATGCCTTCGCTAATGCCGATAAACTGCTGCTCATCGATGTGTTCTCGGCTGGCGAGATGCCCATTCCGGGCGTTACCTCCAAGATGCTCGCCGATACCGTGCGCGCCAAGCACCCCGGCAAGGAGGTCGTGTACTGCTCCAGCCGTCTTGAGCTCAATCAGGAGCTCGAGCAGATGGTGGGCGAGGGCGACCTGCTGCTCACCATGGGTGCCGGCGACGTTACGACCGTCGGTCCCGAGTTCATCGAGTATCTGACTGCCAAGAAAGACGCTTAAGTCTAATGGGTCTGTTTAACGCCCTCATGGCGCTCTCGGGCATGATCGACACGGATGTGATCGAGGACGAGCGCCTTGCGCGTCATACGAGCTATCGTATCGGCGGCAAGGCCGACCTCTTCGTGACGTGCCATAGCTATCATGCCCTCCGCCGCGCCGTGGCGGTGCTCGACCGTGAGCAGGTGCCGTGGGTCATCATCGGCAAGGGCTCCAATCTGCTGGTTGCCGATGGCGGTTATCGCGGTGCCGTCATTTCGCTCGGACGTGAGTTTCAGCGCACGGTTGTTGCCGATGACGGTTGTACGCTGACGGTCGGTGCGGGCGTGATGTTTGCGCGCCTGGTCAACGATGCCCTGTCGCGTAGCCTCTCGGGCCTTGAGTTTGCCGTTGGCATTCCTGGTTCGGTCGGCGGTGCGATATCCATGAATGCCGGCACACGGACCGAGTGGATTGGCTCGCTGGTTGAGGATGTCGTAACGTTTGACCCGGCATCCGGTATCAAGCATTATGCGGGGTCCGAGATCACTTGGGACTACCGCGAATGTAGCCTTCCCCGCAATGAGATCATCCTCGAGTGCGTGTTCAAGCTTAAACCGGCGCCCAAGGCCGACATTCGCGAGCGCATGGAGCGGTACCTTACAAGGCGCAAGCGTACGCAGCCCATGGGTCGCGCATCCTGCGGGTCTGTCTTTCGCAACCCGCCCGATGCGAGTGTGGGCAAGCTTATCGAGGATTGTGGATTAAAGGGTTTTTCGATTGGCGGCGCGGAAGTTTCGCCCGTTCACGCTAATTATATCGTTAATAACGGAACTGCCTCGGCCGATGACGTTGCCGCGGTTATTAGACATGTGCACGGAAAGGTGAGGGAGGCGTATGGCATCGAGCTCAGACCGGAAGTTAAATTCCTCGGCTTCTAGAGCATCGAAACCCACCTTCCGCCGCGCCGGAGGGCGTTCCGGCGCGCCTGCCAAACCTCAACGCAATACCGTCGCGCACTCTAAGTCTGTCGGGTATGCTCGACAGACCAGTCGTCCGGTCGTCGGCTCGCAGCTCGGTAATCGTCCGGCCGCAAAAAAGTCCTCGCGTCCCTCGATGACGTCAAAGCCTGTTATGGGCGCCAAGCCTGCCCGTCCCATGGCGGCTCCCAAGCCCTCGACGGGAACTAAAGCGGCGCGTCCAGGTCGCACGCTGGGCGCATCGAAACCGCGCTCGCTGACATCGGTGCCGGCTACCGCCAAGAAGCCTTCGAGTAAAAAAGGTTTCAACCCGTTATCTTCACTTGGAGCGATGGCAAATAAAACATCAGACGCCGCTTCTGTCGTTACAGGCAAAGGCAAAATCGTGGGCGGCGTTCTGGCCGTCTTGGCCGTGCTCGTCGTCGTTGCCATCGTGGTGATCAACTCTGGACTGTTTACTGCCACTGATATTCAGATTCAAGGCAGCGAGCATGTGACGAAGCACGATGCTATCCAGCTGATCGACTTGCCCGAGGGAACGTCGCTTTTTAACGTCGATCCCGACCAGATTACCGAGGATCTCAAGCAGAACCCGTGGGTTTCGGGCGTGGATGTCCAGCGCCAGTTTCCCCATACGCTTATCATCACGCCGACGGAGCGTAAAGTTATCGCCATTGCGTATATCAGCTCCGACGACCTTGCCTGGGCTATCGGAGACGATGACACCTGGATCGCCCCGCTGTCGACGTCGGTCGAAGTGGACGACCAGGGCAACGTCATCACGACAGGGCAGGGCTCAAATACCTTGACCGGAATCGATGCCGCGCTGGCGCTCGCCAAGCATTATGGCGCGGTGTTGTTGACTGATGTCTCGGCGGATGTCGCTCCGGTTTCCGGCCAGGCGGTGAACTCCAAAGCCGTTAAGGCCGGCCTGGATTATGTGCGTGGTTTTTCGAGCGAGTTCTTGGGACAAGTCAAGGATATTTCCACGCCTTCGGTCGAAGCCATCTCGGCAAACCTCAATAACGGCATTGAGGTGTCGCTGGGCGATTCGGGCGATATCGCCAAGAAGGAACGCGTAGTCACCAAGTTGCTTTCGCAGGTAGAGGGCGTAACGTATATCAATGTGCGCTCTCCGGGCAACTACACATTTAGGAATGCTCCGACCTCGTAGCGCTGGTTGATGCTTTGTTGAGGGGCCATACCACGCCGTTTATCTGGTTTGTTTGGTTTTCACGGTCAATTATTTGACTGATACGTTCATAATGTGCAACCATAATACGGTTTACCTTTGCATTTACTTTCAACCTGAAGGTTAATGTGCGCAGGGGTCGACCCATGCTATGGCTATAACCTTTGTTCGGAGGACCGACATGCACGAGACAGAGATCAACAACTACCTTGCCGTCATTAAGGTGGTCGGCGTCGGCGGCGGCGGTACCAACGCGGTCAATCGAATGATCGAAGAGGGCATCCGCGGCGTCGAGTTTGTTGCCATCAACACCGATGCTCAGGCACTCGCGATCTCTGATGCCGATATCAAGGTGCACATCGGCACCGACCTTACCCGCGGCCTGGGCGCCGGCGCCAATCCCGAGGTTGGCCGCAAGGCTGCCGATGAGTCCCGCGACGACATCGCCGAGGCGCTCGCTGGCGCCGACATGGTGTTTATCACCTGCGGCGAGGGCGGCGGCACCGGTACCGGCGCTGCTCCCATCGTTGCCGATATCGCGATGAACGAGGTCGGCGCACTGACCGTCGCCGTCGTGACCAAGCCCTTCACCTTCGAGGGCCGCAAGCGTAAGAAGAGCGCCGAGGAGGGCATCAAGACCCTCTCCGATTGCGTCGACACCATGATCGTCATTCCTAACGATAAGCTGCTCGACATCGCCGAGAAGAAGACCACCATGCTCGAGGCCTTCGCGATTGCCGATGGCGTCCTTTCCCAGGGCACCCAGGGCATCACCGACCTCATCACCGTCCCCGGTATCATCAACCTGGACTTCGCCGATGTTAAGACCATCATGAAGCAGGCCGGTACCGCCATGATGGGTATCGGTACCTCTTCTGGGGATACTCGTGCCGTCGACGCTGCCCAGCAGGCCATCTCCAGCCCGCTGCTCGAGAGCTCCATCGATGGTGCCACGCGCGTGCTGCTCTCCATCGCCGGTTCCAAGGACTTAGGCATCCAGGAGATCAGCGACGCCGCCGACGTTGTCGCCAACGCCGTCGACCCCGAGGCCAACATCATCTTCGGTACCGTTGTCGACGAGTCCCTGGGCGATCAGGTGCGTATCACCGTCATCGCTACGGGCTTCTCCGACTCCAACGTCAACCGTCAGGATGAGCTCTTTGCTGCTCAGCAGTCTCAGAGCAAGGCCGCTGCCTCCGCTGAGCCGCAGCGCACCGCTCCGGCTGCCAGCCCGGCTCAGGCCGCTCCGACCCGCAACGTCGGTGGTACCGAGCTGCCCAACTTTGGCAACGACCAGTTCGAGCTTCCCGACTTCCTGAAGCGCGGTAGCTTCTAGTTCGTTTTTCTCAACGACCTGCACGGGGTGTGTCCATTTGGATGCACCCCGTTTTGGTTCTCGTTTGTAAACGAAAGCCTCCAATCTCCTTACGTTCCCTTTACGTTTGGTCCCTACCGCTGCGGGTATCCTTTTAAGGAAGTATGACAGCCGTATAAACGCGGACTGCGCGGCGACGCCGCGGTACTTGTGTTATTAGGAGGCTTTAGTATGGCAGCACGTGCGGACAACGTTTCGCGTGTCGACCATGATGGAGTTACGTTGGTGGAGGGCGCGACATCCGATGTCCGCTTTGCCTTTACCGAGCGCACCGGTGGCGTTTCTGAAGATGCGTACTCCTCGCTCAACCTGGGCTCGCATGTAGGCGATGACCCCTTTGCTGTTCAAGAAAATCGTCGTCGAGCGCTCGAAGCTATGGGCGCCACTGAGTGCGAGCATAATCTGCTCGTGCCCAATCAGGTACATGGTGACCATATCGTTACGGTGACTTCGAACGGCGCCGACGATCTTGAGGCTGTTCGCGAGCAGATTGCCGAGGGCTGCGATGCCATCGTCTGTACGGCCCATGACGTGCCCGTGCTGCTCTGCTTTGCCGACTGCGCTCCCGTGGTGCTGGTGGCCCCTGGCGGATTTGCCGTGGTGCACTCCGGTTGGAAGGGCACGATTGCACGTATTTCTGCCAAGGCGTGCCAGGCGCTTTGCGATGCTGCCGGCTGCGATGCGAGCGACGTTTCCGCCTATATCGGCCCCCATATCTTGGCTGACGAATATGAGGTATCCCAGGAACTCATGGATCGCTTTGCCGTCGAGTTCTCTTGCATCGATGCGAGTGCCTCTCGCATGCTCGATCTTTCCGCTGCCATTTGTGAGGCGCTGGTAGATGCCGGTGTGGACGCGGATAATATCGTGGATACCCAGCTTTCGACTGTGCGCCAGAACGACCGCTTTTATTCCTACCGTAACGAGGACGGCACCTGTGGGCGCCATGCTGCGATCGGCGTGATGCTATGAGAAAGATCGTATCGGTCCTGAGCGCCGCTGTGCTTACGCTTACGCTGTGCGCCTGTTCTTCGGGATCTTCTACCTCTTCCATTACCGTGGCCGGCTCCACGACCTGCCTTCCTATCGCCGAGATTGCGGCAGAGGGCTTTAAGGAGGAGACCGGCATCGACGTGCTCGTTTCCGGTTTGGGCTCTTCCGCTGGCATCGAAGCCGTCAGCGCTGGCACGGCCGATATCGCCAGCTCCTCCCGTGGACTCAATGCCGACGAACAGGATCTGGGCCTGACTCCCATCGTCATTGCCCACGACGGTATCGCGGTCATCGTGAACGACGATAACCCGGTCGATAACCTCTCGACCGAGCAGCTCCGCGATATCTATGCCGGCAAGATTACTAATTGGAAAGAGGTCGGTGGCGAGGACCTGAAGATTCAGGTCATCAACCGAGACGAGGCATCCGGCACGCGTGAAGCATTCCGCACCATCGTGATGGACGGCACCCCGTTCGATCGCCGCTCGGCCGTTCTTTCGGGCACGGGCCAGGTGCGCGACGTGGTATCTCGTTCGCACGGTGCCATTGGCTACATTTCGCTGGGCTTCGTCGATAGCCTCAACGCCAAGACCTCGGTCAAGGCCGTCTCGGTCAATCATGTTGAGGCGTCCGAGAAGACGGTCGCGAGCGGCGGCTATCCCATCTCACGCGACCTTTACTTCTTTGTGAAGGGTGCGCCTTCGCAGCAGGCGCAGGATTACATCGACTATGTGACGTCCGAAAAGATGGACAAGCAGATTCGCGAGGCGGGCTTTATTCCCGTCACCAACGACGAGAAGGGGAGTGAGTAGCATGGAAGCACAGGAAAACTCCCAGACTGAGCAGAATGGTCAGGCGCCCAAGAAGCGCGAGCTGGCGCTCGTATCGCGCAGCACCTATATCAAGGAGAAGGCGCTGCAGTGGATCTTCTTTGCCTGCGCGTTCTTGGCGGTTGTTACCGTCATCCTGATTTTTGTCTTTACCACGTACTCGGCGCTGCCCGTCTTTACCGACATCGGTCTGGCGGACTTCTTTAGCTTTACGTGGGCGCCCTCTGAGGGTCACTACGGCATCGTGTCGCTGCTTGCCGGCTCGGGTCTGGTGACCGTCGGCGCGCTCGCCATGGGTGTGCCCCTAGGCGTGGGCACGGCCGTGTATCTGGTCGAGATCGCCAGCAAGCGCGTGCGCAAGCTCATCAGCCCTGCCGTTGACCTGTTGGCCGGCATCCCTTCTATCATCTATGGCTTCTTTGGCATGATCATCATCCGCCCGTTTATCGCACAACTGACCGGCGGTCTTGGTTTTGGCGCGCTGACGGCGTGGTTCGTGCTCGCCATTATGATCGTGCCCACCATCACGACGCTTACCATCGATGCTCTCAATTCCATTCCCATGGGCATTCGCGAGGCATCGTATGCCATGGGCGCCACCAAGTGGCAGACTATCTATAAGGTCGTGTTACCTGCCGCCAAGCTGGGTATCGTGGATGCCATCGTGCTGGGTATGGGCCGTGCCATCGGCGAGACCATGGCCGTGCTCATGGTCGTGGGTAACGCCCCGGTTATTCCCGACAGCATTGCGAGCCCCATCTCGACGCTCACGAGCCAGATTGCGCTCGACATGAGCTATTCCTCGGGTCTGCATCGCTCGGCGCTGTTCGGCATGGGCGTGGTCCTGTTTATCATTTCCGCCACGCTGGTGGGCATCGTCCGCCTGGTTTCCAAGAAGAAGAGGGGGTAGGCTATGTCCGATTCCGTTGACACGACGGTCGATACGACCTCGTCGCGCGAGCGCATCAAGCGTGCCCTTTCCCACGGCAAGAAGGGCCGCATCAACAAGGACCTGTCCAACAAGATCATGCTTGGCGTGTTCCGTGCCGCGGCATACATCACCACGCTGGTGCTGGTCGCTATCATCGCCTACGTGGTCATCAACGGCCTGCCACACATCTCGCTCGACTTTATCTTCGGTTGGCCCCAGGGCGTCAACGCCGAGGGCGGTATTTGGCCCACGATCGTCTCGACCGTCTATGTGACGGCGCTCGCCATGCTTATCTGCACGCCGATCGCTGTGCTGGCAGCCGTCTATCTGGCCGAGTACGCCAAGCAGGGCAAGATCGTCGAGCTCATTCGCTACGCTGCTGACGCTTTGGCCTCGGTGCCCTCCATCGTTATGGGCCTGTTTGGCTACGCCTTGTTTGTCGAGGCTATGGGTCTGGGCCTTTCGATGGTCTCGGCCGCTCTGGCGCTTGCGCTCTTGATGCTTCCCATCGTCATGCGCACCACCGAAGAGGCCATTCGCGCCGTTCCGCGCTATATCCGTTGGGGCGCGTATGGCCTGGGCGCCACCAAGTGGCAGGTTGTCTCCAAGATCGTGCTTCCTTCTGCCTTTGGCCGTATTGCCACGGGCATTGTCCTTGCCATCGGCCGTGCCATTGGCGAGACCGCCGTGGTGCTCTACACCATGGGCCAGGCCATCAATCTACCTATCTCGCCGCTCGATTCCGGCCGCCCCATGACCGTTCACCTGTACCTGCTTGCCAACGACGGCATCAACATGAACGCAGCCTACGGCACCGCGCTCTTGCTGATGGTGATCATTCTGGCCTTCAACCTGTTTGCGCGCTTCCTGTCGCGCAAGCGTCGCTAGTTAAGGAGTCCCATGTCCGTTTATCAGTCCGCTCCCACGCTGGAGCAAGCGGCCATTACGGCCAAGGATTTCAACTTTTGGTACGGTGACTTTCATGCGCTGACGGGGCTCGACCTCAACATCGCCAAAAACGCCATCACCTCCTTCATTGGCCCTTCGGGCTGCGGTAAGTCGACGTTTTTGCGCTGCATCAACCGCATGAATGACCTGATCGAGGGTACGCGCGTCGAGGGCACCATGACGCTCGACGGCAACGATATCTATGCCGAGGGCGTCGACCCGGTCGACCTCCGTCGCCGCGTGGGCATGATTTTTCAGCAGCCCAACCCGTTTCCCAAATCCATCTACGAGAATGTCGCCTTTGGCCCTCGTCTGCAGGGCGTGACTAGCAAAAGCGACCTCGATGACATCGTGGAAGAATCGCTCAAGCGCGCCAACCTCTGGAAAGAGGTATCCAATCAGCTCAACAAGGATGGTTTGGCGCTCTCGGGCGGTCAGCAGCAGCGTCTGTGCATCGCGCGCGTGCTTGCGGTGCAACCCGATGTCCTCCTGATGGACGAGCCCTGCTCCGCCATCGACCCCACGTCCGTCTCTAAGGTCGAGGATTTGATGGCCGAGCTGGCGCCCGAGATGACGATCATCATCGTCACGCATTCAATGCAGCAGGCAGCTCGTATCAGCGACTACACCGCATTCTTCTTGCAGGAAGTTGCCGGTGAGCCTGCCACGCTCATCGAGTATGGTCAAACCGACGCGATCTTCACCAGCCCGGTGGACTCGCGGACGGAAGACTATATCACCGGCCGCTTTGGCTGATCGGTGCGACTAGTCCCAAGCCGATCGGACCTGGTCCGGTGCGTATTCACTGTGCGGGCGGCATGACCGCACCCAACTGATTGGAGTGAACCATGCGCAAACTGTTTTCCCGTCAGCTCGTCGAGGCCCGTCACGAGATGCTGAGCATCTATGAGGCCGTCGATCTGGCCCTCCACGATGCCGTGAAGGCCTATGTGACCGACGACCGCAAGCTCGCCACCAAGACCAAGAAGCGCACGCTTTCGATTGACGCGCGTTGCGCCAACCTGGAGGCCGTCTGCTACAACCTGATCGCCACGCAGTCACCGGTCGCCTCCGACTTCCGCCTGCTTCAGACGATCATCTACGTTGACTTTAACCTTCAGCGCATGACCGATAAGGTCCGTCAGATCTGCCGTGCCACGCGTCATATGATCAAGGCCGACATCTCGCTGCCCAAGGAGCTTGTCGGCACGGTCGAGGCCGAGGCCGAAGCTGTTTACCAGGTGCTGGGCTCTTCGCTTTCTGCGCTCGTCACCAATGACATGTCCATCATCTGCAACTTGGCCGTCGAGGACGAGCCGGTGCACGCCGCCTACGAGAAGTTCTTCCGCACCTTTAACCGTATGGATACGGGCGACTTTATGGACGACGACAGCAACTATGACGACCTGCGCCGCGCTATCATGGTTTCGCGCTACCTCGATCGCATCGCTTCGATTTCCATCGATGCCGCTTGCCGTCTGACCTTCCTGTTGACTGGTCAGCGTATGAACGCCGGCGATATCGCCCGTGTGGACGAGGATGAGCTCGAGAGCATGCGCGTGCCTTCGGGCGAGGGTGTTATCATGAGGCCCGCCGTCGACGCTCGCTACGTTGCCAAGGTGCCCGCTAACGAGGTCAGCGAGGGTCTTCGCTACCTGCTCGATCATCTTGAGGACGAGGACGATGGCGAGGACGACGAGGAGTAAGTGACCCCGTTCGTCGAAAGATTGTAAAAACCTAAGTGAGCGCGGCCTTGCACATGCGGGGCCGCGCTCTTGCGTTAGCATGGGACTACTTGTTTGGCTGTCAGCGGAGGCGATTGGCAATGGATAACTATTTGGACTTGATGCGCGCTCGCCGCGAGCAGATTCTGGAACGTTTTTATGCGGCGCTCGATCGCGCGGGCCGCCCCCACGACGCCGCACGCCTCATTGCCGTGTCCAAGACCGTTGGTGTCGATGAGACCGTTGCCGCCATCCAGACGGGGTATCGCCATTTTGCCGAGAACCGCCCGCAGGAGCTGGTTCGCAAGCTCACGGGTCTGGCGGAGCATCCGGAGCTGCCCGAGGTGCGCTTCGATATGATCGGCAACCTGCAGACCAATAAGATCAATGCGGTGCTGGGCTCAGCCGAGCTGATTCACTCGGTGGGTTCGCTGCATCTGGCGCAGGCGATCTCGAGCCGTGCTGTCCGCAAGATTGAGGCAGGCGAGCTCGCCGGCCCCCAGCGTGTGCTCATTGAGGTCAATGTGAGTGGTGAGGAGTCGAAGGGAGGCTTTTCGCCCGATGAGATTCGCGCCGCCGCGGGTGAGCTTGCGGAACTTGAGGGAATTTGCGTACAGGGGCTTATGACTATGGCGCCCCGGGGGAATAAGGATGTGGCACGCCGCACCTTTGCGGGGCTTCGTGAGCTGAGGGATGAGCTGGAGGCGGCGCATCCCGATCTGAACCTGCCTGAGCTTTCCTGCGGCATGAGCGAGGACTTTGAGCCTGCCCTTGAGGAGGGCTCTACGCTCGTTCGCCTGGGCAGGGTAGTATTTAGCCCGGAGTTTGCAGTAAAATAAGGCTCTGAAGTGCGCACTGATTATCGGAGCGCCTGCACTAAACCGCGAGAGGACACAACCATGGGCTTCCTTGACGAGATTAAAAATAAGATGCACCTGGGCGGCCAGCAGGGTTACGACCAGGGTTATGGCCAGGACGACGACTACGGCTACGATGACGGCTATGACGATAGTTATCAGGGCAACGGCTACAGCGGTGCTTCGGGCGAGGGCTTCTACACCCAAGACGAGCCGAGCAACGGCCTGCTTGGTCAGACGCGCCGCGGTGAAGCTGAGTCGGTTGCCGTGTATACGCGCTCCGGTCAGCTGGTCGGCGATGACTCCCGCCATGCCACGACGTATAACCCGCCTTCGCGCTCGCAGGACAGTGTTGCGAGCGGTTATCGTCCTGGTGCCTATGACACGCCGTCGAGCTACGCCGAGAACACCCGCGCCCGTGCCGCCGCTGCACCCGCGCCCGCACCGAGCGATGCCTCGGCCTATGCGAGCAATATCATCAACGCCACGCCGCAACTGCCGGCCTATGTCCTGCGCCCCGAGAGCTATGACGACGTGGAGACCGTGGTGCGCCGCGTTCGCACCAAGCAGCCTGTCGCACTGATTTTTGTGGGCGTACGCACCGAAGTTGCCAAGCGCGTCTTGGACTTCTCTTACGGCTTTGCCTGCGGTCTGGGCGCCACGGTCAAGGAGGTAGGCGACCGCGTGTTCATGGTGCTGCCCGCCGGTTGCGAGGTCAAAGATTCCGATCTCAAGAAGCTTCGTGCCGACGGCTACCTTAAGTAAAGACAAGACGAGGAGATTCCCATCAACATCTACACTATCGTCCAGCTGGTTAACACGCTGTTCAACTTCTATTCCACGCTCATTGTCGTCTACTGCTTTATGACGTGGATTCCCATGAAGCAGGGTGGTTTACTTCAGGATATTGCTGCGGTGCTCGATAGCGTGTGCGGTCCGTGGCTCAACCTGTTCCGTCGTTTCATTCCGCCGATGGGCGGTATCGATTTTTCGCCGGTCGTTGCGATTATTGCGTTGCAGTTGGTGCAGAGGCTGGTTCTGCAGCTTCTTATAGGTATACTCGTATAGAACTGACTTTGTAACTTACGTCGGGCGTGTAGCGCCGAGGCGATGAAAAAGGAGACTTGTTATGGCTATTACCCCTGCAGACATCCAGGCTCAGACTTTCTCTGAGGCCAAGCGTGGCTACGATCCTGCCGAGGTCGACGTCTTCTTGGAGACGCTGTCCTCCGAGGTTGACGCTATGCTCGCTAAGATCGTCGACCTTAAGGGTCGTCTGACTGCTACCGAGCAGCAGCTTGCCGATGCACAGGCTCAGCTTGCCCAGGCTCAGGATGCCACCGCCCAGGCCGTTCCTGCCGCCCCTGTGGCTGCTCCCGCCCCTGACTTCTCCGCTCAGGAGCGCCAGATTTCCGCTGCCCTGATCGCTGCCCAGCAGACCGCTGAGACCATCGTCAACGATGCCAATGAGAACGCTGAGCGTATTCGCAACGAGGCTGACGCCAAGGCCCGCGAGGTTATCCGCCAGGCTCTGACCGAAAAGCAGGCTGAGCTCGAGGAGATCGATCGTCTCAAGGCTTCTCGTGAGGAGTTCAAGGCCGAGTATCTCAAGCTCATTCAGCACTTCATGGACGATGCCCAGAACTCCTTCCCGGCCGACCTCATGGCCTCCACGCCGGTCGGTTCTGCCGCTTCTCCTGCGGTGACTGTTCCCGCCGAGCCGCTGCCCGTCGCTGACCCGGTTGTCCCCGTGGCCGATCCCTTCGCCCCGATCGACAACTTCGCTGCCGACGACCTGGACTAACATTCGGCCTACAATTTAGTGCCTAGAAAGGACCCGCAGCTTGCGGGTCCTTTTTTATGACTGTACCGGGGCGCGCAACATAAAAAACCGAGCCCTGCACATAGTGGCGCAGAACTCGGCGAACCGGTGAGCGGTCAAGGATAGGTTTTAGGGCATGTCCCAAAATCTACTTGAGGAGGAAGTCGGAGAGGGGAATGGTACGGGCCTCGCGATGCTCGGAATCGGCGATGTGGTCGGCAGGATATCCGCAGACGAGCATGTGATAGGGATAGACGCCCTCGGGCAGGTTGAACTGCTCCTGTGCCACCTCGGGCTTAAAATGGCATACCCAACACGTTCCCAGGCCCTGCTCGGTGGCCTCCATCATCATCTGATCGCACACTATGGACGTATCGATTTCACTGGAATTCATCTGGTCATACGGGCGCACCCAAGCGTCTTCGGTAACGCTACAAATAAGGAAGACAAGCGGAGCGCCAAAGATAGATCCATCACGAGCAAACCGAGGCTGACAAGCAGCAGCCTTCTCCAACAGCTCAGGCGTATCCAGCACCATCACACGGGCTGGATGATTATTACAAGCAGAAGGAGCAATACGCCCAGCCTCAACAATGGCATCCACCACAGCCTGCTCAACAGAACGGTCCTCAAAAGAACGACAAGAATACCGACCACGAGCCAGATCCAAATAAGACATACAAGCCCTCCTAAAATTAAAAATCAAACAAACCAAAAGTAACCCAAAGAGTACCCAAAGCAGCAATCAGCCAAACGCTCATCAAGGGCCAAAGTGTCCGAACGGATACCAAAGGTCCCTTCAGCCAAACCCCCGTCGCGCTAAATCTATCAGCCAAAGTTCCCAATGGTGGTGCATAAGGGAGCGGGCCCGGCCACTAATAACCTTTTGAACGACTCTGCTTGCAGCCGGAGTGAAAAAGGTTATTAGTGGCCGGGCCCGCGACCGGTGGGACATGTACCCCCAATTAACTGTTCTTCATGACAATCGAATCCACGACATCGGCCACATTCTCGCAGCAGTCGGCGCAGTACTCCAGGAAGGCGTAGACGTCACGCCAAGCGATGACCTCGAGCGGATCCTTGCCGTTAACGTGCAGGTTGCGCATGGCGTTGATGTAGAGCTCGTCGGCCTCGGACTCGATGGTGTTGATCTGGATGACCAGCTCGCGCAGCGTTTTGGACTTGCGGTAGTTGGGAAGCTCGACCATCAGGTCTTTCATGGCGCGGCAGGCGTCAGTCACCTTGTGGGCGATGACGATGGCGTCGGGATGGATGCTCTGAATGTTGGTGAAGTAGACGCGCTGCACGACGCCCTCAATACGGTCGAGCACGGTGTCGAGCGCGCAGCTCATCAGATCCAGATCCTCGCGCTCGAGCGGGGTGATAAAGGCGGTGAGCAGGGCGTCTTCGAGCTCGTGGTGCTTCTTGTCTGCCGCATGCTCAATCGCATGCATCTCCTCGAGCATGTCGTGGATCTGCGCGGGATCAAAGTTCTCAAAAATCTTGATGAGCAACTCTGCGGCCTGGACAGCAAGGTCGGCGCAGGCGACGTAGTTGTCAAAGTAGAACGAATCGGGTTTCTTTGCCATGGGTGGGTCCTTTCGAGGTGAAGACGGGTGGGCGAAGTGTTGCGGTCCAGATGGACGTTCGGTTTGACTAGAGGAACATCATGAACAGCTTGGCCATGACAAAGCTGATGAGTCCGCAGGCGGGGAAGGTGAAGAACCAGGTGAACATCATGTCCTTGACGACGCCGAAGTTGATGGCCGAGAGGCGCTTGACGGCACCGACGCCCATGATGGCGCAGGTCTTGATGTGTGTGGAGGACACGGGGATGCCGGTAAGGGTGGCAAGCAGCAGGTTCGCGGCGCCCGCCAGGTCGGCGGAGAAGCCCTGGTACTTTTCGAGCTTGACCATGCTCTGGCCAACGGACTTGATGATGCGCTCGCCGCCCACGCTGGTGCCGATGCCCATGGTGGCCGAGCATAGCAGCATAATCCAGATGGGGATGCCGGCATCGCCGACGCTCGTCTGGCCGCTGGCAAAGGCCACGCCTAAAAAGAGCACGCCGATGAACTTCTGTCCATCCTGCGCGCCGTGCATAAAGCTCATGGCCGCAGCGCTCGCGATCTGAGCGTATTTAAAGAAGACATTGGCACGTCGCCTGTTGGCGGCGGCGAAAAGAATCGAGACGAGCTTGCACAGGACCCAGCCCATGACAAAGCCCAGACCGATGGAGAGCGCCAGGCCGTAGATGACCTTCATCCACTCGTGGACGTTGACGCTGCTCGCACCGCCGAGGGCGATGGCGGCACCGGTCAGGCCGGCGATAAGGCTGTGGCTTTGCGAGGTGGGGATGCCAAAACGCGACGCTGTGGCGCCGTAGACGACGATGGAGAACAGCGCCGCGCACAGACAGGCGAGCGCCATGGTGCTGTTTCCTCCAAAGTCGACAATATGGGAGATGGTGTTGGCGACGCTCGCGTTAAAGTGCGTCATGATGAGCACGCCAAGGAAGTTGAATGCGGCACTCATGAGAATAGCGGCGCGGGCGGGCATGCAACGCGTAGTGACGCAGGTCGCGATGGCGTTGGGTGCGTCGGTCCATCCATTGACGAAGATGGCGCCGAGCGCGAGGATCACGGTGACGGCAAGGACTGGGTTCGACACAAGTTGGCCGAGGAAGGTTGAGAACGTTACGTCCATATATGGGCTTTCTCGAAGTTTGCAGGCACGTTACAGAAACATGATAAATCGTATCACCTCCTGCGGGTTTCTTTACCGAGTTCTGATGGGAGCAGTGAATTTTTTGGCACTAAAAATGAATATTAGCCCTGTTGACCGTGGGTGTTCTTTTTGCTAACACACCATGAGGACACGTGCGCGCGCCCCAACACCCCAAAACCACAGCCTGTTCGCTTTACAACATGCAAACATGCGTTCGATAATAGGAGGCATGGAATATCGACAGACAGATGGCAAAACTCGGCGCGTGCACAAGCAGTATGTGGACGTCGTGGCTCGCATCCTCGCGGGCGGACAGGTCGTGCCGGTCACCGTCTGCTGGGTCGACGGTCGTTGCTTTACGATTGACGAGATTGTCTCGACCACTGGGTTTGGCCTGACGGTTCACGGCATTCGTACGGCAACCTATAAGGTGCGTTTTGGCGGGCACGCGACCGAGTTGTATCTGGAGGACCAGACGCGCGAGCGGGCGGACGGCTCGCAGGCACACGTGATGCGTTGGTGGGTGTGGGCGTTCGACCGAACACTCGAGAGCGGGCGCCGCAGGTAAGAACGCGTGGCGTTCGGGTACAATGGCAGGAAACTTGTCAGCTACGGCGCCGTCGCGGTGCTTTTTGAAAGGACGAAATTATGAACGATATCCAGGGCTATCAGAATGGCCCCATCGAGACCGGCGCAAGCCGTGCCAAGGAGATGTCGCCGCGCGCGTACAACCTTGTCATGTCTGCTCTGATCTTTTTGGGCTTTTGCGCCATGGGCGCCGGTGTTTACTTTACGAGCACCATGTCGTTTGCGCGCATGATGATGAGCGGCGCCGCTTTGCCGCTGGTCTTTGGCTCATTTATTTTGACCATCGTCGGCATGGTCATGATGTCGGCTGCTGCCAGCAAACAGTCCGTGGGCCTGTCACTCGTGGGCTACGTGGTCTTTGCGAGCACCTTTGGCCTGACGGCGTCGTTTGGTCTTGCCAACTACGACCTGCCTACCATTAACACCGCCTTTATCGCCACGGCCGCCATCACCTTTGTCTTTGGTGCGCTGGGCGTGACCTTCCCCAAGTTCTTCCAGCGTGTGTATGGCATTGGTTTTGGCATCCTGCTTGCCACGATTCTGGTCGAGATCGTGCTGATGTTCATGGGCGTTTCGCAGTCCATCACCGACCTGATCGTGATCGTGGTGTTCGCCGGCTTCATCGGCTACGACACCTATGTGGCAACGACGGTGCCGCCCACGCTGCCCAACGCCGTGCTCATGGCATCCAACCTGTTCGTGGACATTATCAACGTGTTCCTGCGCATTCTGAACATCCTCGGCCGTCGCGATTAAAGCGCGGCATTGCGATGCTTCCTGCCGGACACGGTAAAACGATGCGAAAGGCGGTCCTTCGGGGCCGTCTTTTTTGTGCGCGGCGGGGTATCATGGATGGGAAAAGCCGATAGCGGCAGCGACAGGAAAGGTGGCCACGTATGGCAGACGTCGACAACAGGAACCGTAACCGCAGGTCCAACCGAGCGGGTCAGCCCAATCCCAAGCGCGAGGCCCGTGCCAAGGCCGCCGAGCGTCACGTGGCAACTGTGTCCGAAGCGTGCGCCAAGGATATCGAGCGTTCGCTTGCCGGTGTTCGCGAGTTTGACGGTATGCCTGCCGGCTTTGTCGCGGCGATGAAGGCCAAGGTTCAGAGTGCTGTGGCCCCCGAAGAGCAGGTCGCCGAGGACGTCGAGAACGCGGAGACTGCCGAGGTCGAGGCAGCGCCCGAGACCGAGGCGGCGCCCGAGCCCGTCGAGGAGCCTGCCGAGGAAATCGCCGAAGCTGAGTCCGCGCCTGCTGAGGAGCCCGCTCCGGTCCTGCCCGAGGTCACTGTGCTTGATGCCTCCGCCACGCAGGCAATCCTCGATAACGGTCGCGGCTATGCGCAGTTCTGCGACATGGCCGTGCTCGCCTTTGCCTCGTTTACCAATCCGGGCGGTGGATATATTCAGGGTTATCTGGGCCAGGAGGCCACGCTGTGCGCCGATTCGTATCTGTACAACGTTCTCGATAGGCAGCGTAAGTGGTACGGCGAGAACCGTCGCCGCAACATCAACTGCGAGCTCTATCGTAACCGTGCCCTAGTGGTGCCTGCGGTGCGCTTCGACCGCAACCACGTGCATGCATACGCCGACGTGATCGTGGCCGCCGCGCCCAACGTCAAGCGCGCCCGCCAGGAGTATCGCGTGAGCGACGATGCTCTGCTGGATGCCCTGCGCGACCGCATTCGCTTTGTGCTTGCCATCTGCGACGAGCTGGGTCGCGAGAAGCTCGTGCTGGGCGCTTGGGGCTGCGACAACAACGGCTTTGACGCAGAGACCGTGGCCGAGCTCTTCCGCAAGGAGCTCGCGTCGGGCGACTTTAAGGTCAAGCAGGTCTTCTTTGCCGTGCCTTCTACGCGCTGGGATGAGGATTTTGCCAAGTTCGAGCACGTGCTGGCAAACTTCCCCGAGCGCAACGAGGAGTCCTATGCCCAGGTTGCCGCTCGCGCTGCGGCAGCTCGCGCCGCCGAGCAGGCCCAGGCTGCTACCGAGGATGATGAGGACGAGGACGATTGGCGCAAGTACCTGTAATCGGTACGTGCTGACAGATAGGCCGAGCCGACCGGAGAGGCTGCTTCCGTCGGCTTTTTACTGAGCGAGGGGCTTACGATGAAAAACGTTCTATGCTTTGGCGACAGCAACACCTATGGTTACGATCCGGCGGGCATGCGCGACGGCACCGCGGTGCGCTATGCGCAGGATGTGCGCTGGTGCGGCGTGGCCCAACGTGACTTAGGCGAGGGCTGGCATGTAATTGAAGAAGGCCTCAACGGCCGCACGACGGTACGCGACGACATGTGCCATCTGGATACCAATCTTAACGGCATCCGCGCGCTGCCGATGCTGCTCGAGGCCCATAAGCCGCTGGATGCGATCGTTATTATGCTGGGAACTAACGATTGCAAGACGGTCTTTGGTGTGACGGCCTCCGATATTGCCCGTGGCACCATGGCACTGATTCGCGCGGTGCGTGCATTTCCCTGGACCAATGTCGCACCCTGCCCGCGTATTCTGCTGATGGCACCTATCAAGATCAAGCCGCAAATCGCCGATGTATATATGACCGATTTTGACGAGCGTTCCGTCGAGGCCTCGGAGCATTTTGCTGAATACTATGCGCACGTAGCCAAGCAGTTTGGCTGCGACTTTTTGAATGCAGCGGAGTTTGCCGAGCCGGGCGATATCGACTATCTGCATATGATGCCCGAAAGCCACGAGAGCCTGGGTCACGCCGTGGCAGCCAAGCTCAAAGAGATGCTCGGTGAGTAGCGCGACCCCAAACCACCACAAAGGGGACAGGCGCCTTTGCGGTGGTTTTGCCCGGGTAAACGAACGGATTGGCTGCCATATGGGCATGGACGAGCTCATCGACCTCTTTGCCGAGGGCGATGAGCTCGTCTCCAATACCGCTTTTGAGGATTTGGATCTTGCCTGCGACGTGGCGAACGGCGCGACCTTCGATGGCGTCGTGTTCCGATCTTGCGAGTTCGATAGCGTTGACTGGAGCGGCTCGACGTTTCGCGACGTGGTGTTTCGCGGTTGCCGCTTTATCCGCTGCAACATGGAAGGCTGCTGGCTCAACCGCTGCGACTTCGTTGACTGCTCGGCGCCGGGGCTCAACTTGCTCAGGGCGCGTCTGTCGAGCGTGTCGTTTACATCGTGCGATTTGAGCTATGCGAACCTTTCGGAGGGACGCATTGGCCCCATGGCTGCGCATGACACGCGTTTGACCGAGGCCGCGTTTCAGGGTGCCAAGCTGGGTCAGATACGCCTGGATGGCTGTGACCTGACGCGTATGGATGTGTTTAAGACGTCGCTTTCCGGCGTGGATGTATCGCGTTGTACATTCGCGGCGCCCGTTGTTTCGGGCGATTACCATGAGTTGCGTGGCTT
Organism: uncultured Collinsella sp.; assembly: GCA_905208635.1. Lineage (GTDB taxonomy): Bacteria > Actinomycetota > Coriobacteriia > Coriobacteriales > Coriobacteriaceae > Collinsella. The sequence goes on along the minus strand of CAJLPX010000001.1, from coordinate 127,185 downwards.
GACGGTCAATGCCGAGCAGGCGCTGGCACTCTCGGGTTTGTTGGGAATTCAACTCGCCGACGAATAGGCGCTCTGGTCCTTTGCTCGACCGCTATCTAAAATCAAACCGTCGCAACATTTAATGATTTTTCGCGTTTGCACGATTTTCATCGAATGTTGCGACGGTTTTTGGTGCAAGGTAGCCTGTCTTTTTTTTTGGCAGGTTACTGGCTATTTAGTACTGCCACATGTGGTTGACGGGGCCGGAGCCTTTGCCCATGTCCAGGCCGGCGGCCAGAGCGCCTGTCAGGTATGCCTTGCCGGCATTGACGGCATCGGCAAGATCCATGCCCTGGGCCAGCGCGCAGGCGATGGCGGACGAAAGCGTGCAGCCGGTGCCGTGTGTGTTGTCGGTCTCGATGCGCTTGTGGCGGAACCACGTGGTGAGCGGATCGCCCAGATGGTTGCCCTCGTCATCGAGTGGCGCGGGTTCGGCCAATACATCGTTGGCCTCGTTGACAAGATGCCCACCCTTAACGAGGGATGCGCAACCAAAGCGGCGGGTGAGGAGCATGGCAGCATTTTGCTGTGTGCGCTCGGAGTCGACCTCGTAGTCAAGCAGGGCCATGACCTCGGGAATGTTGGGCGTGATAACGGTCGCCAGCGGGAACAGGCGGCGGGTGAGCGCCTCGGCGGCATCTTCGGCAATCAGCCGTGCGCCCGAGGTGGCTACCATGACGGGGTCGACGACCACGTTTGTCGCGTTCCAGGCGCTCAGGCGGTCGGCGATAACCTCGATAATCTCGGCAGAGGAAACCATGCCGATCTTGACGGCGCTGGGGCGGATATCGTCAAATACGGCGTCGATCTGCGCAGCGACGATATCAGGGGAGATATTCTGCACGGCGGTGACACCGAGCGTGTTTTGTGCGGTGATGGCGGTGATGGCCGTCTCGGCATACAGGCGGTGCGCCGTGATGGTCTTGATGTCGGCCTGAATGCCGGCGCCACCGCTGGAATCGGATCCTGCGATGGATAGAACGGCAGGTACCTTACTGCGATCCATGTTTGCTCCCTTGTTCGGTCGGAATCAAATGGGTCTTTAAGCCAGCATTATAAAGATGCCCGGGCCGACTCTATGTCGAACCCGGGCGGGCGATGCAATCTTTACGCAAATGTAAGCAAATGTTCACACGTCAACAATTGACGAACACCATGTTAGCGATTGTGGCTCCGGTGACGAGTTAGTCCTCCATGCCGAGATCGATCGTCGTACCCTCGAACACCTTGTTGACGGTGCGGACGGCGCACATCTTGCCACACATGGTGCAAGTGCCCTCGGTGGCGGCGGGGGATTCCTCGTAGCGCTTCTTGCCGGTGACCGGGTCGAGCGCGCACTTCCACATGGAGTCCCAGTCGAGCTTGCGGCGTGCCTGGCCCATCTTGTCGTCCATGTCGCGGGCGTGGGGTACCTTCTTGGCGATGTCGGCGGCGTGTGCGGCGATCTTGGTGGCCATGAGGCCATCGAGCACGTCCTGGGCGTTGGGCAGGCACAGGTGCTCGGCCGGCGTCACGTAGCACAGGAAGTCGGCACCGGAGCTGGCGGAGATGGCGCCGCCGATGGCAGCGGTGATGTGGTCGTAACCCACGCCGATATCGGTCACCAGCGGCCCGAGCACATAGAACGGGGCATTGTGGCACAGGCGCTTCTGCAGTTTCATGTTGGCGGCGATCTCGTCGAGCGCCATGTGACCCGGACCCTCGACCATGACCTGGACGCCGGCAGCCCAAGCGCGCTTGCACAGCTTGCCCAGCTCGATCATCTCAGCGGTCTCGGTGGCGTCGTTGGAGTCGTAGAGGCAGCCCGGGCGGCAGGAGTCGCCGAGCGAAATCGTCACGTCGTACTCGTGGCAGATCTCGAGCAGCTCGTCAAAGTACTCGTAGAAGGGGTTTTCGTTGCCGGTGACCTCCATCCAGCCAAACAGCAGCGAGCCGCCGCGGCTCACGATGTTCATCAAGCGGCCGGTCTCCTTAAAGGTCTTGGTGACCGACTTGTTGATGCCGCAGTGGATGGTCATAAAGTCCACGCCGTCCTCGGCGTGCGCGCGCACGACCTCGAACAGGTCATCCTTGGTAAGCTTGACCAGCGGCTTTTCCATGTAGCCGATGGCGTCGTACATGGGGACGGTGCCCACCATGAGCGGCGTCTCGTCGATGAGCTGCTGGCGGAACTGGCGCGTCTTGCCCGAGTTGGAAAGGTCCATGATGGCGTCGGCGCCAAAGTCCTCGGCGATCTTGACCTTCTTCCATTCCTCGGCGGCATCGGCTTTATCGCCCGAGATGCCCAGGTTGACGTTGACCTTAGTAGACAGGCCCTCGCCGACGCCAAAGGCGCGCATGCCTTTTTTGATGTGCACGATGTTGGCGGGAATGGCGATGCGGCCGTCGGCCACGCGCTCGCGGATGTACTCGGGGTCGCGATGCTCGCGCTCGGCGACTTCCTTCATCTGCGGCGTGATCTGCCCGGCGCGGGCGAAGTCGATTTGCGTGACGAGCTTGGGCTCGGTCTGTGTGCTCATTGGCACGGCTCCCTTCGTTGGCATTACCCATATCAGGTTTGCGGGTCAGGGCGGGCGCGCCCAGTCTCAGCCTGCCGTCTTGTCCTGCAAGCTCCCCGTTTATGTAATGGGCTCAAGTATAGCTCGAATGGGTACGATTGGCCTAACGAGCGTGCCTGTGGGGAGGCGAACATGGAAGACAAGCATCTATATCGAGAGACGCAATGGGATGTATCGGCCGAGGAAAGCCGTGCGCACCATGGCCTTGTCGCGATTGGTTTTGCGGTGCTTGCCGTGCTGGTGATTGCCTTTTGTATCTGGACGTTTGGCGGTCACGGCGGCGCTGCATGGGAGTTCGAGGCCGACGATGCCCTGCCGATCATGACAGTGAAGGTTACGGGCGGCAATACCGTTGCCGCGCCGGGCGACTATTGGTATTCGCGCGATGGATTTGTCCAGCTTCAGCTGAGCGGTGGGTCTATTCCTGGTGAAGAAATCGAACGCGTGACGTATGATGCGGCGCTCAAAACGCTGACGGTGAAGCTCAAGAATCAGGGCGACGTGCCTACGACTATGGATATCGCGCTGACGGAATGGCGCTTGGAGCCCCCATCGGGTGTTGCGGTGTCCGAGGTAGAGCACGTTAAGATTACCTACCAAAATGGCTCGACAAACGAAGTTGCCAAAGCCGACGGCTTGGCGGAATAGACGCCGTGCCTAGGCAGCACATTCAAAAGTAGCGGTGGTCCTACAAGGTCTGTTCGTTCAGGAAGACCAAAGTGTTCTTATTTGAAAGCTCGGGAAAGTGACGATAACCAACGTCAAACGCGGTGAGCCCGCTTACATCCTCGAGCTTGTTTTCTGCCATCCAGCGCACCATGGAACCACGTGCCTTTTTGCTGGCGGTCGAGCGCTGGATGGGCTTGCCGTTGCGGATGCCTTCGCCAAAGAGGCACGTGACGACCGTGGCGTCGCCCGCGAGATGGGGCAGAACGGCTTTGGCGTACTCTACGCTGGCGAGGTTGACGATCGTGGTGTTTGAGCCTGCCGGGGCGATAGCCCGCGCGAGCTTGTCGCTCCAAAACGCATAGAGGTCTCGGGCATCGTCAACGGCGAGCTTCGCGCCCATCTCCAGCCGATACGGTTCGACGGCATGAAAGGGGCGAACGCACCCGTAGAGGCCAGAGAGGATCCACAGGTGGCTTTGCAGCCATGCGAGCTGCGCGGAATCCATCACCTCGGGCGCCATGCTCTGGTATTGAATGCCGTGGTAGGACATGACGGCAGGGGAGAGGTGACAGGCGAGTGCGGGATTGTCGAGATCGCCGTTTTTCAGGATGGGCCCGAACTCATGCAGGGTGTTGAGGCAAGGCCCCAGCAGTTTGTCACTCACGTTCCATAGCGCCTGCAGGCTGTCGCTGCCTTCATTCCGCTCGATATCTAGCAGTGCGCGGTGGAGGCGAGCCGTCTCGCGCGCAAAGGGTGGAATGCCCAGGACTTCAAAAGCATCTTGGGCCGCGCACATCTGCTTGGCGGGCGAAATGACGACCTGCAGCATGGACTCTCCTCTGCCAAAAAGGAAGTTGCGGTGGAATACGGTCTGTTTTGGCCGTTTATGGGCCAGTTTAGTCTGTATTTCACCGCAACTGATGAAGGGTTGGTTACGCGCGCTCGATGAAGGCCTTGTAGCCGCGATAGGCCTCGTAGATATCGGCCTTGTTAGCGACCTCCCACAGGGCGTGCATGGACAGGACGGCAACGCCAGAGTCGATGACGTTCATGCCGTACTTAGCCATGATGTATGCGATGGTGCCGCCGCCGCCCGCGTTGACGCGACCGAGCTCGCAGGTCTGGAAGTCCACGCCGGCCTCGTCCATGATGTCGCGGATGAGGGCCACATACTCGGCGTCGGCGTCGTTAGAGCCGCCCTTGCCGCGGCTGCCCGTGTACTTGTTAAAGCACAGGCCGCGACCCATAAAGGCTGCGTTCTTGGTTTCGAACTTGCCGGCGTAGCCCGGGTCGAAGCCGGCGGACACGTCGGAGGAGAGCATGCGGCTGCGGGCGAGCGCGCGGCGCAGGGCCAGCGGGCTATCCTCGCCGGCGAGCGTCATGATCTCGGCGACGGTGTTCTCGAAGAAGCGGCTCGTCATGCCGGTGGCACCCACGGAACCGATCTCCTCCTTGTCGACGATGAGTGTGATGCTCGTGCGCTCCACGTTGGCGACGTTGATCTGGGCGAGCATGGACGGATAGGCGCAGACACGGTCGTCGTGGCCATAGCCCAGAATCATGGAGCGGTCGAGGCCCATGTCACGGGCGGGGCCGGCGGGCACGACCTCGATCTCGGCGGAGAGGAAGTCCTCCTCCTCGACGTCGTACTGCTCCTTGAGGATATCCAGGAACATCTGCTTGACGGGCTCCTTGGGGGCGTCCTTGTCGTCCTCGTCAAACTTGACGGGACGGCCGCCCACGATCACGTCGAGGATCTCGGCGTCGACGGCGTCCTTGGCGGGCTTGGCCATCTGCTCGCTCGAGAGGTGGATCAGCAGGTCGGAGATGGTAAAGACCGGGTCGTCGGCCTTGTCACCGATGTTGATGTCGACGGTGGTGCCATCCTTTTTGCAGATGACGCCTACGAGTGCGAGCGGGGAAGCGACCCAGTGGTAGCTCTTGACGCCGCCATAGTAGTGCGTGTCGAGATAAGCCATGTCGCCGGCCTCGAAGGCGGGGTTCTGCTTGAGGTCCAGGCGCGGCGAGTCCACGTGGGCGCCCAGGATGTTAAAGCCCTGCTCGAGCGGGGCGGTGCCCAGGTTGACGAGCATGAGGTCCTTGCCGTGGTTGGCGGCGTACACCTTGTCGCCGGCCTTGAGCGCGCGGCCCTCGGCGATCACGGTCTCCAGATTGACGTAGCCCGCCTCCTCGGCCATCTTGATACCGGCCTTGACGCACAGGCGCTCGGTCTTGTTCTCACTCAAAAACTGCTTATAGCCGCGGCAAAGCTCCTCGAGCTCCTCGATCTGCTGTGGCGTGTACTTTTTCCATGCGCAGGGACGCTCCATGACGCAGGCTCCTTTCGGATCGATCGTGCTGGTTGATGTACCGTGAGCCATCGTATCACGCGCGGGCCCGCGGCGGCAGGGAAGCCTGATGTGCGGTGGCCGCGGGGCGGGGAGCGTGTAAACTGGTGTGAGCAAACCGTGCCCAGCCCAAAGCGAGGTATTCAATATGTCTGAAAAGCGCCGTACCTTTGCCGTCATCGACGGCAACTCGCTCATGCATCGCGCCTTCCACGCCGTGCCGCCGACCATGAACGCGCCGGACGGTCGCCCCACCAACGCGATCTTTGGTTTTCTGAACATGTTCCTCAAGATGATCGATGCCTTTAATCCCGACGGCGTTGTCGTGGCGTTTGACAAGGGCAAGCCGCGCGTGCGTATGGAGATGCTGCCGCAGTACAAGGCGCAGCGCCCGCCCATGGACCCCGACCTGCACGCGCAGTTCCCCATGATCAAGGAGCTGCTCGCCGCGCTCAACGTGCCCATTTTGCAGTCCGAGGGCTGGGAAGGCGACGATATCCTGGGAACCATGGCGCGCCTGGGCGAGGAGGCCGGCTGCGACATGCTGCTGGTGACCGGCGACCGCGACATGTATCAGCTCGTGACCGAGCACGTCAACGTGGTCTCGACTCGCAAGGGCCTGTCCGACGTGGCGATCATGACGCCCGAGAGCGTGGACGACCTGTATCACGGCATCACGCCGGCGCTCGTGCCCGATTTTTACGGTCTGAAGGGCGATACGTCGGACAACATTCCCGGCGTACCGGGCATCGGCCCCAAAAAGGCGAGTGCGCTCATCGCGCAGTACGGCAGCCTTGACGAGGTCATCGCGCATGCTGACGAGGTCAAGGGCAAGATGGGAGAAAACCTGCGCGCACACATCGACGACGCGCTGCTGAGCCGTAAGGTGGCGACCATCCGCACCGATGCACCCGTTGAGCTCGATTTTGAGGCGACGTCCTTCCCGGCGTTTTCCGCCGATGAGGTTTCCGCGGCGCTGGGCACGCTTGGTATCACCGCCATGCAGAACCGTTTCTTGGCGCTGATCGGCGGCGAGGGCGGGGCAGCTGCCAGCACGTTTGAGATTCCCGCCGTTTTGCGCGCAGCCGCCGGCGATGCTGGCGCGCTTGGTGCCGTTGCGGCTGAGGTCTCCCGCGTGATTGATGCAGGCGAGTGGATTGCCGCCGTGGTGGACGATGACAAGGAGGAGGGCGCGCTTTTTGGCCTGACGCGCACGCTGTGGCTGGCGACGTCCAAGGGACTGCTTGCGCTTGAGGAGGGCGACGGCGGTACCACTGCCGTGGTCGATGGCTTCAATTTCGCCCACGGCGTGATTGCCGGTGTGCTTGCGCGCCTGTTTATGGAGGGCCGCGTGGCGAGCCCGGATACGAAGGCTCTACTGCATGAGCTTTCGCCCATCGATTCTTCCGAGCCCGAGCTTATGGATCCGCTGGCAGTCGATTCCACGCGCATCTTCGACACCGTGGTCGCGGCCTACCTGTTGGATTCCGACCGCTCCGAGTTTGACGAGGCGTATCTGGCCGATACCTATCTGCAGATGGCGCTGCCTGCGGCGCACGGTGCAGAGGGTGCCGGCGAGGATGCTCCTGCGCCCGCCGCTCGCACGGCGGCCTTGATGCTGGCGCTGGTCGCACCGCTGCGCGACCGCATGGCCCGCGAGAACGCTGCCAACGTGTTCGACGGCATCGAGATGCCGCTCGTGCCGGTGCTTGCCAAGATGGAGCGCGCAGGCATGCTTGTAGACCCCGACCGTCTGCATAGTCTGTCCGAGGGCCTGGCGACCCAGATTGCCGAGGTCGAGCGCAGCATTCGCGACCTGGCAGGTGACGAGACCTTTAACATCGGCAGCCCCATGCAGCTCTCGCACGTGCTGTTTGACGTTATGGGGCTTCCGACCAAGGGCCTCAAAAAGACCAAGCGCGGTTACTATTCGACCAACGCCAAGGTGCTGAGCGACCTTGCCCGTGACCACGAAATCGTGCGTCTGATCTTGGATTGGCGTGAGAAGTCCAAGATCAAGTCCACCTATCTGGACACGCTGGGCCCACTGCGCCGCGGTGACGGCCGCGTGCACACCACGTACAACCAGACCATCACGGCAACGGGGCGTCTGTCCTCGAGTGACCCGAACCTGCAGAACATCCCGACGCGCTCGGAGCTGGGCCGTACCGTCAAGACGGCGTTTTCGGCAGGCGCGGGAAGCGTCTTTTTGGCGGTGGACTACTCGCAGATCGAGCTGCGTCTGCTGGCGCATCTCTCGGGCGATGAGCACCTGGTGCGCGCCTTTAACGAGGGCGAGGACTTCCATGCCGAGACGGCCGCGCGCGTGTTTGGCGTGCCGGTGTCCGAGGTGACACCCGACCTGCGCAGCCGCGCCAAGGCCGTGAACTTTGGCATCGTGTACGGTCAGCAGGCCTACGGTCTGTCGCAGTCGCTGCACATCTCGATGGCCGAGGCGCGCGACATGATCGACCGCTACTACGAGGCCTATCCGGGCGTGCGCACGTTCCTCGACAACGTGGTGGCACGTGCCAAGCAGACGGGCTACGCCGAGACCATGTACGGCCGCCGTCGTCATATTCCGGAGCTCAAGGCCAAAAATCCGCAGCTCCGCGGTTTTGGCGAGCGCACGGCCATGAACCACCCCATGCAGGGAACCGCGGCCGACATCATCAAGATCGCAATGGCCCGCGTAAGCAGCCGCCTGGAAGAAGAGGGCTTTGCCGCTCACATGATCCTGCAAGTGCACGACGAACTGGACTTTGAGTGCCCCGTCGACGAAGTCGAGCGCCTCACCGCCATGGTCCGCGACGTCATGGAGCACGTAGTGGACCTCCGCGTACCGTTGATCGCCGAAGCCAGTACCGGCATAACCTGGGCCGACGCGAAATAGGGAAGCACTCCATAAGGCAAGCTCGCCCAAGACGCAAGCCCCCACATACTTAAGATTTGGGACAAACACTACTGATTAATTTGTCCCACAGTAACCAAAACAGAGGGGAGCCCCTCCCAACAAGGAGCTCCCCTCTGCTCAAATCATTTCAGCTAAGTATCTAGACACTCAAGACGCCATCTTGGCGGCAGGAAAGTAAACCTAGGGCCTGGCCGGGCGGCACGGGTTAACTTTTCGTAGATTCCGCACGCAAAGAAAGCCACTTAATGTGGCTTTCGTCTTGCGCAGGACCTGACCGAGCGAAAAGTTATCCCGTGCCGCCCGGTCAGGCCCGATGGGACGGCTACCGAGCCGCCAGGATGGCGTCGATGAGCGTCAGTACGCCCCCGTCGTTGTTGCTCGGAATGCGCCACTCAGCATGCGCGTTCATATGCTCCTCGGCATTGTCCACGATAAAGCTGTGACCGACGCGCTCAAGCATGGGGATGTCGTTGTAGGTATCGCCCACGGCAGCGGCGTCGGCGATATCGATGCCCAGGCGCTCGCAGAGATGTGCTACGCCGGCGCCCTTGTCGACACCCAGGTTCATAAAGTCGATCCACTCGCGGCCGGCATTGGTGACATAGAGCTGATCCGAGAACGCGGGGTTATAGGTCTCGCGGAACGCGGGCTCGGCATCGTAGGCAGGGAAAAAGATCGAGATCTTATTGGACTCGATATCAATGCCCTCAAAGGTGTCGACGTAGTTGATCGTGTTGTAGTACACGCTGATCTCGTCGTGGTATTGATGGTCGCGGGTGAGCACATAGAACTCGTCGTAGCAGCACAGGACGGGAACGGCGCGTGGGTCCTCCGAGGCACGAGCGAGCACCTGCTGATACAGCGCCACATCGATGTTGCTCTTATAGATATAGCTGCCGCGATAGATGACGCAGGCTCCGTTGTCGGGACAAAAAGCGATGCGGTTCTTAATGCTCTCGAACATTTCCTCGAGTTTGGGGGCGGGGCGTCCGCTGGCGGGGCAGAATACAATGCCTGCGTCGGCGAGCTTGTCCAGGCGCTCATCAAGACCCTGCGGCAACATGCGCTTGTCGGTGAGCAGCGTCTTGTCCATGTCGACGGCGAGAATCCTAATGCTTCCGATATTGGTGTCCGATTCGTAAGTTTGCATAAAAGCGCGCCTTTCGTTTCGAAATTGTTTCAGACGTTATAACCATCAACCAGTAACTGAGCGTATTGTCGCAGGAACGGAGCGTATTTGCACCACGCTTCACAAAGTAATGAAAAAACTTTTCAGAAATTTGAATTTGTCGCTTGTGCTGCGGGCACTTTAGCGTAATATAGCGACCATCGAAAACGGAGACGGAAATACAACCGCTTACCGAAGAAAAGGTACCGTTTACGATATTAGAATTGCGCCCGGCGATAGGTGAAAGGAGAGGCAGATGCAGTTCGTAAAGATCATCACCACTGCAGATAATGCCATCCGACGCCAGCGCGTAATTTCCCGACGACGATAACAATCGTCTCTGTTCGTATGGGGTGAAATGCCCCAACAGAGTCATTTTGAGGTCGTTGGGTTTTAGCACGATATAAATGCATGTTTCTAGGGCATGCTGTGCTGCTTTTTGCTATTTAACCTGATATTGCACGGTTTTTGACCTCGAAATGACTTGCAACTGACCGATGTTCTAACTAGCTACCAAGGGCGAAAGGAAACAGCCATGAGCAAGGAAAAAGTCGTTCTCGCATATTCCGGTGGTCTTGATACATCCGTATGTGTCAAGTGGCTCCAGGACGAGAAGAATCTCGATGTCGTTTGCGTCTGCGGCAACGTGGGCCAGGAGGAGACCGGCCTGGATGCCAAGAAGCAGAAGGCGCTCGACCTGGGCGTTCTGGATTGTCAGGTGCTCGACTTGCGCGACGAGTTCTCCGATGAGTTCCTGACCAAGGCCATCGCGGCCAACTCCATGTACGAGAACAAGTACCCGCTGCTCTCCGCCCTGTCCCGCCCGCTGCTCGCCAAGAAGCTCGTCGAGGTTGCTCACGAGTTTGGCGCGACCTACGTCGCCCACGGCTGCACCGGCAAAGGTAACGACCAGGTCCGTTTTGAGGCCGCCGTCAAGGCCCTCGACCCCGAGCTCAAGGTTATCGCCCCGGTTCGCGAGTGGGACCTGAAGTGCCGTCCGGACGAGGTCGCCTATGCCCACGCCCACAACGTGCCGGTTCCCGAGGGTGCCAACGACAACCCCTACTCCATCGACGACAACCTGTGGGGTCGTGCCATTGAGTGCGGTCACCTGGAGGATCCCTGGAACGAGCCGCTTGACGACGCTTGGGTTATGACCAAGAACCCCGAGGACACGCCGGACACCCCGACCTACACCGAGATTGAGTTTGAGGCCGGCAAGCCCGTCGCCGTCGACGGCAAGAAGATGAAGCTCTCCGAGATCGTCATCGCCCTCAACAAGATCTCCGGCGACAATGGCTTTGGCCGCCTCGATCTGGTCGAGGATCGTCTGGTGGGCCTCAAGAGCCGTGAGTGCTATGAGGTTCCCGGAGCCCTGACGCTCATCACCGCCCACAAGGCGCTCGAGGACATCTGCGTCGAGGGCGACCTGCTCAAGACCAAGATCAAGCTCGAGCAGGATTGGGCCACCGCCGTGTACAACGGCCAGTGGTACAGCCCGCTCAAAAACGCGCTCGATGCCTTTATGGCCGATACCCAGAAGTTCGTGACCGGCACTGTCCGTCTGAAGTTTTTTAAGGGCAACTGCCATGTCGTCGGCCGCAAGAGCCCCTTCAGCCTCTACGACTACGGTCTGGCCACCTACGACCGCGACACCACGTTTGACGAGAAGGCCAGCGCCGGCTTTATCGAGATCGATACGCTGTCGCTCAAGACGTGGGCAAAGGTCCAGGGCCCCAGCTCTGCTGCCGCCCAGGCCTAGCGCCTCCTTCCCTTGGTATCCGCGCGGCCCATCCGCGTGATACATAACGGGCGCACGGGGTCCCTACCTTTCGTTATGCTTGCTGACACTTCTTAACATCGGTGGCCCCTACGTTCCGCCCGCATATATGATGCCGCGTCTGCGGCTGAGTCCGAGCCCCGCCGGGGTTGTCCGGCGGGGCTCCTTCTATCAATTTGGCAGCTCTGTGCCTATATATATGAGGAGTATCCATTATGTTCAACGCTATCGCGCATGCCTTGCTTGCCCTCGCGCCCGAGTTCGATGCTGCAAAGGTCGAGGATGTTCCTATGAGCCTGAAGGCCTGGATCGATGGTTCGCAGGGCAACATTCGGAGGGAGACGTTGGGCGCCAAGTGCATGGCGCGTCACTTCTTTGCAAATTAGCTATATGGCCTCGCACATGGTGGGGAATGTGTAAAACTAGCGGTTGAAAAATCGCTTTAGCGATATGGCGCATTGCTTTGGGCGCTTGTTTTGGTATTTGGAGAAAGGGGACGGTTCCATGGCTCTTTGGGGCGGTCGTTTTGAGGCAGGCGTGGCCGAGGTCACGCAGGAGTTTGGCGCGTCGCTGCCGGTCGACAAACATCTCTATAAGCAGGATATCGCCGGCTCTAAGGCGCATGCCAAAATGCTGGCGGCCCAGGGCATCATCAGTGCCGAGGACGAGCAGGCGATTGCCAAGGGCCTGACTGGAATCGAACAGGATATCGATGCCGGCAACTTCACCTTCGACATCAACGACGAAGACATTCATATGTCCATCGAGAGCGAGCTGACGCGTCGCATCGGCGAGGCCGGTAAGCGCTTGCATACCGGGCGTTCGCGCAACGACCAGGTGGCGACCGACACACGCCTGGGCGTCAAGGCGCTGGCCAAGGAGCTCATGGAGGCCAATCTTGAGCTGCGCCATGTGCTGGTGGATGCGGCCAAGAAGTACGACAAGGTGATTCTGCCGGGCTACACGCACATGCAGCACGCTCAGCCCGTGCTGCTGTCGCATCATCTGCTGGCGTATTCCTGGATGTTCGCGCGCGACTTTACGCGCCTGAAGGCCGCCTTTGATGCCGCCGACAACTGCCCGCTGGGTGCTGCCGCGCTTGCCGGTACGAGCTATCCGCTCGATCGTCAGATGACGGCTGCCGAGCTTGGCTTTGCGGGCGTGATTCCCAACTCGCTCGATGCGGTTTCCGACCGCGATTTCCTGCTCGACCTGCATTACGCCGGCTCCGTCATGGCCATGCACCTGTCGCGTCTTTCCGAGGAGATCGTGCTGTGGTCGAGCTCCGAATTTGGCTTTATCACGCTTTCCGACTCGTACTCCACCGGCTCGTCCATCATGCCGCAGAAGAAGAATCCCGACTTTGCCGAGCTTATCCGCGGCAAGAGCGGCCGTGTGTATGGCAACCTGGTGCAGCTGCTCGTGACCATGAAGGGCCTGCCGCTTGCTTATAACAAGGACTTGCAGGAGGACAAGGAGGGCGCGCTCGATACCGCCCATACGCTCATGCAGTGCCTGTCGGTTATGGCCGGTATGATTTCGACTTGGACCGTCAACGAGGATGCCATGGCGTGCGAGTGCGGCGTGGGACACCTTGCGGCTACCGACGTTGCCGATTACCTGGCTAAGCGCGGCCTGCCGTTCCGCGAGGCGCACGCCGTGGTGGGCCATCTAGTCCTGATGTGCGAGAAGCGCGGCTGCAATCTTGAGGACCTGCCGTTTGAGGTGTTTCAGGAGGCAAGTCCGCTCTTTGAGCGCGACATTACCGAGGCACTCGACATCCCGTCGATTGTCGCCGCGCGTACGACCGAGGGCGGTACCGCCCCTGCCGCCGTTGCCGTGCAGCTTGAGCGCGCCGAGGCACAGCTCGTGGCCGACGAAGGCGTGTTTGGATCGCTAACCAAGGTTGTCGAGATGGGTCACGGGGCAAAGTAGAGGTTTGGCTGAAGACGTATTGTCCATTTATTGATAAATCGTTTTAGCTTTACGGGCGTCTGCTGATGCGGGCGCCCCTATTTTGCTGCTATGGGGGAGGGGCTTGTCGAGAACTTCTGTAGGACCTTTGGGCAGGTTGTGAAGGGGGTACGTTCGCGGGTGGCAACCGACCGCCCGCTCTGTTCCATGTGGTTGATGAGCGGTCGGATGGTACTCTAATCGGGCTTCGAAACAGAAGTGACACATATGGAGCGCTTTAATAAATTGCAGCGTTTCAATAAACAGCTTTTTGTTTAACTGCAGCTAAAACTCTGTTACGATGCAGTCCAGGCGGGTGCCGGAATGGGACTTGGGCACGCGCGAACCTACTTGAAAGGCTACCTTATGGCTATCGAGAAGACCTTCATCATGATTAAGCCCGACGCGGTGCGCGATCGCAAGATCGGCGAGATCGTTGCTCGTATTGAGCGTAGCGGCCTTGTCATCGAGCGCATGGAGATGACCACGCTCGAGCGCGCTACCGTCGAGGAGCACTACGCCCATCTGGCCGACAAGCCCTTCTTTGGCGGTCTCTGCGACTTTATGACGAGCGGTCCGGTCGTCAAGATGGTTGTTTCCGGTCTTTCCGCTGTCTCCAAGATGCGCACCCTTATGGGCGCCACTAACCCGCTTGATGCTGCTCCTGGCACCATCCGCGGCGACTTCGCCGTCGATGTCAACGCCAACGTGATCCACGGCTCCGACTGCCTGGAGAACGCCGAGATCGAGATCAAGCGCTTCTTTGGCTAAACCAGCTTTGACTCCTTAAAGCTGTTAGCGTGTGGCTTAGGCGCCGCGGAACTCCATCCGCGGCGTCCTTTTTATATCAGTAGATTTCTAGGCATATCCCAAAAATCTACAAAGGGGCCCGCCCGGATGTGTGTTCCGAGCGGGCCCCTTGCTGTTAGCTTGTGGCGCTGAGTAGTTTAGGCTTCGTCGACGATCTTAAGGCCGCGGGTCTGGTCGATCTCGTTGAGGAGGTTGACGCGACGCTCGTGGCGGCCGCCCTCAAACTCGGCGTCGAGCCACTCGTCGACGATCATCTTTGCAAGCTCGGAGCCCACGACGCGGGCGCCAAAGGCGAGCACGTTGGTATTGTTGTGCATGCGCGAGAGCTTGGCGCTGAAGGGCTCGGAGCACACGACGGCGCGTACGCCCTCGACCTTATTGGCAGCTAAGCTAATTCCGACACCGGTGCCACAGATGAGGATGCCCAGGTCGACGTCGCCGTTGGCAACGGCCTTACCCACCTTGTAGCCGGCGATGGGGTAGTCAAAGCTCTCGGAGGTGTCGGTTCCAAAGTTCACGACCTCACAGCCGCGCTCCTTCAGGTGCTCGGAAATGATGTTCTTGAGCTCGACGGCGGCGTGGTCGTTACCGATACCGATCTTCATGAGTGGTTCCTCTCTGGTCCGTGCGGCGGAATTGCTAAAGGTTTTACCGCGTTCGACTGCATGATAGCGCGACTTTTGCGTAAACACTCGGGCGTTTTTTTGGTCAAACGCTTTAGCATGCAACAAGACCGGCTTCTCATGAATGAATGCCGTCAGATTGCGCTTGAACGCCGTCCGTCGGAACTATGGTTGCGGTTTTTGATGCATTGTTATCAAATAAAAGAGCTAACTATTATCGAGAGTCCAGTCCGTTATGTAAGCAGGAGATACCTATGCCTACCGATTCCATCCGCGATGCCGCTTTTTGCGATGTCTTGAACCGCGAGCTTGTCTGTGCGCTCGGCTGCACCGAGCCTATTGCCGTTGCCTATGCGGCGGCGCTGGCGAGCCAGACGCTCGGTTGCGAACCCGATCATATGGATGTTGCCTGCTCGGGCAACATCATCAAGAACGTTAAGAGCGTTACCGTGCCCAACTCGGGCGGTATGCACGGTATTGAAGCGGCGGCCGTGCTGGGTGCCGTGGGCGGCGACGCCAAGAGCGCGCTCGAGGTGCTCGAGAGCGTTAACGACGAAGACCGTGCTCGCGTGGCCGAGCTCCTCGCCGATGCCGGTTACTGCGATGTGTCGCTTGTCGAGGGCGTGCCCAACCTCTACATCAAGGTGACTGCCACGGCTGGTGGCCATACCGCGGTCGTCGAGATTACCGATCACCACACCAATGTCACGTGCCATACGCTCGACGGTATTCCGGTATGCGGCAAGTCGGCGGGGGAGTGTGCCGCCTGCGCCGAGCGCGTGGTGGCCGAGCGGGCGGCGGATAAGGCCGACACACCCATGTCGATCGAGTCCATCATCGACTTTATCGAGGCCGGCGACATTGAGGATGCCCGCGCGGCCGTCGAGCGTCAGATTGAGCTGAACGGCGCGATCAGTGCCGAGGGCCTCGCGCACGCTTGGGGCGCCGAGGTGGGCCGTACGCTGCTGGGTGCTCGCGCCGACGACGTCGCCTGCCGTGCGCGTGCGCGTGCGGCTGCCGGCTCCGATGCCCGCATGAATGGCTGCGCGCTGCCGGTTGCCATTGTATGCGGCTCGGGCAACCAGGGCATTACCTGTGCGCTGCCCGTCATGGAATATGCCGACTACCTGCGCTGCGACCACGAGCGTCTGGTGCGCGCCGTGATACTGTCCGACCTTATTGCCGTGCACATCAAGAGCTATATTGGTGCGCTCTCGGCGTTTTGCGGTGCAATTTGCGCCGCGTGCGGTGCCGGTGCCGCAATTACCTGGCTGTGTGGTGGCACGCGCGAGCAGATTGGTGCTACGGTCTCCAATACGCTCGGTAACGTGGGCGGCATCGTGTGCGATGGCGCCAAGGCAAGTTGCGCCGCCAAGATTTCCGCTGCCGTTGATGCGGCGATTTTGGGTCACGATATGGCCATGCAAGGCCGCGGCTTCCGTGCCGGCGAGGGCCTGATCCAGGATACGGTGGAGGAGACGATCGCCAGCATGGGCTATGTGGGCCGTGTAGGCATGAAGGATACCGACGTCGAGATCCTCAACATCATGATTGGCAAAACCGTCGTCGACTGCTAGGGGCTCTGGATCACTGCATCTTGCTGTTGTAACCGCCGTTCTTGTGGCTGTAAAGCACCTGTCTGCATAGTGGGCAGGTGCTTTTCTTTACCGGTAAACGGTTTATATTTGGCGGTAAACGGTAGTTAGAATCAGTAATAGTCATTATGTTTCAAGTAGTGTCAAATACTTGCATTAACTAAAAGTGCAGGTAAAAGCCGGTTTCTTGTTCTTTTACTTTGAAAATCTATGAATACACATGAGAAAGCATGATTGCGAATGAGAATTACTTGCAATAGACTGTAGTTACGGAAGGGGCACCTGCCCAAACGCGCGCAACGGTCGGGGCTTTCCGTTTGAACGTTTCCTTACAGGAAAGGCAGCTCAGCGATGAAATTCGCAACTCGCATTAATTCCTACTACCGAACCGGTGAGAAGAACATCGACCGCGTCTTCGACCAGTTCCAGCACGTCGGCCTCACCCATGTGGACCTTAATTACCCTGAGCACGTGGTGGGCATCCCCGCCGAGGAGATGAAGGACAAGCTCGACGCGCATGCCCTCAAGCTCAACGGCACTGCTCTTCGCTTTCGCAGCGACTTTATCAATGGCGACCTGGGCAATCAGGATCTTACGCTCGCTGGGGAGGCACTTAAGCTCTGCTATGAGGCCTGTGACTACTGTCGCACCTGCGGCGGCGATACCGTGACGATCTGGCTCGGTCATGATGGCTTTGACTACAGTTTCCAGATCGACTACACCCGCGTGTTTGACAATCTCGTTAAGGCGTTCCAGGCGGTTTGCGACTATGCGCCCGACCTGCATATCTCCATCGAGTACAAACCCTATGAGGAGCGCAGCTACGCCTATATCGATACGATGGGCCTCACCGGCATGATCCTCAACGCGGTGGACCGCGAGAATCTTGGCGTTACGCTCGATTACTGTCACATGCTCATGAAGCACGAGAACCCCGCGATGGCTACCGATATCTTCGGTCGTGCCGGCAAGCTCTACGGCATTCACCTCAACGATGGCTACGGCGTGATGGACGACGGACTCATGATCGGCATGGCTACGCCTGTCAAGACGCTCGAAATGCTCTTCTATCTCAAGAAGCACGCCTTTGACCACGCTATTTACTTCGATACGTTCCCGATTATCGAGGATGCAGAAGGGGAGTGCGCTCATAACCTCGCTATGATGAAGCTTATGAACGACGCCCTGGAAAGCGTGGGCCAGGAAAAGATACAGTCCGTGATCGATACAAACGATGCACTTGCAGCGGCCGCGCTCGTACGCGAGCTCTTCTGTGCGATGGGGAGGTAATCATTATATGAAACGCGATTGGGAAGCTACTGCCGAGGGCATTCTTGCTGCCGTGGGCGGCCCGGAGAACATCTCGGGCATGACGCACTGCGCCACTCGTCTTCGCCTGAACCTGCGCGACGATTCCAAGTGTGACGATGCGGCCGTTAAGGAAGTCGACGGCGTGGTCAACACCGTCAACTCAGCCGGCCAGTACCAAGTGCTGATCGGCACCGAGGTGCCCAAGCTCTATGAGAAGTTCGAGCCGCTCGTCAAGGGCTCGGGCGCCGAGGTCTCCACGAGCGCCTCCTCCGACGAGGGCATCGTCTCCAGGATCTTCTCTGCCATCTCGGGCGTCTTTGCTCCGCTGCTGCCCGCCATGGCCGGCTCCGGTATCCTCCGCGGCCTGCTGATCCTTGCGGTTCAGCTTGGTCTTATCACCGAGGGCACCGGTACCTACACCATCCTCTACACCCTCTCGATGAGTGTTTTCTACTTCCTGCCGGTGCTTCTGGGCTTCTCCTCGGGCAAACGCTTCGGTGCGAGCCCGTACCTTTCGGCTCTGATCTGCGCCTGTTTGCTCTATCCCGATTTTATCGGCTTGATGGGCGATGCGGGCAACGGCGCCATGAGCGAGTTCTTCGGCATTCCTGTGGTGCTCATGAGCTACAATTCCACCGTAATCCCGGCCATCATCGCCATCTGGGTCTACTCGTTCCTCTATAAGTTTCTGGATGAGCATGTGCCCGAGACCCTCAAGCTCGTCGTGCTTCCCGCTGTCTCGCTGATTATCATGGTTCCCGCCACCATGCTCGTGATCGGCCCCTTGGGCGTCTATGCCGGCGAGGGCATCGCCTTCGTGGTCAACTGGCTCATCGCCCGCTCCAACGTGCTTGCTGGCATCCTGGTGGGCGGCGGCTGGTCCGTGCTCGTCTCGATGGGTATCCACTGGGCAGTTAATCCCATCATGATTAACAACATCGCCTCCAATGGCTTCGACTACATTTGCCCGGCCACCTTTGCCTGCAACTTCGCTGTTATCGGCTGCGCCCTCGGCGTCTTCCTCAAGGCCCGCGATCAGAAGCTCAAGAGCTTTGCCATGACCGGTGCCGTGACCATCTGCCTCTCTGCCATCATCGAGCCCACGCTCTTTGGCATGCTTGTCAAGAACAAGAAGCTCTTCTTGGCTCAGATTATCGGCGGTGCCTGCGGCGGCGCGTTCCTCGGCCTTTTCAAGGTCGCCACCACGGCCTTTGTCTTTGGCTCCGTCACTACGTTCCCGGCTTTCGTCTCCTCCGATCCGATGAACTTCGCTTTCGCCATGATCGGCATGGTTATCTCGGCTGTTGTCGCCGGCGTACTCGGCTACATCTTCACCGACAAGGACGATCAGCTCGCCTAGTCTTGCTTTGGGGCTACGAGTCATGAGCCCAAGGCTAAGACCGACTTCCATCTAATAAGGGGTCGCTGCTTATATCGCAGCGACCCTTTTTGCTTTTGATTGGCTTGATTAGGTTAAACTTTGAAAATAGATGAAAAGGAAGGAACGCCGATGATTCCGTATGAGCGCCATGAACTGATTCTTAATAAGCTAAAGGAGGCTGACCTGCTCAAGATAGATGAGCTCGCGGCCTTTATGCCCGATGTGTCGATGTCTACGCTGCGTCGCGACCTCAAGGAGCTCGAGAAGCGGGGGAGCATCGAGTATCTGACCGGCGGTGCGGTCAAACTGCATTCTGCGGCTCGCGAGGTGAGTGTCTTTGAAAAGGGCGCGCAGCGGATTAGTGAGAAGGACCTGATCGCGCGTCGTGCGGCAGCGGAGGTCGAGGACGGTGAGACGGTCTATGTCGACTCCGGTACCACCGCGACGGCGCTCCTGAGTCTGCTCGTCGACAAACCAGTGACTATTTACACCACCAACGGCTACGCATGTAGGTTTACGGGCGACCTCGCTGCCAAGGTGGTGGTTATTGGCGGCGACTATAATCCCGTTACCTGCTCGCTGACCGGGCCAATGGTGGAGAACGCGTTGCGTGAGCTGTACTTTGACCGGGCGTTTATAGGCGTCAACGCGGTGGACGAGGATCGTGGCATCATGACGCCTGGTTATCCCGAGGCTATCAAAAAGCGCATTGTGATGCGGAATTCCCAAGCGAGTTATGTACTCGCCGATAGCTCCAAGTTCCATGTGTTTTCAAATGTAAAGGTATGCGACCTGGAGGGCTTTACTGTTATCTCCGACAAGCGCGACGCCAAAATCGGCGAGCGTGTCAAGATGATTACGGCCTAGGACGCCGGTGCATCGCATCCTGTCCTCAAGTCGTTGCCTACGTAAGGAAGCATGCGGCAAACGTACCTGACCTTTTGTCTCATTCCAGATTTGTGGACTAGCTTAGTTCGTCGGCTACTTGGTGTTCGTAGAAGGCTTCGATTACGGCGTTAAAGTCGCGGGCGAAGTCTTCCATGGTTCCGCGCCAGGTGGCTCGGCTGGGCTTGCCCTGGCCCACATAGGCGGTTTGGATGCCGCAATCGGGGGACGGGAAGTCGCGTTTGGGATCGTTGCCCACCATAAGGACCTCTTGCGGCTCGAGCCCCATCACCTGAAGCTGCTCTAGATAGTAGGTGGCATCGGGCTTGCAGCGGGTGGCGTTTCCCATGTGCGTCACGAGCTCAAAGGGGGCGTCGGCCAGGTCGCCCCAACCCATGCGGCATTCGATGGCCCCCTGCGGAAAGCTGGGGTTGGTAAAGAGCGCGCAGCGCAGCCCCGCGTCCTGCACGGCCTGAAGTGCGGCGTGTGCGCCCGGCATGGCATGGGCGTTGATGACGTCGTCATTCTTGTGGGGAAGAACTTCTCGATCGTAGTAGGTAAATGCCTCGTAGATCATGGGGTCGGAGAGGCAGATACCACATCTGCGCTCGACCTCGGTGCGGTAAAACTCAAGATTGGTGCGGTTGTCCGTGCCGCTGCGGCGATTGGCGTTGAGGTCGACCAGGATGGTGCCGAGGCGTGCCATCGTGCCGCCGCGGCTGCGGCGCCCGATATCCGCGAGCATCGAAGAGACATCCTTAAAATAGCGAAGGATGAACGCGTTGAGGTTGATGCTAAGAAGCGTCTCGTCCATATCGAAAACGACTGCTTTGAGCACGCGGGCACCTTTCTCGAAAAATCGATCTAGAAACGTTAGCTCCGGATACTTTACCCCAAAGCCGAATGCCTGGCTGGTTATCGTCAAGTTGCGGAGACGTGTGTTCATAAGATTACGAAAAAGTCTCCACACGAGTAAAAAATCGCAGTTCACGCTTGAAATCGAACTCATTTCCCCGTAACCTATACGAACGTGATTGCATAAGCGTCACATTAGTATCTGTCGGCTCCCGAGTGTTCCTAAACGTTGTGTGCTTGTCGCACCCTTCTGTAGGTCCTAGCAATCGGGGCCCCGTAGTTCGAAAGGGGTCCACCTTTGAGTGAGATTCAGAACTCGTCCATTTTCTCTCTTGACGATGTCAATGAGGAGGAGATGAACAACCTCATCGACGGTACGATTACCGACTTTGATGAGGGCGATCTCGTTAACGGCACTGTCGTTAAGATCGAGCATGACGAGGTGCTCGTTGACATCGGATTCAAGTCCGAGGGCGTTATCCCGGTCCGCGAGCTGTCCATCCGCAAGGACGCTAACCCTGCAGACATCGTTGCACTCGGTGATCCCATCGAGGCTCTGGTTCTCCAGAAGGAGGACAAGGACGGTCGTCTGGTCCTGTCCAAGAAGCGTGCCGAGTACGAGCGTGCTTGGAACCGCATCGAGGAGAAGTTCAACTCCGGCGAGAACGTCGAGGGCGAGGTTATCGAGGTTGTCAAGGGCGGCCTGATCCTCGACATCGGCCTGCGTGGCTTCCTGCCCGCTTCCCTCGTCGACCTCCGTCGCGTCAAGGACCTCACCTCCTACATGGGCACCCGCATCGAGGCCCGCGTCATCGAGATGGACCGCAACCGCAACAACGTCGTCCTCTCCCGTCGCGTCGTGCTCGAGGAGTCCCGTAAGGCCGAGCGCTCCGAGATTCTGTCCAAGCTCAAGTCTGGCATGCGTCTCCAGGGCACCGTTTCCTCCATCGTCGACTTCGGCGCTTTCGTCGACCTCGGCGGTATCGACGGCCTCATCCACATCTCCGAGCTCTCCTGGAACCACGTCAACCATCCTTCCGAGGTTGTCAAGGTCGGCCAGGAGGTCGAGGTCGAGGTTCTCGACGTCGATCTCAACCGCGAGCGCATCTCCCTGGGTCTCAAGCAGACCACCGAGGATCCGTGGCGCGCACTGGTCAAGAAGTACCCCGTCGGTGCTATCGTCGAGGGCACTGTGACCAAGCTTGTCCCGTTCGGCGCTTTCGTCGACCTGGGCGAGGGCATCGAAGGCCTGGTGCACATCTCCGAGATGGCCAACAAGCACGTCGACCAGCCTTCTCAGGTCACCCACGTTGGCGACAAGGTTCAGGTCAAGGTCATGGAGATCGACCTCGACCGTCGTCGTATCTCCCTGTCCATGAAGTCCGCTGCTGAGACTCTGGGCGTCGAGATCGAGGTTACTCCGCTGCCTTCCGAGAAGAAGGACGAGGAGACCGACGCCGAGTAAATCGGTTTGACGATCACTTGTTTTAAGGGATTCGTCCGTAATGGATGGGTCCCTTTTTGTATTTGCTGCTGATGCGCGCGATGCTGCTCGTGCGCAATGATGTCCGGGCTGTCCACAGGCTATTGGGTTGTCGGTGCATGAAAAATGCCGACATCCCGCCTCGGGGAGGAGGCGGGAACGCACCGAGTAGACGGAGGGGTGCGGAGCGCGGTCGCGTCTCGACTGACGACGTTGCCCATCGACGTGATTATTGTAGCGCATGGGTGGTTCTTGGTTTATCGTGCGAGCGCTTGTGTTGTGCCGTTGCCTGCGGCAACGGTGTGCTACACTCTTGCACTGCTGAGTGGGCCAGACGGTCGCGCGATGTGCTGCTTGCAGCACGCGTGAGGAAAGTCCGGGCTCCAGAGGGCGGGATGCCGGCTAACGGCCGGGCGGAGTGATCCGACGGAAAGCGCCGCAGAAAAGAAGACTCCCACCTGCGTCGCAAGGCGTAAAGGGAAAA
This sequence comes from uncultured Collinsella sp., assembly GCA_905208635.1. Lineage (GTDB taxonomy): Bacteria > Actinomycetota > Coriobacteriia > Coriobacteriales > Coriobacteriaceae > Collinsella. Next base: position 104,329 of record CAJLPX010000001.1, on the reverse strand, counting down.
GCTGAAACGGTGGTGTAAGAGACCACCAGCGTCGTGGCAACACGGCGGCTTGGCAAGCCCCATCCGGAGCAAGCGCGAATAGGAACGCTATGGGCCGGCCCGGTCTGCGTTCGGGTAGCGTGCGTGGAGCTGCACGGTAACGTGCAGACAAGATAAATGACCGTTCACGACAGAACCCGGCTTATAGGCCCACTCAGCAACTATGTTGACGCTGCGAACCCGTCAGCGCGGCAATCTGCCTTTCAAGCCTTCGGGCATGACCATAAGGTCAATGCCCTCGCCCTTCAAGGCACCTTGCTCGCGCTGACGGGTTCTCGCTTTCGTTGACGGAGTCATCGGCGGCCCCGTTCTTTTGCCGAGGTTATTGGTTTGGCCTTTGCCGTATTATTGAGGCTGTTTGTTGCTGCGCTTTGGTTTGTTGAGGGGCTTTGTTGGACAGCTATTTTACTCTGCAATCGAATATTGAGGCTTCGGGCGAGTTTGTGGAACGCAAGAGCCGGTTTATTGCCCAGCTGGTCCATATTGAGTCCGAGGATGAGGCGAATGCCTTTATCGAGATGGTTCGCAAGCGTCATTATGACGCTCGACACAATGTTCCCGCGTGGATTTTGGTCGATGGACGCGAGCGCCAGAGCGATGATGGGGAACCGAGCCGCACGAGTGGTATGCCGACGCTCGAGGTGCTGCGCGGTGCGGGGCTCAAAAATGTTTGCTGCGTAGTAACGCGCTATTTTGGTGGCACGCTGTTGGGGCCTGGTGGTTTGGTGCGCGCCTATACCGCGGCGACGCAGGCGGCGGTGGCCGCGGCTCAGGAGGCCGGGCAGATCGTCGAGATGACGAGCGTCGTGCCGGTTGATGTGCATGTGGCCTATCCACAGTATGAGCAGGTGCTTCGCTTGGCGCAGGATTCGGGTGCCAAGGTTTCGGATACCGATTACGCGGATGCTGTGACACTTCACTTGGTGTTTAAAGCGGGGGAGCAAGAGCCGTTTTGCGCTAAGATGCGCGAGCTTATGGCGGGGCGCGAGGAGATTGAGGTCAGCGCTCCCGTGTTTGCTGAGTTCTAACGACGATGGCCGGCGTGCATTTGGATGAATCTCAAGCGCGCCGGCTGTCGTTTTATGTTGCTGCCGTTTACTCGGCGAGCTGCTTTAGCACATCGCAGGCGATCTCGACGGCATCGTCGATGCAGCCGGGGCAGCTGCGGAGCGGACCCTTGTCCGATCCGATGCCCTTGAGCGTGCCGCAGACGGTCGTCGTGTTCTTCTCGCCAAAACGCTTGGCGATTTCGCGCGACAGCTTGTAGGTCTGGCCCTTGGTCTTGGGGTTCTCCATGCCGTCACTCATTACAAAGCCCATGATGGCCACGGCACCCGAGATGGCGCCGCAGGTTTCGGTCATGCCGCCCATGCCGGCGCCAAAGCCCTCGGTGAGGGTAAAGGCGACCTGGGGGTCGAGCCCGACGGCGGGCGCGAGCGTGCAGGCGACGGCCTGCGCGCAGTTAAAGCCGCGGGCGTGGTACTCGGCAGCCCGAGCCTGACAGGCGGTGATGTCGAGCTGGGCTGTATCGATTTGCTTCATCGGTGTCTCCTTGATTACGGTGTACCCGCCTATGGTACCCTTGCCGGTGTATGTAATCATTGAGAGCTTCATGTATGCCTCATTTATATCCATCGAACAAATGCCTAAGGCTGAGACGAATGCCTCTGATTCATTTGTCACATAACCTACTTTGGGGATGGGTTGAGAGGGGTGCGGGGTAGCGGTATCGTGAACCGAATAAAAATAAAACCCAAGTAAGGGAGTTGGATATGAGCGAGCAGACCATCGGTACTACATGTGTTCAGGGCGGCTATCACCCGGGAGATGCGGAGCCGCGCCAGGTGCCCATCTACCAGTCCACCACGTGGAAATACGACACGTCCGAGCACATGGGCAAGCTGTTTGACCTGGAGGAGTCGGGCTACTTCTACAGCCGTCTGCAGAATCCCACGTGCGATCTGGTTGCCGCCAAGATTTGCGAGATGGAGGGCGGCACCGCTGCGATGCTCACGAGCTCGGGCATGGCCGCGAACTTCCTCGCGATCTTTAACGTGGCCGGTGCCGGTGATCACGTGGTCGCGAGCTCTGCTATCTACGGCGGTACCTACAACCTGCTTGCCCATACCATGGGCCGCATGGGCGTGACTTGCACGTTCGTTGCCCCCGACTGCACCGATGAGGAGCTGGAGGCCGCCTTTGAGCCCAATACCAAGCTTGTCTTTGGCGAGACGATTGCCAACCCCGCCCTTGCCGTGCTCGATATTGAGCGCTTTGCCAAGGCCGCGCATGACCACGGCGTGCCGCTGATGGTCGACAACACCTTCCCGACGCCCGTGATGTGCCGCCCCTTTGAGTGGGGTGCCGACATCGTTACGCACTCTACCACCAAGTACATGGATGGACATGCTGCCTGCCTGGGCGGCGTGATCGTCGACCACGGCCAGTTTGACTGGATGGCCCATGCAGACAAGTTCCCGGGTCTCACCACGCCCGACGAGAGCTACCACGGCGTGACCTATGCCGAGAAGTTCGGTCGCGAGGGTGCCTTCATTACCAAGGCAACCGCTCAGCTCATGCGCGACCTCGGCCCCATGCAGAACCCACAGGCGGCCTTCTTCCTGAACAGCTCGCTCGAGAGCCTGCACGTGCGTATGCCGCGCCATTGTGAGAACGGCCTGGCCGTTGCCAAGTTCCTGCAGAGTCATCCCAAAGTGCGCTTCGTGAGCTATCCGGGCCTGGAGGGCGATAAGTACTATGACCTGGCTCAGAAGTACATGCCCAACGGTACCTGCGGCGTCGTGAGCTTTGGCTTTAACGGTGGTCGCGCGGCGGCCGAGACCTTTATGAAGAGCCTTAAACTCGCCCAGATCGCCACGCATGTGGCCGATGCTCGCACCTGCTGCCTGCATCCCGCTAACGCCACGCACCGTCAGATGAACGATGAGGAGCTCATCGCCTGCGGCATCTCCGCCGACATGGTGCGCCTGTCGTGCGGCCTCGAGGACACGGCCGATCTGATTGCCGACCTTGAGCAGGCGCTCGAGCAGTGCTAGGCTAGCTCCGTTCAAGGTGCCGATGCTGGCAGAAAGCTTCGGTGACCTTTCGTTCCGATTCCGTAGGCGGGACCCCAATCGCGACTGTTCGCAGGCGATTGGGGCCCCGTTTTTGCGTTGCACCACTCGAAAGGATGGATATGGAGAAAACTGCAGAGCAGCTGCGCCGCGAGCGCATTGCCCTAGAGGGCGACACCCACGGCAAGAACAAATGGGCAATCTTGTTTACGGTGCTCATCATGACGTTTATGGTGTGTCTGGATTCGACCGTCGTGACCGTGGCGCTGCCCGTGATGCAAAAGGAGCTGGGCGTGGGCCTCGATCGCATTCAGCTGGTGAGTTCGGTGTATCTGCTTGCGACATGCGTGGCTATGTTGCCGTTTGGCCGTTTGGGCGACGTGCGCGGCAAAGTGGGCGTGTTCCAGCTGGGCGTCATCGTCTTTTCGGTCGGTTCGCTGCTTTGTGGCCTTTCGGCCTCACTCGAGGTTCTTATCCTGGCACGCATCGTTCAGGGCGTCGGTTGCGCGGCGGCCATGGCTAACAACATGGGTATCATCACCGAGTCGTTTCCGGCGCGCGAGCGCGGTCGTGCCATGGGCATTCTCGCGACCTTCGTGGCCCTTGGCATGATGTGCGGCCCCGTGCTCGGCGGCATGCTGGTGGCAAGTTTTCCTTGGGAGAGCATCTTCCTCATCAACCTGCCCATTGGCGTCATCTCGTTTATCGTGGGGCTCTATACGCTGCCGCATGTTAAGCCGGAGGCTGACGAGCGCCCCATGTCCCTGATCGAGGCCGCTCGTCGCTGCTTTGCAAATTCGGCCTTCACCATCAACCTCGCCTGCATGCTCATCGTGTTCGTTGGTATTGGCGCATCAGAGTTTATCCTGCCGTTCTATTTTCAGGACGCCCACGGCTTTGGTTCCGACATTTCCGGATTGCTCTTTTTGGCGCTGCCGATGGTGAATGCCTTTATCGGCCCGCTTTCGGGTACGGTTTCGGACCGTGTTGGCTGCGAGGGCCCCACGGCGGTCGGCCTAGGCGTGTACGTATGCGGTCTTTTTGCGGTAAGTACGCTCGACGAGCACTCTTCCATCCCTGTGATCGTGTGCTGCGTCGCGTTTATGTCGTGCGGTACGTCGATTTTCCAGAGCCCCAATAACTCGCTGTATATGGGCTCGGCTCCGCGCGAAGCGCTCGGCTTTGCGGGCAGCCTGGGTAGCCTGGCGCGCTATGCGGGTATGGCAGTGGGCATTACAGCGGCATCGCATATCCTGTATGGGCAGATGAGCGTGGCGATGGGCGAGTCCGTGACCAGTTTCGTTGCAGGCCGTCCGGATGTGTTCCTGTTCGGCTTTCGCTCGGTGTTCTATGTGCTCATGGCTGTGGCCGCTGTGGGTTTTGCGCTCGCCATGGTGCGTTTGGTGAGGATGCGCGCCCGTCATTAGTGTGTTGAGAGACTGTCTGCCACGATTCGCGCCGTCCCAAAAAGACCGGTTTGTGGTGCGATGCGGCTTGTGGGGCGGGCGGGGGTCGGTCCGTGGTAGACTATCGAACAACGTTTATTAATCGCGCGGCATCGTTGCCGCGAGAAGGGGTTGCGCCATGCAGGAGCTTGAGGATCGTATTCGCCATGACGGCATCGTAAAGGCCGGTAACGTCCTTAAGGTTGATGCCTTCCTCAACCACCAGTGCGACGTTGAGCTGTTCGACCACATGGGCGCTGAGTGGGCCCGTCTGTTCAAGGATGTCGAGATCAACAAGATTCTGACGATCGAGGCTTCGGGCATTGGTATGGCTTGCATCGCAGCCCAGCATTTTGGTGGCGTGCCGGTTGTCTTTGCCAAGAAGGCACAGTCCATCAACCTCGACGGCGAGCAGTATGCTACGACCATCTACTCCTTTACCAAGCAGAAGGAGTATCCGGTCATCGTGGGCAAGCGCTTCCTGTCCGAGGGCGACAAGGTCCTGATCATCGACGACTTCTTGGCCAACGGCTGCGCGCTCGAGGGTCTTATCAAGATCTGCGAGGCTGCGGGTGCCGAGGTATCCGGCATTGGCATTGCGGTGGAGAAGGGCTTCCAGGGCGGTGGCGATAAGCTCCGCGAGCGTGGCTTCCGCGTTGAGAGCCTGGCCCGTATCGCCGATATGGACTGCGAGACCGGCGAGATCACCTTCGCCTAAGCGCGCAACACAAGCGATTGGTATGCGATGTGACAAAGGGACTGTCCCTTTGTCACATTTTTTTGTATGAGGGGAGGTATTGATATGGATGAGAACAAGATGGGATGGTGCGAGTATGCGCGCTATGCCGCGATGGCGGCCGAAGAGTTGGCGCGCGATTGCGAGGTACAGGTGTTTCGCGCGACGGGACCGGGCGGACAAGGCGTGAACACGACGGACTCGGCGGTGCGCATGAAGCACGTGCCCACAGGGATTACCGTGACGGCGCGCGAGAGCCGCAGCCAGTTCCAAAATCGCGCGAGCTGCCTGCGCAAGCTGCACGCCGAGCTCGAGCGACGCGGACGTCCACCGCGTCGACGTGTAAAGACCAAGGTGCCCCAGCGCTCTCGTCAGCGCAGACTCAATGACAAGCACTTCAATGCCATTAAAAAGGCCAACCGTCGCAAGCCGGGCAGCGACGAGTAGTCGTTTGTTCCACTGGCCTTGCTAGCGGGTAGGGTGCCAAACTTGGAGAGCGCTGCCGAGGACGTCGACCTCGATGCGCGAGGCGACAACGGGCTCGCCGTCGGCCTGGATGGGGTAGTCGGGCCCCTCAAAGGTGAGCTCGGCATGGCGGCAGCGGCGCATGCGTACCGGCGGAAGCTTGGTGTGGTGGCCGTCTTTGGCCGAAAGGAACATAGGCAGGGCAACCGCGCGAGGGACGGGGCCACAGGCGTAGCAGACGTCGAGTATGCCATCGCAGGGATCGGCATCGGGGCAGATGCGATAGCCCGAGCCATAGGTGGGGCCCAGCTGAATCGCCATGATGATCGCCCTCACGCGCTCGGCGGGCGCGCCGTCAAAGCTGACCGTCATGGGGTAGTTGCGATAGCGCAGGCCAAACTGCTCAAGTCCCGAGAGGGTGTAGAGCGGAGCACCCGTCAAGCCGGTCTTTTTGCGCAACTCGGTGGTGCCCAGGCCAATAGCGGCATCGATGCCGACCGAGAGCGTCTGGTCGTAGTACTCAACGGTAGCCTCGCCGCTGCCGCTCGCAGGGCTCCACGAGCGAATGCGCCCGATGTCCTGACGCTGCAGCTCGCAGGTGAGCAGCGCGCCAAAATCCTTACCGGAGAAATCGTCGATTCCGAGCGTCTGGGCAAAATCGTTGCCGGAGCCCACGGGCAGGACGGCAAGAGCGGGGCGGGCGTCCTGCTTTTGCGTCATAAGCCCGTTGACGACCTCGTGAATCACGCCGTCGCCGCCAAGGGCGATAACGGTGCGATAGCCCTGAGCCTGCGCGGCCAGCTCCTTGGCGTGTCCCATACGCTCGGTCAGCACCAGGTCAAACTGGGATGCGCGTGCAGTCATGTCCAAAAAGCGTTGCAGGCGCTCGGCAACTTCGCGTGCCGCACCCGACTGGGCGGCTGGGTTGGCGATGATGAGCGTGCGACCAAAATCAGTTGCGTGCATGGGGCGACTCCCGGCGTGTGACATGACAGTGCGGTCGCGCTCAGGTCGAATTAGCCCCGATTGTGGCTGCACGGCGATTATTACATCTACTCTATCAGGTCGTTGTGGCGCTCGATAGCATCCGCTACCGTACCTCCCTCATCCACAATAAGCGAGCGGCGCTTGGGTGAGATGATGCGCTGGGCGGGGTACACGCCGCGGTGTCCGCCGGTTAGGTAGCTGATAAAGGCCACGATGACAAAGAACCCGGCGGCCGTGCCGTGGAACAGGTCGATGGCCATCATGCAGGTGGTGATGGGCACGTTGAGGCCGGCGCAGAACACGCCGAGCATGCCGAGAGCCGCCAGAAAACTGGGGTCAAGCCCGGTAAGGCAACCGATCCAGCCACCGAGCGCCGCACCGATGCCAAACAGGGGCGTGACCTCGCCGCCTTGGAAGCCCGCGCCTAGGGTGAGCGCTGTGACGACCAACTTGATGGCTGCGTCCGCCAGGGTGGTGTTACCTGCAAATCCTGCGCCGGAAAGCCACGTGGAAAGGCCGGCGTAGTCCCAGGCGTCGAGCAACGCATAGGCCGCAAGCACCACGAGTGCGCCGACGAGCGCACGGACGAGATAGTTGGTGATAAAACGCGCATACAGGTTCTTGACCGTGCGGACCGACCAGGCAAAGAGGCGCGCCGTCAGGCCAAAGACAATGGCTCCGATAACGACGATGGCAACCGTTCTGGGCGTCATGTCGGGAACGCTGGCGATGACGTTGCTCTCGTACTGGGTGCCCAGGGCGAGTGACGTAAAGTAGCCGGTAAACGAGGCGACCAGGCAGTAGATGCCCGCGGTGTAGTCGATCTTGCCGATAAAGCACATCTCCATGCCAAAGAAAGCTCCGGCGAGAGGTGATCCGAACACGGCGCCAAAGGCAGACGAGATACCGGCGAGCATGAGGTCGTGGTGGTCGTGTTTTTTGAGATGGGCAAGGCTCGAGACATTGCTGGCGATGGTACCGCCGATCTGCACCGCGGCGCCCTCGCGGCCGGCCGAGCCGCCCGTCAGATGCGTGAGCGTGGAGCACACAAACGTGAGGATGGCCATGCGCGCATGGATGAGTCGTGTGCCCAGGGCGGAGTCGATGACCAAATTGTTGCCGCGTTTGGCGGCGAGACCGTGGTTCTTGTAGACCCACGCGGTGGCCACGCCCACGACGGGGAGCAGGGCGTAGATCCACGCATGGCTCTCGCGATAATCGGTCGCAATATCCAGCGAGGCCAAAAACGCCCAAGCGGCAACGCCCATGGCGAGCGAAACGACAACGACGAGCGCGAGCAGCTTGGCGCTCGCGAGCATGTTGTGGGCATTGCGGCGCGTGTCGGCGGCCAAGAGCTGTTCGGAGCGGGTGAGCTGGTTGCGACCGCTGATGATCAAGTCGGCCGGAGAGAAGGACCTGCCGTCTGTGTCCTGACGGGTGTCATCAGACGGGTCGAGTGTATTTTCACGTTTATCGATAAAAGCCATAACGTCCTCTTTTTTGTTGCGATGCATGCATTATAAGACGGCACCCCGTGCCTTAAGGCAATTGACAGGTTTCGGTTCTGTTACGAAAGGCGCGTGGCCGACAGGTGTATTTGCCGTTGCGGGCCATGTCTTGAGCGGGCAGCGGGGGATTATACTGAACCAAACATAAAGAATCGGCGCCACTGTTGCGCGCCGTGGCATGTAAGAGGTGTATATGGCTAAGACGCTCATCCCGCTGGAGGACGCGCAGGCAATCGTCCTTTCGCAGGTGCGCAGGACCGAGCTCGTCGAGATCCCGGTTTGGCAGGCGGCCGGTCTTCCCCTGGCTGAGGATGCCACGGCCGATATCGATATCTCGCCGTTTGCCAACAGCGCCATGGATGGATATGCCGTGCGTGCCGACGACCTCGCCAAAGCGTCCTCCGATACGCCCGTGACGCTTTCCGTCGTGGGGCACGAGGCGGCGGGCCATGTGTTTGAGGGCGCGATTGGCGCGGGCGAGACCGTCCGTATTATGACGGGTGCACCGGTGCCCGAAGGTGCGGATGCCGTTGTGAAATACGAGGTCGTCGAGGTGCTCGACGGCGACGGCAACGAGGGCTCACACGTGAGCTTCTCGGCACCGGCTAAGGTGGGGGAGAACGTTCGAGCTGCAGGCGAGGAGGCCCATGCCGGCGATGTTGTGATGCACGCTGGCGAGGTTGTGGCCCCGGCCGGCGCCGGTTTGCTGGCGAGCGCCGGTTACGCGAACGTTAGAGTGCACGCCGCCCCGCGTGTGGGCGTTATCTCGCTGGGCACGGAGCTGGTCGCGCCCGGCCAACTGCCGGCGCGTGGGCAGATTCGCGATTCCAATTCCTCGGCGTTAATGGCCGAGGCACTCGATGCTGGGGCCGACCCGGTGTTCTACGGCATTGCGCCCGACGACGAGCGGGCGATTGCCGAGCTGGTGCACCGCGCCGCGCAAGAGTGCGATTTTGTCATTACGAGCGGTGGCGCCTCGGCTGGCGACTACGACTACGTGACGGCGCTGGTTCGGCGCGAGGGCGAGGTGCTGTTCGATCGCATTTCGTTGCGTCCCGGCAAGGCCATTACGTTTGGCCTGCTCGACGGCAAGCCCTATCTGGGGCTTTCGGGCAACCCCGCGGCGGCCTATGTGGGCTTTGAGATGCTCGCCCGCCCGGCGATTCGCAAGATGCGCGGCTTTGCCGAGGGTGCGCGTCCCGTGCAGCAGGCGGTTCTTACCCACGGCGTGAAGAAGCGACAGGACCGACGCTTCTATGATCGCGCCACGGTTGCGCGCGATGCGCAGACGGGTGAGCTTACGGTCACCGAGGCGCACAGCCAGAACTCGGCGCTGCTCGGAACCATGCAGCGTGCGAACTGCCTGTTGCGCATCAACGAGGGTCCGTGCGATCTTGAGCCGGGCGACGTCGTGAATGTCGTCCGAGTCGATCTGCCCGAGGGCACCGTGCTGTAGGAGGAGTGCTATGGAGTTGAAGATTTCAATCGTGACGTGCTCGGATACGCGCGATCTTGCCCAGGACGAGGCAGGCGCTGCACTCGAGGAGCTCATCGCGGCGCAGGGCTGGACGGTTGCCTCGCATACGGTGGTGCATGACGATGTTGACGAGATCGGTGCTGCCATTGTGGCTGCGGCCGACGATTGCCAGGCCAACGTGGTCATCACCTGCGGCGGCACGGGGCTTTCGATGCGCGACGTGACGCCCGAGGCGACGCGTGCCGTCTGCGACCGCGATGTGCCGGGTATTGCCGAGGCGATCCGTGCATACTCTATGACCAAGACGCGCCGTGCCATGCTTTCGCGCGCTATTTGCATGCAACGAGGTCATACGCTTGTCGTAAACTTTCCCGGTTCTACGAAGGCCGCCCGCGAAAGCTGGGAGGCCATAGCAGACCAGCTGGAGCATGCGGCCCAAATGACGGCAGGCGGCGGTCATACCAACTAAACGGTTTACTTGCGGCGGGGCAACCTTGCGAGTCGCTCCGCCTTTCTTATGCAGCGACAGTGCGGTACGTCCTGAGGCTATCAGCAAAAGAAAATTATCAGACGAGAAATCTTTATCACAGATATTATTCGCACGTAAGTATAATCTAATTACAGAACAAAGCTCGCGGCGGGGCGCCCGGGTGTACCGTTCGAAAGGGTTGAACATGTTCGATATGGTTTCTCGCCGCGGATTCGTCTCGCTCTCTGCTGTCGCCGCTGCCGGCCTTGGCCTTGCCGGCTGCTCCGGAAACAAGGAGCCTGAGTCGACCGGTTCCGATGCCGGCTCCGCCAAGATTTCGTCCAAGAAGGCTGTCGAGCTGCAGGTCTTTGCCGCCAACTCGCTCGAGAAGGCTCTGCCCGAGGTTCAGAAGCTCTACACCGACCAGACCGGCACCGCCTTTGCCGACACGCAGTTTAAGGCTTCTGGCGACCTCGTTGAGCAGATGCGTGCTGGCGCCACGGTCGACGTGCTCATCACCGCCTCCAAGGGCACCATGGACGACGCCGAGGCCGCCGAGCTCGTCGATGCCGACACCCGTGAGGATATGTTCGTCAACGACCTTGTGATCATTCGTGCTGAGGGTTCCGACACCAAGATCGAGGCCATCGCCGACGTCGCGAATCTGGACGGCAAGATCGCCATCGGCGACGCCAAGACTGTTCCTGCCGGCAAGTACGCCAACCAGGCCCTGGCCTCCGTGGGCCTCTATACCGGCGCCGAGGGCGAAGACGGCGAGTACGCTCCCGAGATCGCCGACAAGGTCGCACTGGCAGACAAAGTTGGTACCGCCGCCGCCTATGTGTCCACAGGCGACTGCGTGGCCGGTTTTGTCTACAGCTCTGACATCTTCCGCTACGGCGGCATCGAGGAGGCCTTCGTGTGCCCCGAGGATTCGCACAAGCCCATCGTGTACCCGGGTGCCGTTGCCGAGAGCTCCGAGTACGCCGACGAGGCCAAGGCGTTTATCGACTTCTGCCTGTCCAACAAGAAGGCGCAGAAGATTTGGGCTAAGTACGGCTTTGAGCTTTCCGAGTAGTGCGGCTTGGCGCGATAATTCCATCGTTTTGTGTTTCACTCCGTCCTTGTATTCGCTTGGAGCTTTTCGTGCTTAAAAGATTCCGCATGCTTGTCGCCTGTGCTTTGACCCTCGCGCTTTGCTGGGTGCCGGGATTTGCGTTTGCTGGGGACGCTGAGGACGGGGCCCAGGTTGCTGCGACCGCTCATGGGCTTTCCTATGGGATCGAGGGTTTTGATCGGTTGGCCAAGGGGACCGCTCGTGCCATGGAGGGCCAGCCTGAGGGCTACCGGTTTCCCGTTGACGAGGACGTGGACCTTGTAGTGGCGCCCGCTGCCGATCGCGTTGTGGTGTGGATATCGCCCAAGGCAGTCGAGAAGTATGGATTGGATCCGCAGGACAACGAGTGCGTATCGGGTCTCAAGGCCCTCGTCTGTGATCTCGACAGCGCAAACTGCATGGGAGGTGCGCAGCTAGGGGACGTGGATCTTCCTTGGTATGTCACGGCGGAAACAACGTTTGATGCCGGCGGGTATACCTATGGCTTTGATGTGCGTGGTGCGGATGGGGACCGTTATGTGGTGATTGCATCGGCCTCGGGTGATGCCAAGGGCGGCGCGCGTTGGCTTGATAGCGCTCAAATGGTAGAAGCATCGTCTGTCGTGTTGCGGGATGAGCAGGGGCCCTTGACCTCTCTGGCTTCCTTTTTGGGCGACATCGACTATCGCCCGTTTTGGGTGTCCATCAAAACGAGCGGCCTTGCCCTGGTGATTGCCTTTGCACTGGGCCTGTTTGCCGCGTGGAAGACTATGGGTACCTCGAGTCGCATCAAGGGCCTGCTCGATTCGGTCTTTACGATTCCTATGGTGCTGCCGCCCACGGTCTGCGGCTTTCTGCTCCTCATGCTGTTTGGCCGCTCGACCGGAGTGGGCCAGTGGCTCATCGCGCACGGCATCTCGATCGTCTTTACCTGGCACGCGGCGGTCATTTCGGCCGTCGTTGTGTCGTTTCCGCTGGTCTACCGCACGGCGCTCGGAGCCTTTGAGAGCCTTGACACGCAGATGCTCGATGCCGCGCGAACCCTGGGATGGTCTGAGCATCGCATCTTTACCAAGCTTATGATGCCGCTTGGCTGGCCCTCGATTGCCGCCGGCGCGGTCCTCGCCTTTGCCCGCGCCATGGGAGAGTTTGGCTGCACGCTGTTCTTTGCGGGCAACTATGCCGGCATTACGCAGACCATTCCCATTGCGATTTACTTTGAGTGGATGGGCGGCAATACGTCGGTGGCCCTCTTTTGGGTCGTGGTCGTAATCGCGTTCAGCTTCCTGGTCATTCTGTTCATCAATATGTACACGGCGCATTCGCAAAAGTACCGCGAGCGCGGCCTGTCCCGCGCGGAGCGCAAGCAGGCCAAGCAGCTGGGCGGCCAGACCGATTCGCTCGACCCAGTCGGCGGCGATGCGCTGCGTATCGATCGCGAGGCGCTGGCCGAGCTCATGCGCGATGACGCCGTCTCGAAGGGAGGTCGATAAGCTATGTCGCTCGTTCTGGATATCAAAAAGCGCTATCCGGGGTTCACCCTCGACATCCAACTCGAAGCCGGCGAGGATCGTGTGGCGCTGCTCGGTGCCTCGGGTTGCGGCAAGAGCTGTACGCTACGCTGCATCGCCGGCGTGGAGACGCCCGACGAGGGCAAGATCGTCGTCAACGGCGTGACCTTTTTTGACTCGGCGGCGGGCATCAACCTGTCGCCCCAGGAGCGAAAATGCGCCCTGCTGTTCCAAAACTATCAGCTGTTTCCCAACATGACGGTGGCCGATAACGTGTGCGCCGGTGTAAAGGACGCGGGCGACGCCGCCGCGCGCAAAAAGCTCGCCGAGCGCTATCTGGGCATTTTCGGTCTGGCCGATTTCGCCGACCGCTATCCCGCGCGCCTCTCGGGCGGCCAGCAGCAGCGCGTGGCGCTCGCGCGCATGGTGGCGGCGCACCCGGGCATCTTTATGTTTGACGAGCCCATGAGCGCGCTCGATGCCTATCTTAAGAGCGCACTCGAGCAGAACATGCTCGACCTGTTTGACGTGTGCAACCGCACCGTGCTCTACGTGAGCCACGACATCGACGAAGCGTGCCGCCTGTGCCAGTGCATCTGCGTGATGCATAACGGGCATGTGGAGGAGATCGGCTCCGTCGGGGACGTGGTCCGCCGTCCGCAGACGCTGGCGGCACTGCGCTTGACGGGCTGCAAGAACACAAGCCGGGCACGCAAGATCGGCGACGAAGAAGTTGAGGCCCTCGACTGGGGCATGACCTTTAACGTTGGTCGCGAGGTTCCCGATGACGTGGCATATCTGGGCATTCGCGCAAGCTACTTCCATGTTGACAATCGTGCCGAGCGGGGCCGCAACAGCTACGATTTGCACGTGGCCCGAGTGAGCGATTCACGTTTTGAGCGCCTGGTGCTGTTGGATGCGCCGCGGGCCGATGCGCCCACGCGTCTGCAGTGGAAGGTCAACAAAGTGGGCGTGCCTGTCGACGAGCTACCGCAAGCAGGCGAGACGCTGCGCATGCATTTTGATGCCAGCAGGATCCATTTGGTTTGTCGGTAGGGTAGAGGGCGGGCTGTCGAGGGTTCTCGGCAGCCCGCCGTTTCGTTTCCTACCGTTCGCCGAATGTAGAATGGCAATTAATTATCAAGCAAGATAATAATTTATTAAACGGCGGCACACGACGCTGTCATACGAATGTCAACGGTGTTCGCATGGTCGATGACCGTTGATATAGTTGACCTTAACTTGTAAAGGAGGGTGCGCACATGCCGCAGACGACATACATTCGCCGCGTTGCCGCGCGTGCCCTATATATGGCTCGGAGCCGCATATGAGCAGGTATGTTCACGGCTCCGGGAGAGACGACGCACAACTAAATAATCGACCGCAAAGCAGGTTCCCCAAAATTCCGGGTTTGAGCACGGCCGGGCAATCGCCGTCCGTCGTGCATCGATACCGCTGTTATCCGTTTTTGGTTCGAGAGGGGAACCGCCATGGCTGAAGAATTCGATTTCCATCCGATGTGGGAGAGCCTCGGCATGAATCTTGCCGACCACGACATGCTACTGGGCGCCGTGGGCCAGATGTACGGCGATATGTTCTTGACGCAGAACAATCGCCCCAAGTCCACGTCCTACCTGGACTTTGTGGCCACCAACATCCACAGCGGCCGTATTAAGGAGATGCTCGACAAGAAGGAGGCCGGCGAGGCCACCAAGATCGTCGGTTCGTTCTGCGTGTACGTGCCCGAGGAGATTGTGCTCGCCTGCGACGGTATTCCCGTGGGCCTGTGCTCGGGTGCCGATTGGGCAACCGATAAGGTCGAGGAGCATCTGCCGCGCAACACCTGCCCGCTTATCAAGAGCTTTGCCGGCTTTAAGCTGGGCGAGGTCTGCCCCTACATTGAGTCGAGTGACTTGGTGGTAGGCGAGAACACCTGCGATGGCAAGAAGAAAGCCTACGAGTTTTTTGCCACGCAAAAGAACATGTACGTCATGGATATTCCCAACGTACACGATGAGTCGACGCTTGTGACCTGGAAGGCCGAGGTCAAGAAGCTCGCTGCCAAGATCGAGGAAGAGTGCGGCGTCACGATTACGCCCGAGCGTCTGAAGGCCGCCATCCACGCCGTCAATGAGAAGCGTCGCGCCCTGCAGCGCCTCGCTGCCACGCGCGCTGCCGACCCAGCGCCCATCAGCGGTCTGGACAGCCTGCTGACCGTTCAGGCCGCCTTTATGGACGACACGCCACGTCTGACCGGAGCCATTAACGATATGGCGGCTGAGTGCGAGCAGCGTGTCGAGGCCGGCGAGGGCGTGGCGCCCAAGGGGACCAAGCGCATTCTGTACACCGGCACGCCCATGGCCGTGCCCAACTGGAAGCTGTTCAACCTCATCGAGAAAGCCGGCGGCGTTGTGGTAGGCGAGGAGTCCTGCACGGGCTCGCGCTACTACAAGGACCTGGTCGACGAGTCCGGTGAGACGGTGGACGAGATGCTCGATGCCATCGCCGAGCGCTACTTTAAGATCAACTGCGCCGTCTTTACGCCCAACGACCAGCGTATGAAGGACATTGTCCAGATGGCCAAGGACCTGCATGCCGACGGCATCGTCGACGTGGCCCTGCAGTTCTGCACGCTCTATGAGATGGAGTCGTTTGCCGTGGAGAAGGCCGCCGAGGAAGCCGGCATTCCGTTTATGCACATCACGACCGACTACGCCGGTGAGGATGCAGGCCAACTGCAAACCAGGATCGAGGCCTTCTTGGAAACCATTTAGGGCTATCCGTCCCGGCGGCTTTCCCAGGCACCCGATCTTGCCGTTCAAACCGTCGCTTGCGTGCGAAAGTACGCGGCGCGTCTCTTTCACGGCAACCTCGGGCACCTGGGAAAGCCGCTTCCTTGGTTGGTTAAAAGGTTTAGGAGTTATATGTCGGAAAATATTGAGCAGCCGTTGCCCAGCACGTTTGAGGAGTTCAACGAGCAGCGCAAGGCCGCGTTTATTCGCGTTAAGGATTATAAGCAGGCAGGCAATCGTCTGATCGGCTTCTTGTGCAGCTATACGCCGCTCGAGATTATCGATGCCGCGGGCGCCTCGAGCGTGGCTCTGTGCGGTACGTCCGACGAGGTGATTCCCGAGGCCGAGAAGGTGCTGCCGGCAAACCTCTGCCCGCTCATCAAGTCGACGTATGGTTTTGCCTATTCGCAAAAGTGCCCGTTTACGTACTTTAGCGACATGATCATCGGCGAGACCACCTGCGACGGCAAGAAGAAGATGTACGAGCTACTCAACGAGCTTAAGCGCACGCACATTCTGCATCTTCCGCAGGGTCGCGATCGCGCCTACGAGCGCGAGGGCTGGTACGAGGAGTGCCGTCTGCTCAAGGAGGAGCTCGAGAACTTCTACGACATTACGATTACCGACGGCGACCTACGCGCTGCTGCCCGTCGTCGCAATCGCCTGCGTGCGGCCCAGCTCGAGATGTTTGCGCTGCAGGCCAACCAGCCTGCGGCCATGAGCGGCGTCGACCTGATGAGCACCATGTTTGCCGGTACGTTCAGCTTTGATATCGAGGCTTATACGCAGCAGCTGGAGCAAAAGGTTGTCAAGCTGCGCGAGGCCTACGACGCGGGCGAGCGCCCGGTTGCGGCGGATGCCAAGCGCATTCTGATTACCGGCTGCCCGGTGGGCGGCGTGATCAACAAGATTGGCCGCACCATCGAGTCCAACGGCGGCGTGGTTGTGTGCATGGACGACTGCTCGGGCGAGCGTACGGCGGCCATGATGATCGACCCGGAGGCTCCCGATATCCTGCGCGCCATCGCCGACCGATACCTGGACATCAACTGCTCGGTCATGACGCCCAACGACGGTCGTATGGAAAACACGCTGGCCATGTGCGAGAAGTATCATGTCGATGGCGTAGTGGAGAGCGTGCTGCAGGCGTGCCACACCTTTAACGTGGAGAGTGCGCGCATGCAGGAGGCTGTCGAGGGTGCGGGTATTCCGTATATGAAGATCGAGACCGACTACAGCAACGGCGACATGGGCCAGATCGAGACCCGCATCGCCGCCTTCATCGAAACCCTCTAGCTTCCTCAGGCACCGGATCTTGCCCCTCAAACCGTCGCTTGCGTACCAAAGTACGCCGCGCTCCTCTTTCGGGGCAACCTCCGGCACCTGAGAAACCTAGAGCTAAGGCGCCTGAACGCGCCGCTGTCTTTGATGTTTGGATTAGGAGAGAGCCATGATAGGGATCGGGGTCGATATCGGGTCTACGGCGGCTAAGGCTGCTGTGGTCGATGGTGAGGGTTCGGTGGCGTGGACGTGCGTGCAGCCAACCGGGTTCTCCTCGGTCGATGCCGCCGATAGGTTGCGCGAGGCGCTCGCGGCGGCGGGCTTTGACGTTGCATCCGATTCTGCGCGTGTGGTGGCCACGGGTTACGGGCGCGTGGCTGTGCCATACGCCCACAAGGTTGTGACCGAGATTACCTGCCACGGCGCCGGTGCCGTGCGTCTGTTTGGCGATCGCGGCACGGTGATTGACGTGGGCGGCCAGGACACCAAGGTCATTCAGCTTAAAAATGGCCGCGTGGCCAAGTTTGCCATGAACGACAAGTGCGCTGCCGGCACGGGGCGCTTTTTGGAGATCATGGCCGACCGCCTAGGTATTTCTCAACAGCAGATGGCCGACCTGGCGCGTTCCGGCGAGCCTACCAAGATTTCCAGCATGTGCACGGTGTTTGCCGAAAGTGAGGTCATTAGCCTGATCGGTCGCGGTGAGCCGCGCGAGAACATCGCACGTGGCGTGATCGACAGCGTGGTCTCGCGCGTGGCGACCATGGCCGGGCAGGCCGCGGGCGCCCCGTACTACCTGACCGGTGGCCTGTGCGAGAACGCCTTCGTGGTGGAGCGGTTGGGCGAGCTGCTGGGGTCGCCGGTGACCACCTCGCCCCAGGCTCGCTTTGCCGGTGCCATCGGCGCGGCGATTCGCGCACAGGCGCTCGATTAATGCATCGGCCGTGGGCCTGCATTCATGCGTATACTGGGAGGAAATGATTGACCGATGAGAGGAGGTATCGATGGCTGACGATCAGATTAAGCTCACGTCTATGACTGCCGCGAGCGGTTGAGCCGCTAAGTTGGCTCCTGGAGCCCTCGCCCAGGTCCTGGGCGACTTACCCAATGTGCATAACGACAACCTGCTCGTGGGGTTCGATACCTCCGACGATGCGAGTGTTTTTCGTGTTGGCGAAAACCTGGGCCTCGTGCAGTCCGTCGACTTCTTCCCGCCGATGGTCGACGACCCGTTCCTGTTTGGTCAGATCGCGGCGGCCAACTCGCTGTCGGACATTTATGCCATGGGTGGACGACCGAGCCATGCCATGAACCTGCTGTGCATTCCCAGTTGCCTGGGCGTCGAGGTCGCAGGTGAGATTCTGGCGGGTGGCGCCGACAAGTGCGTCGAGGCTGGCTGCACCATCGCGGGCGGCCACACCATCAACGACGACGAGCCCAAGTACGGCCTGTCCGTGAGTGGCTTTGTCGCGCTCGACCGCATGCTCGCCAACAGCGGTGCGCGCGCGGGCGATGTCCTACTGCTGACCAAGGCGATCGGCTCGGGCATTATCACCACGGCCATTAAGGGCGTGCTCATCGAGCAGGACGAGGCCGCAGCCATGTTTGACTCGATGCGCACCCTCAACGAGGCCCCGATTCGCCTGGCCGAGGGACTCGAGCTTCACGGCTGCACCGATGTCACGGGCTTTGGCCTGATCGGGCATGCGTGCGAGATGGCCGAGGGCTCGGGCGTGCAGATTGAGCTCGCGTCGGGGGCGGTGCCGCTCTTTGACCAGGTGCTCAATATGGCGCGTCTGGGCATTATCCCTGCCGGCGCCTACCGCAACCAGGATTTCTTTGGCCCGCGCGTGGCGGCCGACGATGACCTGGAGCCGGGAATGCTGGATGCGCTGTACGATCCGCAGACCTCGGGCGGCCTGCTCATCGCAGCGCCTGCTGCCGATGTGGATGAGCTCGCCCGCCGCCTGCATGCCGAAGGTCGCGTTGCCGCCACAATCGGCCGCGTGTGCGAGGCGGTGCCGGGTGGTCCTGCCGTTCACGTTGTGCATTAAGGAAAACCGTTTATGCGACCGTCTACTGTTCTGGGCGGTCCCTTTTGAAAGGATTTGCTATGTCTACCAAAATTGAAGTCAATGCCATGGGCGATGCCTGCCCGCTGCCCGTCGTCAAGACGCTCAAAGCTCTGAAGCAGCTTGATGGCGAGGGTGTTGTCGTGACCTCGGTCGACAACGAGACGGCCGTCAAGAACATCTCCAAGATGGCACAGGAAAAGGGCTGCACGGCCTCGGTCGAGAAGGTCGCCGATGCCGAGTGGCACGTGATCGTGGCGACCGCCGGCGCCGTTGCCGTGGCCGATCCTGAGCAGGACGGCGCCGCTTTCTGCGACGCCAGCGCCGGCAAGGGCAAGCTGGTTGTGGCCGTCTACACCGATTGCATGGGTCGCGGCGACGATGAGCTGGGCCACAAGCTCATGAAGGCCTTTATCTTTGCCGTGACGCAGCAGGAGGAGCTGCCCGCCACGATGCTCTTCTACAACGGCGGCGCCAAACTCACCGTCGAGGGGTCGCCGGTGCTTGACGACCTCAAGGGCCTGGCCGAGCAGGGTGTCGAGATCCTTACCTGCGGCACCTGCCTCGACCACTTTGGCATTAAGGACCAGCTTGCCGTGGGCGATGTCACGAACATGTACGTGATCGTCGAAAAGATGGAGCAGGCCGGCCGCGTCGTGCGTCCGTAGCGCCTGGGTGGGATTGCCATGAGAGAAAAGCGCCCGGCGCTTGTCATCACGTTTCCCACCACGGCGGCCGCCATGGGCTGCGAGTCTCTGTGCCGTGAGCGTGGCCTTCCCGGGCGAACGATTCCCGTACCCGGAGAGGTTGCTGCCGGCTGCGGCCTGGCATGGAAAGCCCTGCCTGAAAATGAACCACTGCTGCGAAGCGAGCTTGCCGCGGCGGACGTTCCCACCGAGGGCTTTACTGTGATCGATATGTGGGAGGTCGTGCGATGATCTACCTGGATAACGCGGCGACGACCATGCACAAACCTCAGGCGGTCATCGATGCCGTGGTGCAGGCGATGTGCTCGCTCGGCAATGCTGGGCGAGGCGCCACGTCGGGTGCGCTCGACGCGGCGCGCACCATCCACAGCTGCCGCACCAAGCTTGCGCGCTTGCTGGGCTGCCCGCGGGTGGACCATATTTGTTTTACGCCCAACTCCACGGCGGCGCTCAACACCGCCATCAACGGCGTGGTGCGCCCCGGCGATCGTGTGGTCACGACGGTGCTCGAACACAACTCCGTGCTGCGTCCGCTCAACCGCCTGGCGGCAGAGCAGGGCGTGACTGTTGAGCATGCGGGCTGCGACGCGAACGGCGTGCTCGACTACGACGAGCTCGAGCAGCTGGTCACGCCGGGCACGCGTGCCGTGGTGGTGACACACGCCTCCAATGTGACCGGCAACGCGGTCGACATTGCACGCGTGGCTGCCATGGCCCATGCGGCCGGCGCGCTTGTGATCGTCGATGCCTCGCAGTCTGCCGGCACGGCGCATATCGATATGCAGGTCATGGGGCTCGACGTGGTGTGCTTTACCGGCCACAAGGGGCTCATGGGCCCGCAGGGGACCGGTGGCCTAGCCGTGGCGGAAGGCATTGACGTGGCTCCTTGGGCCATGGGTGGCACGGGCGTGCGCAGCTTCGATGCGCTGCAGCCGCAAGAGTGGCCCACGCGTCTTGAGGCAGGCACGCTCAACGGTCACGGTATCGCCGGCCTTTCCGCCGGCCTCGACGTTATCGAGGCCCAGGGCGGGGTAGAGGCGATTGCGGCACGCGAACGTGCGCTTGCCGAGCGCTTCCTCGCCGGCGTTCGCGACATTCCCGGCATTGCGCTCTACGGTGCGTTTGACCAGCCCGTGCGCTCGGCGATCGTTTCGCTTAACGTGGGCGATATCGATTCGGCCGAGGTCTCGGACGCGCTCATGCAAGGGTGGGGGATTGCGACGCGCCCCGGCGCCCACTGCGCTCCGCTCATGCACCGTGCACTGGGGACCGAGCGCCAGGGTGTCGTTCGCTTCTCGTTTGGGTATTTCAACACGGACGAGGAAGTCGACACCGCGATTGACGCTCTGCACGATTTAGCCTGCTAAAGCGTATATACTTGCGGGACGGGTCTTTTGCCCGTCCCGTTTTGTTTCGACCCGAAAGGTGGTCCTATGGCATCATCCGCCCCGCGCGGTCTGCGCTCCGACCATGTCCTCACCGTCGGCATCGCCCTGTTCTCGATGCTCTTTGGCGCCGGCAACCTCATTATTCCGCCGCTGCTGGCGCTGCAGGCGGGCTCTGCCACGCCGCTCGCCATGCTCGGCTTTCTGATTGCCGCCATCGGCCTTCCCGTCATGGGCTTTATCGCCGTGGCACTTGCCGGAACGGCGCGCGAGCTTGCCGGCCGCGTGCACCCTAAGTTTGGCGAGTTCTTTGTCGCGGCGGTCTACCTGGCTATCGGCCCGTGCCTGGCCATTCCGCGCACGAGCTCCACGGCCTTCGAGATGTTGGTGCCGCTGCTGCCCGAGGGCGTCTCGCTCGGCACGGCTCGCCTGGTGTTTGCCGTCGGCTTCTTTGTCATCGCGTTTGCGCTCACGCTGCGCCCCGGCGTCATCACGCGCGTACTCGGCCGCATTACGGGCCCCGCGCTCATCGCCCTTATTGTGTTGGTCGTGGGCGCTGCCGTGGTCTCGCCGTTGGGTCCCGCTGCCGCGCCGCAGGCTCCCTATAATGCCGGTGCTGCCGTGCAAGGCTTTTTGACCGGCTATCAGACCATGGACCTGCTCGCGTCGCTCGCCTTTGGCATCATCATCGCCGAGACCATCCATGAGCTGGGTGTTACCGATGACAAGCGCGTTGCCTTCGAGATTTCGCGCTCCGGCGTGATCGCCGGTGTGCTCATGGCCATCATCTACTGCGGCCTGGCGCTTGCCGGCGCGCAGCTCAGCACCGTGATGCCCGATGCCACCAACGGTGCCGCCATCCTCGCTCGCTCCGCCTCCATGCACTTTGGTCTTGCCGGCACGGTCGTGGTCTTTGCGATCTTTTTCCTCGCCTGCATGAACGTGTGCATCGGCCTTATCAGCTGCTGCTCGCGTTACTTCTGCGAGACGTATGTGGTTAAAGGGGGAGCGGAGGCTTCCGAGGAGGCTATGCGCCGTCCCTTTGCGGTTCTCGCCTTTGTGTTCGCGGCGTTTTCGTGCGTGCTCTCCAACGTGGGTCTCGACGTGATCCTTATGTTTTCGGTGCCCATGCTCAATGCCTTGTACCCCGTCGCCATCGTGCTGGTTCTGATGGGCCTGGTGCATGGCTTTTGCGACGCTCATCCGCAGGTGTGGGTCTGGGTCGGCGGCGTGGTCGCCGTGCAGAGCGTGATCACCTCGGTTCGCGATGCGTTCTTTACGGGCGCGTGGCTGCCGTTCGATGCGCTGCCGCTGGCAGACATTGGAGCCGCGTGGGCGCCGGTTGCCGTGGTGGCGTTTGTGATCGGCCTGCTCCACAGCCGGTTTGTTGCACATTCGAGGAGCTAGGGTATCGTCGCTTGCGCAGGCGGGGAGTCTCCCCTATAATTTCCCTCGCTTTGGGACACGCAAGGTTTAGACCTTAGCTGCTCAACACCTTCGGGACGTGGCGCAGTTTGGTAGCGCGCCTGCTTTGGGAGCAGGATGTCGCAGGTTCAAATCCTGTCGTCCCGACCATATCTTGCGGGCGTAGTTCAATGGTAGAACCCCAGCCTTCCAAGCTGATGACGCGGGTTCGATTCCCGTCGCCCGCTCCAAGTAATTTGCAGGTCAGAGGTACGTTTACTTCTGACCTGTTTTGTTTTGACCGTCCGACGCGGGGCCTTTGCATTGGCAATGCTCGTCCCTGCTGATTAGGAAAGAAGTGACTGACATGGCAGATTTCAAGGCAGAATACCCCATCCCCGACTGCCTGGCGCCTGCCGCAATCGAGACCAAGACCGAGGCCGCCGGCGTTACCAAGGCCAGTCTGCCTGCCTCGAAGGCATTTTTGCTCGCCATGTTCGCCGGCGCGTTCATCGCCTTCGGCGGTCTGTTCTTCACGGTCTTTCTGAGCGATGCGTCCCTTGGCTGGGGCGCTCAGCGCTTTGTGGGCGGCCTGTGCTTTTGCCTGGGACTGGTGCTCGTGCTCATTTGCGGCGCGGAACTGTTTACCGGCAACTCGCTTATGGTCTGCGCGCTCAAGAGCAAAAAGATCACGCTCGTCCAGATGCTCAAGGCTTGGGTCGTTGTGTGGATCGGCAACTTTGCCGGCGCGCTGTTCGTTGTCTTTTTGGTTTACATGGCAGCTAATTATAAGCTCAACGGCGAGGCCGTTGCCAACACCATGGTGAGTGTCGCCGCCGGTAAGGTTTCGATTGACGCCGTCACCATCTTCTTCCGCGGCATTCTGTGCAACATCTTTGTCTGCCTGGCCGTATGGATCGGCACTGCCGGCAAGACCGTGGTCGATAAGGTCGTGGGCATTTTGCTGCCCATTGCCGCCTTTGTGGCCTGCGGTTTTGAGCACTGCGTTGCCAACATGTACTTTTTGCCCATGGGTATTTTGATGCACTCCTGCGGCTATGGAGCCGATGTCGCTGGCGCCGATGCCCTCAACGCTGCCGGGTTGGCGCTCAACCTTACGGTCGCCACGCTGGGCAATATCGTGGGTGGCGCCCTGATCGTGGCGCTGGGCTACTGGTTTATCTACGCCAATAAGGAGGCCTAAAGCCACCAAGCCATAACCGACCAAAAAGGGACAGGTTTATTTTGGCAGGTTTTAGACGAGGCGCTTCGACGTCTTGTCACGAGCTGCCATAATGGACCTGTCCCTTTTGCGTGCCCGCCGGTATTTTTTTGCCCGATGACGATCGCGGGGGACCAGCTTTTTATTGAACATGTCGAAAGGCTTTTCATGAGCGACTGCGAATCCATGTCTGCCGAGGTGCGCGGCCGCCTGCGTTCCATTCCCGCCGTTCATGAGTTGCTTGCCGAGTGGCCGGTCATGAAGGCTGCTGGCGATGCAGGCGACACGATGGTACGCGAGGCGATTGACGCCGAGCTCGATGCCGAGCGCGCGGCGATTCGCTCCGGCGCCCCTGCAAGGAACAAGCGCGAGCTCGCCTTGGCAATTGAGCAGCGGACCCATCGCCTGTCGCTGCCGACCCTGCGCCCTGCTGTCAACGCGACGGGCGTTGTGATTCACACCAATCTGGGCCGCGCTCCGCTCGCTCCCGCGGCGGTGCAGGCGGTGACCGATGTCGCCCGAGGCTACAGCACGCTTGAGTATGACGTCTCAATCTGCGCTCGCGGGGGCCGCAAGGAGCATGCCGCACGCCTGCTGCGCACGCTCACGGGGGCGCAGGACGCCTTGGTTGTCAACAACAATGCCGCCGCGGTGCTGCTGGTGCTTGCCGCGCACGCGGCTGGCAAAGAGGTCATCGTGAGCCGCGGCGAGCTTGTCGAGGTGGGCGGCAGCTTCCGCATCCCCGACATCATGGCGGCTTCGGGTGCCAAGCTTGTCGAGGTTGGCTCTACCAACCGCACACATCTGGACGATTATCGAAGCGCCATTACGCCCAACACGGCGATGATCTTGAAAGTTCATCCTTCTAATTACCGTATCGAGGGCTTCCACGAGGAGGTTTCCGCGGCGGAGCTTTCCGCGCTGGCGCATGAGCACGGGCTGTTGCTGTACGAGGATCAGGGCTCGGGCGCTTTGCTTGCAGACGGGGTGCTCGCCGATGCGGGGGAGAAGCCCACGTCCGCCTCGCTTTGCGCCGGCGTTGACGTCGTCTCGTGCTCGGGTGACAAGCTGCTCGGCGCCTCGCAGGCAGGCATTATTCTCGGCAGCGCCCAGGCAATCGCCGCCTGTGCCTCGCATCCTCTTATGCGCGCGCTTCGCCCTGGCAAGCTCACGCTCGCGGCGCTCGAGGCCACTTTGCGACTGTATGTGACCGGTCCCGATGCGGCGCATCGGGAGATCCCGGTACTCAACATGCTTTCCGGCGCGCCGGCTCCGCTCGAGCGCCAGGCCAAGCGCCTGCACGACCGCATGCTGCGCAAGCTTCGCGAGGCTCAGTGCGAGGAGGCCGTGGAGCTGCAGGTTGTCGAGGGCGCCTCTACTCCCGGCGGCGGATCGCTGCCGACTGTCGAGCTCCCTACATTTTGCGTTGCCGTCTGCCCCGTCGATGGGCGCCTATCTGCCGATGGCCTAAAGCGCGCTTTGGTTCAGGAGCCCGATACGCCGGTTGTGACGCGCGTGCGACACGACCAGGTACTGTTTGACGTTCGCACGCTTTTGCGCGACACCGACCTTGACCTGTGTGCGTCTGCGTTGGTGGATGCCGTGCGGGCGGGTTTGCGTTGATGACCGCGCTTGAGCTTGTCGAGTGTCCCGTTGTCGTTGGAACAGCAGGACACGTCGACCACGGAAAGTCGGCCCTTATCGAGGCGCTGACCGGCAAAAATCCCGACCGTCTGGAGGTCGAACGGCGCCGAGGCATGACCACTGAGCTCGGCTTTGGCGAGCTCGAGCTTCCCAGCGGCAAGCTTGTCGGCTTGGTTGACGTGCCCGGGCATGCGCACTACCTGCGCGCGATGGTACAGGGTGCCACCGGCGTGGACGTTGCGTTGCTGGTGGTTTCTGCCGTTGAGGGCGTGATGCCGCAGACGCGAGAGCACGTGTACGTGTTGGAGCTGTTGGGCGTGAGGCACCTCGTGGTGGCGCTCACGATGCGCGATCTGGCCGATGACGAGACGGCGGAGCTCGCCGAGCTCGACGTGATGGACTTCCTCAGCGATACCGTCTTTGCCGATGCGCCCGTGGTGCCTGTTTCCTCGCGCACGGGCGTGGGCATCGAGGACGTTCGCCTTGCCCTCGATGCCGCCATCGACTCTTTCCTGGCCGATGCCGCATCCCGCCCGGTGCGCCCCGGTCTGGCCCCGCGCCTGCCCATCGACCGCTGCTTCACCATCAAGGGATCCGGGACGGTCGTCACGGGCACGCTTCACGATGCCCCCGTAGCGGTGGGCGACGAGCTCGTCTCATGTCCCGCGGGCGTGCGCTGCCGCGTGCGCGCGATTCAGGTGCATGGTGATACTCCTCGGGCGTTGCCCGGACAGCGCGCGGCGCTCAACATCGTGGGCGACGGTGCGGGCGACCTTCCGCGTGGCGAGGTCCTCTGCGGGTCTGGTGCCGAGGGCTCGACGCTCAGGCTCATCGCCCGCTTCACGTATCTGGGGCGCGAGGGCACCAAGCCCGCGCCCTTCGAGTCCGGTACGCGCGTGCATGTGATGGCGGGCACGGCGGAGGTCCTCGGCCGAATCATGCTCATGGAGGGTGAGGGTCCTATTGAGGCTGGCGAGACCCGCATCGTGCAGGTCCGTCTGGAGGAGCGCCTTCCCGTGCGATCGGGCGACGGCCTCATTGTGCTCGCGTTCTCGCCGGTGGTGCTTATCGGCGGCGGTCGTGTTCTTCTTTCGCGGTGTCGCCGCTCGCGCGTCCTCTCCGCGGGCGAGTGCGCGCTGCTCGGGGCCCTGGATGCCGACGACCGCGCCGCCGCCGTTGCCGCATGGTTGGGGCTGCAGCGCCTGCCCGTGCCTGGCGCGGCCGCAGCCCGTGCTCTCGATCTTTCGGGTGCCGAGGCGGCTGCGCTCCTGCACGGGGCGGTTTCCTCGGGTGACGCCGTGGCGCTTCGTGCCGAGCGCTCGACCGAGGAGCTCTATGCCGCCCCCGCTGTGCTCGATGCCGCCCTCGCCACGCTCTCCGTCACGCTGGCCGCCATGCACGGGGCCGCGCCCAAGCAGACGGGTTTCACGCCGGGCGAGGTCGCGCATGCCGCCTGGCCGACAGCGGGCGAAGATGTCGCCTCCGCGCTCATCCTCGAGGGCTGTGCGCGCGGCGTGTGCACCGTCGACGGTGCCGAGGTGTTCGACCCGCACTCTGCCGCTGCGGCGATACGTGTGGTGCGCGAGGCGAGCCAGCGCATCGTGGCCGCCCTCGACGAGGCGGGTCTCGGTGCGGCGACGCTGCCCGAGGTGGGTGAGCGTCTGCAGCTCGATCGCGACACCATGACGCGTGCCCTGCGCGAGCTTTCGCTCAACCGCGCGATCGTTAAGATCGAACGCGACGTTGCCCTGTCCGCCGCCGCGGATGCTCATGCGCACGAGCTTGTTGCCGCCGCTATCGAGGCTGCCGGCGGTGCTGCCACCACGAGCGTGCTGCGTGAGGCCCTGGGCGTGTCGCGCAAGCGTGCCATCAGCATCCTGGAGCATCTGGATGCGGTGCGTTTTACGGTGCTCGACAAAGAGGCCGGCGGCCTCAGATCGCTTCGCTAGGGGCCGCCGTATCACTGTCCGCCACAAAACCTGCCTATCTACTACGTTTAAGTGACTACCCTCGACCATTTCAAAAACCGCAAAAACAAAACCGCAGGTAGACGGCTTGCCGATGCTACGAAAAAGCGGGTATGGTCAACCCCTGCAGGTTAAACATAGTAGATGGGCCGTTTTCGTGGCGCGACACTGTGCGTTTGGTAAAATACCGCCACGTTTGGGAACGGATGGGCTCCGGTGGGCCCCGCGGTCCTCAAAACCGTTGTGAGGCGTGCAAAACGTCTTGGATGTGTTCGATTCACATACGTTCCCGCCAACGCATCCTGCCAACCACCACAAAGGTGCCTGTCCTCTTTGTGGTGGTATGGACCATGTGGACGAAACAGCTTCGAAACACGCGATTTGTACGTCGGGTGCTCAAAAACGCTTCTACCTGCATCGTAATCAAAACGAAACATCTGCTCGTCGGCTTATGCGAAACTTTGCTGCAACAGTGCGATATTATCCATACTCGATAAAGCTCGCGGCGCATGGGGCGCCGCGAACGACACCTTTCTTTTCCATCAATTGGAGGAAGCATGAGCTACACGCAGAAAGTTCTCGACGAGCTCAAGGCCCGCTATCCCGAGCAGCCTGAGTTCATCCAGGCCGCGACCGAGATCCTCGGCACCATCCAGCCGGCGCTCGACGCCCATCCCGAGTACGAGGAGGCCGCCCTGCTTGAGCGCCTCGTCGAGCCCGAGCGCATCGTTATGTTCCGTGTCCCCTGGGTCGATGACCAGGGCAAGGTCCAGGTCAACCGCGGCTACCGCGTCGAGTTCAACTCTGCCATTGGACCCTACAAGGGCGGCCTGCGCTTTAACCCCACGGTCACCCTGGGCATGCTCAAGTTCCTGGGCCTGGAGCAGATCCTCAAGAACAGCCTGACCACCCTTCCCATGGGCGGCGGCAAGGGCGGCTCCGACTTTGACCCCAAGGGCAAGTCCAACAACGAGATCATGCACTTCTGCCAGTCCTTCATGACCGAGCTCTATCGCCACATTGGCCCCAATACCGACGTTCCCGCCGGCGACCTGGGCGTTGGCGGCCGCGAGGTTGCCTACATGTTCGGTCAGTACAAGCGCCTGACCAACGAGTGGACCGGCGTCCTCACCGGCAAGGGCCTCTCCTTTGGCGGCTCGCTCGCCCGTACCGAGGCCACCGGCTACGGTCTGGTCTACTTTGTGGACGAGTACCTCAAGAGCCGCGGCGAGTCCTTCGGGGGCAAGAACGTCGTCGTTCACGGTTCCGGCAACGTTGCTATCTATGCCGTCCAGAAGGTCTCCCAGCTCGGCGGCAAGGTGCTGGCCTGCTCCGACACCCACGGCTGGGTCGAGGATCCCGACGGCATCGACTACACCGTGCTCGAGCACGTCTACAACCAGAAGCGCTCCGGCCACGACAAGGGCGTCACGCTCGCCATGTACGTTGACGAGAAGCCCGGTGCCGTGTGGCACGAGGGCGACGGCCGCGGCGTGTGGCAGCTGCCCTGCGACATCGCGCTGCCCTGCGCTCGCGAGAACACGCTGCTGCTCGAGGACGCCCAGGCGCTCGTCGCCAATGGCTGCAAGGTGGTCGGCGAGGGCGCAAACATGCCCACGACCATCGAGGCCACGACCTACTTCCAGGAAAACGGCGTCGCCTTTATGCCCGGCAAGGCTGCCAACGCCGGCGGCGTGCTCGTGTCCGGCCTGGAGATGAGCCAGAACGCCGAGCACCTGTCCTGGACCTTCGACGAGGTCGACGGCAAGCTCGAGCAGCTCATGCGCGGCATGTTCCACAACGTGGACGACACCGCCAAGGAGTATGGCCAGGAGGGCAACTTTGTCATGGGCGCCAACATCGCCGGCTTCCTGAAGGTCGCCGACGCCATGCTCGCCCAGGGCGTCTGCTAAATCCAGCTCGACATAGCAACTAATGAGGCTCCCAGCATTTGTGCCGGGAGCCTTTTTCTATGGTGGTGAGGGCCGTGCGCCCTCGTTTGGTACACTAGAGGACACTGGACAAGTGAAGAGATGGGGGAGAACGTGCTCAAGTTCGGTACCTACGTCCGTGTTGGAAACGCGGCCGAAGCCTATGAGCTCTTACAGAAGAACCGCAACAACAAGATTGTGGGCGGCGGCATTTGGATGCGTCTGGGTTCGCGTCGCGTGGCGACGGCGATTGACCTTTCGGCCTGCGGACTCGATCAGATCGAGGAGACCGAGACCGAGTTTCGCATCGGTGCCATGTGCACCCTGCGCCAGCTCGAGCGTCATGCCGGGCTCAACGCGCTTGTCAACAATGTCTTTGAGTTCGCCGTCCACGACATCGTGGGCGTGCAGCTGCGCAATACCGCCACGGTGGGCGGCAGCATCTACGGCCGCTTTGGCTTCTCGGACGTTCTCTCGGCGTTCCTGGCGCTCGATTCGTATGTTGAGCTGACGGGCGCCGGCCGCGTGCCGCTCGCCGAGTTCGTCGACATGGGTTACGTGCGCGACGTGATCGAGCACATCGTGGTCGTTAAACACGATTACCGTGCGAGCTACGAGGCCGTGCGCAAGGCCGCGACCGACTTCCCCTCGTTGAACGTCACCGCCGCCTGGTGGAACAACACTTGGCACGTCACCGTGGGCGCCCGCCCGCTGCGCGCGACCCTGCTGCAGGGCGTGGCGTGCGGCCTTACCAACGAGCAGCCTTCCGAGGACGAGCTTCGCGCCCTTGCTGCATCCGTGCGTGCCCTGAGCTACGGAACCAACCTGTGGGGCTCGGCCGACTACCGCCGTCGCATCTCTGCCCCGCTCGCCGTCCAGGCCGTGCGCCGCGCCGCCGGCATCGAGCTTTCGGCCGCGCTTGCCCGCGAGCTCGAGACCGTGCAGGTCCCTAAGTTTGCCACGGACGAGTATTCCTGCCGCCGCGTGCCCGGCGTCGATTCTAGCGAGGTGCGCTAATGGCTGCCAAACTCATCGATCTTTCCTTTACGCTCAACGGCCGCAAGGTCAAGGTTCAGATTGCCCCCGACACCATGCTCTTTTCGCTTTTGCGTGAGCAGGGTTGCGCGTCGGTGCGCTGCGCCTGCGAAACCACTAACTGCGGTCTGTGCACGGTGTGGCTCGACGGCGACCCGGTGCTGAGCTGCTCGGTTCCCGCCGCGCGCGTCGAGGGCCATACCATCACCACGCTCGAGGGTCTCAAGGCTGAGTCCGAGGCGCTTGCCCGCGCGATGGCTGCCGAAGGCGCCGAGCAGTGCGGTTTTTGCGCCCCCGGCCTTATCATGAACGTGCTGGCGCTTGCCCGCGCCGCCAAGGAGGACTCGAGCCTCGTCGCCACGCGCGAGGAGCTGTCGCGCCAGCTCGCCGGCAACCTCTGCCGTTGCAGCGGCTACGAGAGCCAGCTGCGCGCCATTGTCCGCTTCCTCAACGAGTCCGGCGTGCAGGTGGGCTTTGAGATGCCCGAGCTGCCGGTCAACGACACCAGCTGCGACGGTGTCTCGTACAAGCAGATCACCCATAAGCAGCCCAAGAAGGACTCGAAGGCGCTGCTCGAGGGCCGTCCCGTCTACACGGGCGATATGGTGCCCGCCGGCGCCCTGATCGTCAAACTCAAGCGCAGCCCCTATGCCCGCGCCAAGATCCGCTCCATCGATACTTCGCGCGCCCTGAAGGTGCCCGGCGTCGTGGGCGTTTACACTTACGAGGACGTGCCCAAGCGCCGCTTTACCATCGCCGGTCAGAGCTATCCGCAGCCGAGTCCCTACGACCGTCTGATCCTCGAGAACCTCGTGCGCTACCAAAACGAGGAGGTGGCGATCGTTGCCGCCGAAACCGAGGAGGCCGCCGACAAGGCACTCAAGCTCATCAAGGTCGACTATGAGGTGCTCGAGCCGCTGCTCGACTTTACCAAGGCACTCGATAACGACATCGTGGTCCACCCCGAGGGCGACGTGACCTTTATGTTCCCGCAGGGCGGCGATGTCCCGCGCAACCTGGTGTGCAGCGGTACCAGCGATTTTGGCGACCTTGACGAGGCCTTCGCCCAGAGCGACATCGTCTTTGAGCGCACCTACACCAGCCAGGCCACGCAGACCGCGCCCATGGAGACCTTCCGTGCCTTCGCGACGACTGACGCATTCGGACGCATCTCGGTGACCACCTCTACGCAGGTGCCCTTCCACGTGCGCCGCATGGTCGCGCAGTCGCTCGACATTCCGCAGTCGCAGGTGCAGGTCATTAAGCCGCGCATCGGCGGTGGCTTTGGCTCCAAGCAGACGGGCTGCTGCGAGATCTTCGTTGCGTTTGTGACGCAGCAGACCGGCCGTCCGAGCTACTGCTGCTACACCCGTGAGGAGACCATCACTGCGGGCAACTCGCGCCACCAGATGCAGATGACCGTTAAGCTGGGCGCCATGAACGACGGCACCATCACGGCCATCGACCTGCACACGCTGTCCAACGCCGGCGCCTATGGCGAGCACGCCACCACGACGATCGGCCTTTCGGGCCACAAAAGCCTGCCCATCTACAACCACGTGAAGGCGAGCCGCTTTAGCTGGGACGCCGTCTACACCAATACCAACCGCGGCGGCGCGTATCGCGGCTACGGTGCCACCCAGGGCCAGTTTGCCGTGGAGAGCGCCGTCAACGAGCTTGCCGACATGCTGCACATGGACCCCGCCGACCTGCGCCTTAAGAACATCGTGCGCGAGGGCGAGATCATGCCGCAGTACTACAACGAGAAGCTCAACGCCTGCGCGCTCGACCGCTGCCTGCTGCGCGCGATGGACATGATCGGCTGGCGCGACAAGCCGCTGGCTGTGGACCTGGGCGACCGCGTGCGTGCTCTGGGCTGTGCGCTCACCATGCAGGGCTCGGGCATTTCCAACGTTGATATCGCCGGCATCGACATGCGCCTGGAAGAGGACGGCTTCATTACCATCGGCACCGGCGCCACCGATAACGGCATGGGCGTCGACACGATCCTGGCGCAGATTGCCGCCGAGGAGCTGGGCGTGGAGAGCTCGCTGATCGTGGTGCGCGGCGTGGACACCGACGTGTCGCCGTTCGACGCCGGTTCGTACGCGAGCTCCGGTACCTACGTGACGGGCCTTGCCGCCAAGAACGCCGCGACCGAGCTGCGTGAGAAGATTTGTGCCAAGGCCGCCCAGATGTGGGATGTGGACGCCGCCGACGTGGTTTTCGATGGCCAGTACGTGCGTCTGTCCGACGAGCGCGCTGCGCGCGAGCAGAACCGCTACCTCACGCTGCGCGACTTTGCCAACCTGTGCGTCAAGAACATCGCGGGTGGCGACGCGCTCACCTCGCACTCCTCTGCCTGCCTGCCCGTTTCGCCTCCGCCGTTTATGGCCGGCATTGCCGAGGTCGAGGTCGACAAGGCCACCGGCAAGGTGACTGTGGTGGACTATGCGGCGGCCGTTGACTGCGGCACCGTGATCAACGAGGCACTCGCGCGCGTCCAGGCCGAGGGCGGCATTGCCCAGGGCATTGGCCATGCGCTCTACGAGATTGTCGAGCACGACGACCGCGGCCGCCTGCGCACCGGCAACTTTATGAGCTACAAGCTGCCCACGCGCCTGGACATCGGCAGTATTCGCGTGGCCTTTGAGCCGAGCTACGAGCCTACGGGCCCGTTTGGCGCCAAGTCGATCGGCGAGGTCGTCATTAACACGCCGCTCGCCGCCGTGGCCTCGGCCGTGGCACACGCCACCGGCCACCAGGTGCGCTCGCTGCCG
Organism: uncultured Collinsella sp.; assembly: GCA_905208635.1. GTDB lineage: Bacteria > Actinomycetota > Coriobacteriia > Coriobacteriales > Coriobacteriaceae > Collinsella. The sequence continues at coordinate 71,302 of CAJLPX010000001.1, read as the reverse complement.
ATCACGCCCGAGAAGGCCCTGCTGGGGGAGTAGCGGGTCGGCGAACAAGTCGTAATGGGCGGGGCGGGGCAACTCGCCCCGCCTTTCGCACTCGTGGTGAGGTCGTGAGCCTGTAAAACGTGTGCGTGCGCTTGTCGTTCGTATCTGCTATCATTCCTAGTCTGTGCGCTCATGCGGGCGTGGCGGAATTGGTAGACGCGCCAGATTTAGGTTCTGGTGGGATTCCCGTGAAGGTTCGAGTCCTTTCGCCCGCACCAACGCATCTGCGTCGGCTCTGGCCGTCGCGACTCTTTGTTGCATAAAGGTACCAGCACCTCAGATAAGCTGGGCAGTATGAGGAGGAACGTGTTGAACATCACCGCTTCTGACGTCAAGGACGCCAAGCTCACCGCTACGGTCGCCATCCCGGCCGCCGACGTCGACGTCGCGATCAAGAAGGCCTACAAGGACACCGCCAAGAAGTACCGCTTCCCGGGCTTCCGTGCCGGCAAGGCTCCCCGTCCGGTCATCGATTCCGCTCTTGGCGCCGAGGCTACCCTCGCTCAGGCCACCAACGACCTGATCGCCGCCAACGAGCCCGCCGTCCTCAACGAGCTGGACATCGTCCCCACCAAGAGCGGTGACTACAAGGAGCTCGACCTCGCCAAGGATCACGAGGACTACACCTACACCGTCGAGTTCTCCCTGCGTCCCGCCGCTGAGCTCTCCTCCTTCGACGCTGTCGAGATCGAGATGCCCCCTGCGGAGGTCACCGAGTCCGAGATCAACAACCAGGTCGAGATGCTCCTCAACTACCGTGCCACCTTCGAGGACGTCGAGGGCCGCGCTGTCGAGTCCGAGGACTACGTTACCGTCGACCTCAAGGCCGTCGAGAACGCCGACAACTTTGCCGCCGAGGGCCGTATGCTCATCGCCGGTAGCGACAGCAACCCCGCCGAGTTCAACGAGGCTCTGATCGGCGCCAACGTTGACGACGTCAAGTCCGTCACCTGGACCGACGAGGCCGAGGAGGGCGAGGAGGCCGAGACCCACACCGTCGAGGTCACCGTCAAGGGCATCAAGATCCGCAACACCCCCGAGCTCACCGACGAGCTCGTCAAGTCTGACTTTGGCTTCGACAGCATCGACGCTATGCGCGACGCCATCAAGATCGAGATCGAGCAGGACAAGGCTTCCCGCCTCCCGGCCGAGAAGGAGAACCGTTGCGTCTCCGCTCTCGCCGAGCGCCTGCAGCTCGACGAGATGGACGCCGACTACGAGCAGTCCGTCTTTGAGGAGCTTGGCCAGAACTTCCTGTCCAACCTCGCTGCCCGCGGCATGACGCTGGACACCTGGCTGCCCGCTTCCGGCCTGACCATGGAGCAGTTCATCGGCGACCTGCGCAAGCAGGCCAACGACGTTGCCCGTGAGTCCCTGGCGCTCGACGCTCTCGCCCGTGAGCTCAAGATTGAGGTCACCGAGGACGACATCAACGCCGAGTTCGAGAAGGCTGGCGTCAAGGACGTCGAGGCTTCCAAGGCCGAGTTCATCGCCGATGGCCGCATGCCTGCCGTCCGCGAGTCCATCCGTCGCTCCAAGGCCGTCGATCACCTGGTCGAGAACGCCAAGGTGACTGAGGTCGACGAGACCGCCAAGGACGCCGAGTAATTCTCGCCACCTTGCACGCGAGCGCATGTATGTGCCCGTGATGGGGTAAAGTTATAAGCCGGTTATCCGGTTGCTTCGTACGGTGCCAGCCAATGCATAGCATGCGGGCACCGTACGTTTATCTAGAACCAATTTGGTCCGCAAGAGAGAAATGGAGATGCGTATGATCGCTAAGTTCGATTCCGCCCTCGTGCCATACGTTATCGAGCAGACGCCGCGCGGCGAGCGCAGCTACGATATCTATTCGCGCCTGCTCAACGACCGCATCATCTTCTTGGGCGAGGAGATCAACTCCGTCAGCGCCAACCTGGTCGTTGCCCAGCTGCTGCATCTTGAGAGCCAGGATGCCGAGAAGGATATCTCGCTCTACATCAATTCGCCCGGTGGCGAGGTTTACTCTGGCCTGGCGATTCTTGACACCATGAACTTCATTAAGCCGCAGGTCTCCACCATCTGCGTCGGTATGGCCGCGTCTATGGCTGCCGTGCTGCTTTCGGCCGGCGCCAAGGGCAAGCGCTTCTGCCTGCCGCACTCCAAGGTCATGATTCACCAGCCCAGCGGCGGTGCCCAGGGTCAGCAGACCGAGATCGAGATCGTGGCCGAGGAGATTAAGAAGACCCGTCGCGAGCTCAACCAGATCCTGTCCGACGCCTCGGGCCAGCCGATCGAGAAGGTCCAGGCCGACACCGAGCGCGACAACTACCTGACCGCTGCCGAGGCCCTCGACTACGGCTTGATCGACCGTATCGTCACCTCGCGCGACATCGCCGCGAAGGACGCCTAGGATGGCAGGTAACATGCAGGACAACTTTGACGAGAACGGCAACCCCATCCGCTGCTCCTTCTGCGGAAAAGAGCAGGGCCAGGTCCGTCGCCTCGTAAAGGGTCCGACCAACATCTTTATCTGTGACGAGTGCGTCGCCGCCTGCTCCGAGATCCTTGAGGAGTCGCTGGCTTCTGACTTTATGGACGCTGCCCGCAACGGCAAGCTGCCGGGCTTCCTCAACGATCACGGCCAGGCTGCTGGGCAGCCCGCCGTGGACCCCGAGGCCGAGGGCTTTGAGCTCGAGGACGACCGTCAGGTCATCACGCACGTGCCGACGCCGCACGAGATCTATGACGAGCTTTCGGCTTATGTCATGGGCCAAGAGGACGCCAAGCGCGCCATGTCGGTTGCCGTGTACAACCATTACCGCCGCGTCATCGAGGGCGGTGCTGCACTTTCGGCCTTTGACGACGGTTTGGACTCGCAGCTTGACGATGACATGGACGAGGTGGAGCTCGCCAAGTCCAACATCCTGCTGCTCGGTCCCACCGGTACCGGCAAGACGCTGCTGGCCCAGACGCTCGCGCGCATCCTCGAGGTGCCGTTTGCCATTGCCGACGCCACCGCGCTTACCGAGGCCGGTTACGTGGGCGAGGATGTGGAGAACATCCTGCTCAAGCTCATCAACGCTGCCGATGGCGATATCGAGCGCGCGCAGGTGGGCATCATCTACGTGGACGAGATTGACAAGATCGCCCGCAAGGCCGAGAACCTCTCCATTACCCGCGATGTCTCGGGCGAGGGCGTTCAGCAGGCGCTGCTTAAGATTCTTGAGGGCACGGTGGCAAGCGTTCCGCCCACCGGCGGCCGCAAGCATCCCCAGCAGGAACTGTTGCAGATCGACACGACCAACATCCTGTTTATCTGCGGCGGTGCCTTTGTGGGTCTGGACAAGATCATCGCCGATCGCGTTGGCAACAAGGGCGTGGGCTTTAACTCCGAGATCGCCGGCCCCACTTCGGTCGACGAGAACGACCTGCTGCGCCAGGTACTCCCGCAGGACCTCAATGCATTCGGCATGATCCCCGAGTTCGTGGGACGTACGCCCGTCGTTACCCAGACGCAGGCGCTCGACGAGGACGACCTGGTGTCGATCCTGACCGAGCCAAAGAATGCCGTGGTGCGCCAGTACCGTAAGATGTTCCAGCTCGAGGACGTCGATCTTGAGTTTGAGGACGCGGCCCTGCACGAGATCGCCCGCATGGCGCTTGCCCGCAAGACCGGCGCCCGCGGCCTGCGCGCCATCTGCGAAGACGTGCTGCAGCAGACGATGTTCGACCTCCCCAGCGAGGAGGGCGTCGCCAAGGTCATCGTAACCGAAGCTGCCGTAAAGGGCGAAGAACAGCCCCGACGCATCTACGGGTAAACCTGACAAAAACTTGCTTGCAAATAGCCTCCGACCATCCGCGGTCGGAGGCTATTTTATATATACGCAATAACCCCAACTACCTGTGTTATTCTGTGTGTTTGTTTAAGCCAAAGCGAAGTCAATTCAGACTGAAGTAATCGATACCTAAGGCGCGTCCGCCTGCTTGGTTTTCGTAGATTCCGCACGAGCCGAAGAGCACTTAATGTGCTCTTCGTGCGAGCCAGGACCTGACCGAGCGAAAACCAAGCAGGCGGACACGCCGGCGGGACAGGGAGAGATATATGGAAGAGATGCCCAAGAATTACGATCCGTCGACCAACGAGCCGGCGATCCTGCAGAAGTGGCTCGACGGCGGCTACTATAAGCGCCGTGAGGGCGTGGGCGACTGCACCGTCACCATTCCGCCTCCCAACGTGACCGGCAAGCTCCACATGGGTCACGCCACCGATGACTCCATCCAGGACGCCATCATCCGTATGGCCCGCATGCGCGGCAAGTCCACGCGCTGGGTGCTCGGTACCGACCACGCCGGTATCGCCACGCAGACCAAGGTCGACAAGAAGCTCAAGAGCGAGGGCATCAGCCGCCTGGAGATCGGTCGCGATAAGTTTGTCGACGCCTGTTGGGACTGGACCCACGAGTACGGCGGCATCATCGTCGAGCAGATCAAGCGCATGGGCTGCTCCGTCGACTTCGACAACGAGCGCTTCACCATGGACGAGGATTACGCCCAAGCCGTGCGTAAGGTCTTCTGCGACTGGTACCACGACGGCCTGATCTACCGTGGCAAGCGCATCGTCAACTGGTGCCCCAACTGCACCACCGCTATCTCGGATGACGAGGCCGAGTACAAGGACGAGAAGGGCCACCTGTGGCACCTGCGCTACCCGCTGACCGAGCCGGTCAACGGCCAGGACTATATCGTCGTCGCCACTACGCGCCCCGAGACCATGCTCGGCGACACAGGCGTCGCCGTCTCCCCGAAGGATCCCGAGAAGGCCGCCTTTGTGGGTAAGACCGTCAAGCTCCCCATCGTCGACCGCGAGATCCCCATCTTTGAGGATTGGCACGTCGACGCCAACTTTGGTTCCGGCTTCGTTAAGGTTACGCCTGCCCACGACCCCAACGATTACGCTATGGGTCAGGCCCACGGCCTGCCGCAGATCAACATCTTCGACGAGCACGCGGTGGTCGTCGAGGGCTACGGCGAGTTCACCGGCATGAACCGCGACGAGTGCCGCGAGGCCGTCATCAAGTGGTTCGACGAGCACGGCCTGCTCGACCACGTCGAAGAGCTCGACCACTCCGTCATGCACTGCTACCGTTGCGACTCCGCACTGGAGCCGTGGCTGTCCGAGCAGTGGTTCGTGGCCGTCGATAAGCTCAAGGGGCCGGCGCTCGACGCCGTCAACTCCGGCAAGGTCACCTTCCACCCCGCGCGCTGGACGCAGACCTACACCACCTGGATGGAGAACCTCAAGGACTGGTGTATCAGCCGCCAGCTGTGGTGGGGCCATCGCATCCCCGTGTTCTACTGCGAGGACTGCGGCTGGGAGGACGCCCTCACCGAGGACACCGACGTGTGCCCCAAGTGCGGCGGTCATCACGTGCATCAGGACGAGAACGTGCTGGACACCTGGTTCAGCTCGCAGCTGTGGACCTTCGCCACGCAGGGCTGGCCGCAAAAGCCGGAGCTGCTCGAGGGCCATCACCCTACAACTGCGCTCGTCACCGCGCGCGACATCATCGCGCTGTGGGTCGCTCGCATGGTTATGAGCTCGCTGTACTTCTTGGATGAGGTGCCGTTTAAGGATGTCGTCATCTACCCGACGATTCTGGCCAAGGACGGCAGCCGTATGTCCAAGTCCAAGGGCAACGGCGTTGACCCCATGGACCTCATTGGCATGTACGGCGCCGATGCCATGCGTTACAACCTGCTCACGCTGTGCACCAACAACCAGGATGTTAAGTTCGACGCGAACATCGATAAGAAGACCAAGAAGCTCATCGACAGCCCGCGCACCGAGCAGGCCAAGTCGTTTGTGACCAAGATCTGGAACGCCAGCCGCTTCCTGCTCATGAACATGGAGGGCTACACCCCCGGCGAGCCCGTCGTGGAGACGCCGGCCGACGCCTGGATGTTCAGCCGCCTGGCCAAGGCTGTCAAGATGGTCACCGAGGGCATCGAGAACTACACCTTTGGCGACATGGCCCGCGGCGTGCAGCAGTTCTTCTGGAACGAGGTCTGCGACTGGTACGTCGAGGTCACCAAGTCCCGCCTGAAGGGCGAGGGTCGTCTGCAGGCGCAGCGCAACCTGATCTTTGTGCTCGACACCTCCATTCGCCTGATGCACCCGCTCATGCCGTTTGTCACCGAGGAGATCTGGGACAACATGCCGGCGAGCGTGCTCGACCTGGACGCCGAGGGCAACGTTGACCGCGCCGAGGCGCTCATGATCGCCAAGTGGCCCGAGCCCGCCGACTACGCCAAGTATGTTGACGAGGATGCCGAGCGCGCGTTTGAGCTGTGCCGCGCCGTCGTTTCTGCCGCCCGCGCCACGCGTTCGCGTTATCGCTTGAGCCCCAAGGCCGAGCTCGACGTGGTCGTGCGTGCCGGTGCCGAGGATATCGAGAAGCTTGAGAGCCTGCGCTCGACCATCGAGCCGCTGGCCAACACCGCTTCGCTGGTCATGGGTACCGACGTCGAGAAGCCGGCCGCGAGCATCGCCGTGGTCGACAGCGGCGTCGAGGTCTTTGTGGTGCTCGAGGGCAAGGTCGACCTTTCGGCCGAGAAGGCGCGCCTGGAGAAGGAGATCGTCGCGGCCCAGAAGGAGCTCGCCGGCTGCGAGAAGACGCTTGCCAACGAGGGCTTTGTGGCCAAGGCCGCGCCTGCCGTGGTCCAGAAGAAGAGGAACCGTGCAGCTGAGCTCAAGGAGATCCTTGCGGCGCTGACTGCTCAGGTTGCTGACTTCTCGTAAGGTTTACTCGGGGGACGCGGTTTGGGGCATTGCTCGCTACTGCGGACAGTCCTGCTCGCACGAAGGCCACATTAAGTGGCCTTCGGCTCGTGCGGAACTTGTATCGAGCAAAGCCCCAAACCGCTCCCATAGCGGTTACGTGGTCGTCCGCTGCCTGGCAGGGCCACTGGGTTGTGCCCTTGATTTTGCTGCAAGCGGATAAAGGCTGATATTGTCAACGCGAGGGGCTCATTTTTTTTTGGTGGGCCTCTTTTTCTGTAATTGGAGACTTGGGTTATGGCTAAGCGTTCTGGGTCGTATTCTGTGCCGTTCTCGTTTGAGTTGCTTTCGTTTGATGAAGCTGTCGGGCTTGCTGCTGATACGGGGCGGATTTCTGGGGATGCTGGGCCTCTGCTTGAGACGGTTGTCGATATGCTCGATGAGCTGGGGCGTCCGGATGAGTATTTCGATTGCATTCAGGTTGCCGGTACCAATGGTAAGACTTCGACCACGCGTTTTTCGGCTGCCATCCTTCGTGGCGAGGGGTTAAAGACCGCGCTGTATACGTCGCCGCAGCTTGTACGCTATCCCGAGCGTATGGAGGTCGATGGGCGCGTTGTGAGCGATGAGGCGTTTGCCCGCGGCGTTTCTGCCGCCGTCGAGTCGGGGCATCGCGTGAATACTCGTCGTGTGGCGGCGGGGGAGCGCGCCTACACCATCACGCCGTTTGACCTGCTGACGGCTGCCGCGCTTGTCGTGTTTGCCGAGGCCGCGGTGGACATTGCCGTGCTCGAGGTTGGCATGGGCGGCCGTTGGGACGCCACGAGTGCGACCGATCCCGTCGCCGTTGCCATTACGGGCATCGGGCTCGACCACACGCGCATCCTGGGTGACACGCTCGAGGCCATTGCGGGGGAGAAGGCTGCGGTCATTAAGCCCGGACGCCTGGTTGTGCTGGGCGAGGGCACGCACGAGGCGAGCGTTCAGCGCGTGATGGATGCCCGTTGCCGCGAGTGCGGCGTCGTGCCGCTCGTGGTGAGCCACGCCACGACCAAGGTGCCGGCGCATGTGGGCGATACGGTTGAGTTTAGCTGCACCACGCCGCGCGCGATTTATACGTCGAGCATGGTCAAGCCGGCCTATCAGCCGCAGAATGCTGCGTGCGCGATTATGCTGTGCGAGGGCTATCTGGGCCGCGAGCTCGACCATGAGGCGCTTGATGCTTCGCTTATGGGCTGTCCCACGCCGGGTCGCTTTGATGTGTTGGGAACCGATCCGCTCAAGCTGATCGACGCCTGCCATAACCCTCAGAGCTGCGAGAACTTTGTGAGCGCGCTGGACGAGATCGACCCGTGCGTGGAGAATCGCCCCACGCTGCTGTGCGCCGCGCTGGCCGACAAGGATGTGGCGGGTATCGTCGACGTGCTTATCCCGGCCTTTCCGCGTGTAGTCGTGACCCAGACCGATTCTGATCGCGCCCTGCCGGCAGAGGAGCTCGCTGCCCTGGTAGATGCCGACAAGCTCGCGGGCGTATACCCCAGTGTATCCGAGGCACTCGCAGCTTTCGAAGCCGCAGGCGAGCCCTTCGTAGCCGCCGGCACAATCACTCTAGCCGGCGAAGTAGCGGGGCTGCTGCGCTAGCCCCATTTGCCGGGTAGCCAATTTGGGACGGGGCCCCGAATTGACATGCTTGCCACGAAATGGGCCTATCTACTACGTTTGACCGGATACCCCCGACCACGCCGAGACTTGTGAAATTAAAACCGCAGGTAGAAGGCTTGCTGATTTTCAAAAAAGACCAGCATGGTCGACCCATGCGGGTTAAACGTAGTAGATAGTCCTTTTTCGTGGTGCAGCGTTGACAGGATATGGCAAAGGGACTGTCCCTTTGCCATATTTGTTAGTCGAGGCGGACTGGATCGTGGGGGTAGGCGTTGAGAATCTCGACGCCGGACTCGGTGACCAGGGCCAGGTCTTCGATGCGGACGCCGGTGTGGCCGGGGAGGTAGATGCCCGGCTCGATGGAGAAGGTCATGCCCGGCTCGACAACCTGCTCGTTGACGAGTGAGACGTCGCCCGGCTCGTGGTCCTGCAGGCCGATCGAGTGGCCCAGGCGATGCGTGAAGTACTTGCCGTAGCCAGCGTCCTCAATCACGTCGCGCGCGGCACGGTCCAGGTCGCACATGCGCACGCCCGGTGCGATGAGCGCCTCGGCGGCCTCGTTGGCGCGGCGCACGATGTCGTAGATGTGTGCCGTCTCCTTGTCCGGCTCGCCCCAAAAGAACGTGCGCGTCATGTCCGAGCAGTAGTTGCAGCGGCGTCCGCCAATGTCGAACAGCACCACGTCGCCACGCTTGAGTACGGTGTCGTCGGGCTCGTGGTGCGGATCGCCGGCGTTGGCGCCAAAGCTCACGATGGGCGGAAAGCTAAAGCCCTCGCAGTCGTGCTTACGGTACAGGCCGAGCATCTGGTCGGCAATTTCGCGCTCCGTCACGCCCTCGTGGACGAGCTTGATGGCGTCGGCCATCACAGCGTCGTTTGCGGCCGAGGACACGCGCATGAGCTCCTGCTCGGCTTCGTCCTTGTGGGTGCGTGCGGCGGTGACGGCAAAGTCGCCCAGGAAGAACTCGCTCGCGGCGTAACGATCCATAAGGGGCAGCAAAAAGCCGGAGCGCATTACGGTATCGATGCCGAGGGGCTTGGATGGATTGACCTCGCGAGCGATGGCGTCGGTCACGACGTCGGTGTCGTTGTGGTAGGCCACGCGGGCATTGTCGTACTCGGGCAGCTGATGCAGGGCGTTGACTAAGATCACCGGCTCGGCATCGCGCGCGAGCAGCACGCCGCAAAAACGCTCGAACATATCGGCATAAAAGCCGGTCAGGTAATAGATCGACCACGGGTCGTTTACGAGCAGCTGCGCGCCGGGGTGCTGAGCCTCGAGCGCATCGAGCACGCTCGCCACACGCTGGTCATCGACATGTGCCATGAAACATCCTTTCGCTAGGGTGTCACCATGGTATCCCCAACGCCAGGGTAGTCAATTTGGGACGGGGCTATTTTAGCTGTGTCAAACATGCGGAATGATAGGTAAAAGTAGTCATAAGAGGGTCGTCCCGAATTAGCTGCTTTCAAAACTATGGCGGATTACGGGGCTGGACCTGTATTACTTGACCATTGGAAAAATTGCGAAATTAAAACCGCAGGTAGACGGCTTATCAAAAATCGAAAAATGCCGGTATGGATGGGGGTCTCCGAATCAGCCCCGTAATCCGGCATAGTTTTGAAATGGCACTAAAGTAGGCACAGGCTAAATACAGATTCCAATGATAGTTGCGGTGGAATAGTTCCTGGATACCGGGGTTTTGGCGGAAATCAGGAACTATTTCACCGCAATTCAGGAGGGGCGGGGTGGATGGCGGGGTAGCTAAAAGAGCCCCGTCCCAAATTAACTGCTTAGACGGGGTCGATGTCCATGCTGGCGATGAGGTCGGTACCGGTATCTAGGAGGCTGGGGAGGACTACATCGCTCATGCGGATGGGGGCTTTGACCTTTAGGCCCCGGATGAGGTCCATCGCCTGGGCATGGAGTGCCAGCGGGATGGCTTCGGCCGTGCGCACGGGCAGCAGCGCCTCGTCGCCGCCGGATACGGCCACGGTCGTGGTAAGCACGCGCATGGGGCAGGTGAGCTCCTGATGTGCAAACTTATCACCGCGCGGGCAGCTGTTGCCGGTTACGGAGCGTACCTCTACCACGGCGCCGTCTGCGCTGCGCTCGACCTCCACGGTCAGGAGGCACTCGGATGGGCAGGTGGTGCAGTTGAACTGCAGCGTTTCAATCGCGTTTGTGCTCATGACTCTACGCCTCCTCAACGGGGTCGACGGACAGGACTATCTCGCTAACGCCCATATCGAGTGCGCGTTGAATCACCTTTGTCGGTAGCGGGAAGCTTTCCATGACGCTCGGTTTAAACGGGCGGATCTTGCCTGCAAACAGTTCCTCGTCGCCTGCCAGGATACGTACGCGGGCGGCATTGACCGGTCGGCGTACGCGGAAGTTGAGCTTAGTGAGCCCGACGGTCGTAACGCGGCCCGGCAGTGCGTAGCCTGCGATGCCGGCGGGGGAGACCGTGAGTTGGCAACCCGTGCCCGCAGCGTTTGCCCCGGCGTCGCCGCCCAGCGCGTACGCCGCTGCGGCCGTGCCGGCGCGCTCGGACTCGGTCGTCACGTTGTCGGCCAGGTCGTGTACGTGCAGCACGTTGCCGCAGGCAAAAATGCCCGGTACGCCCGTTTGCAGACTCTGGTCCACCACGGCGCCGCGCGTACGTGGGTCCAGCTCCACGCCCGCGGCAACCGAAAGCTCGTTCTCGGGAATCAGACCCACCGAAAGCAGCAGCGTGTCGCACGGAACAACGCGCTCGGTTCCCGGAATGGGTGCAAGGTGCTCGTCGACCTGGCTCACTTCGACGGCCTCAACGCGGTCGTGCCCGATCACGCGTGTGACGGTTGTGGACAGATGCAGCGGAATGCCAAAGTCGTCCAGGCAGTTCTTCACATTGCGACGCAGGCCGTTGGCGTACGGCATGAGCTCGTACACGCCCTCGACCGAAATCCCCTCGAGCGTGCAGCGGCGCGCCATGATCAGCCCGATGTCACCCGAGCCCAAAATGACGGCGCGCGAGCCGGGTTTTAGGTTCTCGATATTGATGTATCGCTGCGCCAAGCCGGCCGTAAACACGCCGGCGGGTCGGCTGCCGGGAATCTTGATCTCGCTGCGTGTGCGCTCGCGGCAACCCATGGCAAGGACGACCGCGCACCCGTTGAGCTGCAACATTCCGGTGGGGCTCATGAGCGTGACGGTGTGGACCGCGGCGTCTTCCGGGGACTCGCCCGAATCAATCCCAAGCACCATGCTGTCCAAGAACAGCGCAATGTCGGTCGCGCGCACCTGGTCGATAAAGCGCTGCGCGTATTCGGGGCCGGTGAGCTCCTGCTTAAAGTGCGAAAGGCCAAAACCGGGATGAATGCACTGGCGGAGGATGCCGCCCAAGTGTTGCTCGCGCTCCACGATAGCAACGCGCGCGCCGGCCTTATGCGCGGCAAGTGCGGCAGCCATGCCGGCGGGGCCGCCTCCGATAACGACCACGTCGAAGGCCTGCGTCGGTACTGCCTCAACGGCGTCGTTATCAAACGCGCTCGATTTGAATGCCGCCATCCTAGCGCACCCCCTTTAAAGGTCCCTCAACGAGCCACGAGCCAGTGTCCTCCAGCAGCACCTCGCTGGGGTCGCAGCCCAGCTCGCGCGCTAGGATGGCCACCACGCGGCTCTGGCAGAAGCCACTCTGGCAGCGGCCCATGCCCGCGCGGCAGCGGCGTTTGACGCCCTCGACCGAAACCGCACCCGGACGGCGCCGAATCGCGGCCACGATCTCGGCCTCGGGCACCGTCTCGCAGCGGCAGACTATCTGCCCCCACGCGGGGTCAGACTCAATGAGCTCCTCCTTGCGCGCAAGCGGCGCACGGTCGAAGTCGTCCGGTGCGCGGCGAATCGGATCCCAATCGGCCCGTTCGCGCAAAGCAACGCCCGCCTCGCGCATCACGTGCTCCATACGCTCGGCAATGGCCGGCGCGCTCGCCACGCCTGGCGACTGAATGCCCGCCGCCTGAAACAGCCCCGGCAACACGGCCGACTGCCCAATAAAGAAGTCGTTGGTTCCCTGAATGACCGGACGCCCACCGGCAAATGCGCGCACCACGCGGCGCGTGTCCAGATCGGGAACCAGCTTGCGCGCTCCCGTTAGTAACGCGTTCACATCGCTCGCATAGGTCTGTGTGTCGCCCGGCTCACGCACGGCAGCGGTCGCGGTAATCACGGTGTTGCCGTGCACGGTGCCCGTAACGATAACGCCCTTGGACACTGGCGTCGGAACGGGGTAGAGCGGCATGAGCGTGCGCGGCTCCTTGTCCAGTACCACGATGTTGCCCTGGCGCCAGACCATCTGGAACTCCTCGGCGCCCGCCATATGCGAGATGTCCGCGGCACCGTTGCCCGCGGCGTTGATCAGATAGCGGCAGCGCACATCGCCGGCGGGCGTTGCCAGCGTAAAGCGCGCAGCCCCGCCGTTAGCCTCGCCGCCAGCAACCTCAATCGCTTCCACCGGCGAGGAGCGCATAAACGTCACGCCGTTGGCCACGGCGTTCTCCAGCGCGGCGATGGCGACCTCAAACGGATCGACAAAGCCAGTCGAGGGGCACCACAGCGCGCACGTCGCCTTGGCACTCGCGCGTGGTTCCAGCTCGCGGATGCGCTCGGGGCCGATAATCGACAACTCGGGCACGCCGTTGGCGTGGCCATTGCTGCGCAGCCGCTCAAGTTGCGCACGGTCCTCGTCGCTAAACCCCAGCACCATCGAACCGGTGCGGCAAAATAAAAAGCCCAACTCCTGAGCCCAGGTACCATACAGCTCGCAGCCACGGGCATTGACCTGTGCCTTTACGGTGCCCGGTGCCGGATCGTAGCCAGCGTGCACCAGGCCACCGTTGGCCTTCGACGCGCCCAGGGCGACATCGTTGGCCGCCTCGACCACGCAAATGGACAGGTCAAACCGCGCGAGCTGCCGCGCGATGGCGCACCCCGTGATGCCCGCGCCCACAATTGCGATATCAAACGTTTCTGCCACGGTGCCTCCCAGAAGAGTTGACAGGCTGTCAATAAGACTATCCTACGGTTCGCACGCCCCTAGTGCGGCGGCAATGCGGCGAACAGCCCCCTCGCATCCGCAAACGGCAGGCGAGGGGAGACTCAGGATCATAGGTGACCTCGTCTGCCGTCCCGGGTGTCAGAGGTTTGTCTCGTTCTGTAACAGTAAGCAGAAGAACTGGGTTCCAGATGTTACAGATCGAGACGTTTGCCAGATGGACCCTCCGTTTATCTTGATCTGTAACAGTAAGAGGGGGAAATCGGTCCTATATGTTGCAGATTGAGATTTAAAGTCAGGGAGAGATTCTTCTGTCTCGATCTGTAACATCTAGGGACCGTTTTGGGGTCTAGATGTTACAGATTTAGATGAACCTATCAGTCGGTTTCGAATATCTAAATCTGTAACGGTTAGACCTGTTTTTGCCGAATTGTTGTTACAAATTGAGATATTGAGATTGGACGTTTTCCTTTGTCTTGATCTGTAACAGATAGAAGGGTTTCTGGCCCCTAGTTGTTACAGATTGAGATATTTAACGGAGGGCTCACCGTTCATCTTGATCTGTAACAGTAAGGACTGATTTTGGAGTCAAGATGTTACAGATCGAGATTGAAGTCGGGGAGGGACCCCTGTGTCTCGATCTGTAACACCTAGACCCGGATCCCGCTCCCAGCTGTTACAGATTGAGATGTTTGTGTCCGCGCCGGCCCCGTACCCGGCCGTGGTCCCATATAAACAAACCCCGTGGTAAACTTGACCGGACTGTTAATATTCCGAAAGGTATCCGTAATGTCCAAGTACATCTCCGAGCTCATGTCGCCGCAGCTCATGGGCGTCGTCTATGCCTTTGTTGGCTTTATCATCGCCCTGTACGTGCTGTCGGTCGTCTATGTGTTCATCGACGCTCGCCGCCGCGGCGCCAGCGCCTACGTGGCATGGGGCATCATCGCCCTCATCCCGTTCGTGGGCCTCATCGCCTACCTGGTCCTGCGCCCGCACTCCTACGCGTCCGACCGCGAGGAGCAGGAGCTGGACATGGCCCTGCGCGAGCGCCAGCTTGCCCAGTACGGCACCTGCCCGCAGTGCGGCGCGCCCATCGAGAAGGACTTTGTGGTCTGCCCCGTGTGCGACACCCAGGTTCGCAACGTCTGCCCCAGCTGCCATCGCCCGCTCGATGCGCACTGGAAGGTCTGCCCCTACTGTCGAACTCGCATCCAGTAACGCATCCATCGCCGGGCCGGCCGCAAGCCACGGGCACGCCGCAAGCCACGCGCGTCCCACACCCCGCGCCCACACGATGAAGCATGCGTAGAAAATCGCCCGCCGTGCCATTAAGGTGCGGCGGGCGCTTGTATACCAAGGCAACCTGCCTATAATGATGCAAGTTAAAACGCCGAGCGCATCGCACGCACTTGCATCAGGCATCCGAGAGGAGAAAACATACCCATGAAGGCACTCTACAATGACGGTTCGGTGGCCGAGCTCCCGCAGGACGAGGTCACGCACGTCATCCGCCACTCTGCCGCGCATATCATGGCGCAGGCCATCAAGCGCCTGTACCCCGAGGCCGACTTTGCCTACGGTCCCGCGACCGACAACGGCTTCTACTACGACGTCGACCTGCCCGAGGGCGTCAAGATCAGCGAGGACGACTTCCCCGCGATCGAGGCCGAGATGAAAAAGATCGTCAAGGAGAACCTCAAGTTCTCCGTGTACGAGAAGCCCCGCGCCGAGGCCATCGCCCTTATGGAGGAGCGCGGCGAGAAGTACAAGGTCGAGCACATCGGCGACTTGGACGACGACGCCCGCATCACCTTCTACCAGCAGGGCGACTACATCGACATGTGCGTCGGCCCCCACATCTGCTACACCAAGGCGCTGAAGGCCTTTAAGCTCACCGGCGTCTCGGGCGCGTACTGGAAGGGCGACAAGGACAACAAGATGCTCACCCGCATCAACGGCGTCGCCTTTGCCACCAAGGAAGAGCTCGACGAGCACATGCACATGCTGGAGGAGGCCAAGAAGCGCGACCACCGCAAGATCGGCCGCGAGATGGACCTCTTTATGATGCGCGACGAGGCCCCCGGCTTCCCGTTCTTCCTGCCCAACGGCATGATCCTTAAGAACACGCTGCTGGACTACTGGCGCGAGATCCACCACAAGGCCGGCTACGTGGAGATCTCCACGCCGCTCATCATGAACAAGCAGCTGTGGAAGACCTCGGGCCACTGGGACCACTACAAGGACAACATGTACTCCACCGTCATCGACGACGAAGAGTACTGCATTAAGCCCATGAACTGCCCGGGTGGCGTGCTGGTGTACGCTTCCAAGCCGCACTCCTACCGCGAGCTGCCCATCCGCGCCGGCGAGATTGGCCTGGTGCACCGCCACGAGCTGCGCGGCGCCCTGCACGGCCTGTTCCGCGTGCGCTGCTTTAACCAGGACGACGCCCACCTGTTTGTGCGTCCCGACCAGCTGACCGACGAGATCGTGGGCGTGGTCAACCTCATCGACTCCGTGTACCAAAAGTTTGGCTTTAAGTACCATGTAGAGCTTTCCACCCGCCCCGAGGACTCCATGGGCTCCGACGAGGATTGGGTTCGCGCCGAGGAGGGCCTGCGCACCGCTCTGGAGAAGCTGGGTATGGACTACGAGGTCAACGAGGGCGACGGCGCCTTCTACGGCCCCAAGATCGACTTCCACCTGGAGGACTCGCTCGGCCGTACCTGGCAGTGCGGTACCGTGCAGCTCGACTTCCAGATGCCGCTCAACTTTGATCTGGAGTACGTGGATGCCGACGGCACCAAGAAGCGCCCCATCATGCTGCACCGCGTGTGCTTTGGCTCCATCGAGCGCTTCATCGGCATTCTGATTGAGCACTTTGCGGGCAAGTTCCCCACCTGGCTGGCTCCCGTGCAGGTCAAGGCACTTCCGGTTTCCGAGAAGAGCCGCGACTACGCTCACGAGGTATGCGCCAAGCTGGAGGAGGCCGGTATTCGCGTGGTCTGTGACGACCGCGACGAGAAGATCGGCTACAAGATCCGCGAGGCCCGCAGCATCGACCGCGTGCCGTACATGCTCATCCTGGGCGAGAAGGAGGTCGAGGCCGGCAACATCTCCGTCCGCGATCGCTCCAACGAGACCGTTCAGATGAGCGTTGACGAGTTTGTTGCCAAGGTGACCGAGGAGATCAAGACCCGCGCCTAAGGCAAACTTCACAACAATTAACATAGGCGACCGTCCACAAAGGGCGGTCGCCTTTTTCATACCTAAATAAGAAAAGCCGCTGGTTGAGCGGCTTTTTTTGTTGCACAAAAAGGTACAGGTTTTTGTAGAGGGGTATGGAGATGTACCTACTAACAGTACATTTTGCGTAATCTGGGCAAACGCTGATTAATTGCTCGTATAATGTCGTCTGTCGAAAGATGCAAAAACCTGTACTTTTGCGACTGCGCCTAGCTGCGAGCGAGAAGCCTGTTCTAAACGCCCCTGCATTTGCGTGCATCGCAAAGCCAAAGGGGGGGCGAGAACATGGAACAGACGGCACGGCGCCAAGAGCAGCTGCCGGGCGCATTCAACAGCGCCACTACCAACAGCCAGCACGGCCGCGTCCGCTGGTATCTGGTCCACACCCTCAACGGTAAAGAGCGCGAGACCTGCGAAAAGGTCCGCTGCATTATCCCGCACGAGCTGATGCAGGACGCTTTTGTGATGCAAAAGGAGTTCTGGTTTAAGCGAGACGGCGCCTGGTCGCTCCAAACCAAACCCATGTACAAGGAATATTTCTTCGTCGCCACGCACGATGCTGCCGCGCTCGATAGGGCCCTGGCCCAGTTGAGCTTTGGCTGTCGCATCGCCGGTTGTAGGGAGCGGGCGTACACGCCTATGCCGGACGATGCGCAGGACTGGTACCGCAGCGTGCTGGACGACGACGGCGTGGTGCGCAACAGCGTCGCCCGCATAGAAGACGGCGTGTTGCACATAGAGCAGGGCCCCTTGGTGGGGCAAGAGGCCCGCGTTAAAAAGATCGACCGCCATAAACGCTGGTGCCTGGTAGACGTGGGCGAGGGTGACTCCACATTCAGGGAGTTACTTCCGCTCGACGTGCCGAGCAAAACGTAAGGGAGACGTTGCACCGGCAATTCGTTCGCATTTTGATTCATGGACGGGGGGGGGTTCCTGGGGACAGGGACGTAAGTTTTATCGTGACTGCTAATGAAGAAGTGACAGAGAGCAATGCGCCTGCGGGCGCGGCGCTGATTGCTCAGGCCATGCGCCGGCGTGAGGGCGCCGGTCGCTACAAGGCCGTGCAATCCATCATGGACTGGGACAACTCGCGTCTGGCCTATCGGGCCGTCAAGCGCGCGTTCGACATCGTTTTCAGCGGCTGCGTGCTGGCCGTCATCGCCGTGCCGAGCCTGGTGCTCGCCGCGGCCATCCGCCTGGAGAGCGAGGGCAACCCGTTCTACAGCCAGATCCGCGTGGGCCAGACCCACCGCGACGGCAGCCTGTCCACCTTCCGCATGTGGAAGTTCCGCAGCATGTACAAAGACGCCGACGAGCGCCTCGCTGAGCTCAAGGGGCAGAACGAGATTGCCGGCGCCATGTTCAAGATGAAGGATGACCCGCGCGTCACCACGATCGGTAAGTTCATCCGCAAGCACTCCATTGACGAGTTCCCGCAGTTCCTGAACGTGTTCCTGGGTCAGATGTCCGTGGTGGGCCCGCGCCCGCCGCTGCCGAATGAGGTGGCCGAGTACACAGAATTCGACCTGCAGCGCCTGGCCGTGAAGCCCGGGATCACCGGCTGGTGGCAGGTGACGGACCGCAACGACACCGACTTCGACGGCATGGTCCGCCGCGACCTGGAGTACATCGCCAAACGCGGCCCAATCACGGACCTGAAGATTGTTCTCCTCACGGTCGTTGAGGTCTTTACCGGTGGAGGTGCTTGCTAAATGACTGAACCGGTTAGGGTGGCTCAGGTTGTTGGCAAGATGGTTGGCGGCGGCGTCGAAGCTGTCGTTATGAATTACTATCGCCACATCGATCGCGGTAAAGTGCAGTTTGACTTTCTTGTTGATTCCGATTCTACGCTTGTTCCCCGTGACGAGATTGAATCGCTCGGTGGCAGGGTCTTTGAGATTCCGCCTTATCAGCATGTAGCTGAATACCAGCGAGAGCTTCAGCGTCTCTTTAAGCAAGAGGGCTGGAAGATTGTCCACAGTCACATCAACGCGCTTTCGGTCTTTCCGCTTCGTGCCGCGAAGAAGGCGGGCGTCCCCGTGCGTATCGCCCATAGCCATTCTACGAGCGGTAAGGGGGAGTATGTCAAGAATGCCCTGAAGGCCGTGCTGAAAACGCAATCGAATCGGTATCCGACACACCGATTTGCATGCAGTCAATTCGCCGGTGAATGGCTTTTTGGTAAAGCTGCGCACTTTGAGGTCGTATACAACGCAATTGATTTGGATCGCTTCCGTTTCAATGCTGAGGCTCGCGCGCAAGCGCGAGCCGACCTGGGCCTCGTCGGCAACCAGTTTGCCATTGGACATGTGGGGCGCTTTACTGCCCAGAAGAACCATGCGTTTTTGATTGACGTTTTTGCTGAGGTCGCAAAGCGCCGCGACGATGCTGTCCTGCTGCTTGTCGGTACCGGCGAAGCCGGGGCCTCCGTAAAGGCCTTGGTGGACGAACGCGGTCTTACCGATCGCGTTGAGTTTTTGGGGCAGAGAAGCGATGTCAATCGCTTGTACCAGGCGTTTGATGCGTTCGTTCTGCCAAGCCTTTACGAAGGCCTGGGCCTCGTCGGCGTCGAGGCACAGGTGTCTGGCCTGCCTTGTCTGCTGAGTGATGCGATTACGCGCGAAGTAGACGTAACGGGGGAGTGCAAATTCCTGCCGATTAACAACCCTGCAGTGTGGGCCGATGTAATAAATTCGCTCTCGCCATGCTCGTATGAGAGTCGCTCTTCTATCTCAAGCGAGCTTTTCGCCGATTACGACATTGACACACAGGGCAAGCGACTGACTCGTAAATACCTAGATCTCTACTCAAGGAATTAGATGGCTAACAGCAACTTGGTATCGGTGATTGTACCGGTATATAACGTTAAGTCTTATCTGCAAGAGTGTTTTGATAGCATTTGTCGACAAAGCTATCGTAACATTGAGATTATTCTTGTCGATGACGGATCGACCGATGGATCTGGCGAGCTTTGTGACGTTCTTGCTACGAAAGATGACCGCACCACCGTTTTGCATAAGGAAAACGGTGGGCTTTCTGATGCCCGCAATGCAGGACTGCGTATTGCTCGGGGCGATTGGATTTCTTTTGTTGATAGCGACGACTACATTTCTCCTGTTTTTATTGAAGCTCTTTTAAATGCCTGCTGCGATACGGGATGTCAGATATCTGCCATTCCATTTGGTAAGTCGTTCAATGATGGTGATGCTTGCCCTTTGGTGGATTCTCTTGATCCCGTAGCGCCTGCGAAGGCACTGCCTTCGCCCGATGTCCAGCGTCTGATGTTATATCAGGCGCTGGATACCGGTGCCCAGTGGCGCCTTTACGCAAAGGTGCCACTGGGCATAGATCCTTTCCCTAAAGGGCTTTATTACGAGGATCTTGCCAGCATTTATAAAATTATTCATAAGGTCGATTCTGTAGCAGTTGTTGATTGCCGTGAGTTATATGCATATCGCATGAGGGGCGATAGCATTATTCGACAGGAATATAAGCATATTAAGGGACATTCTGCACTTAGTATCGTTGATCAGTTGTATCGAGACATAAGCAATTGGTATCCCGATTTAAAAGCAGCTGCGGCCTCTCGTTGTTTCTCTGTTTGCAGGATGGTGTTCGCGCAGGCTAATAACCATTTTTCCACAAGTGAAGCTGACACAAATTCCGTTGACTCCGAAAAGCTGTGGAATGTAATCAAAAGACATCGAACCACAGTTCTTTTAGATCCCTTTGCTCGTAAGCGCGAGCGTTTTGCCGCAGCCATTTCATGCTTGGGACGAATTCCCTTTACGTTCTTTTGCTCAATTTGCCGTTTCGTGGGGCTGATGCAATGATTTACTTCGCTATTTTAGGATTACCGGTAATACTAGCCTTTCTATCAGATCGTTCACGCGGTTGCCTTTCAATTGGTTTATTTGTCGCCGCATTGCTCGTTCCCTGCTTATTTGCGGCAGTTCGAGATACATCCGTTGGAACCGATGTAATGACCTATGCCTATTGGACATTTTATAGCGCCAAGAATGCTAGTCTGGGATCATTCTTGGCTGAATATTCGTCGCTTTCGGCATTTGGCTTTAATTTGCTCAGTTGGTTTATTGCCAAGTTGGGAACATTTGAGATTTATTTAGGATTAATCCAAGCGTTTACCGTTTTTCCGATATGTTGCTTTGCAAAAAAAATGTATCCGGATTCCTCTTGGGCTGCTGTTGCCGTATATATGCTTCTGCTGTTTCCAATTTCACTTAACGCTATGAAGCAAATGATTGCCGTGGCGCTTTGCGTTCCGGCATTTATATTTATTGAAAAAAGGAAGCCTTTGGTATTTCTTTCGGTTGTGATGGCATCTGCAATTCTGTTTCATCAAACTGCAGTTGTTGCACTATTTTATTGGCCAGCTGTTCAATCAGTTCGTTCGATTGGTGGTAAGGCTGCCTTCTTTGGAAAAGCTCAGGGGTTCGCTGTTTTTTTAGCTGTGGCATTAATTTTTGGTTCCGCGTTTGTCTTTGGAAATCGCTTGATTATGCTTTTCTCGAGTCTCAAAGACTCTTACTCTTATCAGGTCAATGCTTCTGGCACGAGGCTTAACTACTCCTCATTGGTGTTACTTTGTGGAACTATTTTGATATATTTATTTAATCGGAGATCACGCTTGAATAAAGCGAAGTCGGTCGGTTTTGAATCTATATTTGCAATTATTTCGATTGTTGGCGTCTTGGCGATGCAGCTGAATATTATTGCTGATAGCCTTATGCGTTTCTCTTATTATCTAATTTCGTTCTTTCCGCTTTTTGGATCAGAGCTTGCAAAAGAAGACGAAGGGAATATTCCTTTTAGCGCATTACTTCTGATTTGTTTACTTATTGCTTACTTTATTCAAACGATTGTGATCAACGGCGGTAACGAAGTATATCCATACACCTCAATCTTATTGGGAATTAACTAATGCGTTTTTCTATTATCATTCCTGCATATAATGCCGAGCGTTACCTTAGCGAATGCCTTTCTTCTGTGTCCCTTCAGTCTTTTGATAATTATGAGGTTATCCTTATAGATGATGGGTCGACTGATTCGACGCTATCGCTTGTTGAAGACTTCGCTTTGAGAGCAAATAACGCCACTGTTCTGACCGGAGAAAATCAGGGTCTTCTTCTTGCAAGACGAAGAGGGCTTCTACATGCTAAAGGTGAATACGTTGTTTTTCTTGATGCGGACGACTGCCTTCGTTACGATGCACTTGAAATTTTAGATAAAGCCATCAAAAAAACCGATGCTGACATTGTTTCCTTTTTGTTTAGCCGTGAGAAGGATTTTAGTGGCAATGGGTTTAACCGTGATAAATTGCCTGAGGGTTTATACAATGGGGCTCAGTTTGAGCTGGTAAAGGAATTTGTCTGCAAGGGTCGCTTTAATAATCTGTGTGGCAAAGCCATTCGGCTTAGCTGCATAGATCTTGATGCAACATATGGGGCGTATAAAGGCCTTATGCACGGCGAGGATTTACTTCAGCTGCTCCCGATTGTCGATTCCTGCGCCTCTCTTGCTCAGCTCGACGACGTTCTCTACTACTATCGTCCTAATGAATCCGCAAGTACAGCATGTTACAAGTCTTCTCAGCTAGAGGATATTGTACAGGTCAATCGTAGGCTTGCTGAGTATGCCGCTAGATGGGGCGATGCTTGTCGTTCCATGGCTATTTTGGGTGAAACGAATCAGTATTTCTATGTTCTGAAGCTTAGTGAGCTTTCTGACTCGGATGATCGTGAAAAAGAGGCCAATTTCTCATCAATATCTGCGGCCATGTCACAAGAATATGTTTTTTCACGCGCTCGTAGGGAGAGACTGAGATTTGATAATCGTTTGTTAGCCATCGCTCTGGAGCATAACTGGAGAAGTTTGGCTAGCTTCATCGTTCATTTGGTGGAGGTTTTAAAGTAATGATGCCTCTAATTTCTATTATTGTCCCCGTTTACAATACAAAAGAGTATTTGCCGAAATGCATAGACTCTATCCTTGAGCAGAATAGCACCATTTTTGAGTTGATTTTAATCGATGATGGATCGACTGACGGCTCTGCTGCCGTTTGCGATGACTATGCATCGGCAGATGAGAGAGTTATAGCCCTTCATCAGAAGAACTCCGGTGTTTCGGCTGCGCGAAATGCTGGCATTGAATTATCTCACGGCGAATATATTTGGTTCTGCGACAGCGATGATACGGTTTTATCCGATTCAGTACGATTGTTAGTAAACTGCATTGCTTCAACGCGTGCCAGTATGCTTGTTTTCCCTGTTGATCAAGTTGACGAGAGCGGTAACGTTCTTGGTCAAATTCCAGCACCCGTCGTAAGCAAAGATAAGTCTCTTGGTCCATTGCAATGTGGCGACCTTCTTTATCCCTATGCTCATGTAATTAGGAGAGACGTGATTGGTTCGACGAGGTTTGATACGTCGTTATCTTTGCTTGAAGATAGGGATTTCTTATATAGACTCTGGTGGATCGCGGCTGGAGATATTGCTGTTATTGATAAGCCTTTATATCGGTATTTGATTACTCGCTCGGATTCAGCTGTCAACTCTGCAGCTGTGTCAAAATACGTAGAAGCGACGGCAGTTAATGCCGCCATACTAGACAACGAAGAATCTATGGGGCGTGTTATGCCGGCGTTTGAACTATTTGCCAGTCATTCCCTGGGTGTTCTCTCGCTGCTTGCTCGTCATGGCGTTTATGACGATGATGGCTATCGCATCGTGAGAAAACGTCTAGTTAGTTATAGACATTATGCCAAGTTACTCAAGGCAGGCCTTAAGGTTAAGTATTATCTAGCAGTATATTTCCCTGTGATTTTTAATTTGCTTGCCTGTCTTACTGGCAAGTTCAAGAAAGTCAGTCTAGGCTCCTCTGTTTTAATGAAAAATAATTAAACCTCGTTAACCAAGAGCGAGGAAGTAATTAAAGAACGGTTGGAAGATGAATATCGGTATTATTACTTTCCATGGCGCGTTGAATTTCGGATCAGCGCTTCAGGCTTATGCTTTGAGGACTGCCCTTGTAAATGAAGGTCATAAAGTCAGAATAATAAATTACAGAGCATTAGACTACGAACAATACAGCTTAATTCAGGTTCGTCATCCGAGAAAGCTATTGAGAACGCTAACTCACTGGAAATCTTTTCACTCTAGGCGGTCTGCGTTTAACTCTTTCGCAAATGACTATTTCTCCCTAACTGATAAGGCTTATTCATCTAATGAAGAAGGTGCTTTGGCCGAATTAGCCGCTGAGTTCGATTGCTTTATTTGCGGTAGTGATCAGATTTGGAATCTCGATTGCACTCGCGGTGTGGTCGAGCCCTTCTTTCTCTCTTTTGCGGGAGATAAACGGCGTATCGCCTATGCTCCTAGCCTCGCCCACACGTCTTTCAAGCCCGAGAATTTCGATCAAGAAAAAGTTGCGTCTCTTCTGTCCAAATTCGATTATCTTTCCGTTCGTGAGGAGGAAACGCTTCCTTTATTTCAGCCGCTAGTGGATAAACCCATAGATGTGGTTTTAGACCCCACGCTGTTGCTTGGTGTTTCGGATTATGCGGACATGAGCGTTAAAGCAGTCGTTGACGGAGAGTACGCTTTTCTTTATCTACTGCGTGACTGTTCTGAGCTTATCGAAAGTGCCTGTCGAATGGCGCTCGATTCGGGAGTGCGATTCGCGTATGTTTCGGATAGGGACCTACCCATTCCTAACTCGATCAACCTATTCGGGATCGGGCCGCGCGAATTCATCTCGCTTATTGCTCATGCCTCACTCGTACTGACCAACTCTTTTCATGCGACTGTGTTTTCGGTGCTTTTCCATAAGCCCTTCAGAGTCTTCGCTACTGACAAAAGCGGTGCGCGCATGAGGGATTTGCTGTATAACCTGGGGATCAGCGAGCGCTGCGTCTCCTTGGTTTGCGCCGATGGCATTGCTCCGGTTGACTGGGGCAAGGTAGATTTGGCCCTTGGCGGCCTTCGGGAGCATTCTTGGCAATATCTGAGAAAGGCACTTTCGTAATGGGGGAGACACGCCGACTTATTAAAAATACGGGAATTATTGCCGTCGGCGGCATGGCGACGAAGCTTGTGCAGTTTCTTCTTCTGCCTCTATATACCTCCGTCCTCTCCACGGCAGATTACGGCACCGTTGACTACATCAACACGATTGCCCTATTTTGCGTCCCTGCCGTTTCCCTGCTTATGGACGAAGCGCTGTTTCGATTTCTCATCGACTGTCGTACAGACGAGGGTCGGGCTAAAGCTGTGACGGCGTCATGCGTTGTTCTTCTTGCCGGATGTGTATCCTTTACGGTCTTGGCGATTCTGGTATGGCTGCTCTTTAAGCCCGAAAATGCTGGCTGGGTTGTGGGGCTTGTTGTTGCCGGTGCGCTTCTGCAGATGGCTTCTGCTGTCTTACGTGGTTTCGGGGATACCGTGGGTTACTCCGTTATGAACTTCACCGCGAGTGCCCTTACCATCTTGCTCAACGTTCTCTTCATCGCCATTCTTCGTTGGGGGGTGGTTGGCATGCTCTCTGCTACGGTCATTGCTCAGGGCGGTGTTGCCCTCGTGTTCATGGTCATGCGGAAGCTCTGGCGCTATATCGATCCGTCGACCTTCTCCATTTCCTACGCTCGCGACCTTCTACGGTATTCATTTCCGCTCATCCCCAACAAGGTTTCCTGGACTATCAATAACCTGCTGGACAGGCTCATTATCATGAACACGCTCGGGGCCTCCGCCGCCGGTGTGTATGCCGTGTCGTACAAGTTCCCCGGTGTCATGGACCAGGTATATGGCTTTTTCTATCAATCGTGGAAGGAGAGCTCGGCTCGAGCCCTTATCTCCGATGAGGACGAGTCGGCTTTCTATAATTCTGTGTACCGAGCTTTGCGACGTTTCATGATGAGCGTCGTGCTACTCATGTCGGCACTCATGCCTGTTGTCTACGGCGTGCTGATTAAGGGGTCTTTCGGAGAGGGCCTGCTCTATGTCCCAATCTTGCTTCTGGCAACGTACTTTAGCAATATTTCCGGCTTCTACGGCGGTATTTTCACTGCACACAAGGAGACCGGGATTATGGGAACCACCACAGTCGTATCCGCTATCCTCTGCGCGGTGCTGTGCATCGTGATGATTCCGCACTTTGGCCTTTATGGCGCATCGGTTGCTACGCTTTTGGCGATGGTTGTGGTCAATGAGTACCGTAGGATTAAAGTCGCCAAGTTTACAAAGCTTGCCGAAGATCGAGGCGAGCAGGCTTTGATCTTGGCATCAGTTCTGGGCGTGTTCGTTTTCTATTATCTGTCGGCCTACGGCGCGGGCATTCTGAGCACCATTGCATGCCTGGCAATTGCGCTGGCTTTTTCCGTCTATATGAACGCCGATATTCTGCGTAAGCTACTTTCGGCTTGCAAATAGGGAGATATCTGCATGTCTGCTGTGAAAAGGGGCGAGGTTCCCACACTATTTGAGTCGCCAACGCATTGCTGCGGATGCGGGGCGTGTGCTGCCGTTTGCCCGAAAGGCGCCATTGCCATGTCCGAGGGTAAGGACGGGTTTGTTCTTCCTATGATTGACAGCGATCTCTGCATCGGTTGCGGCGCGTGCACTAGGGCTTGCGGTCTCAACCGGGGGATAGGCTCTAATTCCGTTGGGCCGTTCTATGCCGCCGCCGGTAGGGACGATGTTTCGGAGTCCGCTTCCGGTGGCGTTTTTGGCGCCGTCGCGCGTGAGTTTATTTCTGCTGGCGGCGTTGCATATGGCGCCGCCTATGAGCGCGAGGGGGGTTCGCTTCGGGTGCGGCATCGTCGTGCGTCGAGCGTCGATGAGCTTCGCCCGCTTCTTAACTCTAAATATGTCCAGAGTGACGCCGGATCTTGTTTCGCCGACATCAGGACGGACCTGCGCGAGGGGACGCGTGTCCTATTTTGCGGAACGCCTTGCCAGGTCGCTGGCCTCAGGGGTTTCCTCGTGCGCGATTATGAGGGCCTGACGACTATTGACCTTGTCTGCCACGGTGTCCCCTCCGGTCGCATGTTCGCGGACTGTGTTGAGGACTATGGCGAACAGCTTGGGTCTCCCGTGGTCGATTTCCGGTTTAGGTGTAAGCGCGAGGGCTGGGGGCACTCTCTTCTTCTTCTTCTTCTTCTTGAGGACGGAAGAGAGGTCACCATTCCTGCGTCGAAATCTCTCTACTATGACATGTTCTTGAACCTCAAGACGCTTCGCAACAGCTGCTATGAGTGCCCCTATGCAGGCAGGTTTCGTGCCGGCGACCTTACCATCGGTGACTTTTGGGGTGTCGGTGTAAACAGGCCTGACGTTCTGAAGGACGCCGAGAAGTTTAATCAGATGAAGGGTGTTTCCTGCTTGCTGGTGAATAACGACCGCGGTAGGGAGTTCATCGAATCAAGCAACGCTCTGGACTTGTACCCCGTTGAATTTGACGACATCGCTAAGGGCAACGATCAGCTACGTCATCCGAGCGTTCTTCCCAAGGATAGGCGGCTGTATGTTGACGCATATGCCAATGGCGGCTGGAGTACTGTGGTGCGACTCTACAAGAAACGTGAACGCGGCGTTGTATTTTATGCCAAGAAAGCCTTGCGGGCCGTTTTGCCTGCGTCAGCGATCAACGTACTCAAGAAAGCTCTTAGTAAATAGTTGCATTCTTATTCGAGTTTGTCTCATTGCTCAATCGTAATCCCTTGTTGGGCCTTTGGGCAATCAAAGGACCAACAAGGGATAATTGTTAGAAAATGGATATTCTATAATTAGCTTTTCAATGCTAATTCCGCATGTATGGGGCGAGCGTCCCATGATGCAATTTGCACGATAAATAATTATTGACATTGATTTAATTTGTTCTTACTGAATCGGTGAAATATGACCCGCCACGATTGCGTCACGGCGGGTCATATCATGTGTGCATCACTCTAAAAATGCGTTTCGTAATAATGAAATAACTATCTCATTTCAAATATAAATAGCGTCTCCATTGTTCCGCCGTTTGACCAAGTTTGAACATTTGCTCCATCTCTCGCCGTTGCAAGTCTTACGTTTAAGTATTCATTTGATCCAGCTAGTTGTACGGTGAATCCGTTATTATGTTTTGATAGCTTCCAATGCTGAAGATTTGAACCGGCGTATGTTGCCTGCGAAACATTTGCGCCGTCTTTGACAGCTTCTGCTGTTAGCGCCTTCTTTGAATGCGCAAAAATAAATGCGTATGATCCGTCCTTCTGTCTTCTGAGATCAACTGATTGATTTGGGGAGTTGTAGTCAGTCCAAATTTGAGCATTTGCAAAATCATGTTGGGATGCCAAACGAATGTCGATTGTTTTTGTTGTGTCAAGTTTGGTTTTTATGGCGTACCTACCGTTTGGAAGTGCATCGAGCTCAGTTGGAACAAAATTAAAAATTGTTTCTGCCACACCGCCATTTGACCAAGTTTGAATATTTGTGCCGTTTCTTGTGTCGCCTCTTCTAACATTTAACCACTGGTTCGCTGCCTTATTTTTAATCGTATATCCTGCCCCCATGCGTTCGATAACCCATCTCTGTAAATCGGAACCATCTATATTCGACTGGCTAACATTTGATCCATCACGATTTGATTCAGCAGACAGCGCTTTTCCTGAATGAACGAACGTAATTAGATAAGTGCCGTCATTTTGGAATTGGAGGTAGACCTTTTGCTGCCTGCCGCCGTGATCTTGCCATAACTGTACATTTGCTCTATCGTTCTTCGACTCCATGCGAACGTCTAGGGCTTTTGATTGGTCGAGACATGAGTATATGGAATACATTCCGTTGGGCAAAACCGGTGTAGCGGCTGGTTTGATTTGCAAGAACTTTGCCGTGAATTTGAACGTAGCAATCCAAGTAGTGCTGGTTTGTGTGGTGACTATTGATGCCGCTTTTAGATATGCTTGGTCAGTTTCAGTCTTCCACTCCCTCTGATTCATCGCGTACGCAACGATCCCATTCTGAATCCCCGAGATGCTCGGCGGGAACGACTGGTTATCAGCATCAATAGAAAAGCTTTCTGCCTTAGCATCCAAGTTCTGCTGAATACGGTCGGCATACTTTTCGGCCCATTCATCAGCCTTGCCGTTTCGCACAAAGTAATTGTTGGACAGGTCGGTTGAGCGGTAGGCGTAGTCGGCCTTTTGGTAGTTGGCCGTGTGGTCGGAGTGGGCGATTGCCATGAGCTCGTCGGTCAGGCCAAAGTACAGATGGCGCTGGTCCAGGTCTCCGTACCAGTTGTCGCTGGTGTCGTCCCAGGTAAGGTCCATCTGACACCATTTGCCGTCGATCTTTACGGCGTTCCACGTGTGGCCGTTGCCGATGATGCGGCCGTTGGCGATGCCCGCGGCGTCAAGGAGCTTGGAGTAGATGCGCTGGTAGCTCTCGCAGGTGCCCTGGTGGCGCGTGAGGCCACTCTCGGCCGAGCACCAGTTAAGGCTGTGGTCGTACTCCAGCCGGTCGAGCGTCCAGTCGTGGAGCCACAGCGCCATGTCGTATTCCGAGCCGTTTGTCTGTTGCCTGCACTGGGTCACGGCGTCGTTGACTATCTGAGTGACGCTCGGGCGGGCGGCGTCGTTTACGGTCACCTCCGCCGTGGTGCGCAGGTAGTAGATTCCCTTGTCGTTTTGGGGGTCGTTTCTGTCGTTGTCCATAAAGTAGAAGTAGATGCGGTATGTGCCCGACGCTGTGAAATCGAAGGTAAAGTCGTGGCCCGCGGTGCCCAGGCTGTAGTAGCTGCCCCATGCCGCGCGCGACGGGTCGCAGACGCTCTCATGGCTGCCGCCGTCCCAGTAGGTGGGCACGTCCATGCGCGCCTTGGCCTGGGACGAGCCGTTGGCCTGGGTTACGTGGAAGGTCGTCGCGGTGCCCGCGGGGGCGTCGTTCCACGAGACGGTAAAGGTGACGCCGTTTTGGGTTGCCGTGGCGGAGTGGGCGTAGCCGGTTTGTGGCGTGGTGGAGATCGCGGCGGGCGTGGGGGTGGCTTTGGCGCTAAGGGATGGGGTGGGGGCTGTGGTTGCGGTGGGGGAGCCGGGGGCGCCGTCAGCGCTTTCCGTGTTGACGGCGCTGGTGCCGGTGGATGTTGCGATGCCGTCCTCTACGGTATCTGCTGTCGCATTTGTGTTGGTGCCGTCTTCGGCCTTGCCTGTGTCGCTGCTCGTGGCGTCGGCTTGCGTCTGCTGCTCGGCTGTTGACTGAGGCTGCATGGCTTCTGCAATGGCTGGCATAGGCAACGTCGCGCTGACCATGGACGTGCATGCGATCGCGCAGAGCAGGTAGTAAAGGGGTCGTTTCATAGCGGAGCCTCTCGGTGAGCAGCCAACAGGGTCCGAAGGCAGCTCCAGGCCAGCACTCCGCACATATTTTCTTGGGGTTAATTTTACGGGAACACCAGTCAACATCAGCGAACTTTCTGGGGAATGTTGGGGAAGGGTACCGTCAAGATTCTTTTGCAAATTGATTTTGCTGTCCTCGGCCCCGTCCTCTTCTAGCCCTCCGCCTTTCCCTTCAGTTCGTCCATCTCCTCCAGCTTCGACATATTCAGGCACCTCCTCTTGCCCCACTCGCGCTCCGCCACGTACTTCAGCCTCGCCGTCACCAGCATGAGGGCCGAGCTGCCGTCCGGGAAGGTCCCGACGGCCCTCGTCCTCCTCCTGATCTCGCGGTTGATACGCTCGATCCCGTTGTTCGTCCTGATCCGGCTCAGCACACTCGCTCCCTGAGCTTGAGATTGTCACAATATCAGGTTTTGGGGGAGGGTGAAGTTCGTCGTGAGAATCATATCAGGCCCGAGTCTGGTCTACGCCATGACGTATTACGACAGCTCGATTTCAGGCTGCCGTTTGACGAAAATTATTAGACCAATGTGCCCCGTTAAAGCGTTAGGGAGTACCATTGCCTCAGGCGTTCACTGTCTGGTGCATGACGTTAACATCTGCTTGTCGGCTTTTCAATTTGGTCGATTGATTGCCGGATTTGCCATGTCGCCAAACGGAAGGGTTTCCATGTTGTTCCTTTTACATTTGCAAATCGCTGTTTAGGCTTTTGTTTACGGCAGATCGGTGGTCCTTTTTTTTCAATAGAAGTGATGGTGCATTCTGGTGCTATGGCACCCTGCCCCAACAGTTCTTGATTCTGTATTGCTATTTGATTTCAATTATTCGTGGCAAGGATTGCTTTAGCACTTTCGACTGCGATAAACAGGTAGATTGATCGGTTTCCATTTATCAAATTTCTGTCGAAGTTAGGACGATTTATGACCCCTGAGTTCAAGCCTCACTACATTGCTTATTTTGATGTGCTGGGATACAAAGCATATTTTGAGGGCGGTGGAGACGTTGAGCGCTTGTTTGATTCGATTATGGATTTGACAGAGCAGGTTACCGAAGCGCGTTCAAGCGATGCGCTCGGGCCCCTTGGAATTACAGCGGTCAGCTTTTCTGATAACGTAGCCATCTCGTGCGATGTCGGCGCATCCGGCCAAAGTGAATCTTATCTTCTGGGCACTCTCATATCTCTCGTAGCAACTATTCAGCTTTTCTGCCTAAGTCGGTATGGCGTATTGATAAGGGGAGGAATCAGTTATGGCATGCTATTTGCTGACGACAGGGTCGTGTTCGGAGATGCTTTAATTAAAGCCGTTCAAATAGAAAATCGCACTTTTTACCCGCGAATTGAAGTTGATCAAGAGGTAGTCGAACGCATAAATCAAATGGCTGATGTTCCTGCGAGTGAGTTATTTATTGCCACCGATTTCGATGGGACAAGTTTTGTTAATTCGTTCGCCCTGCTTTCCGAGAAGGCTAAGGATAGTTGGATTGTCGAAACGGTCAAAAATTTAAGTGGGCTTCTTGTGCCAGCGAATATTTCGGTCATTGCATCAAGTGTATTCCATTTAGCAAAGAAATACGGTCATTTTCCTTATAACGTATCGTCTGAATCAAAAATAATTAGTTATGAGAGGGTGATTCGCAAACATTTATGGCTCCTTATGCATTTTGAAAAGTTTAGCCTTAATGCGTATGGCGGTATTCCAATTATTAAGGAAGGTGCCGATAGAATTGTTTACCGGTGGACTCCCTTTTTAAATAGTCGTCTCTGTAGATTTGAATTGAGGGTATTCTCGTGTAGATACAGCCTCGACGAGCAGGAAAAAATGAATTCCGATAATGAGGTTGAGTTGACTCGTCCGTCGTATAGAAGCTCCAGATTTAGGACGCTTCGTGACATGCGTTAAAGGCATTGATTTCTTTGGTGGTGTCACTATTTCTCGGACACTTGCATCCCGGCGGTGGCGTACTTGGAATAGCCGCATAGCTCAAAAGGACTATTTTGAGCTATGCGACAAATAGTGTTATTCGCAATGTCGGACATGCTTGCTATGTTGAGTGTGTTTTCCGTTAAAGGCGATATTGATCATTTGGAAGATTGGTGCGCTGACGAACTTGAATAGTTTCAGATTATTGAGTTCATTAAATTTGCTAGAGAAGATCTCTACTTTTATTATCTAGCCCCAGCTATCCTTAATTCATCTGTCTCTATTCGTAAGGTCTCTTATGAGGTTCTCATGGACGCTGCGCTATATTCAATAAAAAAGAAGTACGCCGATCTGATTCTGTCCGGCCTTAAAACCGTTGAATTTCGGAAATGCCGCCCTGGTAAGAGACTCGAGAAGATTGTTATCTATGAATCGCGGGGTAGTGGCAGAATTGTTGGGGAAGCCCTCGTCGACGATGTGGTTAATTGCTCCATTTCTCATGCTTGGCAGATTGCTGGTGAACGAGGCTGTATAAGCAAAGAGGAATTCGATTCATATTATTCTGGGCATACTTCGGTGACATTGATTGTTCTGCGTTCGCCTTTACGGTTTGCCCGTCCAATTTCTCTCTCTGAAATCGGATTGGCAAGAGCGCCGCAGTCTTTTTGTTATCTCTCGGACTTACAATGTTTGCGTATAGACGATTTGTCGCGTTGCTCCGAATTGATGGGTTGATATATGAAAAGTTTTGGCTTTTGGCTTGAATCAGAAGATAAGCCAGACATAGAGTCTCTGAGTATCGATGTGCTTCTGAACTTTAACCTTTGGTGCGAGCCTTCCTCCGGAGCTGGAAGGGATCTCGACTTTGGGTTTAAGCTTTCAAGAGCAGTCGATTCAGAAGACGCTGGCGGGCATGGCTCGTATTCCCTTCCAAAACATGTAGACGCATTTGTCCTTTACTGCCCCTTCAGTCTAGATAAAAAACATGTTTTTGACCTTTATGATGTTCTGATTTCATCTCAGAGCAGGGTGCTTGGCGCGGTGTTTAACGAAAAGTGCAAAGTCACTTCTTCCGATAGTAAACCGTATGCCTCTGTTGAATTTCCGGGAGGGAGCAACGATGGCTTTACGCTATGCAAAATTGCTAATTCGATATCAATCGAAGATGCTCCCGACGACGTGCCCGGCTGCTTTATTCGCATTGCTTTGCCAGGCAATCTTCCCGATGGGGCTCTATATTTTAGATTTCGCATCAAAGGTCCTGGAATTTCATCGCTTGTCCAGAAGTATGATTCAAAGGATTCGCCTTTCAACTCGGCTTTTTCCCGAGTTGAGATTGTTGACTTTAGATTTAATGACTACCGGACTCTTCCTGATTGCGCAAACAACCATGTTGAAGCTAAGCACTCCTCTTTTAGGCTCAATACGATGCAGGCTCACTTTCTTCTCATGGCCGATTCTGGGGTAGATGTCGATTCCGGTGTGACTCTTAAGGAGAAGAGGCTACTTGAGGATGGACTCTGGGATGACTATCTTAAAGTGGGCCATTCTGCCAGCGAGTCTAAGAGATTTGGCAGGCACAGCGCCGCCTCGGATTTTTCGAATCTTGTTGCTTGGCACTGGAAGAAAGGGGATTTAGCGCCGGTTGATGGTTACCGCATGTATTTGAAATTAAGAATTCATGTGTGCAATTTTATAACCATAGTAAAATATCTATTCTATTTATTTGTAATAACAGTTTCGTTCGATGTAGCTGAGAAGCCTGTGGTTGACTTCCTTTCGATGTTGGTTAGTTTCGTGGTTCGTCTTTTTGGTGGTGACTGTAGATGATTTCCGCTTTGGATAGTATTGATACCGCTATAGTCCGTAAAGCGGCTATGACTAAATGCGATCAGCAGCTTTTTCGATTTATTTCCGACTCGATTATCCCTTATTATCCAAATGGTGCTGAATGGTTATCCACAAAGGTGTTTAGCGATGACTCCAGCCGTCTCTTGCTTATTTCTCAATTGCCAGATGGGCTGGTTAACGGGTTCTCAATTCTAAAGAACGATGATTTCGAAAAGAAGATCTGCACCCTATTCGTTTCTCCTGATTTTAGGGGGAAGGGAATTGGCACTGCCTTGCTGAATCGCTCATTAGATTTATTGGGTTGCGACAAGCCTCTGATCACTGTTTCCGATGACCTGCTGCTTAGTTTTATTCCGTTATTCTCTCGGTATGGTTTTGAAAACATTGAGTCTTATGTCGATCGATATAGAGATGGACATATTGAGTACAGCTTTAATGGCGTTTTGAAGTGACGCTTTAAGCAGCTGAGTTGTTAAATCTGAAGGGGTGTCAAGTCGTTGCTTGACACCCCTTCTTGCGCAGCTCGTTACATGGCGCGAGGCCTGAAAAGTAGTCTGCCCTACGTGCCGGCACAAGGAGAGTGCGATGCATCCTGGTTTCGTTTTCGCCCTATCCTGGGGCTACTCACTCTGTTCAGTATGCTCGCTGTTGGGTTTTCATCGTTTTGGCTCCATGAGATTCGATTACGAGCGGTCCTATGCCATGCTTCTTGGAGCGCTGCGGAAACACCTTAAAAATGACTGCTTCGCGCTGGATCCGTCGAAGCACTTCGACTATATCGTGAGCATCTTTTCCGAGGGCTCCCTGCGGCGTTTCTTCGATTATCTTGATGCAGACATCTCGATGATGACCGTTCACTCCGCCAAAGGGCTCGAGTGGGGCACTGTATTCTTTCCGGGCGTTACGCGTTTCGATTGGCTTGGAAGGATTTGTTCGCGGTGCGAAAGTGCTGGTATGTGCTCGCGTTCTGCGTATGGATGCCGGATCGTGGGTGCGAAGAAAATGCCAGACGGGCTTATTGAGGAAATGGGCCTGTTGTACGTCGGTGTCACTCGCGCCCGCAAAGCGGTATATGTCTCCGCTTCTATGCAGCGCAGGACAAATAACGGGAACTACCAGGTTGCCCGCCCCTCTTGTCTTGCATCTTTTCCGGGCATTGAACCCGTAAGCTGGACGGCCAAGGACGGGGAGGGGTGATTTGTGGCGGTATGGAGTGTGTCCGCTATTGGCGCGAGGTCTGGTCGCGGCTCTCGCTGTGGTCTCATGGAGTGTGCCCAAGCTGTTCTTTGACTATAGCGGCTTGGGCACTAGCGTCTTGGTGGGATGCGGTGTTTGTTTAATTGGCCACTGTTGAATATTGCGAAACGGCACCGCGGCATTGCCGATCATTTGGCACCGTGGGTTTAGTAAACTGCTATAAAAGCAGTTTGAAGTGGGGTTCTCATGATCCGAGTTCGAAAGTTGAAGTTATCGAATCATCCGGTATTAGGTAATCTGGAGTTGGACTTTACCGACTCCTCAAATAAAGCCGTTGATACTGTCATCATCGCTGGAAATAATGGCATTGGTAAAAGCAGCTTAGTCGAGCTGCTCTATCAAATCATGGCACATAAGTATCACGACATGCCATGTTATGTTGATTCAATCGAAGTCGACTTTGACTCCGAAATTCGAACATACGAGTTTTATGCCAAGGATATTAAGGGGCACGACTATCTCTATGTTAAAGATGGCTCAGGCCTCGATAATTGGGTGGGTTCGGATGAATTTGCCGAGATTTTTCCCACTTCCGCTATCTTTTCTGATGTCGATATTAATTTTAAGTCTGATCAAATAACTAATGTAACAAGTCGAAATATTGATGAATCTGTTGGGAGTATTCGCTCATCAAGTGATCTGCCCACTGAAATTAATCAGCTTATTATTGATATTCAGGCGCTTGATGATGCTGATGTCGCTAGGGTTGCTAGGAACAATATGGAAACTGGGCTCTCGCAACTTCAAGTCCCTCAAAGGATGCCTAGGTTCACCAAAGCCTTTGATTTGATGTTTGACGACCTGAAATACTATCGTGTTGATAATCGTGACGGTCATAAAGAAATTCTCTTTAAAAAGAATGGACATGACGTGCGAGTCGATCAACTGAGTTCTGGTGAAAAGCAGATTGTCTATCGTGGGTGCTTTATGTTGAAGGACTCGCATGCGCTCAGAGGTTCGTTTGTATTTATTGACGAGCCTGAAATTAGCCTCCATCCTTCATGGCAGGAGAAGATTCTTCACTTTTATAAATCGTTGTTTCAGGACGAAGACGGGAACCAAACTTCTCAAATCTTCTGCGTAACCCACTCTCCCTTTATTATTCATGATGAAAATCGATATAACGACAAAGTAATCGTTCTAGCTAAGAATGAGTTCGGTGAGGTAGTCGCTCAGACAAATCCGGAGTTTTACGGTCCTGGTACGGTCCAAGCGGTGAAGGATGCTTTTTCGGTTTCATGGTTTGTGAACGAAGCCCCCACTGTTTTTCTCGAGGGGCCTACCGATGAGCAGTATTTCAACAAAGCACTTTCTTTTGCCCATACTACTAATCACCTGCGTTTTAAATGGATAGGAAAGAAGAGCCCCGATGGATCGTGTGCATTCACGGGTGCACCATCGCTTAATAAGGCTGCCTCTTATTTGGATGCAAATCCTCCATCGGTCTTCACTGCTTTCCTGTTCGATTGCGATCAAAAGATTAATGAGTGTTTAAGCAACAATGTGTTGCGAACGAAAATGAAAACTTACAAATCCAGAAAGCATTTTAAGAAGGGAATCGAAAATGCCCTAGTGCTGGATGACGATTTCGATACGTCGTCTTTTTATCAGGAAAAGCAAACCTTTGGAGATTATGGCGATAAAAAGGTGATTTCTGAGTTTCAAAAGCAGGCCTTTTGTGATCACATCTGTTCTCTGCCCGAGGAAGAACTCAGGCAGATTTTGACGCACCTAATTGAGACCATTGAGCATATTGATGGGATGATCACAAGGGCTAAAGAGCGGAAGTAATTTAACTGATATTAAGACTGTTCGATGCCTTCGGATTACCTGTATTCCTCTATTCTAAGTTCAGTAAACTCTTGATTGACTAAACTTAAAGTCTATAATCAAAGAAAAACTCTGAAATATCTTTTCAAAATAATGAAAGGAATGTTGAGGACGATGCTTTGCCAGTTCACCTTCAGGAACTATAGATCCTATCGCGACGAGACCGAGCTTTCCATGCAGGCAACATCGATGAGGGAGTTCGAGCGCTCCCTCATAGAGTGCCCTGACGGGCAGAGTTTTCTTCCGGTGGCTGCGGTGTACGGGCCTAACGCTGGCGGCAAGTCTAACCTGCTCGAGGCGCTTGACTACATTCGTTCGGCGGTGGCCAGGCCGATCAGATTGCTGTCTGCCAGCACTGATGCGCCAGAGGGTAACCGTCCTTCGATACCACGTTGCTCTGCGTTTGAGTTCGATGAAGTGTCGGCTGCTGAGCCCACCGAATTCGAGCTCTACTATCGCGCGGGTGAGCACGAGTACCGCTATGCCCTGTCCGTGC
Organism: uncultured Collinsella sp.; assembly: GCA_905208635.1. Lineage (GTDB taxonomy): Bacteria > Actinomycetota > Coriobacteriia > Coriobacteriales > Coriobacteriaceae > Collinsella. The sequence continues at coordinate 33,810 of CAJLPX010000001.1, read as the reverse complement.
ATGCGGACGAGATCGTGTCCGAAGGCCTATGGCGGCGAAAATTGGGAGCGTCACGCACGGCGATGCTGTTCGAGCGTGAGGGCGCAGAGGTTGAGCTCGGTCCCACGCTGCGTAAGCTCGTGACGGCTGCGAGATTCAACCCGAGGCTGCCGTACCTGTCGTTTCTCTGCATCAACTTTGACGCGCCGGTGGTCAAGGAGGCTGCCAGCTGGTTTCTTGACGGGGTGTTCCTGAACTATAACAGCTCCTATCTGGAGCAGATGCTCGAACAATTGCTCGATGAGGATGACTCACCCGAGGTCACGCGTTTTTTGCGCGCCGTTGATGTACGTATTGATGGCTTCAGAGTGGAGAGGGCGCCGGAGTGGCGCGGCCAGCGCGTCTTCGTGAGGCACGAGGTGGGCGGCAAGGCGTACGAGCTGCGTTTATCCGAGGAATCTGCCGGAACCCAGAAGCTCATGGGGTTGGCTGCGTATCTGATGACAGCGCTTGAGCGTGGTGGCACCGTTGTGGTAGACGAGCTCGACGCCAAACTGCACCCGAAGCTTCTTCGCTATGTGATTCTGCTGTTTAAGGATCCTGGGGTCAACAAGAGTGGCGCGCAGCTCATCTTCTCGTCCCAGGATGTGTCAACCATGCGAAACGATGTGTTCCGCCGTGACGAGATATGGTTCGCTGCGCGCGGCGAGGGGGAGGCGAGCCAACTGTGGTCTCTCGCCGACATCCACGAGGCAAACGGTAATCTGGTAAGCAAGAACGCGGCTTTCGACAAGCAATACCTGTCCGGTCGCTACGGCGCCGATCCGTATCTCACCCGCATCGAGGAGTGGGATTAGCATGGTGGCGAAGAAGTCGAAGGACTGGCGTAGCGGCAAGCGAGAGGGCCGCTCGCGCATGGTTCAGATGACGCGTCATCTTGTAGTGAGCGAGGGCAAGGAGACCGAGCCTCGCTACTTTGAGGGTGTGCGTGCGGCGTTGGGCGCGGCGAACGAGCGTAAGGTTGCCATTGTCGTTAAGGGGACCGGCAAACACACGCTTGACCTACTTGACTTCGCCGTCGAACACTGCCGCTATGCGCCCGAGACATTCGACCATGTGTGGCTCGTGTATGACAAGGATGACTTTCCTGCGTCCGATTTTGACGCGATGGAGCGCAAATGCGACGAGCTCTCCGATGGTTCGAGGACCTTCCATGCGTTGTGGTCGAACCCCTGCTTCGAGCTGTGGCTGCTTCTGCACTTTTGCTACACGACCGCGCATATGTCCGCGTCCGACTGCCAGCATGCCCTCGCGCAGGAGATGTCGAGAGACCTGGGCATCGAGTACCGCAAGAACTTGGACGGGCTGTTCGAGGTGGTGGACGGCAAACGAGGCGAGGCATTGCAGCGTGTTGGGCGCCTCGTCACATACCATAGGGGGCTGGGTAACGTTAAGCCATCTGCGCAAAACCCTGCAACTAAGGTGGGCGAAATTTTCGATGTAATCGGGCCGTATCTGGCTGGCTAGTCGAGTCTGTGGATTGGCTTTCCGGTTAGGGCGATTGGCGGATTGTGATGCGCGATTGCAAATCCGGTGCGTAGGAGAAGTGCGGAGAAAAATCGAAACTCGCCGAGCATAGCCCGATTTCAGGCAACAAAACCGCAGGTCTCGGATGTCTAAAACAGGGGTCTGGTCGACCGTTCTCGGTTTTTCACCGTACTTCCGGATTGGGTGCTCATTTAGCACTCTCGATGTCCCCACATCCTCTAAAAAAGTTCTTAAAACAGCCTTAAAGGTGCTCTGGCTCGCGTTGACAGCGTAAAATACGCATGTTTGACTATGAACAAAGTGGATTTTAGGGGAGGGGTGCGCCATGGAGGTGCTGGTTGTTGGCAACACCGCATATGTTGACGATGACTTTTGCGCCAAGGCATTCCCCGGGGACCACGTTAAGGTTGTAGCCGCGCAGGACGCGCGCCGCGATGAGTCGTCGCCCCATGCCTCTTGGAAAGAGTTGCTCCAGCATTTGGAGCAGGCCTACGAGTTCGACCGCGTGGTCTACCTGTCTAATTACCTAACCCCGCATACCGATACCGTGGGCGATATCGAGCTGCTGCGCTCGGTCTTTCGTACGTGCGCGGGTCGCCGGGTCCAACTGCTGTATGTAGCGGGGCCCGCGGGTGCCGAGGGTGCCGCCGATGCCGCGGGGCGAACGGGCAAGGGCATTATCGCGCACGCAGCCAACGACCTGTGCCGCTACTACGCTGCTCGCGAGGGCGTTCAGACTAAGATCCTGCGCGTGCCGTTCCTGTATACCGCGTCTGCCACGCTGGAGGACCCGTTTTTGGTGCCGATGCTCGACGAATGCTCAACCGGATCGGCCGCTCTGCAGGGCGCGCAGGATGCGGCGTTTCCTCTGCTGTGTGCCGAGGAGCTTGCGGTGCTGGTACGCCGTATCTTCGACAGCTGGAATGGTAACTTTGAGACTCTCGACGTAGCCGATACCTTCCATCACACGGTGGGTGAGGTGGGCGAGGCCCTTCAGGCACTGTTCCCAGGGCTCTCAGTTGCCTATGGCGATTCTGCCGGCTACGCCCTGCCCGCCAGCGACGTCGCTCGCGTGCGCTATGGCTGGTTTCAGCGCTACGACTTGCTGCGCGACCTCTCGACCATTCAGGCTCGCTGGGATGCTGGCCGTGCAAAGAAGGTCAACCCCTTGCGCGCGGCCATCGACCGCATTCAAATGCGCACGCTGCCTGTCAAATGCCTGGAGACGGCAGCCGCCTGGGTGCTCTTTGAAGTGCTGGAGCGCTTGTTCTCCCAATCGACCCAGCTCAACGTGCTCGATTATCGCCTGCTCTACGTGGTGCTCATCGGCACGCTGTATGGCTTGGACTTTGGCCTGGTTGCGGCGCTGCTGGCGTCGGTGGGTTTGGCTGCGAGTTACTTTACTTTGTACGGCTATACCTTCCAGGGCCTGTTCTACGAGCCGTCCAACTGGCTGCCGTTTATCGCGTACTTTGTTGTGGGTGCCGTGTGCGGCTATGTGCAGCTGCGCAACAGCGAAGCCATTAGGGCGGAGCGCGATCAAAACGAGCTCGTGCGCAACCGCAATACGTTCCTTACGCAGCTCTACCATGACGCGATCGAGGACAAGCGCGCGTACAGGCGCCAGATCGTGGGTCGCCACGACAGCTTTGGCAAGATCTTTGCCGTAACGCAGGAGCTTGACGTCTTCAACCCACGCGACATCTATCGCAAGTGCTGCGAGCTTCTGGGCGAGATCCTCGAGAACGATTCGGTGGCGATCTACCATGTTTCGGGCGGAGCACTTGCACGGCTGGTGGCAGCAAGTCCCGCGATTGCCGAAGATGCCGCACGCTCGCTCACGCTTGAGCAGCTTGCACCTCTTTTGGGCGACGGGGGTCGTTCGAATCTGTGGGTGAACCGCGAGCTGACGCCGGGGCTTCCCATGTTTGGATACACGATCGAGCGCGATGGGGCACCCGCCGTGTTGATCTTTGTGCGTAGGGCGGCCGAAAACCAAATGACGCTCTATTACCAAAACCTGTTCCGCATCTTGTGCGGCCTGGTCGAAAGCGCGCTGGGCCGTGCCTTTGACTATGAGGCGGTGGCACAGGATAAACGCTGCGTTGACGGCACTTGCGTGCTCAAACAGGCTGCCTTTGGCCAAGAGCTCGCGGCCGAGCAGGCGCTGGCAGATGGCAAGATGGGCAGCTTTTTGCTCCTGCGCGTGGTACCGGGCATGGAGCCTGTCGGCGAGCTGGTGGGCGCAATTGGGTCGGCAATCCGCGAGAGCGATGCGGCGGGCTTGGTCGACGGCGACGTGCTTTACCTGCTTATGCGCCAGGCAAAGGCGTGCGATCTGCCCATTATCCGCGAGCGCCTGAGTGCAAAGCAGCTTGCGGTGGAGCCCGTCGACGGCGAGGACATCGTGGCGCTGCTGCGGCATATTGCTGACACCGGTGACGGTGAGGGGGGTGCCGCTTGATCTCGCTTGTCGTTGCCGCCGTCTTGTTGCTGATTCATGCGCTGGTTTGCCTGGTGCTGTGGACGCTTATGAAGTTGGGCCTGCTGCCGGTGCGCGGGCACATGCTGGCTGTGATAGTGCTGGTGCCGCTGTGGGGCCCGTTGCTGGTGGTTCTGCTATCGGTCCGCGGAACGGCGTTTGGCGAGGGGCTGAAAGAGTCTGCGCTGGAGTCGCTGCGCTTCAACGACGACCTGCATCGTAGTATGTCGGTACCGAGTGGTGAGGACGATGCAGGCGTAGTGCCGCTCGAGGAGGCGCTCATCATCAACGACCCGGCAGAACGGCGCCGCCTAATGCTCTCCATGCTCACCGAGGAGCCCGACGCTTACCTGGCGCAGCTGCAGGCGGCTAAGCTTAACGACGACGTTGAGGTGGCTCACTATGCCGCGACGGCGGTGGTGCAGATCTCCAAGGAGTCCGACCTTAAACTGCAGCAGCTGGAGCGTGCCTTTAAGACGGACCCGAGCGCGCAAAACCTCAACGAATACTGCGATTTTCTTGGTGAATACTTGGGCTCGGGCCTGGCCGAGGGGCGCGTGGCTCAGATTCAGCGCCAACAGTACGCGCGTTTGCTTGCGCGTCGCTGCGAGCGCGAGGACACCCTTGAGCTTCGCATTCGATACGCGACGGCGCTGGCCGATGTCGGACAGATCGACGAGGCGCAGGCCGTGACCGACCAACTGGTGCTCGATGTGCCCGAGGAGCAGGAGGTTTGGATGCTTTGTCTGCGCCTTGCGGTGATGCGCCGCGACGGTGACGAGGTCCACCGCGTGATCGATGCGATTGACAAACAGCATGTATACTTGAGCGCCGCCAACCGCGAGGAACTGGCGTTTTGGCGCAACGGAGAGGAGGCCCGATGAGCGTGGTACAGCATATCCGCGACCGTGCGGGCCTTTTCGCTGGATGGGGCTGCTTGTGGTGTGGGCGGTCTTTATTGCCATGGCGGCCGTGCTGCTGGTGGAGCGCGCCGGCGTGCAGTACAGTGCGGGCCAGCATAAGCTGGGGATGCTTGCCGCCAACGATGCGGTTCCGGCCTCCTCGGCAATATTTGGCCAAAAGCCCACGTGCCTGGTCATTACCGATTCCGATCAAGCTGGCGTCGAGGACGTAAAGGAGCAGTTCGACCAGATTCTGCTCGACATGAAGATCGCGCACCGCGACGTGGACCTTGCGCTGGACGGCGCGGACGCCATTCCTTCGCTGACCTCCTACGATCGCGTGATATTGCTTATGCCGTCGCTCGATGGGCTCGGTACGCACTTGACCGACATTATGAGTTGGGTGAGTGCCGGTGGTTCGCTTATGCTCGCCATGCCGCCGGATAACTCGTGCTATCTGCAACTGATTGCTCCCAAGCTTGGCATTGAATCGGCCGGATATGACTATGTAAAAGCCGAAAGCATTGTGCCGAGCAAGGACTTTATGCTGGGCGGGGGAGAGCGCTACGACCTCTCGGACCCCTTCGATTCGTCGCTTTCTGTTTCGCTGCGCGAGACGGCTCACGTGTGGGCTAAGACCGGCGATGCGGGCGCCCCGCTCATTTGGTCGAATGACTGCGGTAGCGGTCGCACCGTGGTGTGCAATATCGGTATCTATGACAAGGTCATGCGCGGTTTTTACGCCGCGGCGATCAGCCTTCTGGGCAATGCCACGGCCTATCCGGTCATCAACAGCGCCGTCTTCTATCTGGACGACTTTCCCAGCCCCGTGCCCTCGGGCGACGGCACCTACATCAAGCGCGACTACGGGCTTTCTATCGCCGACTTTTATGCCAAGGTCTGGTGGCCCGATCTGCAAAAGCTCGCGCAAAAATATGGCGTTCGCTTTACCGGCGTGATGATCGAAAACTACGAGGACGCGGTCAACCAGACCGAGCCCGCGCGCCAGGCCGATACCACGCAGTTCCGCTACTTTGGCGGCATGCTGCTGCAGATGGGCGGAGAGCTGGGTTTCCACGGCTACAACCATCAGCCGCTGGCGCTCTGGGATACCGACTATGGCACACTGTACGACTACAAGACGTGGAAGAACAAGGAGGCGCTCGTCGCATCTCTTGACGAGCTTATAGCCTTCCAGGACGAGGTACTGCCCAACGCGCATGGCTCGGTCTATGTGCCACCGTCGAATATCCTTTCGGCCCGTGCGCGCAAGCTTATCGGCACTGACGTTCCGCGCATTAAGACCATCGCCAGTACGTATTTTGAGGATGGCACCGACTTGCCCTATGTGCAGGAGTTTGGCGTGGCGAGCGATGGCATTGTGGAGCAGCCACGTATTGTCTCGGGCGGCATGGTCAACGATTCCTATATGCGTCTGGCAGCCGTGTCCGAGCTCAACATGCACTACGTGAGTACGCACTTTATGCATCCGGACGACCTACTGGATCCCGGTCGCGGAGCCAAGGAGGGCTGGGAGGTCTACAAGGGCGGTCTGACCAACTACCTGGAGTGGCTTACCAAGTCTGCGCCCGACCTGCGGCGCCAGACCGGTTCGGAATGCTCGGGCGCCATCCAGCGCTTTTCGTCCGTGACGGTGAGCGTGGATACAAGTGCGGATGCCTGGACGCTCAGCCTGGGCAATTTCCACGACGAGGCGTGGCTCATGTTCCGCGCCAACAACGGCGAGCCTGGTGCAGTCACGGGTGGCGAGATTACGCATCTGACGGGCGATCTGTACCTGGTTAAAGCCACGGACAAGACGGTGACCATTGCACGCAAGGAGGGTGGCGACAAATGAGAATCTGTTTGGTACTCGAGGGTTGCTACCCCTATGTGCACGGCGGCGTATCTACCTGGATGCATGGCTATATCCAGGCCATGCCCGAGCACGAGTTTGTGCTGTGGGTGATTGGCGCGCATGCTGCCGATCGCGGCAAGTTTGTCTACGAGCTGCCTGGTAACGTGGTCGAGGTACACGAGGTGTTTCTGGACGACGCCCTGCGGCTTTCGGGCGAGCAAGAAGAGGCCGACTTTAACGCCCGCGAGCGCGAGGCGCTACGCCGCCTGGTGTCGCTCTCCAATCCGGACTGGGACGTGCTGTTCGATATCTTCCAGCGCCGCCGCGTGCATCCGCTCTCATTTTTGCAGAGTCGCACATTTATGGATATCTTTCGCGACGTGTGCCTGGCCGAGTACCCCTACACGCCCTTTGCCGATGCATTCCACACCATGCGCTCCATGTTGCTTCCCGTGCTCTACCTGTTGGGCAGCAAGGTGCCGGTGGCCGATGTGTACCATGCCATCTCGACCGGCTACGGTGGCCTGCTCGCCTGCCTTGGCTCAAGCGTTCACCATGCGCCGGTGCTGCTGACCGAGCATGGCATCTATACCCGTGAGCGCGAGGAAGAGATCATTCGCGCCGACTGGGTGGTGCCCTCGTTTAAGGACCGCTGGATTCGCTTTTTCTACCTGCTTTCGGAGGAGATCTACCGTCGCGCCTTCCGCGTGACGAGTTTGTTCCATAACGCCCGCAAGACGCAGATCGATATGGGCTGCGATGCGGACAAATGCCTGGTTATTCCCAACGGCATTCAGTTCAACCGCTTTAAGGACATTCCCTTAAAGCCCAATGACGGCTGGGTGGACATTGGCGCGGTGGTGCGCCTGGCGCCCATCAAGGACGTCAAGACCATGATCTATGCGTTCTTTGAGCTGCATGAGCGCCTGCCCAAGGTGCGCCTGCACATTATGGGCGGCGTGGACGACGAGGAGTACGGCGCCGAGTGCCACGCGCTGGTCGATACCCTGGGCGTGAGCGACCTGATCTTTACCGGCCGCGTCAACGTGGTCGAGTACATGGAAAAGCTCGACTTTACCATTTTGACGAGCATCTCCGAAGGTCAGCCGCTCAGCGTGCTGGAGTCGCTTGCCGCGTGTCGTCCCTGCGTGACGACCGAGGTGGGCTGCTGCCGTGAGTTGCTCGAAGGCGCTCCGGGCGATGACTTTGGCGTGGCAGGTTTTGTGACGCCGCCTATGTATCGCAAGGGCTTGGCCGATGCCATGGAGCGCATGTGCACAAGCCGCGCCCGCCGCATTGAGATGGGGGAGCGCGGCCAGCGTCGCGTTGCCACGTACTTTTTGCACGAGCAGATGCTCGCCAACTATCGCGCGCTGTACGACGAGACGGCGCGTGCGTTTGACCTGCCCAGAGAGGGGGAGTAGCCGGTGGCCGGAATCGGTTTTGAGCTCAAACGCCTGTTTAGGCGCAAGGGTCTGTTTGCTACGATGCGCGCCTATGGCTACGCCGGCATTGTGTGCACGGGCCCCATGCTGCTTGGCGTGCTGCTCCAGGTGGGTATCTTGGTGCTGTGCGGTCTGTGGGGTGTGGGCCGCGCCAACCAGGATCTGCTGGTGTGCATGGTGACCTATACGCTGCTGGCGTCGCTTACGCTCACAAGCTTTTTTTCCATGCCCGTCACGCGCTTTTTGGCCGACATGCTCTTTGCCGAACGCGAGGATGAGATCCTGCCTTCGTTTTGGGGATCTAATGCCATCATGCTCGTTGCGGGCACGGTGCTCTACGGCGTCTTTTTGCTGTTCTCGGGCGCCACGCTGCTGCAGGGGCTGCTGTGCCTGTGGCTTTTCAACATTATGATCGTCAACTGGAACGGTATGAGTTACCTCACGGCCATCAAGGATTACCGCGGTATCCTGTGTAGCTTTGCGGCTGCCATTGGTGTGGCATGCCTGTGCGCCCTGGCCGCGCTGGCACTTGGGCTGCCGCCGGTCGAGGGCCTGTTGGCTTCAATCGCCCTAGGCTACGGCGTCATGCTCGCCTGGGATGTGGTACTGCTGTACCGGTATTTTCCACGGAGTGACCGGAGTCCCTGGCGTTTTTTGCGCTGGCTCGACCAATTTATGCCGCTTGCGCTTACGGGGCTGTTTACCAACTTGGGGCTTTTCGCACACCTGGTTATTATCTGGGCGGACCCTATTGGCGTGCAGATCAAAGGCCTGTTTTACGGGGCTCCTTACCATGACGTGCCGGCACTCATTGCGTTTTTGACCACACTCGTCACGACCGTCAACTTTGTGGTGTCGGTCGAGGTCAATTTCTATCCGCGCTACCGTGACTACTACAGCCTGTTTAACGACGGCGGCGTGGTGGGCGATATTGTGGTGGCCGAGGAGGAGATGCTTTCCACGCTCAACAGCGAACTGCGCTTTTGTGCGCTCAAGCAGCTGTTTGTGACCGCGGCGGTCATTTCGCTCGAGACCACAGTGCTCTCGGCCCTGCCGCTGGGCTTTAACAATCTTATGCACGGGTATTTTCGCACGTTATGCGTAGGCTACGGCCTGTATGCCGTGGGCAACACAATCCTGCTGATCTTGCTGTACTTTACCGACTACAAGGGAGCCGTTCTGGCCTCGGGCCTGTTTGCCGGTGTGGCAGGGCTGGCGACCGCCGTGTCGTTGCTTTTGCCGCAGCAGTTTTACGGCTTTGGCTTTTTGTTGGGTGCGGTGGTGTTTTTTATCGTGGCCCTGCTGCGGCTCGATACCTATACCGCCAACTTGCCGTATCGTATCCTGAGCCAGCAGCCCATTGTGGCGACCGACAAAACGGGTCGCTTTACACAGCTGGGCCGCTTGCTCGACCGTGCCGAGCAGCGCTATGAGGAGTGCCGCCGCAAGGGCGTGCCGCACGGCGCGTTTCAGCGCGCAGTAGTTCGCGTGTATCGCAACCATTGGGGAGGTTCTGATGATCGATAAGTTGATGTCTCGCCGCTGTCTGATCGAGGCCGCTGCCGGCGCGCTGCTGCTTTCGGGCTGCTCATCTCAGGACGGATCCTCAACAAATAAGGTAAAAAAGCAGGACAAGATTAAAAAGGCCGCGGCCTCCGACCAGTCCAAGCATCTGCGCGATAAGGACGAGCTGTACGAGGTCTATGATGACTCGGGCATTGTGACCATGTATCTGACGGTCTCTCGCGGCAACAGTTCCGAGAACACGGACCATAGCTGGGTCGAGATCAACACGTACTCGGTGTATGACTATGCCGACATGGGCGTGACGCGCTATCAGGTTATGGGCCTGCTGCAGGCGGGCGACGAAGACGGCCCGGTGGCCGGCGAGGTTGGCTATGGCGAGGAAGCGCCCAATGCCACCGTGCAGGTGCGCGGTCAGACATCGAGCTCCTACACGCAAAAGAATTACAAGGTGGAGCTCAAAAAAGGCAAGGGCACCTGGCGTCAACAGCGCGCGATTGCGCTCAACAAGCACATGGGCGAGGGTATGCGTTTTCGTAACAAGATGGCCTACGACCTTATCCGCGGGATTCCCCAGATGATGGGCCTGCGCACGCAGTTTGTGCATCTGTGGGTGTGCGACCAGACCGAAAAGTCCAACGATACCTTTGAGGACTACGGCCTGTATACACAGGTGGAGCAGCTCAACAAGACGGCGCTTAAGGCACATGGCCTGGATAAGAGCGGGCACCTGTACAAGGTGAACAGCTTTGATTTCCATCGCTACGAGGACACCGTTAAGCTTGCCGACGATCCCGACTACAACCAGGCAAACTTTGAGGGCATGCTTGAGATTAAGGGCGATACGGACCACACCAAGCTCATCGAGATGCTCGATGCGCTCAACGACGAATCGCAAAAGATCGATGAGGTGCTCGACACCTACTTTGATACCGAGAATCTGGTCTATTGGCTGGCGTTTCAGATCCTGACGGGCAACTGCGATACTCAGAACCGTAACTGTTATCTGTACAGCCCGCTCAACTCAAATACCTGGTACTTTTTAGATTGGGATAACGACGGCATGCTGCGTAAGCTTGAGCTGAGCCTGAAGGGGTTCTCGGACTATGCGAGCTGGGAGCGCGGCGTAAGCAACTACTGGGGCAACGTGCTATTCAATCGTGCGCTGCGCAGTAAGGCGTTTCGCAGTGAGCTCGACCGCGCCGTCAAGGACCTGCGCTCGTATTTGACCGAGGAGCGACTGAGTAAGATGATCGAGCATTATCGCGAGGTCACGGAGCCGCTCGTCTTTGCTGCGCCCGACCTGGAGAATCTGCCCGTCACCAAGGACGAATACGAACAGATTGCCGCGGAGATTCCCTCCGAGATTGAGGAAAACTACAAGAGCTTTCGCGAGAGCTATAAAAAGCCCATGCCGTTCTACATTGGCGTGCCGCAGATCGATAACGGTAAGCTGCGCATTAACTGGGATGCGTCCTACGACTTTAAGGCGCGTGACATTCGTTATACCGTGGAGCTGGCGCGCGACTATGCCATAAGCGACGTGCTTTTTAAGGCCGAGGACGTGCTACTGCCCGAAGTGACCTGCGATGCGCCCGATGCCGGCCAGTATTTTGCGCGCGTGCGCGCCACCAACTCCGACGGCTATACACAAGATGCGTTTGACTACTATGTGACCGACGACGGCAAGCACTACGGCATGAAGTGTTTTTACGTGCAGGACGGCGGTAAGGTCGTGGAGGACACGTATGAGGAGGGCTAGCGCGCTGCTTGAGCGCCTTACGGCTCCGCCTGTGCGTGCCACGCAGGAGCGTTACCGCCACGAGCTCAAATATCTCATTAACGAGGGCGAGCACGCTGCGCTTGCCTGCCGCATGGCGCCGGTTTTTAAACTGGACAAGTATGCGCGGGCGGGTGTTTACACCATTCGCAGCCTGTACTTTGACGACTACTGCAACTCGGCCTACGAGGAAAAAGACGCCGGTATTCTTATGCGAAAAAAATATCGCGTGCGCATCTATAACGGCGGCGACAAGGTGATTAAGCTCGAGCGCAAAAAGAAGTACGGCAGCTGGATCTACAAGGAGGACGCGCCACTCACGCGTGGCGAGTTTGAGCAGATTCTGGCCGGCGACTACGACTTTTTGCTGAGGAGCCCTTATCCGCTCTGTCGCGAGTTCTACATCGAGTGCATCTGCAACATGATGCGCCCGCGGACCATCGTGGACTACGAGCGTGAGCCGTGGGTGATGGACGAGGGCACCGTGCGCATTACCTTTGATAGCAACGTGCGTGCGGCGGTGGGAAGCTTTGACATCTTTGACGCGACGTTGCCCGCGTTGCCCGTGCTGGAGCCCGGCAAGCTGGTGATGGAGGTCAAGTTTACCGAGTTTTGCCCACAGCTGGTGCGCGATATGGTGCCGCCAGGTGCGGCCGAACTCACGGCGGTCTCTAAGTACTGCCTGTGTTATGACAAGACCGCCTACCTGCGCGGTTTTAACTACTGGGAATCGGATTTTGGGAACCGAGGGGATATTTAGACCATGAGCACCAGGGACTTTTTTAAGAACTCCGTCTTGGAGGCGTTTGGCCAGGTCGACCCTGCCAAGATCGGCCTTTCGCTGCTTGTGGCGCTCGCCATGGGCATCCTGATCTATTACGTGTACAAGCGCTTTTTTACCGGCGTGGTCTATTCGCGCAGTTTTGCTGTAACGCTCGTGGGCATGTGCGTGCTCACCTGCATGGTCACGCTCGCGATCTCGACGAATGTGGTCATCTCGCTCGGTATGGTCGGTGCTCTGTCTATCGTCCGCTACCGTACGGCGGTCAAGGACCCGCTCGACCTGCTGTATCTGTTTTGGTCCATTACCACGGGCATTACGGCGGGAGCCGGTATGTATGCGCTCGTGGGGCTCACGGCGGTGGTGATCGTGGTGATGATTGCCGGCTTTGCGAGCCACCAGGACAAGGCGCGCGTGTACATGATGGTCATCCACTACACGGGTCAGACCACCGGCGACGATATCGTGCGTGCATTTGGGCGCACCAAGTTTTCCGTCAAGTCCAAGACCATGCGCGGTGACAAGGTCGAGATGGCCGTCGAGGTGTTCTCGGACGGCGTTGACATGCCCTACGCCGATGCGATTCGCGCGCTCGACGGCGTTGAGGACCTGACGCTCATCCAGTACAACGGCGAATATCACGGCTAATTTTGTTCCGGCGTTCTAACGAACGCCGGACCGCTCGACGCTGCGCGGGCATCTGCCGGGCGATCTGCCGCTCAAACCGTCGCTCGCGTACATGAAGTACGCGTCGCTCCTCTTTCACGGCACCTCGCCACAACCGCTGCCCGCTCGCTGGCGCGTGCTCTTCCAGGATGGCTAATTTGGTTCAGTTTTATTATTTAAGGGACGGTGTCTCGTGGACGTGCAACAGTTAGAAGAGGCCTGGGCTGCAAGGGCTGGTGCGCGTGAGGCGCGTCTTGTTGCGGCCTCGCATGTGCCGGCGGCGCTGTCGATGCTGGGGATTGTGCAGCCCGGCGATCGCTTGGTGGCCTTTGCGGACGACTTTGCCGATGCGTTTGCCTGCGGCTTTGATGGCTACGATGTTGCGCTGGTGGGGGAGCCCGCGGCTGCGGCGTTTGCTGCTGCGTCCGAGGGCTTTGATGCTTCGTTTGATGCCGAGGGGCCGCACCTGTGGTGGTTCGTCAACTCCATCGGCGGGTTTGGTCTGCGTGTGCCCGACCTTCGCGCTCTGGGCCGCGCGGCTCGTGAGTCGCATGCGCTGCTCGTGGTTGATAACACTGTGTCGGGCGTCTTTGGGTGCAACCCGTTGCGTCTGGGCGCCGTGCTTTCGCTCGAGGCGCTCGACCGCGTGTGTGCCGGCGTTGCGCCGCGCAAGCTCGTCGCCGCTTCGGTGGCGCGCTCGCAGCTTAAGCGCCATCGCGTGGATGCCGCCGCAGAGTGCGCGCACGCGTTGTTTGCGGGCTGCGGTGCGCCCGCGCTTGACCTGTCTGCCGAGGAGACCGACGTGCTAGAACGCGGGCTGTCCTCGCTCGATGCTCGCATGCAGGCGCACTTCGATCGCGCCCGTGCTCTGGCCGAGTATCTGGCTGCTAACGAGATGGTGTGTAACGTTCGCTATCCTGGGCTGGGTTCGCATCCCGATCATGCGGTTGCAACGGGAATCCTCGAGCACGGCTTTGGCCCGGCAGTTGAGTTTGACCTTATCGTGCGAAGTGCGGGTGAGCTGTTCGACACATTGCCGGGGGAGTTCCGCACGTCGCCCGCCGGCGGCGCAACGACACGCCTTTCGGCCCCACGCGGCAAGCAGGGGGGAACCATCCGCCTCTTCGCCGGCACCGACGACCCTTTGCAGGTGGCTGCCACTCTCGATAACGCCCTTCGCAAGTAGCTAATCGGGGTCTATGTCACGAAAACGGTCTATTTACTACGTTTAAGCAATAGGGGTCGACCACACCCGCCTATTTTGAAAATTACCAAGCTGTTTACCAGCGGTTTTAATTTCATAATGTCCGGTATGGTCGTGGGTATTCAACTAAACGTAGTAGATGGGCCCGTTTTGTGGCGCGAGCCTCAACCCGAGGGCGCTGTGGGCTAAAAACCGCCCAAAAGGACTACTCCGCGTTGATGTTGGCGATGAGGGCGTCGGCCTTGGCAGCGATGACGTTGTTGATATCGGCCTGTAGCTCCTCGTAGACCGCTATGGCTCGCTCGCCGGCCGGCGTGAGCGTGGATCCGCGGGCGCCGTCGCGCTCGATGAGCTTGCAGCCCAGCTGTCCTTCGGCCTCGTTCACGATGCGCCAGGCCTTGGAATACGCCATGCCCATGCTTTTGGCGGCGCGGTTGAGCGAATGCTCTCGGTCAATACCCTGCAGCAGCAAGACACAGCCGTGGCCAAACACGCCCGGCAGGTCTTTGTCGCACGCTTGAATGACCAACTTTGCCGTCGTCTTGTACTCCATGTGCTCCACGTCTCCCTGCTAAAGTGTTTGCTGGGCAAACGCAAAGCCTGCGTCAAACCCTCGTGTGCTCTTTCTAAACCATGCATTGTAGCAGTCAAAGTGCGTTAAGATACTTCCCCAGTATTGGGCGCCCAAGGTTGGGCTGGGTCCTACGAGGCCTGCAGCCGACCGGTCGCATGGAAAAAGGAGAAACATGGCTACGTTCTTTCCCGGTGAGTCCCACACGTTTTCGGAGTATCTGCTGGTCCCTGGCTACTCGTCCTCGCAGTGCATCCCCAACAACGTCTCTCTCAAGACGCCGCTAACCCGCTTTAAGCGCGGTGAGAAGCCGGCAATCACCCTGAACATCCCCATGGTTTCCGCCATCATGCAATCCGTCTCGGGCGTCGACATGGGTGTCGCGCTCGCTACCGAGGGTGGCCTGTCCTTCATTTACGGTTCCCAGAGCGCCGAGTCCGAGGCCGCTATGGTCAAGGCCGTCAAGGATCACAAGGCCGGCTTCGTTCAGTCCGATTCCACGCTGACACCCGACATGACCATGGAGCAGGTCATCGAGCTCAAGGAGAAGACCGGCCACTCCACCATGCCGGTCACCGACGACGGCACTCCCAAGGGCAAGCTCCTGGGCATTGTCACCAGCCGTGACTATCGTCCCAGCCGCGATGACCACCAGAAGAAGGTCTCCGAGTTCATGACCCCGCGCGAGCAGCTCATCGTGGGCGACAAGAACATCAGCCTCAAGGTTGCCAACGACGTCATTTGGGACAACAAGCTCAACGCCCTGCCGATCGTCGACGACAACGATCACCTTATGGGCATCGTTTTCCGCAAGGACTACGACAGCCACAAGACCAACCCCAACGAGCTGCTCGATAACGACAAGCGCTATATGGTCGGCGCCGGTATCAACACCCGCGACTATGCCGAGCGCGTGCCGCTGCTCATCGAGGCTGGCGCCGATGTCCTGTGCATCGACTCCTCCGAGGGCTTCAGTGAGTGGCAGAAGCGCACCATCGAGTGGATTCGCGCCAACTACGGCGAGGACGTCAAGGTCGGTGCCGGTAACGTCGTCGACGCCGAGGGCTTCCGCTTCTTGGCCGACTGCGGTGCCGACTTCATCAAGGTCGGTATCGGCGGCGGTTCCATCTGCATCACTCGCGAGACCAAGGGTATCGGTCGTGGCCAGGCCACCGCGCTGATCGACGTCTGCCGCGCCCGTGACGAGTACTACGAGGAGACCGGTGTTTACGTGCCCGTGTGCTCCGACGGCGGCATCGTCTACGACTACCACATGACGCTCGCCCTTGCCATGGGCGCCGACTTTATGATGCTGGGCCGCTACTTCGCCCGCTTTGACGAGAGCCCGACCGAGCGCGTCAACGTCAACGGCCAGTACATGAAGGAGTACTGGGGCGAGGGTTCTGCGCGTGCCCGCAACTGGCAGCGTTACGACCTGGGCGGCGCCGCGAAGCTCAGCTTTGTCGAGGGCGTCGACTCCTACGTTCCCTATGCCGGCTCCCTCAAGGACGGTGTGGGCGGCACGCTCTACAAGGTCAAGTCCACGATGTGCAACTGCGGCGCCCTCTCGATCCCCGAGCTCCAAGAAAAGGCACGTCTGACCCTGGTGAGCTCCACCTCCATCGTCGAAGGCGGCGCCCACGACGTAGTCGTGAAAGACTCCCAGCAGTCCGTAAGTTATCGCTAGTTACTAAATAATTTATGAAAATGGGGTCGCGTGTCTGTTGGATTGCGACCCCATTTTGTTATAGGTCTCCTTCTCTTTCGCTAATCAGATAAGGATTGTTTCTGACCGTGTTTGAAACAAAATCCAAATAGTCTGCCTCGGTGACGAGATCATTCGGAACAGGTTTATCTACCGTACTGCCCTCTCGAACAATTTCAATCAACTTTGGCCAATATGTTTCAATCTTTCCGTTACGACGCTCCGCCTTCATTCGATTCCATGCTTTTGCGCCGCAGGATTCCCTGAAACCCTTTCCTGAACTATTTTCAGTATTCGTTTTGTTTTTTACCTGAAACATGGCAGTGCATTCATCGTTGCAAAAGTCGATTGCCGTGAGAATCCTCCCTCTGCACCAAATCCATCCATATGGCTTAATTTTTGAATATATGTACTCCTCCAATAGGTTGCCACCTATATTTTCAGCACTCATGAATAAATTGTGGTGCGCCGCCCACTCGTAAGCGCGCTCTTTTGATCCTGCGTGTTTTGCGTCCATTACCATATGTATCAGTGCTTCATCGGTAACCGTCTTTTTGGGATTCGCGACATAATCACTTGGAAGCGACTGCCATCCCGAAAGAAATTTTGAAATCCATTTGTTTAGCCAAAGTTCCAAAAATGCTTTCGAGTCTAATTCGAGTATATCTGGCTTCATTGGAATCGAGGGAATCATTGCTGAGGTTTCGGCTTGGAGAAGAATGGGAAATAGCGACTTCATTTCCCTTTTTCTTTCATTGGCGTCATAGTGACAGGTTTCGTTGTTAATTGTTCGGTCTGCGATGGATTCAAAGAGTTCTTGCGCCGGAATGTGATGCGAGTTGCAGTAATTCAGTGATTCCGATAATTTCTTTTTGACATCTTCACGTTTTGCGTTTTTAGCCATGGTCGTGCCTCCTTTGTGTTGATTTTCAACTAGATAAAACCTATACACAAGCGTATATTTGAATTAAAATGGACTAAAAAATGTTCAATTACTTAATTGCTGGAGTCCATTTTGGAAAATGAGGCGATACTGTCTTCCGCGGAAGTTGCGAGCCGTCTTGGGGTGACATCTCAGACTGTTACAAGACTATCTCGTAACGGAGATCTCAATTATGCGCTTGTTGGTAAGCGTAGAGTCTATAGAGAGAACGAAATAATCAGCTTTATGAGGAAAAAAAATCTATGCTTCGCTCCCGCAGACCATCGCGCTACTGAAGTAGTTGATTCGGCATTAACTGCGGTTTCTTTTTTTTCTGGGGCGCTTGGCTTGGATTATGGAATGGAGAGGGCCGGTATTTCGTCCAGTCTTTACTGTGAAAATGACACGAAGTGCCGAATGACTATTGCGTCCAATCGGCCTAATGTTGGTTTGTTAGGAGACATTAATAAGGTTACTCCCGATCGGGTATTTGATTATTCGGGCATTAGCCCCAAAAGGGGTATAGATGTTATGTTTGGCGGGCCTCCTTGTCAGGCATTTTCTACGGCTGGAGCGCGTCGCGCCTTCGATGACGTTAGGGGCAACGTATTCCTAAAGTATCTCGATCTTGCTGACCATCTTCGACCTAAGTATTTGGTAATTGAAAATGTCAGAGGGCTCTTGTCTACGGCATATCCTTTGGAAGCTGGCGGAGAGCCCGTACACGGCGGCGCTATGAAAACGGTTCTGAACAAACTTGAATCAATGGGCTATGGCGTGAGCTTCAATTTGTATAATGCTGCGAATTTTGGGGCTCCTCAAATTAGGGAGAGAGTTGTCTTGATTGCTAAACGAGACGGTTCAATCTGTGATTGGCTGACCCCCACGAACTCAAATGACCCCAAGTGGCAACTTAATCCTTGGATGACTTTTTCAGATGCCGTTCGGGGATTAAAAGACGAACACCATTACGTTCAGTTTCCGGAAAAAAGGCTTAAGTATTTTAAGTTGCTTAAAGAGGGTGAGTATTGGAAGAATTTGCCTGTGGAGCTTCAGGAAGAGGCGATGGGGAAGGCGTATCGGCTTGGAGGCGGTAAAACGGGTTTTTATAGAAGAATATGGAATGATCGGCCTTCTCCAACTTTAGTCACAAGCCCGACAATGCCTGCTACTGATTTGTGCCACCCCACAGAAGATCGCCCTCTTTCAATTGAGGAATATCGTGCCATTCAGGGCTTTCCGGATGATTGGATTTTCCGAGGTGATATTAGCGATATATATAGGCAAATCGGCAATGCTGTTCCCATTGCTTTGGGGGAGGCTATAGGCAAGTCAATTCTTAAAGACATGTCGAAGTCCAATGACAACAATAAAGACTTGTTCGAAGGCTTCCCGTATTCAAGATATAAAAACTCAAGCCAGTTGACTTGGAGTATTCGATAGTTCGGTTTGTTGCAAGTTGCATACACCTTGTATTTCGTGATTTGCTATCATCAGTCGAGTTAACGATGTGGCGGGGCGTTCTCACCTTTGCTCGCTGCAAGTTCCGCACGAGCCGAAGAGCACTTAATGTGCTCTTCGTGCGAGCAGGACTATCCGCAGCAGCGAGTAAAGGTGAGAACGCCCCGCCCCAACCCAGCTAACAAAGGAGCTGATATGTGCGATTGCACAGATCATAAGGACGAGATCCCTGCCTACGACGCACAGGCCATTGAGTCCAAGTGGATGAAGGCGTGGGAGGACTCCAACCTCTTTGCCGTCGACACCGACGAAAGTAAGCCCAAGAAGTACGTGCTCGAGATGTTCCCGTATCCGTCGGGCGACCTGCACATGGGCCACGCGCGCAACTATACCATCGGCGATGCCATGGCCCGTCAGGCCCGCATGCGCGGCTACGATGTGCTGCACCCCATCGGCTTTGACGCCTTTGGCCTGCCTGCAGAGAACGCCGCTATCAAGCACAACACGCAGGCTGCTGCCTGGACGTACAAGAACATGGACCAGGCGCTCGCCACGATGAAGCGTATGGGCTTTTCCTACGATCTGGATCGCATGGTCAAGACCTGCAGCCCCGATTATTACCGCTGGGGCCAGTGGATCTTTGAGAAGTTGTGGGAAAAGGGCCTGGTCTACCGTAAGAAGAACCCGGTCAACTGGTGCCCCACCTGCAAGACCGTTCTGGCCAACGAGCAGGTCACCGAGGGCAAGTGTTGGCGCTGCGGCACCGAGCCCGAGAAGCGCGATCTGGAGCAGTGGTACTTCAAGATCACCGAGTACTCCCAAGAGCTACTCGACGATCTGGAGAAGCTCCCCGGCTGGCCCGAGCGCGTCAAGCAGATGCAGGCCAACTGGATCGGTCGCTCCGAGGGTGCCGAGGTCGACTTTACCCTGTGCGACGCCGATGGCGAGCCCATCGAGGGCGACGAGGGCAAGATCACCGTCTTCACCACGCGCGCCGACACGCTCTTTGGCGTCTCCTTCTTTGTCCTGGCTCCCGAGTACGCCCGTCTGCACGAGCTCGTCGAGGGCACGGAGTACGAGGCGGCCGTCACCAAGATCGTTGAGGACTCCAAGCACATTTCTGCCGTCGAGCGTGCCCAGGGCACTCTCGAGAAGCACGGTGCCTTTACCGGCCGCTACGTGGTGAACCCCGTTAACGGCGAAAAGGTCCCCGTGTGGGTTGCCGACTACGTCGTGGCCGACTACGGCACCGGCGCCGTCATGGCCGTTCCCTGCGGCGACCAGCGCGATTTTGAGTTCGCACGCAAGTATGATTTGCCGATCGTGCCGATCATCCTGGACGACGATGATCGCGCTGCCGTCGAGGCCAGCGGCGAGACCATCGATACCTTCCATGCCGAGACTGTCGACTGGGAATGCGCCCACGCTGCCGAGGGCACGCTGGTCCAGTCGGGCAAGTACACCGGCATGCGCGGCGGTAAGCACTCCGAGGGCGAGTCTGCCATCGTGGCCGACCTTGAGGCCATGGGCTGCGGTCGTCGCAAGGTCGAGTTCCGCCTGCGCGACTGGCTCATCAGCCGCCAGCGCTATTGGGGCAACCCCATCCCGGCCATCCACTGCGAGCACTGCGGCATCGTGCCCGTGCCCGAGGATCAGCTGCCGGTGACGCTGCCCGAGAACCTGGACCTGGGTGCCGGCGAGACGCTTGCCGAGTGCAAGGACTTCTACGAGACCACCTGCCCGGTCTGCGGCCGCCCAGCCAAGCGCGAGACCGATACCATGGACACCTTTACCTGCTCCAGCTGGTATTACCTGCGCTATACCGACCCGCACAACACCGAGCTGCCCTTCTCCCGCGAAGCCGCCGACCGTTGGATGCCCGTCGATAACTACATCGGCGGCATCGAGCACGCCATTCTGCACCTGCTCTACAGCCGCTTCTTTACCAAGGCACTGCGCGACCTGGGCCTGCTGAGTGTGGACGAGCCCTTCACCAACCTGCTGTGCCAGGGCATGGTTAAGGACGAGAACGGCGACACCATGTCCAAGTCCAAGGGCAACGTCGTGCCCCCGAGCTCGGTCATCGAGCCCTACGGCGCCGACACCATGCGTCTGGCGATCCTGTTTATCGCCCCGCCCGAGAAGGACTTCGACTGGGATCCCAAGGCCGTTGAGGGCGCCAACCGCTTCATCAAGCGCGCCTGGCGTATCGTGTGGCAGCTCGTCCAGTCCGGCGACGCCAACGTGGCCTTCGACAAGTCCGCGCTCGACGAGGTTGCGATGAAGCTCTATCGCGAGCGTCACCGCACCATCGCCAAGTGCACCGAGGACTTCGATCGCGGCCAGTTCAATACCGCGATCTCGGCCGTCATGGAGCTCGTCAACGCGGCGAGCGCCTACCTCAACGCCACCGAGGGTGCTACCCGCGACAAGGCGCTGTGCTACGGCGTGGCTAAGGATATCGTGAGCGTCCTTGCCCCCATCTGCCCGTTCTGGGCCGACGAGCTGTGGCACGAGGCCCTCGGCTGCGAGGGCAACGCCTACACCGCCGCCTGGCCCGAGTTCGACCTGGCCGAGTCCGTTGAGGACACGGTGCAGATCGTGGTCCAGGTGCTCGGCAAGGTCCGCGGCCGCGTCGACGTTGCCCGCGATGCCTCCAACGAGGAGATGCAGGCTGCCGCCGAGGCCGCCGTCGCCAAGTGGCTCGAGGGCAAGACGGTCGTCAAGGCCATCTGCGTGCCCGGCAAGCTGGTCAACCTGGTGGTCAAGTAAGCACTGCGCGCTTAACTGACGCATAAAAGACGAGGGACGATCCGGTTGGGTCGTCCCTCGTTTTGTGTTGTCTGCTCGCGGCGCCCGCGGTCAATTGTTCTATTCTTGTGGAGATGCTGTGGGCGCGCTGACCTGCGAGTTTCTGTTGTGCTTGCACGTTTTCGCAGGTATTGGTATAGTTTGCTTGCAAATGAAGTTGTAATTGAAAGAAGTGGGGTTTCGGCCCCGCTTCTTTTTTGTATGGATGGAGGTGCCGCAATGGTCAAGACCAAGACCGAGCAGGCGATCATCGACGCGCTCGAGGCCGTTGCTCCCCAGCACGATGTCGACATTGTCGACGTTGAGCTCGTGGGTGCCACCAAGGCCCCCTGCGTGCGCGTGCGTATCGAGGGTGCCGAGGGTCAGAGCCTGTCGCTCAATGACGTCACGGCCAACACCAAGTGGGTCGGCGATGTGATTGAGGAGCTCGACCCTATCTCTTCGAGCTATACGCTTGAGGTATCGAGCCCGGGCATGGCGCGCCCGCTGCGCCGTCCGCGCGACTTTGCCCGCTTTGTGGGCGAGAACTGTGAGCTCACCTCCACCGCCTCCGAGGGCCGTCGCAAGTACGCCGGCAAGATTGCGGCTGCGACCGAGACCGACGTGACCCTCGAGCTCGAGGACGGCGAGTCCGTCACCCTCGATTTCTCTGATGTTAAAAAGTGCAAGTTGAAGCCCACCTACGACTTCAAGCCCGCGAAGGAAGGAAAGTAAGATGGCAGCATCCGACATGATGTCCGCCCTGATGGAGCTTTGCCAGGAGAAGCACATCGACCAGCTCTACCTGATCGACCGCCTGGAGCAGTCGCTCGCCAAGAGCTATGCCGAGATCCTGCATCTTGAGTGGGGCGCCAAGGTGACCATCGACCGCACCACCGGCAAGATCTACGTCTACCGCCTGGAGCCGATCGACGATTCCATGGACGAGGAGGGCAACTTCACCGAGTTCGAGGAGATCGACGTCACCCCCAAGAACACGAGCCGCATCGCCGCCCAGCACGCCAAGGCCGAGATCAATGCCATCGTGCGCAACTCCGCCCGCGAGCAGATCTACGAGGAGTTCTCCGGCCGCATCGGTGACCTCATCAGCGGCACCGTGCTGCAGTCCACGCCCGACTTCACGATCGTCAAGATTCGTGAGGGCGTCGAGGCCGAGCTGCCGCACTTCGATCAGCGCCGTTACGAGAACGAGCGCAACGAGCGCCCGATGGGTGAGCGCTACCTGCACAACCAGCATATCAAGGCCGTAATCATCGACGTTCGCGACCCCAACTCCAACCTGCAGCCGGTTCGTGGCGAGCACAGCCGTCCGCCGATTGTCATCTCCCGTACCCACCCCGAGCTCATGCGTCGCCTGTTTGAGCAGGAGGTGCCCGAGATCTATGAGGGCACCGTCCAGATCAAGTCGATCGCCCGCGAGCCCGGCCAGCGTTCCAAGGTTGCCGTCCACTCGCTCGACGACCGCCTGGATCCCGTGGGCGCCTGCGTCGGCCCCAAGGGCAGCCGTGTTCGCGCTGTCGTGGGCGAGCTCCGTGGCGAGCGCGTCGACGTCATCCTGTGGGATGCCGATCCTGCCGTCTACGTCGCCAACGCCCTGTCGCCCGCTAAGGTCACTCGCGTCCTCATTGACGAGGAGAAGGCCTACGCCGGCGTCATCGTCCCCGACGACCAGCTGTCCCTCGCCATCGGCAAGGAGGGCCAGAACGCCCGCCTCGCCGCGCGCCTGACCGGCTGGCACATCGACATCAAGTCCGAGACGCTTGCCGCCGACATCCTCAAGAACGTTCCCGTTCACGAGGAGCCCGCCGCCGACCTGATCGGTGACGAGGAGGACGAGGACGTCCGTCGCTGCGAGTACGTGTCCGAGGACGGCATCCAGTGCCGCAACCAGGCCCGTCCCGGCTCCCGTTTCTGCGGTGTCCACGACACCGACGCCTTCGATGATGCGGAGGACCTGATCTAGCGCGCGGTCGCGCCGGGCAGGTCCCAGCGCATACCCCACGCTCGTTCAGTCTCTAGGCACCCAAGGTGCCAGAAAGGGTAGGTGAAGTCATATGGCAAAAGTCCGTGTGTCCACCCTGGCCAAAGAGTTCGGCATGACCTCCAAGGAACTGATGGGTCATCTCGCCGAAATGAAGATTCCCGCTAAGTCCGCTTCCTCCACCTTGGAGGACGCCTATGTCGCCATGGTCCGCAAGCAGCTCGCCTCGGTGATCGAGGCCCGCGCTCAGGAAGTCGAGGCCGCCAAGCAGGCCGAGGAGCAGGCAGCTGCCGCCGAGGAGGCAGCTCGCGCCGCCGAGGCCGAGCGCGAGCGCATCGCTGCCGAGAAGGCACGTGAGGAGGAGCGCCGCCAGTTTGCCGCAGCCCAGGCTGCCGAGGAGGCCGCCCGCGCCGAGGCCGAGGCCAAGAAGAAGGCCGAGCAGGAGCGCCTTGCCCGCGAGAAGGAGGAGGCTGCCCGCGAGGCCCAGCGCCGCGCCGTTCCCGCTTCCGACTCCGGTTCGCGTTTCCGTTCGCTGCTTGACCAGATTGCCGCACAGGAGACCGTGCTCAAGGAGAAGAAGGACGCCGAGCAGAAGGCCAAGGCCGAGCGCGCTGCCGAGCGCGGCAACCGTCGTGGCGGCAACAACGACCGTCGCGGTGGCCGTCGTAACGATCGCAACGCCTCCGACAACAACTCCGAGCGCAACGCCTCCGAGAGCCGTCCCCACAGCCATCGCACCAATGCCAGCAACAACGTCGCTGCCGGTATGGACTTCCCCAACCCCGACAAGCAGGGCAAGGGCAAGAAGCGCAAGGGCGGTCACAACAACGAAGAGGACCACTACAGCCGCATGGCGCGCGAGGCCGAGGAGTACAGCCGCGAGAAGGTGCTCGAGGAGGCTCGTGCCGCCGTCGAGGAGGCCTCTCGCGAGTCCACCGGTCGCCGCAAAAAGCGCAAGGAGAAGCGCGAGCGCGAGGCTGCCAAGGCTCAGGAGGAGCGCAAGATAGAGGAGGCGCTGGCCCAGGGCGTGAACCCCGAGGACCTCGACGCCATCAAGGTCTCCCAGGGCGTTACCGTTCAGGAGCTCGCCGAGGCGCTCGACGTTCCGGCCAACGACATCATCAAGCGACTGTTCCTGCTGGGTACGCCGCTTACCATGACGCAGTCCATGTCCGACGACCTTGTCGAGCTCGTTGCCGACGACCTGGGCCGCCAGATCAAGATCATCACCCCCGAGGAGGAGAACACCTTCTCGTTCTACGACGATCCCGCCGACCTTAAGCCGCGCGCCCCGGTCGTCACCGTCATGGGCCACGTCGACCACGGTAAGACGAGCCTCCTCGACGCCATCCGTCACACCGGCGTCGCTGCCGGCGAGGCGGGCGGCATTACCCAGGCCATCGGCGCTTCGCAGGTCATGATCAACGACCGCAAGATCACCTTCATCGACACCCCCGGCCACGCCACCTTTACGGCCATGCGTGCCCGCGGCGCCAAGGTGACCGACATCGTCATCCTGATCGTGGCTGCCGACGACGGCGTCATGCCCCAGACGGTCGAGTCGATCAACCACGCCAAGGCCGCCGGCGTACCCATCGTCGTCGCCGTCAACAAGATCGATAAGCCCGGCGCCAACCCCGACCGTGTGCGTCAGGAGCTCACCGAGTACGGCGTCATCCCCGAGGAGTGGGGCGGACAGAACATGTTCGTCAACATCTCGGCCAAGCAGAAGATCGGTATCGACGACCTTCTGGAGACCGTGCTGCTCCAGGCAGACGTGCTCGAGCTCAAGGCCAACCCGGACACCTTTGCCTCCGGCAACGTCCTCGAGGCCAAGCTCGACAAGGGCCGCGGCTCGGTCGCTACCGTGCTCGTGACCCGCGGTACCTTGCACGTGGGCGATACGCTGGTCGCCGGCCTTACCTACGGCCGCGTCCGTGCTATGCTCGACCCCAAGGGTCGCGCCGTCACCGAGGCCGGTCCCTCCGACGCCGTCGAGATTTTGGGCCTGCAGTCCGTGCCCAATGCCGGCGACGAGTTCCGCGTGTTTGAGGACGAGCGCGAGGCTCGCGCCCTTGCCGACGAGCGTTCGCTCAAGGCCCGTATCGAGGAGCAGAGCCGCGTCAAGCACGTCACGCTCGAGAACCTCTTCGAGACCATTGCCGACGCCGAGGTCAAGGAGCTCAACCTGATCATCAAGGCCGACGTCCAGGGTTCCATCGAGGCCCTTCAGGACTCGCTCGACAAGATGGATCAGTCCGAGGTTCGCATCAACACGATCCACTCCGCCGTTGGCGCCATCAACGAGACCGATGTCGTCCTGGCCGACGCCTCTAACGCCATTATCATCGGCTTTGGCGTCCGTCCCGACGGCAAGGCCCGCTCCGCTGCCGAGCGCGAGGGTGTCGAGATTCGTTGCTACGACGTCATCTACAAGTGCCTCGAGGAGCTCGACGCTGCCCGTATCGGCATGCTCAAGCCCACCGAGGTCGAGGTCTCCACGGGTACCGCGACCGTCCTGGACACCTTCAAGGTGCCCAAAGTCGGTATCGCCGCCGGTGTCCGCGTCGAAGAGGGCGAGATCGCCGCGACCGATTCCGTGCGTCTGGTGCGCGACGGCATCGTGGTCTTCAACGGCAAGATCGCCTCGATGCGTCACTACAAGGACGAGGCCAAGAGCCTCAAGAGCGGTTCCGAGGGCGGCATTGGCCTGGAGAACTTCCAGGACATCAAGCCCGGCGACCAGATCGAGGGTTACCGTATCGACCAGGTTGCCCGTACCGAGTAGGGGGTAGCGCTATGAAGCAAACGCAGGCAACCCGCCGTCTGGGCGAGCAGCTTCGCGAGAAGCTCGGTTATATCCTTCTCTTTGAGGTTTCCGATCCGCGTCTCGACCTGGTTACTTTGACCGCGGTCGAGGTCGCGGTGGACCGTTCGTTCGCGCGCGTGTACGTGTCGTGCGATGCGAGCCGCTACGACGAGGTCATGGAGGCGCTCGCAAGCGCTAAGGGCCGTATTCGCAGCCTGTTGGCTCGCTCGCTCGATTGGCGTGTTACGCCCGAGCTCGATTTTCGCATCGATCGCTCGACCGATGAGGCCGAGCGCATCACGCGTGCGCTGGAAAACGTTCCCGCCACGCTTGCGATCGAAAAGGACGAGGACGGCTATCCGATAGCGGATGCCGCCCAGGAGGCAGCTTTAGATGACTAATTCCGCCGACCTCGCCTCGTGCGAGTCTGCAGATATTCAGCGACGCATCCTCGAGCTCATCGAGGGTGCGTCCTCCATTGCGATTTCGGGACATACTTCTCCCGATGGCGATGCCTTGGGCTCCGTTTTGGGTCTGGGCCTTTCGCTCATGAAGTTTTTCCCCAACAAGGACATTGCGCTGCTGCTGGCAGATGATGACCCAGTTCCGCGCATTTACCGCTTTATGGAAGGCTCCGATCGCCTGGTGCCGGCATCTGCGTACACCGGCAATCCGGACCTGTTCATCTCGGTGGACGTGCCGGTCGTCGAGCGTCTCAATAATTCCGCCGAGGTGCTTCGTCGCTCCAAGCATGTGGTGTGCTTCGATCACCATCCGGCGCGTGAGGAGTTTGCCGAGCTCAGCCTGAGGCGCGTCGAAGCTGCAGCCTGCGCCATGATCATCGACCGCTTCTTGGACAATTGCGGCATTGTCGCACGTGATGGCGTTGCGACCTGCCTGCTGTGTGGCTTGGTTACCGATACCGGCCGTTTTCAGTACCAAAACGCCGATGCCGCCGCGTT
Source organism: uncultured Collinsella sp. (assembly GCA_905208635.1). Taxonomy (GTDB): domain Bacteria; phylum Actinomycetota; class Coriobacteriia; order Coriobacteriales; family Coriobacteriaceae; genus Collinsella. The sequence goes on along the minus strand of CAJLPX010000001.1, from coordinate 6,419 downwards.
CCATGCAGCCTCGCGTCTGGTTGCCCACGGTGCCGATCCGGCGCGTGTGGCACTCGAGGTCTACCAGAGCATGCGCGTTGAATTTTTGCACCTCAAGTCCATCGTTATGGGCCGCATTAAGACGGTGGCCCACGGGCGCGTCGCGTATAGCTACGCGTACCAGAGTGACCTTGAGGCTTGCGGTGTCACCTCGGATGAGTGCGACGGCCTGGTCGATGTGGTTCGCTCGGTGATGGGCGTCGAGGTCTGTCTGTTCCTGAAGGGCATTGAGGGCGATACCAAGGTGCGCGGCAACCTGCGCTCCAAGGGCGACCTCAACGTGTCCGAGATCGCTGCTGCCTTTGGCGGAGGCGGACATCCCGCTGCCGCCGGTTTCTCCAACAACGGAACGATTCTCGAGACGCTCACCGTGGCACTTCCCATGCTGGCCGAACTGGTAGGGGAGGATCCCGCTTCGGTGACCGTCGAGCTTTAACTTTTTGGATGGTACATGGCTCGTCGTACGCCTTCTCAACTGAATTTGCTGCTCGCCGTCGATAAGCCGGTGGGCTGCACGTCCCACGATGTGGTCTCGCAATGTCGGCGCGCCCTCCATGAGCGTCGCGTCGGCCATGCCGGCACGCTCGACCCCATGGCATCGGGTGTCATGGTGGTGGGTGTTGGCCAGGCCACCCGTCTGCTGGGCATGCTAACCCTCGATACCAAAAGCTATGTCGCCGACATTTCGTTTGGCGCCGAGACCAATACCGATGATGCGGAGGGCGAGGCCGTCCGCACGGTGGCTGTTGCCAACGAGCTCCGCGATCCTGCCTATGCCCGTGAGCGCTTGGCGGCCATGCTGGGTCCGCAGATGCAGGTGCCGCCGGCGTTTTCGGCTATCTCGGTCAATGGCGTTCGCGCCTACAAGTCTGCTCGCGAGGGCAATGCGGTGGACCTACCTCCGCGCCCTGTCGAGGTCTATGCCGCCGACCTGATCGCCGTGGGCGGCGAAGGTGATACGTGTGTGTGGACCGTGGCGTTCTCGGTGAGCAAGGGCACCTATATCCGTGCGCTCGCTCGAGACTTGGGCCGCGCCTGTGAGAGCGCCGCGCACATTTCCGCGTTGCGCCGCACGGCCTCCGGTGTTGTTTCCATTGGCGCTTGTCATGCGGTCGAGGAACTTTCCCCCGAGTCCGCGGCTGGCTTTGCCCTGGATCCCATTGCGGCCCTGGGCGCCACGCGTGTTGACTTGCCTGGCAATCTTGCCGATGACCTGCTCTGCGGCCGACGCATTCCCGTTGAGCGTGCGCTTGCGGATTTCGATGCCTCGAAGGCGCCGTTTGCGTTGGTTCTCGATGGGGGACTCAAGGCGCTCGCCCGCATTGAGAGTGGCCGCTTTGTCATGGAGCACGTGTTTCCGCAGGCAATCGGCGGTGTTCGATGATGTTGTCCGCTCGCGAGCTCGCGCGTATCTTTTTCGCGGGCGAGTCGGACGAGGCTCGCATCGTTGCTGCCGATGCATTTGATGAGTGCGAGCACTTGGGTGCTGCCTCCATCGCCATCGGCGTTTTCGATGGTGTGCACCGTGGACACCAGGAACTCATCGAAGCGCTTGTCTGTGATGCCCGTGCCCATGGCTGTAAGGCGGTCGTGGTTACCTTCGATCCCGACCCGGACGTCGTGGTGAGCCCTTCGCCCGCTCAAAAATTGATGACGACGGCCGACCGTCTGCATGCCCTGGCTCAAACCGGGGTCGATTCAGTGGTGGCCGTTCCCTTTACGCCTGAGGTTGCGGCGCTCGACCATGTCGGTTTTCTCGCACTGTTGTCACGCGTGGTCGACATTCGCTCGATTCGCGTTGGCAGCGACTTTAGGCTGGGTCGCGGCGGTGCTTCTGGTGTTGCCGAGATGCGCGCCTGGGGTGCCGAGCGCGGCGTTGACGTATACGGGCACGACTTGCTTTGCGAGGGCGGTGAGGCCATTTGCGCCACCCGCATTCGTCACGAGCTGGGACAGGGCCATGTGGGGCTTGCTGCTGGGTTACTTGGCCGCCCGTATATGGTGCGTGGCGGTGTTATTCGCGGCCGTCACGAGGGCTCTGGCATGGGCTTTCCCACGGCAAACCTACAGGTTCCCGACGGCATTCAGGTGCCTGCCGATGGCGTGTATGAGGGCCTGGTGCTGGTAAACGACATCGTGTGGCCCGCTGCCGTTAACGTCGGACTGCCGCCGACGTATGCCGACGATGCGGCATCTGCGCATCTTGAGGCTAATTTAATTGGTTATACGGGCGACCTGTACGGTGCTTCCGTTTCGCTGGCGTTTACGCGCTGGCTGCGTCCGTCGCGCGTGTTCGATTCGCTGGATGAGTTGATCGCGACCGTCGAGGGTAATATCGAAGATATTCGTCACAACTTGGGCGAGCAGGGGGTGAGTGTCCGTGATTAGTGATGAGGAAAAAGACCAGGTACGCGCTGCGTCCGACCTAGTTGCCATCGTGCAGGAAACGGTTGAGCTCAAGCCCCGCGGCCATGAGTTTTGGGGTTGCTGCCCTTTTCATGGCGAAAAGACGCCGTCCTTCCACATTATTCCCGCCACGCAGGTGTGGCATTGCTTTGGCTGCGGCGAGGGTGGCGACGTCTTCACCTATATCATGAAGCGCGAGAACCTGAGCTTTCCCGAGTCAATCCGTTTTTTGGCCGATCGCGCGGGTATTGAGCTGCACGACACCGGAGACCGCCGCGAGCGCGGTACCAAGCGTGCCCGCATCTACGATCTGTGCGCTGAGACCGCCCAGTTCTATCACACCATGCTTATGCGCGGTAAGGACGGCCGTCCGCGCGAGTACTTTGCCAGCCGCGGCATGGGTGGCGACGTCTGCCGCCGCTACTGCCTGGGCTTTGCACCGGGCCGCAACGCGCTGGTGTCGCACCTGTCCCAGGCGGGTTTTACCCCGCAGGAGATGATCGATGCCAACGTTGCCGTGAGCCGCGGGCGCGGGCAGCTTGCCGACCGCTTCTACGACCGCGTGATGTTCCCCATCTTTGACGAGCAGGGTCACAACATTGCCTTTGGTGGTCGCATCATGGGTGACGGCCAACCCAAGTACCTCAATACCGCCGAGACGAGCGTGTTTCATAAAAAGCGAAACCTCTACGGCTTTAATTGGGCCAAGGAGTTTATCGTCGCGCAGGATACCGCCATCGTGGTGGAGGGCTATACCGACTGCATCGCCTGTTGGGAGGCGGGGATTAAAAACGTTGTCGCCACGCTGGGCACCGCGCTCACGGAGCATCACGTCAAGACGCTCACCCGCTTTGCTAAGCGCATCGTGTATATGTTTGACGGCGATGCCGCCGGTCAAAAGGCCGCTCGCCGTGCGATTCAGTTTATCGAGCAGGATTCTATGGACCTGCGCTGCGTGGTGCTGCCCGACGGTAACGATCCCATGGAGTTCATCACGGCGCACGGCGGAGGGGAGCTGCAGAAACGCATTGACGCCGCCGAGCCGCTCATGGACTTCGTGTACCGTTCGCTGCAGGAGTCGAGCGACATCTCCACGCCGGGCGGTCGCGCCAAGGCGCTGGAGGATGCGCTGACGCTTATCTATCCGCTGCGCGACAGCTATATGATCGACACGTACTTTATTCAAATTGCCGACCTGTTGGGTTTGGATCTGGAGACAGTGCGTGCGAGCTCGGGCCGTGTGTTTCGCGATGTCGCCAAGCGCGAGGATGCGGAACGACGTCGTGAGCAGAACTATGAGCGCCAGCGGGCACAGGCTGAGCGCTCTGGTAGCGCGGGCGGTCGGACGTCTGGTTCGCAGGGGGCATCTCGCGGTGCTTGGGCATCGGGCGCGACGCCGCCTGTGTCCGCGCCGGTCGAAGAAGAGCCGTATGACTACGTCCCGCTCGATGCCTACGGCGCCGCGCCCGTGGAGGTCGTCGACGACCTGCCGCCGATCGACGCGCCTGATGGTATGGGTGCTGTACCTGCGACTGATGGTTCGGGTGCTCCGGCTGCGGCGGCGCCGATGGTTCTTACTGATCTTGAGCGTAAGTCCTTGGCAGGGGAGCGTGAGCTGCTGACCATGCTCACGAGCTACCCCGACCTGTTCCGCACGTATGCCGACCGCATCTGCTCTATCGAGTGGGTTGACCCACGTCACGAGTCCATCGCATGGGCCGTTCTGGCAACGCCGCCGGGAACCGATCCTGCAGCCTGCATGGATGCGGCGCGCTCGGTGTGTCCCGAGGCGGCAACGCTTGTGAGTGCCGGGCGCATCTCGGCGACGAGCAAGCACCCCACCGAGACGAACATCGTGTTTATGCTCGATACGCTCGAGCTCTACACCATCAAGCGCCGCATGCGTGCCGCACAGGCCAAGCTGCGCCAGGACCGTTCGCTCGACGATGAGGCCCGTCGCGCGCTGACCGTGCAGGCCGCGCAGGATTCGCAGCGTCAACGCGAACTGCAAAAGTCGATCGGCGGCGTGGCGGACCCGTTCCGTTTGATCGGTCTGGAGGCCGCAGACACCGAACAGGCCTAGATGTTGTGGTCAACCAGCGTATTCTCGCCTATATCCAGTCCTCTTTTTGGGTATAGACGTCTATGTGTGTGCTAAAGTATTGAGTCCTGTGGACTATGAAGGGAGAATCTGTGCCAAAAAAGACTGAGAGCACGGGTACTGGGCTGGAATCCTACGTTGCAAAGCTCATGGGCAACGGCTCAAACAGGACTTCGGTAACCGAGGACGAGATTCAGGTCGCCCTGAAGGATATCGATGTTTCTGACGAGCAGCTCACCGCGGTGTATTCCGCGCTGCGCAACAGCGGCATCCAGATTATCTCCGCGAGCGGTAACGACGACGCCCCCATGGACGTCGACGATGACGATAACGATACCGATACCGACGATTTCGATAACGACGACGAGCACGATTCCGGCTCGCTCGACGATCACGAGCTCAAGATGGCCCGTCAGGCCGATGCCGAGATGGGTTCTTCCAAGAGCAAGAAGAAGCGCACCGTGCGCACGTCCCGTTCACGCTCCCGCGTGCGTGGCATCGATGCCTCCACGGTGATGCTGACCGGCGATCCGGTTCGTATGTACCTCAAGGAGATCGGCAAGGTCGACCTGCTGACCGCCTCCGAAGAGGTCGATCTGGCCATGAAGATCGAGGCCGGTCTTGAGGCCACCGAGAAGCTCGAGGCTGCCGATGCCGGTGAGCTCGAGCTCACGCGTGCCGAGATGCGTCGTCTTACGCGCATTGAGAACGTTGGCCTCGAAGCCAAGCAGGCGCTCATCAGCGCAAACCTGCGTCTGGTTGTCTCCATCGCCAAGCGCTATGTCGGCCGCGGCATGCTGTTCCTTGACCTGATCCAGGAGGGCAACCTCGGTCTGATTCGCGCCGTCGAGAAGTTCGACTACCAGAAGGGCTTCAAGTTCTCCACGTACGCCACGTGGTGGATCCGTCAGGCCATTACGCGCGCTATCGCCGACCAGGCCCGTACCATCCGTATTCCCGTTCATATGGTCGAGACTATCAACAAGCTCGTCCGCGTGCAGCGCCAGCTCCTTCAGGATCTGGGTCGCGACCCGACCCCCGAGGAGATTGGTGCCGAGATGGACATGAGCGCCGACCGCGTCCGCGAGATCCAGAAGATCTCGCAGGAGCCCGTGTCGCTCGAGACCCCCATCGGCGAGGAAGAGGATTCCCAGCTGGGCGACTTCATCGAGGACTCCCAGGCTATCGTTCCGCCCGATGCTGCCAGCTTCTCCATGCTGCAGGAGCAGCTCACCCAGGTGCTCGACTCGCTTGCCGATCGTGAGCGCAAGGTTATCGAGCTGCGCTTTGGCCTTGTCGACGGTCATCCCCGTACGCTCGAGGAAGTCGGCCGCGAGTTTGGCGTCACGCGCGAGCGCATCCGCCAGATCGAGTCCAAGACCCTGGCCAAGCTCCGCCACCCGAGCCGCTCGAGCAAGCTCAAGGACTACATCGAAAGCTAGTCAAGCAAGAAGCGCCCTCAAGTACATCCGCTTGGGGGCGCTTTTATGTAGTCGTTGGGGACGTCCCCAATGACCACTCATTGGGGACAGACTTAAATGCGTGCCCGCAAAATGAGAGTGAACCTGGCAGTTGGGGACGTTCCTTTTTGCCGGCACTTTGGGACACTCCTTGCCGCAACGGTTGGGTCGGAAAATTTCTTAAAAAAGTTCTTGCCCTTCGCCCAATCGTCCGTATAATAAACTTCGTTGCTTGAGAGCACGCACCTATTCCTCGGTAGCTCAATGGTAGAGCACGCGGCTGTTAACCGCGCTGTTGTAGGTTCGAGTCCTACCCGGGGAGCCAGAATTTCTCAGCCCATTCCGCAGGGGCTTTTAAATTCCTCGGTAGCTCAATGGTAGAGCACGCGGCTGTTAACCGCGCTGTTGTAGGT